>JAFXNC010000006.1 GCA_017529875.1 Ruminococcus sp. | reverse complement strand
TTCGCGCTCTGAGCAGCGTATCCCCGGCAAGCTCCAGAGCCTGTTCGCGGCTGAGCTTGGCACAGGAGCCGCTGTGTATCACGATCCTGTCTGCGCCAAGCCTGTCGGCGGCATCGCAGGACTGTATGATATAGTCTATGCTTTTGTCGCGCTTTTCGGCTTCAACACCGGAAAGCGAAATGAAATAGGGCGCGTGTACAGAAAGGGTCATGCCGTACTTCTCAGCCTCGGAGCGGAGCTTTGCTGCCAGCCCGTCGCTTACGCGCACTCCCCTGCCGCACTGGTACTCATAATGGTCGAGGCCGATCTCAGCAAGATATTTCGGCGCATCCACGGTGGACTTGTATGCCGCAGAAAAGCTGTCAGAGTTCCCTGCCGGGCCGAATCGCGCTCTCACTTTGCACCTCCCGGAAACTTGGGAAGAAAGGGCTTCTCACAGGCACGCTTGAAACGAAAGGGCAGGCTGGTCTCCGGCTCGATCGGGAACACAAAGATCGAGCGTATACCTTTCAGATTCGACCCCAGCACGTCGGTGAAGATCTGATCCCCCACCGCTGCCACATAGCGGTTTTCAAGACCCATTCGCTTAATTGCCCTTGAGTAGCCAAAGGTAAGGGGTTTCTTGCCCTCCGCCTCAAAATCAAGTCCGAGCTGCTCGGCAAAGGGCGTGACCCGCGGCGGGTGATTATTTGAAACTATCATAAGCTTGATACCGGCCTTCTTCATGGTGTCCAGCCAGTCAAGGCTCGACTGCGGCGGTATAGGGTTATTGTGAGTGGTCAGTGTGTTGTCCAGATCAAGAATGAGTCCCTTGATGTGCCTGCGCCTGAGAAACTCCGGCGTGATATCTCCCACCTTGTCCAGAACATATGTAGGCTTGAATAACATAGTCTCTCCTTAAAAGAAAAGGCGGACACAAAATGCCCGCCTTTAGTTATCAGATCAATATTTACGCTTACGAGCAGCTTCGGACTTCTTCTTGCGCTTTACCGAAGGCTTTTCATAGTGCTCTCTCTTACGAACCTCCGCAATAACGCCGTCCTTTGCGCACGACCTCTTAAATCTTTTAAGAGCTGTATCCAGAGTTTCGTTCTTGCCGACACGGATTTCTGCCAAAATCATTCCCTCCCTTTGCCACCGTTGACAGAGGCAATCAATCGGCTCAGCTCAGCATCAGGTGAATAGTGAAGGTAGTCTGCCGCTGCAAACTGCGAACGTTCAGCGTTCCTGTGCCCTATAAGGACTCTCTGTCATTAAGCCAAGCTGACTTAAAGCCAATATGATTACAGATAACATTATACTATAACAAACATAAATTGTCAAGTGATTTCCGGAAAAATCTTTAAATAATTTTTAAGGAAGCTGAAAATGTTGACAAATTGCAGAATTACTTTGCAACGATATTCACAAGTCTTCCCTTGACGTAGATCTCCTTGACGATGTTCTTGCCCTCGATAGCCTTTGCTACGGCCTCATCCTGCTTTGCAAGGGCTACGGCGTCGGCCTGCTCGATGTCAACAGGAACGTTGAGCTTCGCCTTGACCTTGCCGTTGATCTGAACGACGATCTCGATAGTATCCTCAACGAGCTGAGCCTCGTCATAGGTGGGCCAGCTTTCATAAGCGATAGTATCCTCATGTCCGAGAACGTTCCAGATCTCCTCGCAGATATGGGGAGCTACACAGGAAAGCATCTTGATGAAGCCCTCTGCATAAGCCTTGGGACAGCTCTCGTTCTTGTATACGGCGTTTACGAATATCATCATCTGAGCGATAGCGGTGTTGAAGCCCAGCTGTTCAAAGTCCTCGGTGACTTTCTTTACAGTCTGGTTGTAGACCTTAGCAAGAGCGCCGTTTTCGGAATCGGTGAGGTTGGCGGGCTCGGTGAAGAAGTTCCATACTCTGTTGAGGAACTTTCTTGCACCCTCAACGCCGGCCTGGCTCCAGGGCTTGCTGACTTCGAGAGGTCCCATGAACATCTCGTAAAGTCTCAGGGTATCGGCGCCGTACTTGGCTACGATATCTGAGGGGTTTACAACGAACTCAGGGAAACGCTTGCCCATCTTGATGCCGTTCTCGCCCAGGATCATGCCCTGGTGAACGAGCTTCTTGAAGGGCTCCTTGGTGGGAGCAAGACCCTTGTTGTAGAGGTATCTGTTCCAGATGCGGGAATAGATCAGATGACCTACCGTATGCTCGGGGCCGCCGATATAGAGATCCACAGGCATCCAGTGCTTGAGGAGCTCCTGATTGGCGAATTCCTTATCGTTGTGGGGGTCGATGTATCTGAAGAAATACCAGCTGGAGCCGGCGCTGCCGGGCATGGTGGAGGTCTCTCTTGTGCCCTTGATACCGTTATGGTCATATTTCTTCCACTCTACTGCGTTTTCGAGGGGAGCCTTGCCGTTCTTGCCCTTATAGTCGTCAAGCTCGGGAAGGATAAGCGGCAGCTCGCTGTCATCAAGCACATGGATCTCGCCGTCCTCGCCGTGAACTACGGGAACAGGCTCGCCCCAGTAACGCTGACGTGCAAATATCCACTCACGGAAGTGATAGTTCACAGTTCTCTTGGCTCTGCCCATTTTCTCCAGCTTGACAGTAATGGCCTCCTTGGCCTCCTCAACGGTCAAACCGGTGAATTCCTCGGAGTTGATGAGCTTGTAGCCCTTGCCGAGATACTCGCCCTTCTCCATAGCAGCTTCGGATACGTCGATATGCTCGTCCTTGCCGTCGATGATCTGGAGCATATCAATGTTGTGAGCAACAGCATACTCGAAGTCTCTCTGGTCGTGGCTCGGTACTGCCATAACAGCGCCGGTGCCATAGCTTGCAAGTACAAAATCGCCAATGAACATCCTGACTTCCCTGCCGTTTACAGGGTTTATGCAGGTAACGCCCTTAAGCTCACAGCCGGACTTGGTCTTGTTGAGCTCGGTACGGTCCATGTCGTTCTTTTTCTTGGTCTCGTCGATGTAAGCCTGTACTTCTTCGCGGTTTTGTACTCTGTCAAGAAGTCTCTCGACGATCTCACCGTCGGGAGCAAGTACCATGAAGGTGATACCGTAGATAGTCTCGATACAGGTGGTGAAGATGGAGAACTTGCCTCCGCCCACGATGTCAAATTCTACCTCAACGCCGGTGGACTTGCCGATCCAGTTGCGCTGCATCTGCTTGGTGGACTCAGGCCAGTCGATCTCGTCGAGGCCTTCAAGGAGTTCTTCTGCGAAAGCGGGCTGATTGATGACCCACTGTTTCATGTTCTTTCTGACAACAGGATAACCGCCGCGCTCGGACTTGCCGTCGATGACCTCATCGTTGGAAAGCACGGTGCCCAGTTCCTCGCACCAGTTTACAGGCATATCTATATACTTGGCATAGCCGTCGAGATAGAGCTGCTTGAAGATCCACTGAGTCCACTTGTAGAACTCAGGGTCAGAGGTGGCGATCATCTTGGACCAGTCATAGTCAAAGCCCAGCTCTTTGAGCTGCTTAGAGAAGGTCTCAATGTTCTTCTGAGTGAAGCCGTTGGGATGATTGCCTGTGGTAACGGCATACTGCTCAGCGGGAAGGCCGAAGGAGTCATAGCCCATGGGATGCAGAACGTTATAGCCCTGCATACGCTTCATTCTCGAAACGATATCCGTGGCGGTATAACCCTCAGGATGACCTGCGTGAAGGCCTACGCCGGAGGGATAGGGGAACATATCGAGAGCATAGAACTTAGGTTTGGAAAAATCCCAGACATCAGTTTTGAAGGTCTCATGTTCCTCCCAGTATTTCTGCCATTTCTTTTCCACCGTACTGTGATCGTACTTCATTTTTATCATTCCTTTGCAATTAATAATTTCTGTCAGCTGTGGTTAAAATGTTCTCTGATATCGGCGTCCGCAACGAGCTTGAATGCGCAGACCACATCTATGACCGCTTCAACAAGATAGACCAGATGCACATTGAATCCGATATTGGAGATATTGTCCTTGAGGTTGATGACGACGTTTACCGCAAGGAACACTGCCGTCACATAATTCATATATCTGAGCGAGATTATAAGTGAAAATCCGAGCCCGACAGAAATAGCGAGCATCAGGATATTCATAAAGCCAAACCCGAGGATAAGATTTAGTATCCCCTTTATCACCATATAAACGGCGATAAGTCCGCAGAGGTTCCTGCCGTTGACCGAATGTCCCATAGTTACTGCCTCCGGTCATTCCTTGACGATATACTCGGATATGTCTATCTGCTCGCCGTCCTGCCAGAGTCTTTCGAGCTTGTAATAATCTCTCGTTTCCTCATAGAATACATGGACCATTATATTGCCGTAGTCCAGCACTATCCAATTTGCGCCCTGATAGCCCTCTGTCCTGACAGGTTCAACGCCCTCCTGTTTCAGGCGGAACTCTACCTCGTCGGCAAGGGCCTTGGTCTGCGTGTTGGATGTGCCGCTGGCGATAACGAAGTAATCGGCGATGATCGTCAGGTCTTTGATGCCGATAAGCTGTATCTTCTCCGCTCTTTTGGAGTCCAGCGCCTTGATTATCACTTCAAGTATTTTCTTTTCTTCAAGCTGAGCCATAATGATCCTCCTAACTCTTTTTTGATCTTACAAAATAATTATAGCTTTCAAGGGTGCAAAGGGGTATAGTATTCTCTTTGCCCACCGAATCGGCTATCGAGAACTTAAGCGCCTCGAGCATCGCCTTTTCGAGCCCCTGCTCCGCGTATTTACGCATTTTCTTGACGTCCTTGTAGTCTCTGTCCTCGGAGATGAGATCGGCAAGATAGATGATCTGGGAAAGCTTGTCCATATTCCCGCAGGCAACGGTGTGATACCGTATCGCCCGGATGATCTCCTCGTTTTGGATGCCGAAATGCTCCTTAACGAACACAGACCCGGCTATCGCGTGATACAGAGCCACAGTTCCCTTCTCCACCTCGCTCACATCGAGGTCGGAGCGGTTCACATACTCCAGCTGCTCAGCGGGAGGAAGCTCTTTGCAGACGTCGTGCAAAAGTCCCGCAAGATAAGCCTTGTCCTCGTCGGCGCCGTACTGCCTTGCAAGCTTTACAGCAGCTTCGGCAACGTTGAAAGAGTGCTGCGCCCTTTTCTTGGAAAGGTGAGACTTGATGAAGTTCTTGTAATCCTGAAACTTCTTCTTGCCTGAGTAGAGCTCATTGCTCTTTATATAGTCTAACACTTTTTTGTCGAGATAGCAAGAACAGTCCAAGCCGTTTTTGATCATGTCCCTGATAAGCGTCGAGGACACCGGGAAGGGCTTCACGTTAAGGACGGTTATTTTATCTTCCTCGCTGGTAAGGCTCGCTGACAACTCTGCCAGCCTGGCTCCGTCAAGGTCATCCTCCCGGGATATGGCGATGATATTCGCCATTGAAATTATATCCTCATAACGGTACCACTCGTTGAAGCTCAGCAGCTGGTCGCTGCCCATGATGAAATACAGCGTGCTGTCGGGGAACAGCTCCTTTAAGTACTTGACGGTATAGTAGGAATAGCTCTTGCCCTCCTGCCGCAGCTCGTGATCCGAGACCTCTACCTTAGGGATGTCCTCAAAGGCAAGACAGCACATCTCGAACCGGTCATTCTCCGTGGTCAGACCGCTTGCAGCCTTGTGAGGCGGGATCTTTGCGGGCATGACGTAGACCTTATCAAGTCCGACAGATGAAATAGCGGCTTCAAGTATATGCCTGTGACCCAGATGCACCGGGTCAAAGGTGCCGCCGAACAGTCCTATCGCCCCGCTCATTTGTTTTTGAGCTTTATTACAGGCTCTTTGGGATTTCTCTTGTACAGTATCGCTTTTGAACCGATGACCTGTACCACCTCTGCGGAGATCTTCTCCGCGATCTCGGCGGCGGCTTCACCGGCGCTGTAAAGCGAATTGTCAAGCACCTTTATCTTGATGAGCTCATGCACTCTGAGATAATCGTCGATCTGAGCCACCTGTGCGTCGTTTACTCCGCCCTTGCCGACCTGGAAAGCCGGTTCAAGGGAATTGGCAAGGGCTTTGAGCTCAGCCCTCTGCTTTGGTGTTATCATATATATCCAGCTCCTTTAGATTTTCAATAAGCTTTTCAAGGGCAGCCGCGCGGTGGGATACGCGGTTCTTTTCCTCCGACGGTATCTCGGCAAAGCTCCTGTCCCCGTACATGAATATGGGATCGTAGCCGAAGCCGTTGGTGCCCAGCTGTTCATATCCGATCCTGCCGGTGCAGCGGCCTTCTACGGTGATCTCCCGCCCGTCGGACAGTATCATGTGGATACAGCAAATAAAGCTGGCTCCGCGCTGTTCCTCGGGAACGTCTTTGAGCTTTTCAAGTATCCGCAGAGACCTGCCCTCGGAGCTCTCGATGCCCTCATAACGTGCGGAATATACCCCAGGTTCACCGCCGAGAGCGTCTACCGACAGTCCGCTGTCATCAGCAAGAACGGCACATTTTGTCATACCGTAGATAGCCCTCGCTTTGATAGCAGAGTTCTCTGCGAAGGTCGTGCCTGTCTCCTCGGCTTCAAGATCTATGCCCGCCTCGCTCTGAGACAGCACTTCAAAGCCCATAGGCTCCAGTATCTGTTTGTATTCTCTGATCTTACCCTTGTTGTTGCTTGCGATTATAAGCTTCATATCCGTCACCTGTCAGAGCAGAGTTACTCTGTTGCGCTTGAACTTCTCTCTCAGCTTTGCTGACTTTTCCGGTGTGGGGAACACAATGCAGTTCGTGTTGTAGGTCACATTGATGTTGTATTCATTGGTAGCCGTAACAGTCGTAAGTGTGATAGAGCAGTTAGCGTCAACGCCTATGATCTCCATTTCGTTGATGTTTCTCGAACCGAGGAAATCCACCACCTTGTCGATGGTCATTACATCGGGCTTGCTCCGCTCGTAAATATTCGTGCCGATGATCTTCAGTTTCTCGGCAAACTTAGCCTCATGAGTGCCCTCCTTTGGCATGGCTCCGAAAAGCCCTCCGAGGCCCTTGCCGATACTCTTGAAATAGAATATCTCCTCGGGTTTGTATTCAGCAAGTCTTTGATTTATCTTCTCGCTGAGATTATCACAGTCATAGCTGTATTTATCTTTGTTTCTTCCTCTGCCGACATAAATCTCCTGCATATCGACAACAAATAATACCTTATCCATATTCCCTTTTACCCCATTGAATTATCAGATTATTCAAACAATGCTTCAACAAAATCACGAGTGTTGAAAGGCTGTATATCGTCTATCTTCTCGCCGACGGTAACAAGCTTAACAGGCACTTTAAGATCGTCTACAATGCTGATAATGATGCCGCCCTTGGCAGTGCCGTCCAGCTTAGTCAGGATTATACCGGTGATATCAGCCACCTCGTTGAACTGCTTGGCCTGGTTCACCGCGTTCTGACCGGTGGTGGCGTCAAGTGCGAGCAGCACCTCCAGCGAGCAGCCCTCTGCCTGCTGATGAACGATCCTCGAGATCTTTTTCAGCTCCTGCATCAGGTTCTTCTTGTTGTGAAGTCTTCCGGCGGTGTCGCAGATGACTACATCGGTGTTTCTTGCCTTCGCTGCAGTAAGTGCATCAAAGACTACCGATGCAGGATCAGAGCCCTCGTTGTGCTTGATTATATCAACGCCAGCACGCTGTGTCCATACCTCCAGCTGATCTATGGCAGCTGCACGGAAGGTATCGGCAGCGGCAACGATGACCTTCTTGCCGTCGTTGTGGAGCTGATTGGCAAGCTTGCCGATAGTGGTGGTCTTGCCGACGCCGTTCACTCCGATAACAAGTATCACAGAAGGCTTGGTAGAAAGGTCAAGAGGCACTTCCTCTCCCAGCATCTCGGCTATGATCTCTTTGAGAAGGTCCTTGACCACCAGCGGATCTGTAACGCCCTGAGCCTTGACACGGCTCCTGAGCTCCTCACAGATCTTTTCCGAGGTCACAACGCCTATATCCGAGGTTATCAGTGTTTCCTCCAGCTCCTCGAAAAGGTCTTCGTCTATCTTGGTAAAGGAATGAAGCAACCTCTCGATCTTGCCCATCATCGAGTCTTTGGTTTTTTTCAGACCTGCTTTCAGCTTTTCAAAAAAGCCCATTTTCTTATCACTCCTTAACTTGATCTCCTATGTTCACGGTATCTCCGGGATTCATCTTCAAAAGCTTTGAAATGCCCTTGTCCTGCATGGTCACGCCGTAAAGCACATCGGCTTCCTCCATAGTACCCCGCCTGTGGGTAATGGCTATGAACTGCGTGGTATCGGTGAATCTGTGCAGATACTGGGCGTACTTGACTACATTGCTCTCGTCGAGAGCTGCCTCTATCTCGTCGAGCAGACAGAAGGGAGATGGGCTGATCCTGAGTATCGAGAAGTAGATGCATACAGCCACAAATGCCTGTTCTCCGCCGGAGAGGGACAGCAGATTCTTAACGATCTTTCCGGGGGGCTCAACTTTGATATCAATGCCGCATTCAAGAACATCATCAGGGTCGGCGAGCATCAGCTCACCCTGTCCGCCTCCGAAAAGCTCGGTAAAGATCTGTTTGAAATTTTTGTTTATCTTCTCGAAGGTGGTGACGAACAGTTCCTTCATGGTGTCTGTAAGGTCGCGTATCATATCTTCGAGTTCGGCTTTGCTCTTTTTTACATCTCCAAGCTGTCCGGAGAGGAAGTTGTACCTCTCGGAGACCTCGGCGAACTCCTCTATGGCTCCCAGGTTTACGTGTCCGAGAGCGTTGATCTTCGCCCTCAGCTCTGTAAGCTCTTTGTTGGCCTGAGTGATGTTCTCCACAGGCTCACACTTCTTCTCAGCCTCGGAGACCGTCAGCTCGTGGTCATTCCAGAGCTTTTCGGCAAGCTTGTCAAAGTCGGACGCACCGGTCTTGATGCGTTCTTCAAGGTGGGTCAGCTCATTGGAGAGCTTTTCCTTTTCTTCAAGCTTGGATTTTTCCTCCTGCCACAAAGAAGATGCTCTGTTCTCCAGCTCAAGATGCTCCCGCTTTGCCGCAGCTATATCGTTCTTTATGTCCTCGATGACCTTGACAGAATCAACAGAGCTCTGACGGACTGCTTCGATCTCGCTTTTCTTGGATTCGATAAGCTCCTTCTTTTCATCTATCTGACGCAGCAGAACATCCTTGCCGTCGGCGCTGCCGTCGATCCTTGCCTGTATCTGCTCTATGGAGCGTTCACAGCTCTCAATGTCCTTGGAGATCTCTATAAGGTCGATCTTCTGGGCGGAAAGCTGCTCGGAAAGCTGCTCACGCTGAGTTTTAAGGCTTTCCAGTTCGTCCTGGGAGGACTGCATCTCGGCCTCGCCGTCTTCAATGGCCTTGTCGTTCTTGACAGTAAGATCGTTGAGTTCGTCGATCTCCTTGGTCAGCAGAGTCATCCTCATGGTAAGGCGCTCAGCCTCAGCGTTGAGCTCGCTGTGCTGCTTTTCACACTGAGCCGAGAACTCCTTGACGCTGCCGATCTCCATATCGAGTTTCAGCATCTGCCTGGATATCTCTGCCGCCTGTTCCTTGGCGCCTTCAATATCAGCTGAGTACTTTGCAGTTTCCTGTATCAGGCGCTCCTTGGTGCTTTTGAGCTGGGCGTTCTTCTCGGAAAGAGCTGCCACAGAGCTTTCAAGCTTTTCGATCTCGTTTTTCCTCGACAGTATGCCCGCATTCTTGGCGGAGCTGCCGCCGGTGTATGAGCCTCCTGCATTGACGAGCTGCCCGTCAAGGGTGACTGTCTTAAAGGAAAAGTGGTTTTTCATGGCTATGGCGCTGGCATAGTCCAGATCTTCCGCCACGCATATCCTGCCGAGAAGATCGTCAACTACGCCTCTGTATTTACCCTCGCAGCTCACAAGCTCGTTTGCCATTGAAACGAAACCGTCTTCCTGCCGCGGTGTGTTCTTGGCAGGACTTCCCTTGACCGTGGTCAGCGGAAGGAAGGTCGCTCTGCCTGCTTTGTTCTCTTTAAGGTGACGTATGCAGCGCTTGGCGATATCCTCGTTTTCCACGACGATGAATTGCAGCGCTGCGCCCAGGGCTGTCTCGATAGCCACTGTGTGCTCAGGTTCAACCTTGACGAGCTGGGAAACAGTTCCCAGTATCCCGGGTATCCTGCCCTGTTTGGAGGCGGTCAGGATATTCTTGATACTGTAACCAAAGCCCTCCATTGATCTTTCAAGGTCTTGAAGTATCTTATATCTCTGCTGCGCCTGCACCAGCTCGGAATTATTCTCGTCGAAATCCGCCTCAGCAGCTTCAAGCTTGGACTTCTTGTTTTCAAGGAGCTTGTTAAGGCCGCTCATGCGGTTGCTGAGCTCGCCTTCTTCCTCGGTGAGCTTATCCTTCTGCTTTTCGAGAGAGGCAAGGTTCTTAGCGGCAAGGTCGCATTTGCCCTCAACATCCTTGGCATCCTCAACTGTTGAGGCAAGGCCGTCCTGCGCCTCGGAGAAATTGTTCTTGGCGCTTTCAAGCTTGTATGCAAGCTCCGATCTGCGGATATACAACGCGCTGAGAGCGTTTCCGGACTCGGAAATGGTCTTGTCAAAGCCCTCCGACTTGTCTCTTATCTCAGAAAAACTGTTCTCGGTCTCGGTTATCTTCGCTTCAAGTTCGGTCTTCGATTTGTTGAGTCCTTCAAGCTCTGTATTCTTGGCTTTTAGCTCGGCCTCATCGAAATACTTCGAGCTTTCCGACTGGTCGATCTGATCGTTGATAGAGCTTATCTGCTCATTGATATGCTTGATATCATTTTCGAGTACGGCTATCTTAGAGCCTGCCTCGCTGTTTTCAAGCTCGATCTCATGGATCCTGTTTTTCAGCTGCTCGATGATCAGTGATTTCTCGGAGCTTTCTTCTCTGGTGCGCTCAGCGGTCTCGCTGAGACCTTCCGCCTCTGCCGAGACATCCTCATACTGCTGCTTGATGAGCTCAGCCTTTTCCTTGTTGTCGGAAAGAGTCTTCTCTATGGTGTGCATCTGTGTGACCCAAAGTGCGATCTCCAACGCGCTCTTTTGCCCGTAGAGGATGTTGTACTTTTTGGCTTTTTCACATTGCTTTTCAAGTGGGCCGAGACGCCCCTCCAGCTCTCCGATGATGTCATTGAGCCTGTCGATATTGTCCTCGGCAGCGTTAAGCTTTCTCTCGGCTTCTTCTTTCTTGTATCTGAATTTGGAGATGCCCGCAGCTTCCTCGAATATCTCCCGCCTCTCAGTGGACTTGCTGCTGACGATATCAGCTATCCTGCCCTGTCCTATGATAGAATACCCGTCCCGTCCGAGACCGGTATCCATGAACAGCTCCACCACATCCTTCAATCTGACGTTGGCGTTGTTTATGATATATTCGCTGTCTCCGTTGCGGTAAAGCTTTCTCGATACGGAGACCAGATCATTGTCTATTGTCAGTGCACGGTCGGTGTTGTCTATGTTGAGCGTGACCTGAGCAAACCCGGCAGCAGGACGGTTCTTGGTGCCGTGGAAGATAACATCCTCCATTTTGCCGCCGCGGAGCGTTTTGGACGACTGCTCGCCCATTACCCAGCGCATAGCGTCGCCGATATTGGATTTGCCGGAACCGTTAGGCCCTACGACCGCTGAGATCCCCTTGTTGAATTCGAGCTTTATCTTATCTGGAAAGGACTTAAAGCCTTGCAGCTCCAGCGATCTCAGGTACATTTACTCACTTCCTTGTTCAACTAATGCTTATAAGTTTAAGCTTTTCTTTAAGGGTCTTATCGGGAATGATCTTTAATTCTATACCCTTTTCTTTAAAATACCGTATGTTGCTTTTCTTCTGACCGAGAGCCTTGCTCAGCTCTCTCTCGGGCACAAGAAGATCAGCAGAGGTAACATCCTTATGCTCACATAATATTCGCTCTATGGCCTTTTTATAACGCTCGGCCTCGCAAAGCTCACGGAAGGCAGGGTGATAGAACCCGCCCACCATATCCTGCTCGACCAGTTCGGATGCGTGCAGCCCCACCTTAATGACCCTAATGCCGGCATCCTCGAACCTGTCCATGAACGCGGCAGTCATTTCGACCACTTCATCAAATGAAAAGGTCTTGTACTCTCCGGACAGGAACAGTTCACCCAGTTTTGTGTTCCTCAGTATGACCACAGGGTAAATGCGGACTGTATCGGGCTTCAGATAACAGATCCCGTTGGCGGTATCGTATTCCGAAGTCCGGGTACTGCCGTAAAGGCCTATCATCATTTGCAGTCCCAGCTCAAAGCCATGCTTCTTTATCAGCCTCGAAGCATTGACCACATCCTCTCGGCTGTGACCGCGCTCGTTCATTTCAAGCACCCAGTCATCAAGGGACTGAGCCCCCAGCTCTATGGATGTAACGCCGTAGCTTTTCAAAAGCTTCAATATATCATTGTCAATGTAATCAGGCCGCGTGGAGATCCTGATGCCCTTGAACCCGCCCTCGCCCACATACTTTGATGCAGCTTCGAGCAGCTCGGTCATATACTCACGTTTTATCGCGGTAAAGCTCCCGCCGAAAAATGCTATCTCAGTCTCCCGTGGGACCTTGGCACATTCAAGCGCCTCCCGGCAGACCTTGTCCACATAGTCACCGTGGGGTATGAACGCCGCCCCGGATATGGAGTGCTGGTCGCAGAAAGAACACTTATGGGGGCACCCTGCATGGGGCACGAAAATGGAAATATTGCTGTGTGCCATTACGGTCTTATCCCCATAAGTTCGAGAGCCTCTTTGGCAGCTGCCTGCTCGGCGCTCTTTTTCGACCTGCCTGTACCCTCGCCGATGACATTGTTGTTGAGCAGCACCTGGAAGGTGAAATGCTTGTCATGGTCGGGGCCATCCTCGCCTTTGAGATGATAGACTATCTTCTCCTCGGGGTTCCTCTGGATGACCTCCTGGAGGATAGTCTTGTAATCGTGGAATGCGTCGCTGCCCTTAGGAGTGATATCCTCCGGGATAAACGACAGCACATAAGGCGCAGCCGCATCCATGCCTCCGTCAAGATAGATCGCGGCGATAACAGCCTCAAAAGCATCGGAAACTATGGACGGACGCTCTCTGCCGCCGGTGAGCTCCTCTCCCTTGCCAAGCAGGATACACTCACCCAGGCCGATCTTCTTGGAGAATTCAAACAGTGAGCTCTCACAGACCAGGGATGCCCTGAGCTTTGAAAGCTCCCCCTCCGGGATGTGGGAAAAATGCTTGAAAATGTAGTCCGAAACTACGATAGACAGCACCGAGTCGCCAAGGAATTCAAGGCGCTCGTTGCATTTGAGGTTTTTGTTCTCGTTGGCATAGGACGAATGAGAAAGCGCCTCCAAAAGCAGCTTTTCGTTCTTGAACCTGTAACCTATCCTCTCCTGGAGAGTTTCAATGCTCTCTCTTGCCTCCAACAAAAACACCTCCCTATGTATTATTCCTCTGAGTCGCCGTCAGCAGTCTTCATGGCAGCCAGCGATTCGGATATCTCTTTGATCGCATTGGACTCGATGAACAGCTTAGCCTGTCTTACAGCATTGTAAAAGGCCTTGGCATCTGACGAGCCGTGAGCTTTTATAACAGCCTTTCTCGTACCGAGCAGCGGCGCTCCGCCGTACTCGGAGTAGTCCAGCTTCTTCTTGAAATCCTTGATAGCTCCCATCATGATTGCGGCAGCCATCTTGGTCTTGACGTTTTTCTTGAACATACCCTTGAGCTCATTTGCAAAGAACTTGCCCATGCCCTCATAGGTCTTGAGTATCAGGTTGCCGCAGAAACCGTCTGCAACAACTACATCAGCCTCGTCAAAGGGGATGCCTCTTGCCTCGATATTGCCCACAAAGTTCACGGGAGCTTTCTTGAACTGCTGATATGCTTCGAGCTCAACAGGTCTGCCCTTGCTCTCCTCGGCACCGATGTTGGCAAGAGCGACTCTCGGATCCTTCATCTTCATGACCTTGCTCATGTAGATCGAACCCATGATACCGAACTGCACCAGTATCTCCGGACGGCACTCAGCATTGGCGCCGCTGTCGAGCAGCATGGCAGGCTTGTCTGTGGTGGGAAGCAGCGTTGCAAGAGCAGGTCTTTTCAAGCCTTTGATGCGCTTAACGATAAATGTTGCTCCGACCAGCAGCGCAGCAGTTGAGCCTGCCGAAACAAAGGCGTCGCCCTCTCCGTCGGCAAGCATCTGCATACCGATGCCCATGGAGGAATTCTTTTTGCTTTTAATGACTGACTTAGGGTCGTCGCAGATCTCGACCACAAGATCGGCGTGTCTGATTTTCAAAGCAGATATATCAAGTCTGTTCTCGTCGGCACACTTCTTGATCTTTTCTTCGTCGCCCACAAGGGTGATATCTACCTTGAATTCTCTCTGAGCGTCGATAGCGCCCTTTATGACTTCAAGCGGCGCATTGTCTCCGCCGAAAGCGTCCATTACTATATTCATAGCTTGACCTCCCTCATTAGTCTGTATTCAACTTATTCAAAGCACTGTCAAGATCTTCAAGACCTCTCTGAGCTATCTTTTCGTATCTCTGCTGTTTATCCCTGATCCGCTCCGACAGCTCAGGCAGGATCCCCATATTGCAGCCCATAGGCTGGAACTTATCGTTGCCCGGGTCGCTGATATACCGCGACAGCGCACCGATCATAGTGGTCTCTGGAAGTATCAGCATATCTTTGCCGATAAGCCTCCGGGACATATTCAGTCCCGCCATGATGCCGCTGGCTGCCGATTCGATATACCCCTCCACGCCGGTGATCTGTCCCGCGAAGAACAGCCCGTCACGCTCACGCATATTGAAATAAGGCGTCAGCAGCGTGGGAGAATTGATATAGGTGTTGCGGTGCATAACTCCGTAGCGCATGAATTCGGCGTTTTCAAGCCCGGGAATCATAGAGAAAACTCTTTTCTGCTCGCCGAATTTCAGATTAGTCTGGAACCCGACAATGTTGTAAAGCGTTCCCTGAGAATTCTCTGAACGCAGCTGGACCACCGCATAGGGCCTTTTCCCGGTCCTGGGATCGGTGATACCCACAGGTTTCAAGGGGCCGAAACGCATGGTGTCTTCGCCGCGCTTTGCAAGCACCTCAATAGGCATACAGCCCTCGTAGACCTTAAAGCCGTCCTTGCCGAAATGCTTCTTCTCAAACTCTTTGAGCGGCGCAGATTCGGCGTTTATAAGCTCGTTGTAAAAGGCAAGGTATTCGTCCTTGTCGAATGCACAGTTGATATAATCAGCCTCTCCACGCCCGTAACGCGAGGCAAAGAATACCCTGTCCTTGTCAAGGCTCTCATAGGTAACTATGGGAGCGGCAGCATCGTGGAAGTAGAGCTGATCTCCGCAGAGCGCCTTTATGCTGTCCGCCAGCGGGTCTGACGTGAGGGGGCCGGTGGCGATTATAACATCGCCCTCGGGGATCTCTGTCACTTCCCTGTCGATCACAGTTATAAGCGGTTCAGAGTTTATCCTCTCGGTAATGAGATCGGAAAACTTCTCCCTGTCTACTGCCAGAGCGCCTCCGGCGGAGACCTTCGCAATGCCGGCACATTCAGTTACCAGCGAACCCAGGCGACGCATTTCCTCTTTGAGCATACCTGCTGCCGAGCCGAGCCTCTCAGCTTTAAGCGAATTGGAGCAAACCAGCTCCGCAAAGCCCGGATATTTGTGCGCCGGAGAGTATTTGTGGGGCTTCATCTCATATAGCTCGCAGGCTATCCCCGCCCGGGCAAGCTGCCAGGCAGCCTCACAGCCAGCAAGTCCGGCTCCTATGACCTTAACCGCCATTGGAGAGATCCTTCTCATAGCCGCAGCCTTCCTTGTGGCAGACCAGCTTTCCGCTCTTTCCGCCCTTCTGGAAAAGGGTCGATCCGCAGTTGGGGCACTTCTGATCAGAGGGCACATCCCAAGTCATAAAGCTGCAATTCGGGTTATCCTCGCAACCGTAGTACTTCTTGCCGCGCTTGGATTTTTTCATCAGCACGCGCTTGCCGCAGAAGGGGCAAAGAGCGCCGGTGTCCTCCACGATCTTCCTCGTGAAGGAGCACTCCGGGAATCCGGAGCAGGCCATGAATTTGCCGTATTTGCCGATCTTGATTACCATAGGCTTTCCGCAGACGTCACAGACCTCGTCGGTAGCCTCGTCGGGTACCTTGATACGCTTGCCGTCCATGGCGGTCTCAGCCTTTTCAAGCTCGTCGCTGAAATCCTTGTAGAAAGCGTCAAGGGTCTTGGTCCAGCTCCTTGAACCGTTCTCGATCTGGTCGAGGCTGTTCTCCATCTGAGCCGTGAACTTCACGTCAACGATCTTATCGAAATGCTCCTTCATCAGGTCGTTGGTGACTTCACCGAGGGATGTGGGCTTGAGCTGCTTGCCGTCCCGCTCAACGTAGCTTCTTGCAAGTATGGTCGAGATAGTCGGAACGTATGTGGAAGGTCTTCCGATGCCTGTCTCCTCAAAAGCCTTGACAAGCGTTGCCTCGGTGTAACGCGGAGGCGGCTGAGTGAAATGCTGATTCCCCTGGAGGGATACCAGCTCGAGTATATCGTTTTTCTTGATCGCAGGGAGCTCGTTTTTCTTGTCCTCGTATTCGTCCTTGGCTTCCTCGTAAAGAACCGTATAGCCGTCGAACTTGACAGAATATCCAGAAGCCTTGAACCCGCATCCGTTGGCATCTATATCCACAGAAACTGTATCCATAAGGCAGTTAGCCATCTGGCTGGCGATAAATCTTTCCCAGATGAGCTTGTAAAGCTTATACTGATCAGAGGAAACTCCGCTTTCCTTTACAAGGTCAGGTGTAAGCTCCGGATGCGCCGGACGGATAGCCTCGTGAGCATCCTGGGAGTTTCCCTTGGTCTTGTACTTCTTGGGAGCATCAGGGATATAGGTCTCGCCGTACTTCTCGCGGATAAACTTGTATGCAGCGTTCCTTGCCTCGTCGGAAACACGGGTGCTGTCGGTTCTCATGTAAGTGATAAGACCGGTAACGCCCATGCCCTTGATATCAACGCCCTCATAAAGCTCCTGAGCCGCCTTCATGGTACGCTTACCCTGGAAGGACAGCCTTCTTGAAGCCTCCTGCTGGAGAGTCGAGGTAGTGAAAGGTGCCGAGGGGGACTTCTTGTGAACGCTTTTCTTCACATTCACGACCTTGTATACAGCGCCTTCGAGTCTTGCAAGCACCTCGTCGGACTGAGCCTTGTCAGCCAGCTCGATCTTTGCGCCGTCAACTGTTGCAAGCTTCGCCGAAAAAGGCTTATCGCTCTCGGGCGCAAGGAGCTTGGCGTCTATGGACCAGTACTCCTGAGACACGAAGGAGCGGATCTCCTCCTCGCGGTCGCAGATCATTCTTACAGCCACTGACTGCACTCTGCCTGCGGAAAGACCACGTCTGATCTTTCGCCACAGGAACGGCGAGAGCTTATAGCCTACGATCCTGTCAAGTACACGCCTTGTCTGCTGTGCATTTACCAGATTAACATCGATAGACCGGGGATTCTTCATTCCGGTCTTGATGCCGCTCTCGGTGAGCTCGTTGAAGGTAACGCGGTTCTTATCATTAAGATCAAGGCCGAGAAGCTGAGCCAGATGCCAGGAAATAGCCTCTCCTTCGCGGTCAGGGTCTCCTGCGAGATAAACATGATCGCTTTTCTTGGCAAGCTTCTTGATGCTCTTGATCGTTTCTTCCTTTTCCTTTATATTCACATACTGAGGCTCAAAATTATGGTCGATATCCACTCCGAGCTTGGACTTCGGAAGGTCTCTCACATGGCCTTTGGATGCAACGACTTCATAGTCATTACCGACATATCTTTTGATAGTTCTGATCTTTGTCGGTGACTCAACTATTATCAAACCGGACAAGCTTCATTCTCCATTCTAAAGTTTTATATCAAGCCGAACCGCTTGCCGGACAGCGACTCAACGTATCCATCCAGTTCAAGCGAGGTCAGCACAGAAAGTGCTTCGGTTATGCCAAGCCCTGTCTTTTCAGCGATCTCGTCGGCAAGCATGGGCTTTTCTTTAAGCAATTCGCATATTTCTTTTTCTTTTCCTTCAAGCAGTGAAAGATCCGCCGATGCGGCAGGCTCCTCGTCTGCTTCATCCTCCTGTACCGGGATCTTGGCGGGACGAGCCTTGTCCCGTTTCTTTGTATCGGAGCTGTTTTCAGTATCAGGCAGTTCCTTTGAATAAAAAGAGTAATCGCCTAAATCAATATATTCCGAGCAGTACTTGTCGTATACCAGCCGCTCGGGTGACAAATGGGATAAGTGGAACAGTATATCGTTCTCGCTGAACACCGGGACAGCGCCCCGCCTTATGAGCCACGCCTGCCCGAGATATCTTGTGTCGGTGATGTCATGGGGTGGCACCACGAACAGCAGTTTCCCCTGGGATATGCAGTGCTCGGCGATATCAAGTCCCCGGCTCTTTCCCGAGCCTTCGACAAATACCACTGTATCGGAAAGCCCCACCATTATCCTGTTGCGGTTGGTGAATTTCGGGCGCGGCCAGTTCATGAGCGAATGGGTCTCGGAGACCAGGAACCCGCAGCTTATTATGCCTGCGAAGTCCTTTTTCTCATACAGATCTATCGCCATGCCGCAGACGCCGATGGTAGGATAACCGATCCCCGAAGAAGTGTTTATGGCAAGGCTGTCGATGCCGTCAGTGAGGCCGGTGGCTATAACGCAGCCGTTGGCGCTGAGCTTTCTTGACAGCACCGAGGTTATCCGCTGTGAGTAGTTGGAAGGATTCCGTGTACCGGCCATGTTGACTACCAGTCTGTCCTTGATGAGACCGGGATCTCCTCTGACAAACAGCACCGCCGGCGGATCGTAGATGGTCCTGAGCCTGTCGGGATAATCATTGCTGTCAAAGCAAAGCACGTCGATGCCGTCATCCTCGCAGCGTTTAATTATCTCCTGAGCTTTTTCGAGCTCCACCTCGTCGAGACGTTTCTGCTCGTCTTCGGTAAGCTCAGAGACTTCGCCCTCTTGCAGGGCTTCATAAAACTCCTTAGCATTGTCGTATTCACGGCTAAGGGTCCATATCCTTGGCTCTGCGGGACCGAATACCATAACGAGCCAAAGCCAGTAAGCGCGGTCATCCATTTCAGCGTTCACCCCTTGTCATTTCCCAAAGGAGAATGGCAGCCGCAGTTGCGGCGTTAAGCGAATCAATATTCCCTCTCATACTTATGGTTATTCTTTTGTCGCAGCGAGATGCGGTCTCGCTTTCAAGGCCGTTGCCTTCATTGCCGATAAACACGGCGCAGCCGCCCGAAAAATCGAAACCCACCACATTCTCGCCGCTCGAGATAACGGCAGCAGCTGTTTGTATTTTATGCTGCGCAAAGGCCTCAAAGACCTTGTCCCGGTCGTTCTCAACGAACACGCTGACTCTCGGCAGACTTCCCACAGCTGACCTAACAGTCTTGGGATTGTACAGGTCAACGCAGTTACCGGTCAGCACGATGCCGTCTATCCCTACTGCGTCAGCAGTCCTGATGACAGTACCGAGGTTTCCCGGATCCTGCAAATTGTCCAGCACGATATACCGACCGCCGGGCTTAACGGCCTCGGCACAGAAAGTCTTGTCAAGGAACTCAGCCACGACATAAATCCCCTGACTGGTATCGGCACTGCTGATCTTCGCGGCGATTTCCGCTGTTATCTCAAAACGCTTTTCAGCGGGCAGCCTGCCTATAAGGTCGTTCAGTTTCCCGCCGTCGTAAGCATTCGCAGCCTCGGGAACATAATACAAAGCGTTGACAGCAAGCTGTCCGTAAAGCACACATGAAACCAGCGCATCGGCGCAGCCCCTCATGCCTTCAACGACAAATTCACAGCTTTTGCTCCGCTCCTTCCGGCTGGAAAGCAGCCTGGAAAGATGCTTGATCCTCTGATTGTCTCTGCTTGTGATCAGCACTTTTCTATCCTCCCGGACTATCCTTCAAAACTGGGAAATGCAATTCCCAACAGCCTCAGCAGCACAGTTATACGCAAACACAACTGCGTTGAAGGACTGTTTTCACATCAAACGGTGTTGCCTTAATAAACAACAAAACACGCACCTCTCACAGAACATGCGTGTTGTTGATGTATTAGAGCGCAGCCTTAGCCTTTTCAGCGATCTCTGTAAAGGCAGCAGGATCATTGATAGCGATCTCGGAAAGCATCTTTCTGTTGAGAGTGATGCCGGCCTTGTTAAGACCGTTCATAAATGTGGAGTAGTTCATACCGTTGAGCTTGCAGGCCGCAGAGATCCTTGTGATCCAGAGTCTTCTGAAATCTCTCTTTTTCTGCTTTCTGCCGATATAAGCGTACTGACCGCTTTTCATAACAGCCTGCTTGGCCATCTTGAAGTGCTTGCTCTTGGCACCGAAGTAGCCCTTTGCGAGCTTCAAAACTTTATTTCTTCTCTTGCGAGTCATCATTGCTCCCTTAACACGAGCCATAGTAAATTACCTCCTGATTTAATTTTAGACGTTCCCTACAACTCGTTTACTTGTAAGGGATAAGGGCCTTAACGTTCTTGATGTTGGTCTCATCAGCATAGGCAGCGTTTCTGAGAATTCTCTTGCGCTTATGATCCTTCTGATTGAGTCTGTGTCTCTTGTTGGTGTGCTGGAACTTTACCTTTCCGCTGCCTGTTACGGAAAAGCGCTTCTTGGCACCGGAATGAGTTTTGATCTTGGGCATAAATTTATCCTCCTTAAAGTTTATTTATTATTCTTGGGAGAAACGAACATGACAAGGCTCCGTCCCTCCATTTTGGATGGCTTATCAACAACACCGCATTCGGAAATCGCTTCTTTGAATTCCTTCAGCAGATCCTCGCCGAACTGCGGATGAGCAACTGTCCGTTTTCTGAAGCGCACGGAAACCTTAAGCTTATCTCCGCCGTTAAGGAATTTGATAGCCTGATTGACCTTAGTATTAAAATCATGAGTATCAATGGTCGAGGACATACGGATCTCTTTGATCTCCATAGTCTTCTGATTTTTCCTTGCTTCCTTTTCGCGTTTCTGCTGCTCGAAAAGAAACTTTCCGTAGTCCATTATACGGCATACAGGCGGTGTGGCCTGGGGGGCGATCTTTACAAGATCAAGCTCCTTCTCCTCCGCGATAGCAAGGGCTTCCTTAGCGGAAATGATCCCCAACTGGGTCCCGTCAACATCAATTACGCGCAGTTCTTTATCACGTATTTCGTCGTTGATCTGGTATTCTTTGCTGTTGCTAATAGTTCAGCACCTCCAAAACAATAATAAAACAGGTACGGAACATGATCCGCACCTGAATAAAAGCTCATATCAAGAGCATATGCATCAAAGCTATTAACCTTTTTGCTTTATCGCTGAAGGTGAGAACGGATCAAGTTCTTCTTTGTTCCAAAATATTATACTACATCGAAACCCGTTTGTCAAGGGGTTTTTGAAATTTTTTTCGCAAAAACGCTCCTTTGCGGACAAAGGAGCGTAATTATGATCAGTCTCTTGCATTGGGGTCAAGCGCAAGGTGCTCGATCTTAGAGAAGTCAACAGGATGTGTAGGTCCTCCGAAGTAGTCCTCGAAACTGTACTTGTGCATGAACTTCTTGCAGTGGTAGCAGTTCTTGAGCTCGGTGTAGAGGAAATTGAGCTCCTCGCCGTTATCGTAGACTGCTTCAACGAAAGTAAATGCGTTCTGCATCTTCTTGATAGCCTGATCTGTAACTGCAATCATCTTGCTCAGAGCGCCCTGGAACTCCTGCATTACGCACTGTACTGCTCTCGGGTTGTCTCTGCACTTGGTGGTCTTGTCCATGTAGATAGTCAGGCTGTATATGATCCAGTGCATGATCCTCTTGTCAGAGGGAGAGATAACACGGGCTCTGGTCAGCTTTTCAAGCTTGGACTGCTCCCTCATGATGTGTTGGGAGAGGATCTCACGGTTGGAGAAGTTTGCATTCAGTCTTGCGATAGTATCCTGGAGCAGCGGGTGGATCTGTTTGAGCATCTTTTCCATTTCAAGGCTTTCCTTCATGGTCCTTGAAACGCTCTCGATGATCATGCCCAGCAGCAGACGCTTCTCATCTTTATCGGCCATCTTGGCCGACTCGATAAGCTCCTCGGTAACATTTCCTTCGAGGATATCGTCTACGTAGTACTTGTTGTAGTACTCAACATACTTGCTGTAATAAGCCAGGAACCTTCCTGCGATAGCAACATCCTGGATATACTGCTCTACGAGGGTGTTGTCGATATTGATGCCGTCCTCTTCGTAAAGGAGCATCATCTCGGAGAGATCCTCCCAGCCTCTGGCAGTTACAAAGCTTACGATCGAGCCTGCCTCCGACTTTCCGATATGATAGAAGTCGTCCTGAGAGGTCTCGAGGAAACAGGTTATGGCAGTATGTATATGCTGTTTGTATGCATATTCTTTCCAGATGTTGAAGTCCGGCTCTACATCGACCTTTTTCAGACGGTCGAGGGTAACAACGTCGAACTCGTTAACGGATTTGTTGAACTCGGGCGGGTTACCGGCAGTACATACTACCCAGCCGTGAGGGATCTGATGCTTACCCAGCATCTTGTACTGCAGGAACTGGAGCATTACCGGAGCAAGAGACTCGGCAACGCAGTTGATCTCATCAAGGAACAGTATGCCTTCTTTGATGCCGGTGGCTTCGATAGTGTCATAGAGCGTCGCAACGATCTCACTCATGGTATACTCGGATATCTGGAAATCGGCACCGGTGTAGTTACGGTGTACGATCTGTGCAAGACCGAGAACGGACTGTCTTGTATGGTGGGTCATCGAATAGGATACAAGGCTTATGCCGGTCTCCTGCGCGATCTGCTCCATGATAGCAGTTTTTCCGATACCGGGTGCTCCGAGCAGAAATACCGGGCGCTGTCTTTCAAGCGGTATGCGGTACTCTCCGAATTCGTCCTTCATCAGGTAAGCGGTAATTGCATTTTGTATCTGCTGTTTAGCTTCTTTTATATTCATATCGAAACCTCCGCAACGAAATAAATGAAACATTATCAGAGATAACATCTCATATATATTTATTATAAACTATCTACAAAATGATGTCAATAGCTTTTCGCAACTTCGTTCGAATTTACAATTACTTCATATAAATTATGTACGATTTGATAAAACCAAAAGTCAACTGTTTCTGTCTGCTATGGCATTATTGATGTTCTGCATCTCGGTATCAAGCTCCTGGATGGCCTTGGCACAGATCTTCAAACGGTATCTCAGGTCTTCTGCCACTTCGTTGTCGGTCTTGTATTTGAGCTTGTGTTCAAGGCTCGCCCAGAAATCCATAGCTATGGTCCTGATCTGTATCTCTACCGGTATCGGGATAGGCCCGTCAGAAAGGAAGATAGGCACCTCCACGATCAGATGCAGGCTCTGATACCCCGACTGCTTGGGGGTCTTGATATAGTCCCGGCGCCGGAGGAGCGTCACATCGTTCTGAGCAAGCAGCATATCCTCTATACGGTAGATATCGTCAAGATAGTTGCATATGACCCTGATACCGGCAATATCGGTGACGTTCTTCCTGATGTTGTCGATGCTCACTTCAAGCCCTTTTTCCTTGATCTTCAGCATTATGCTTTTTAGGGACTTCAACCGCGATTCTATGTGATGTATGGGATTGTAGGAGTACTTGGTCTGAAACTCGTCATCAAGTACTTCAAGCTTTGTCCGTATTTCCTTGATCCCCGCCCTGTATATCATCATCTGATCGAGAAGATCCTGTATGCTGACCTCTATATCGGTATTCATCAGTATCTCATATTCGCTGACAGAGTTTTCCAGTTCCTTCATGTCAACACCTCTGCTTGTGTATTTGATTTATATAATTAACTTAAAGACTTATTCTTTATATAATTATACCACAGTTTGTGACAAAAATAAATAGTTTTTTTATATATTTTTGTTAATTTTCGCGTGATAGATATCACTGTAATACAATATACAATTATTTCCTTATAACAAAAGCATCTGCAAACGCCTGCCTGTCAACACAGAACCCGCCGGTCAACATGGTGCATCTGGCTGAGCTGTCGGCGAAAGCCGCCGATCTGCCTGTTTCGGAGTATGAGAGTATGCTCCAATCATCAGCATAGCAGTCATCAACGCTCCCCACCGTCCATACCAAAGACACTGAGTCCCCGACATTAAAGGTTTCATAGCTGTCCTTATCGCAAAGCAGCACAGCCCCGCAGCCACAGACCTCCTTTATCCTTGCAGCGAAGGCATTTATCCGCTTGGCACATTCTGAGATATCCCGCACCACCAGCTTTTCGTAAAAGCTCATCCTGATATCAACAGCGGGCAGCAGACGGCCTTTGAGCTCCCCTGCCGAATTAAGAAAATTATCTGCCTGGAGCTTGCCGTCTGCGGAAAAATCGAAATCGTGAACATAGCCCACCAGGAGCCCGGACTTCAATGCTCCGGTGCGGTTCACCGCTCCCCTGCCGTCGGCGAAAGCAATGCCCCGGGTAAGCCTTATATAGCAAAAATCAATACTGTCCCCGGGCATAGCTGCCCAATCTATCTCACCGGTCTTCTCGGTGACATAGATCCCCCGGCAGGGGTAGCTGAATTTGTCAGGACTGTCCTCGAAGAACAGTCCCCGGACTTTCAGCACATACAGCGACACCGCCGCCGATACAGCACAAACAAAAGCAGCACAGAACAACCTGTGAAGCGTTCTGTGCCGTCTTTTATGCTTATCGAACCGCAGACCCAACGTTAAACAACGCCTTTCCAAAGACCCCGACGATACCGGGATCAGTATGTACCGGTCTGCGCTGTGAGCCGCATAAGCGGCTGTCTGTGTATAGTATGTGCAGCCTTTCGGCAGATCATTCAAGATAATCCTTGACCTTGTTGCTCCTGGTGGGGTGACGGAGCTTTCTCAGAGCCTTGGCCTCGATCTGTCTGATACGCTCTCTTGTAACGTTGAACTGCTGACCCACTTCTTCAAGAGTCCTTGCTCTGCCGTCAACGAGGCCGAAACGGAGCCTGAGCACCTTTTCCTCCCGATCGGTCAGAGTGGCGAGCACCTGATCGAGCTGCTCTTTGAGCAGTACCTGAGATGCTGCCTCAGCAGGAGCGGGAGCCTCCTCGTCGGGGATAAAGTCGCCCAGGTGAGAATCCTCCTCCTCACCGATAGGAGTTTCCAGCGACACAGGATCCTGAGCGATGCGCATGATCTCTCTTACCTTGTCAACGGACATTTCAAGCTTTTCTGCGATCTCATCGGGAGAAGCCTCGTGACCGTTCTCGTGAAGCAGCTGGCTGGAGACCTTCTTGACCTTGGTGATAGTCTCCACCATATGAACGGGGATCCTTATAGTTCTGGCCTGGTCGGCGATAGCCCTTGTGATAGCCTGTCTGATCCACCATGTGGCATAGGTCGAGAACTTGAACCCCTTGGTGTAATCGAACTTCTCAACGGCCTTGATAAGACCCATGTTGCCCTCCTGGATAAGATCCAGGAAACTCATGCCTCTGCCCACATATCTCTTGGCGATAGAGACAACAAGTCTCAGGTTAGCCTCGGCAAGACGCTTTCTTGCAGCGGAGACCTCCTTCTCGTTGTTGCCGGACATCTTCTCGGCGAGCTGGATCTCCTCCTCGGAGGTGAGCAGCTTAACGCGGCCGATCTCCTTGAGGTAGATCTTTACCGGGTCATCTATGGCGATGCCGTCGGTAGAGAGGCCGATATCAACGTCCTCGGGATTCATCTCATCCTCGGGGTTCACGAACACCAGAGTATCATCGGGAATGATATCGTCGATGATCTCGATGTTCAGCGCTGAGCAGTTCTCATAAAAGTTGTCGATCTGCTCAACGTCGAAATCAAGCTTTTCGAGGGCGTCGGTGATCTCCTTGGCGGTAAGTCTTCCGTTGGCTCTGCCCTGTTCCATAAGGGTTTCTACGATCTGTTTCTTGTTCTCAGACATGTTCACATCATCCTTCCTGTTTTTTACACTTACTGATCTTTATTTCTAAGGCTCTCTATCAGACTTTGAAGATCGTCTATCGAGAGATCATCGCCGCTGCTCTGCTGCATGGTCTGCTCAAAGTCCAGAAGCACCTTGATACAGTCCTCTGCCACATTCGCGTCGATGCCCTCGTCGGAGAAATCGCTGATTATAGCAACTATCCTGTCCACCTGCTCCGGTGAGAACTCGGAGTAGAACGACGAGAAGGAGTAATCCTCTCCGGCCTTTAGCTTGGCAGTCAGCGATCCGTATATCCTCGCATTGAGGTCGGTCACGAACTTGTCCGGCGTGATCCTCGACAGCAGATAGCCGCACTTGTCAGGGTTATTATAAAGATAGTATATCAACGCCTTTTCAGCGCGGTCTTCTCTGGGGTGGAGCGCCGCGTCGGGGTTGAGGGGATCACGCTTGCTGGAGAAGTTCAGAGCCTCCTGCTTTTTCTTTTCGGCCTTCTTCTTCTTTTCGACCTCGATCATGATCCTGACCTGTTCCTCGACGGCCTCCTTAGAAACGTCCTGCTCTCTGGCCACCTTCGAGATGTAGATATCTCTCTCGATAGGCGATTTGATCCTAACCAGCACCTCGCAGGCTCTTTTCATATAATCGGTCTTGCCGACCTCATTGCTCAGATCAAGTGCTCCCTGAGCGTCAAGGAGCTCAAATGATACCGAATCCACGGCCTTTTCAAGGATATGCTCGAACTTGGCCTTGCCGAACTTGTTGATGAACTCGTCCGGGTCTTTTGCGCCGTCCATCCTGACAACCGAGACTTTCAGCCCCTGCTCACGCAGGATGCCTATGGCCTTTCTTGTGGCCTTCTGTCCGGCGACGTCCGAGTCGTAACAGATCACCGCTTCGTCGGCGTAATTCGAGATCATCCTGGCCTGCTCGGAAGTAAGCGCCGTTCCGCATGAAGCCACTGCATTCTCAAACCCCGCCTGGTTCAGCGAGATAACATCCAGATTCCCCTCACAAAGCAGTATCTTCTTGGACTTGACCGAGACATCCTTGGCGAAGTTCATAGAGAACAGAAACCGCTCCTTGGCGTATACCGGGGTGTTCTTGGAGTTAAGATATTTTCTCTTGTCGTCAACGCTCAGGGCACGCCCGCCGAATCCGACGATGTTCCCTCTCAGATCTAAGAAGGGGAACATAGCCCGGAACACAAAGAAATCAAAGGTGTTTCGCGAATTATCCGCCGAATGAGTGATAAGGCTGGCCTCGATAAGCTCCTGCTCGGAATAGCCCTCCGACAGCATATAGCTTTTGAGCTTTGACCAGCTGTTGGGAGCAAAGCCCATACCGTATTTCTTTATGGTACTGATCGTAAGTCCTCTCTTGGCAAGGTATTCGAGGCAGGTCTGGCCCTCAGGCGTTTTGAGCTGATCATAGAAAAACCTTGCCGCTTTCTTGTTCATCTCAAATATCCTCTTGCGCTTGTTGGCTGACTTGGCTTCAGAGAAATTGTCGTTGGGCATAGTCAGTCCGCCCCGTTCCGCAAGGAATTTCACGGCTTCCACGTAATCCAGGTTGTTATAACGCATTGTAAAGGTTATTACGTCTCCCCCGGCTCCGCATCCGAAGCAATGGAAATAGGCCTCATTGGGATGGATATAGCAGGAAGCTGTCTTCTCGTCATGAAAAGGACAGATGCAGACATAATCTCTGCCGGAGCGTTTCAAGGTAAGATATGTACCCACCACATCGGCAATGGGATTGGCTGATT
This sequence comes from Ruminococcus sp., assembly GCA_017529875.1. Taxonomy (GTDB): domain Bacteria; phylum Bacillota; class Clostridia; order Oscillospirales; family Ruminococcaceae; genus FB2012. The sequence continues at coordinate 109,610 of JAFXNC010000006.1, read as the reverse complement.
TAAGCCTGTCAATGAATTCCACAGGAAATGCCATCCAAAACAGCTCCTTTCCGGGTCAGATCATCTGACTTTCCAGTCCTTGGGAATAAACAGATCTGCGAACAGATCAACGGCATACCGGTCGGTCATACCGGATATGTAATCGCAGACTGCCCTCTCCTTACCGTATCTCTCGGCAAGACCCACATAGAGCGGCGGCATGGAATAAACATTCCGGCAGAAATGCTCGTAAAGCTTTTTGAGCATCTCCTGCGCTTTGCTCTCTTCGGATTTGCAGAGAGGATTAAGATACACGCTCTCCAGCATATAGCTGTGGAGCGCATTGTAATACTTGGCCGTAGTGTCGTCCATGCCGACAGTCGGCTCACCGTTTTCGATATATATACCTTTATCTATAATAGAAGTAACAAGAGACGTTATCCGTTCCGATTTGGAGTGACCCAGCACGTCGGTTATCTCTTTTGGGATATCCTCCTCGGTGATGATCCCGCCTCTTATCGAATCGTCGATATCGTGGTTTATGTAGGCGATAACATCGGCATACCTGACTACATAGCCTTCAAGGGTCTCGGCCTTCTCATTGGTGTGTTTGAGGATGCCGTCCTTGACTTCGTAGGTAAGATCCAGCCCCTTGCCGTTGTTCTCGATAAGCTCAACGACCCTGAGTCCCTGCTTGTAGTGCTTGAAGCCGTCGGGACAAAGGGAGTTCAGCGCCCGCTCTCCCGCATGACCGAAGGGCGTATGCCCGAGATCGTGCCCCATAGCTATCGCTTCGGTGAGGTCTTCGTTTAGTCTCAGTGCCCTGGCGATAGTCCTTGCTATCTGTCCAACTTCAAGGGTATGGGTTAGCCTCGTCCTGTAATGATCTCCGGAGGGAGACAGGAACACCTGGGTCTTGTGCTTCAGTCGGCGAAAGGAATTGCAGTGGATGATCTTGTCTCTGTCCCGCTGGAACTCGGTGCGCAGGTCACATTTGCGCGACGTGCCCTGCCTGCCCTTGCTGTTCACTGCCAGACAGGCATATTCACAGAGAAGGGTCTTTTCAAATTCCTCATATCTTTCACGCGGAGTCATAGATCAAGACCTCCTTAACGTTTCCTACATACTATTATACAAACAAAGCCTTAAAAAATCCTTTAAACTTTTAAGATTTTCAAGAAAAATCTTCCCAAAGACATTTTTCTTCCTTTATATCGGCTTTTCCGTTGGATGCATCGGTCAGCTTTGCTCTGAATCCGTCGCAGAAACTGTCCTTAACGAGAACTGTCAGCCGGACGTCATCGGCAAAGTCCTCACGCACGGTCTTTGCCTCAAATTCCGGCATCAGGTAGGAGAGCCTGCCGTAGAGGGCGTAATCACAGCCGATCTCGAACCTCGAGCATCTGCACATGAGCTTTTTTTCCGCCTCGTCGATCGCTATCTTGCAGGCATGGGAGTAGGCTCTCACAAGCCCGCCGCCTCCGAGAAGTATGCCCCCGAAGTATCGCGTCACCACAACGCACACGTCGGTAAGCCCTTCCTTCCGGAGCACATCCAGCACAGGAACGCCGCCGGTGCCCTGAGGCTCGCCGTCGTCGGAGTAGCGGCTGGTGTTGCCGTCCCGGGTGATATAGGCATAGACGTTATGCCGCGCCTTGCGGTGCTTGGCCTTGACGGAATTGATGAACTCCACCGCCTGGTCAGAATTCTCCACATGGCAGATCTGCCCGATGAACTCGGACTTCTTCTCGATAAAGCTTGCCTCGGCATAACCTGAAACGGTCTTGTACTCGGTCTCCACTCAATCTCCCCCTAACAAAAAAGAGCGGATCTTTCCGCTCTTTTCGTTTAATCAAGGTTAAATCTTTTCTTGAATCTGTCAACACGTCCGCCGGTATCAACAAGCTTCTGCTTGCCGGTAAAGAACGGATGGCACTTGGAACAGATCTCGACTTTGATATCCTTCTTAGTAGAACGAGTGTTGATCACGTTGCCGCAGGCACAGGTGATCGTGGTCTCCTCATACTTGGGATGGATTCCTTCCTTCATTACGTTAACCTCCTTCCAAACCAAAAATTATGAACTCATAGAAGCCCATCATCCTTAGTTCAGACAGTAGTTCTATGTAGTGATCACAAATTTACTAAAATATTATATCACACAGATCGGCAGATGTCAAGAGGGAAATTACAAATTTTGCGAAAATTCGCTAAATCACAAAAACAAATCCTCACAATACTGCTCAGCCGCGCTTGTCCTCCAGCAGCACAACCGTCTCTATGCCTACGGTATGAGGGAACATATCCACAGGCTTGATCGCTCTGACCTTATAGCCGTTTTTGACAAGATATCTCAGGTCTCTTTCGAGGGATTCTATCTTGCAGGATATGTATACCACCCTCGAAGGCCTGAGCACACACAGCGAATCAAGAAAGCTCCTGTCGCAGCCGGCTCTCGGAGGGTCGGTGATCACCGCGTCTACATGGGTCTTTTCATCAGCCAGCTCCCTCATGAACTGCCCCGCATCCTCATTGACTACGGTGTAGTTGTCTATGCCGTTGAGCTTTATGTTCTGAGCGGCGTCCTTGCAGGCGGCAGCGTTGAGCTCCGTGCCTATAACGGTCTTCACCTTGTCAGAGGACAGGATCCCAAGAGTGCCGGTGCCGCAGTAGGCGTCTATGAGCACGTCGGTCTCTTTTAGCCCCGCAAGTGCTATCGCCTCGGAATAAAGCCTCTCCGTCTGGATCGAATTGACCTGATAGAAGGACTGGGGCGATATCCTGAACCGCTTTCCGAGAATGATATCGTCGATGTAGGCCCTGCCGAATAGGACGATGTTCTTGTCCCCAAGGGACAATGGCAGAGGCTTGGTGTTCACATTGAGCACAAAGCTCTCCAACTCGGGGCAGGCTTTTTTCAGCTCTTTTGAAAAGGCCGGACCGGAGGGGAAATCCCTGCTCACGGCGCATACGCAGACCATAAGCTGTTTCTCAGAGCGCGAATACCTGACCAGCAGATGCCGCACGAAGCCCTTCCCGCTCACCGGGTCGTAGGGCGCGATGCGAAAGCTCCTCATGAGCCGCTTGAACTCGATAACAGCTTTGGTGCAGACCTTGTCCTCCAGCATACAGTCCTCAGTAGCGGTGAGCTTGCCTGAACGGGACTGATACACGCCGGAGATAAGCTGTCTGCGGCTGTCAAATCTGAAAACCGTCTGTACCTTGTTGCGGTAATTGTAAGGCCGCTCCATCCCGATGATCGGCTCCACCTTGCAAAACCGTGAGAGCATACGCTCCGCCTTCTGCTGTTTCCAGTCGAGCTGCTCTTTATAGGACATATCGAGCTGACAGCCCCCGCATCGCTTGAAACAGGTGCAGCGCTTTTCGCCGGTGCCGGGGTCTGTGATAATATGAGTACGCTTCATAAACACTCCGTTAATTGACTTCCATATATCCCACAAGGAGATACGTTACAACAGAAAGCAGGCAGAACGCCGCGATCATACAGGTGAAAATGCGGGAGATGACCTTCTTGGCGGTGGTAGTTTCGCCGCGCCCCAGCTGATCGTACAGCATGGCATACTGCATCACAGATACCACAAGTATCGGCGTCAGGTAGCGGAAATTCATGGTGCAGGTAGCAGTATAGGTGTAGCAGAACACATAGAAATAGTAAAGCGAGAATGCCCAGTAAACCGCAAAGAATACCTTGTAGGGCTTTTCAAGCTTGGTATTCTTTTTAAACAGGAAATACACGATAAAGAACACGCCCAGCAGCGCCAGAACCAGCGCCACCCAGAACAGTATCGTAGGTATAATTGTATTCCCGCCGGGGAAATTGGTCTTGTTGATGTCCTCGCCGAAGATCGAGTTTTTGAGTATGGCTACGTTGGGATTGTACTCGGTGAACTCGCTGCCGTCTCTGATCCAGTTTTCAAACACCGGCGAAAACTGCTTCGGGGACAGGTCAAAGAGCCTCTCGAAGATCTCTTTGTTGATAAACTGGTCTCCGCCCACATAGGGAACATAATCAAAAGGTACACCCCACTGGATCTTGTTCTTGATCGTCCACCACAGCCCAAGGGGGAAACATATAGCACCGAAGACCACATATTGCAGCAGGATCCGCTTTATCTCAGCACGGTATCTTATAAGCTGCCAGAAGAACAGCACCGCAACAGCGGGCGCTATCATGCCGGCATTGAGCTTTGCCATCATACCGCAGCCTATGGAAAAGGCTATGGGTATGATCTTCTTCACGGTGGGTTCCTTGAACCAGCGCACCGTAAAGAGCATAGTCAGCACAGTCATGAAAGCCGCCAGCTGATCGTTGTTGATCGCACCGGAAGAAAGTATGAAAGCCGGATGGAATGCGAACAGTGCCAGAGGGATAAGCAGTGACTTTCCGCTGAACCCGAAGTGTCTGAGCAGCTTGTAAACGATGATAACGCATGCCAACGAATAGAACATCATCAGCATCTGCAAGGATTCGCGGGCGTGATTCCGGCTCGCACCGAGGACATTCTCGCAAATATCTATCCAGCAGGCAGATACGGTATGATGAAGCGGCGGATGATAGAACTGCCACCTGTCAGTCGGATTAAAGTCCGGCAGGTGCTTGTTCTGAATAAGATACTCGATGTAAGCAGCGTGACCTTTATCTCCGTCGAAGGAGCCTACGTCGTTCTGCCTGGTGTAGCAGCTGGTATAAAGAACATAGCAGAACTTTATCGCAAAGCTGAAGGCCATGATCATAAAGGCGTTGTGCTTGTCGCTTCTCTCCTTATCCGATAGGGTAAGGAACCTGAAAACGACGATGGCAAGGAACATATAGAAGAATATCCACAGCGAGGCACGTTCCGAGTCGATAAAGTAGCTTGAAGCAAGCCCGCCCGAAAGCACAAGCACCGCGACCGTAACAATAGCGGCAGCCTTGTTCAGGATCCTGAGCTTATATAACCACAGTATTACAGAGACAGGCATGGCAACGCCTGTCAGGCACCATATCATTTTTGCGCTGTCGGTGATGTTGCCCTGTGCGCCGAAACAAAGCGGCGTGAGCAGGATTATCAGTCCGAAGCTGACAGAAAAAGGATGCCTGCCCAGGAGATCGTACAGCTTTCCGACCCTGCCGTGAAAGCTGTTAAAGCGTTTTGACGAGACCATTATGTTATTTCTTCTCCTCGTGATATTCCTTTTCAGTGTTCACATTCCAGACAGCGTCCTTGTCGGAAGAACCGTCAGCAATAGCTCTTGCAGCATAAATGCCGGTAAGCATCGAGTGATCCATGTTATTGTATCTGTGCTGACCGTTTCTGCCCACACAGTATAGATTGTCATATTTATCCAGGAACTCTACCAGCTTGTCAAAATGCTTGTAGGTATCGAAATATGCGGGGTAGGCCTTCTTTACGCGCTCGCGGTGCCAGTCAAGGACAGCGCCTTTTTTGATGACGCCCATTTTTCTGAGCTCTCTGACAGCGAACTTGGCGCAGTCCCTGTCGGACATATTCCAGAACTCGTCGCCCTCGTTGCAGAAATACTCAAGCCCGATCCATACTGTATTGGCTGCATCCTTGACAAGGTACGGCGACCAGTTGTTGAATATCTGTATCCTGCCCAGCTTGACGCCCTTGTCCTGAACATATATCCAGCAATCGGGGACGATATTGCCGAGGGTCTTGATACTGGTCTTGTTCACAAGCTCCAGCTTGTTCACCAGCAGTCCCACGGTGACAAAATCTCTGTAAGGCAGCCCTGCGGCGATCTTCCTGATGCCGGAGCTAATCTTATCGCCGGTCATGGAGCCGACAAGATCCTTGATAGGCATGGAGGAAATGAAGTAATCCCCTTCGATGCGCTTCTCTCCCTCGGGAGTATCGCAGATGACGGCCTTGACCTTGTTGTTTTCGAGAATTACACTTTTAACACTGTGCTGCATGAGTATCTCGGCACCCTTTTCCTCAGCGATCTCAACAGCTCGCTCCCAGAGCTGACCGGGGCCGTACTTGGGATACCAGAACTGCTCTATAAGAGAAGTCTCAACTTTGGCGGACTTGATACGGAAGACCTTGCGCAGCATATCCTTGATAACTGCAAGGATAGAAAGCCCCTTGACGCGCTGTGCCCCCCAGTCCGCAGAGATCTCCCGGGGATGTCTGCCCCAGAGCTTCTCAGTATAGCCCTCGAAGAACATACTGTAAAGCACCTTGCCGAATCGGTTGATGTAGAAGTTTTCAAGATTGGTCTCTGGTTTCTTGAAGACGCAGCTCCACAGATAGCTGAACCCGGCACGCATAGTTGTCAAAAAGCCCATGTTGATTATGGTCTCGGGTTTAAGCGAGATAGGATAATCAAAGAACTTCCTGTCATAATAGATGCGGGAAACGCGCTCTCTGATGAGCATTACGTTGTCATCCTTCTCAGGGTCGGGGCCGCCTGCTGTGAGTGGCTTTTTGCGCCCCAGCTGCTTGTCGTCAAAGGAATCGGCTCCCTGGAGAGGCATAAGGTCGCTCCACCAGTTCATGACCTCCTCAGATTTGGAGAAGAACCTGTGTCCGCCGATATCCATTCTGTTGCCGTGATATCTTACGGTCTGAGATATGCCGCCTATAACGGAGGAGCCCTCCAACAACGTTACCTGTATATCCTTGTCCTGCCTGAGCAGCTCAACAGCCGCCGTGATACCGGCAGGACCCGCACCGATGACTACTACCTTTTTCATTTCTGATCACCCTGTTCTTTATCCTTTTTATTGAATATGATAAACTTTCTCGCAGCAAAATTCCATATGAAAACTATGACAGTCGAAACCAGCTTGCCTATCATGTAGTACTTGTCCTCGGGAATGAAATCAAGGGGCTTGTGAGGTGCGATTACATCGTCAAACAGCCATATGATGAGCTCGTTTATCCCAAGGCCGATAACGCCAATGAGCGCAAAGGCCAGGAACTCGGCAAAGCGGTTGTTGAGCTTGGAGTTTTTGAATATCCACAGCGTGCTGAGGATATAATTGACGGCAAGTCCGAGGATGAAAGCGATGACCGCAGCCGGAACAGGTCCGAAGTCGAAAACCTCAACCAGCAGCGTCAGAGTACCGTAATCCACCAAAAAAGCGAACCCGCCCACAAACAGATACCGGAAAAACTGGATATATGTATTGTCGGTCTCGCCGCTGAACAACTCCTTGATCTTCAAAAGGAACACTTCCCTGTCACAAAATACAAATACATTTTTATTATAACCCATAGCGCACTAAAAGTCAACAAGATACAGGCATATTTTCTCAAACAGCGCTATGAATATTAACAAATATACCCCTTGAACATTGCCGATGAATGTGATATAATAATATACAGTAATAAAACTGCAAGGAGAAAACAAGAATGCCGATCAAAATACCGAACAATCTGCCGGCCTATTCAACTCTTGAAGCGGAGAAGATATTCGTAATGCCGGCCGACCGTGCCGAGCATCAGGATATACGCGCCCTTAAAGTCGCCATCGTGAACCTCATGCCGGACAAGATAACCACCGAAACACAGATACTCAGGCTCCTTTCAAACACTCCCCTGCACGTGGATATCGACCTTGTGCAGATGAACCATATCAGCAAGAACACCCCCCAGGAGCATATGCTCAACTTCTATACTCCCTTCGACGAGATCAAGGAGAACAGATACGACGGCCTGATAATCACCGGTGCTCCCCTCGAACACCTCGACTATGAGCAGGTGGACTATTGGGGCGAGCTTTGCGAGGTCTTTGAGTGGTCGAAATCCAACGTGTATTCCACCATCCACATTTGCTGGGGCGCACAGGCGGCGCTGTATTATCACTACGGTATCCCCAAGTACAAGCTCCCGCAGAAGATGTTCGGCAATTACAAGCACCACATCACTTCCCCCACCTGTTCGCTGCTCAAAGGCTTCGGAGATGTGTTCCACTGTCCTCACTCCCGTCATACCGAGGTAAGGCATGAGGATATCGTCAAGCACAGAGATCTTGTGATAGCCGCCGAAAGCTACGAGGCCGGAGTTCACGTAGTTTCCGACAAGACTGAGAGGCAGTTCTTCCTCTTCGGGCATTGGGAATACGACCGGGAGACCTTATCCAAGGAGTACTTCCGCGATCTTAACAAAGGGCTGGACATTCAAGTCCCCTACAACTACTTCCCCGACAACGACCCCACACAGACTCCTATCTTCAACTGGAGCTGCTCGGCGAACCTGATGTACGCCAACTGGCTCAACTACTGCGTATACCAGAAGACCCCCTACGACCTCTCCGAGCTTGTCCCGCTGGACGAATGAGCCCATTACTATACTACCTGTTTACTGCAAAATATCACAAAAAAAGGAACCGGCATCCGGTTCCTTTTTAGTTTAGTCATGCGCCCTGTTTTTCCTGTCTCTGATGCTCAATGATAGGCTCCTTTTCGCCTCTTACCACCTCAGCTGTGATAGTGATGCGGCTGATAGTCGGATCAGAGGGAGAATTGAACATAAGCCCGGTGAGCACCTTCTCAAATATGCCTCTGAGTCCGCGGGCGCCGGTCTTCTGCTCGATAGTCTTACGGGCGATCTCCTCCTTGGCGTCGTCGGTCAGCACAAAGTCTATACCGTCAAGCTTGAAAAGCTTGGTGTACTGGCGCAGGAGAGAATTCTTGGGCTCGGTCAGTATCCTGCAAAGTGCAGGCTCGTCAAGCTCGTCAAGCACAGTCAGAACAGGCAGTCTGCCCACCAGCTCGGGAACAATGCCGTATTTTACAAGATCCTGCGGGAGCACCTTCTTCATCACGTTGGTCTCGGCGTTCTTGTTCTTGATGTTGCCGCCGAAGCCCATGGAGGATGAATCAGTTCTCTTTTTGATGACGCTTTCAAGGCCGTCAAAAGCTCCGCCGCAGATGAACAGGATGTTCTTGGTGTCGATCTGGATGAACTCCTGATGAGGATGCTTTCTGCCGCCCTGGGGAGGAACGTTGGACACAGTACCCTCAACGATCTTGAGCAGTGCCTGCTGTACGCCCTCGCCGCTGACATCTCTCGTGATAGAGGTGTTTTCGGACTTGCGGGAGATCTTGTCTATCTCGTCGATGTAGATGATGCCGTTCTGAGCGGCTTCAACATCGTAATCAGCAGCCTGGATAAGCCTTGTGAGGACGTTCTCAACGTCATCGCCCACGTAACCGGCCTCGGTAAGGGTGGTGGCGTCGGCAATGGCAAAAGGCACATTCAGCAGCCTTGCCAGTGTCTGCGCCAGCAGGGTCTTTCCGGTACCGGTGGGACCGAGAAGCAGAACATTGGATTTCTGTATCTCGACGTCGTCATCGTTGTTGTCAAGGGACAGGATCCTCTTGTAGTGGTTGTATACAGCCACGGCAAGAGATATCTTCGCGTCATCCTGACCGATAACATACTCATCCAGCACAGCCTTGATCTCGGCAGGCTTTTTGAGGGTGATATCGCCCTGACTGAGAGCTTCCTCTGCAAGCTGGTGTTTCTTGTTCTTCTCGGGAGGAGCAACTATGCCCTGATCCGCAAGAATGTCATAGCAATACAAAACGCACTCGTCACAAATACTGTAAACTCCGGCTGAGAACATATTCTTGACCTTGGTCTCAAGCTTTCCGCAGAAGTTACAGCGCTTGTAAACATCATTTGCCATAGATAGGCTCCTTTCGTTCTGCTTTTATCTGTGAGCGATGACCTTATCAACGAGACCGTATTCCAGCGCCTCGTCTGCGGTCAGGTAATTGTCGCGCTCGGTGTCGGCGGCGATCTGCTCGATAGATTTTCCGGTGTTCTCCGCCAGGATCTTGTTCATCTTTTCTCTTGTCCTGATCAGGTGGTCGGAGTGGATCTTGATATCGGTGCACTGACCGGAAAGTCCGCCGCCGCCGATAAGAGGCTGGTGGATCATGATCTCGGCATTGGGCAGAGCGAATCTCTTGCCCTTGGTGCCGGAGGAAAGCAGGAACGCACCCATTGAAGCCGCCATACCGATGCAGATAGTGGACACGTCGCACTTGATATACTGGATAGTATCATAGATAGCCATACCGGCGGTGATAGATCCTCCGGGGCTGTTGATATAAAGGTCGATATCCTTCTCGGGATCCTGGCTTTCAAGATAAAGCAGCTGAGCGACTACGACGCTTGCAACAGCATCGTCGATAGGCTCAGAAAACATGATGATGCGGTCATTGAGAAGTCTCGAAAAGATATCGTAGCTTCTCTCGCCTCTGCCGGTCTGTTCCACAACGTAAGGAATCAATGCCATAATAATTGCCTCCCTTTGATATGCTTTTCGCCCGCATAAAGATCGGCGGGCGAAAATACTTTATTCGACTTAATTACTTGATAACTGCGCTTTCCTTCACAAGGTCAACAGCCTTGCCGACTGCGATATCCTTGGCAACGCCTTCCTTGGTGATGTACTTCATGACCTCGTCAACAGTAATGTTGTTGTTCTCTGCGATGGTCTTGATCTCGTTCTCGACTTCCTCGTCGGTAGCCTCGATGCCCTCGTTCTTAACGATCTGCTCAAGCGCAAGACGAAGCTTCACCTGTCTGGTAGCCTGCTCCATGTATGTAGACTTCAGCTGATCGGCGGTCTGACCGGTGTACTGCATATACATATCCATGGAAATGCCCTGAGAGCGGAGTCTTGCAGCAAGCTCGTTGACCATTTCATTGGCACGGTTGTCGAACATTACCTCGGGCACCTCAGCCTTCATGTTCTCAACGATCTTGTCAAAGAGGAAATTCTCAACTGCGTTGTCGGCAGCCTTCTCGTTCTGCTCCTCCAGCTTCTTTCTTGCGTCTGCCTTGAAGTCCTCGAGAGTGTCGAACTCGGTGCTCTCCTGGATCATATCGTCGTCAGCCTCAGGGTACTCCTTCTTGGTGATAGCCTTGAGGTTGATCTTGAATACTGCGGGAGCGCCTGCAAGATCAGCTACCTGATACTGCTCGGGGAAGGTAACGTTGATCTCGAACTGCTCGCCGGTGCTGTGGCCTACGATAGCATCCTCAAAGCCGGGGATGAACTGGCCGCTGCCGAGCTCAAGATCGAAGTCCTCAGCCTTGCCGCCGTCAAAAGCAACATCGTCCTTGAAGCCCTCAAAGTCGATTGTAACGGTATCGCCCAGCTCTGCGGCTCTGTCGTCAACGGTAACTATTCTTACGTTCTTTTCAAGGAGCTTCTTGATCTCCTTGTCGATGTCCTCGTCTTCAACGGCCTTGACAGCCTTCTCTACCTCGATGCCCTTATAATCGGTGATCTCTACCTCGGGCTTAACAATGCAGACAGCCTTCATTGCAACGCCGGTGGCCTTGTCAACAGCAGTGATCTCAACGTCGGGTCTTGCAACCAGCTCGAGACCTGCCTCCTTGACGGCACTGTCAACAGCCTCGCCGTAGATGAGGTTTACAGCGTCCTCATAGAAGAATGCCTCGCCGTAGGTCTTCTCGATGAGCTTTCTGGGAGCCTTGCCCTTTCTGAAACCGGGGACCTGGATGCGGCCCTTGTTCTTGAGATAAGCCTTCTGAACAGCTTCCTCAAAAGCCTCGGCACCGATCTCTATTTCCAGCTCGTACTTATTGGTATCCACCTTATTTGTTGACTTCAAACTCATTTTTGATTCCTCCAGTATTATTTTACCTGCTCATTATAATGACAATAAGCAAGCGAATAAGATATCTAAATTATTATACCACAATCTTATTGACATTTCAAGTCTTTTTTACAATTCGTCGTTTTGCACAATATTGGTTATGTTAAGTGGTGAGAATTGTAAATAATCTGCCGAGATAAGTTTCAGCATAACACCGTTATACTCCCCGATGACAGCATTCTGATGCGCTTTCCTTCCGTGAAGATGCCCGTAAAAGCACAGCTTTATACCGTGACGCTTCAATACCTCGAAGATCGGCTCGTTGACGTCCCCGGAATAGACCGGCGGATAATGCAGGAACACCACTGGTCTGAGCCCCTGTCTCTCGGCGTCGCTGACCGAAGCCTCCAGGCGCATGGCCTCCCGGGCTATTACCTTTGCATCGGCAGGACAGCCTGTATCGTTTATCCAGCCCCTGCTGCCGCAGATACCGATATCCTCATACTGATAACAGTTATTGTGGACTATTTTCAGTGTATCGAATCCGTTGTCATCGAAAAAGCGTTTCATCTTGGTAACGGTGTCCCACCAGTAATCGTGGTTGCCCTTCATGAGTATCTTCGTGCCGGGGAGCTCATTGATGAACCGCATATCGTTGTAGCTCTCGGAAATCCCCATTGCCCAGGAAACGTCACCTGGTATCACAACAGTATCCTCCGGAGCCACCAGTCTTTTCCAGTTTTCTTCAAGGCGGGAGACGTAATCGGTCCAGCCGCTGAAAATATCCATAGGCTTTTCAACAGAAAGGGGCAGATGCAGATCTGCGATCACAAACAAACTCATCTGTATCTACCTCCCCGAATCTGAATAAATCGCCCTGACAAGCCAATAATAACAGTACAACCAATGAAAGGAGCCATAAAACCATGACACCCAGAACACTAAGCTCGGTAAAATGCGACGTAACAAGCTGCGCCCATAACGTGAACGGCAGAGAATGCAGCGCCGACAGCATCAGCGTATGCTGCACCTGCTCCTGCCCCGACTGTCCGGACGAGACGCTGTGCAAGACCTTCAAGGCCAGAGAAAACTGACTTTCCGGCAAGAAATGCGCCTGTGGGATAGACCGCAGGCGCGTTTTGTTTGTATTACTCCTTGATACCCAGGCTCTCGAATACGTAAGCCTTCATGTCAGCCTTGTCAACAGTCTTGCTGAAACGGATATCCTTGTCCTTAAGAGCTGCAAGAGATGCAGGCACGGGGAGCTTGGAGGCGTCAGCCAGCTTGTCAACGAGGGCAAACTCGTCGGCATCGGTATCAACGCCCAGTGCAGACAGCACCGAACCCGAGAACTTGTAGGGGCTTGCGGTGGATGCGATGACCGTTACGGTATCGTCGCCGGTTGCTGCCTTGTAGTCCTGATATACCTTTACTGCAACAGCCGTATGAGTGTCGCAGGTGTAGGAGTATTTGTCGTAGATGACCTTGATGCACTCCTTGGTCTGAACGTCGTCGCAGCAGCCTGCGTAGAACTCCTCGGAAAGCACCTTCTTGACCTCGTCGGAGACTTCGTATCTTCCCTCCTTTGCAAGCTTGCCGAACCACTCTCTGATAGTCTCGTCGTTCTCACCGCAGAGGTGATAGAGGAGTCTTTCAAGGTTGGAGGAGATCAGGATATCCATAGAGGGCGAGATAGTGGTGAAGAACTGCCTGTTCCTGTCGTATACGCCGGTGTTGATGAAATCAGTAAGTACGTTGTTGGAGTTTGAGGCGCAGATCAGCTTGTTCACCGGTACGCCCATTTTCTTCGCGTAGTAAGCCGCAAGGATGTTGCCGAAGTTGCCGGTGGGGACAACGATGTTGATCGGCTCGCCGATATCAACGGCCTGATCCTTGACCAGCTGTGCATAGGTGGAGATATAATAGATGATCTGGGGAGCAAGTCTGCCCCAGTTTATGGAGTTGGCAGAGCTGAACTGCATACCGTTGGCAGCGAGGGTATCAGCGATGGCGGTATCGGTGAAGATAGCCTTAACACCGTTCTGAGCATCGTCGAAATTGCCCTTGATAGCGCATACGCCAACGTTAGCGCCTTCCTGAGTGGTCATCTGCTTTTTCTGCATCGCAGAAACGCCGTCCTCGGGATAGAACACCATGATCTCAGTGCCGGGAACGTCCTTGAAGCCTTCAAGAGCGGCCTTGCCGGTATCGCCGGAGGTGGCAACGAGAATAACTATCTTCTTGCCCAAGTCAAGCTTCTTAGCGGAGGTGGTGAGCAGATAAGGCAGGATCTGGAGCGCCATATCCTTGAAAGCGCAGGTGGGACCGTGCCACAGTTCCAGCATATAGGTGCCGTCAAAGAGATGAGCAAGCTCCGCGATGCTGTCGGTATCGAAGTTCTTGTCGTTGTAGGCGCTGTCAACGCAGTAACGGATCTCGTCAGGCTTGAAATCCGTGAGGAACTTGGAGAATACAAAGAAAGCTCTCTGAGCATAGGTCATATCCCCAAGCTCTTTGATGTCCTTCATGGTAACGGCAGGGAGCTCCGACGGAACGAAAAGTCCACCGTCCTTGGAAATGCCCTGGGTTATCGCCTGAGCAGAGGTAACGTTGACCGAACTGTTTCTTGTGCTTTTGTAAAACATAGTATTTCACCTTTCCTTATTATAACAGGCCCGAGAGCCGTTTATTTACTTGCATCAAAGGCGGAAACGTAGTATTTCAGCCTGAGCTTGCCGTTCTTCTTCACCTCTACCGAGGCAACGTCGAAGCGTGCGCACTTGTCGGGCTTGGCTGTGAGCATATATCTCTCAGCCGCCAGGATGATGTGCTTTTTCTTCTGCCCGTTGACGGCCTCCTCGCCGGAAACGAGAGCACCCTCCTTGCGGAGCTTCACCTCGACAAAAGCGATCATGTCATTCTTTTCGGCTATAATATCTATCTCGCCGCCGCGCACCGTGTAATTCCTGGCGAGAATGGTGTAACCGTTCTGCTCCAGAAATGCACAGACCACGTTTTCACCGGCATTGCCGATCTCGCGTTTATTCTCCATCGGCAACGGCCTTTTTCTGATAGTACTTTTTCAGGAAACTGTGCCTGTGAACAGGGCTCTCCCCGAACTGATCAAGCATCTGATAATGGAGCTTAGTGCCGTAGCCCTTGTGCTTTTCAAACTGCCACTCAGGATACTTGACTGCCAGCTCCTTCATGTATCTGTCCCTTGCCACCTTTGCAAGAATAGATGCAGCAGCTATGGACTGGCTCTTGGCGTCGCCCTTGACGACAGCCTCGTAGTCGCACTCGAACTTCGGCGGCTGATTGCCGTCGATAAGTACTATATCCGGCGATACTCCGAGACCCGCTACCGCCCTTTTCATAGCCAGCTTTGCGGCCTCGAGGATATTGATGTTCTCTATCTCATCTACTGTTGCCACAGCGATACAGCTGGCCAGCGCATGCTTTTGTATCTCGTCAAAGAGCTGTTCCCGCTTCTTTTCGGTGAGCTTTTTGCTGTCGTCAATACCGTCGATAACCACTCCCGCCGGGAATATTACTGCGGCGGCATAAACATCCCCCGCAAGAGGGCCTCTGCCTGCTTCATCAACGCCGCAGACAAGGCTGTATCTGTCTCTGTAAGTGTTATCAAATTCAAACAATGTCATAGCGCTTACCTCGGTCTTTCAAGGGTCAGCCTGCCCAGCTTTCCGCTCCTGAACTCGTCCATAACGGTTATGGCGGCACGCTCGGTATTAACCTCGCCGCCGGAAACCAGGAATCCCCGCTTCTTTCCGATGCGTCCAAGTATCTCAAAGCCCTGCACGCAGCCTATGGTCTCCTCGTCGTTTTCGGGGATATCGTCGGTCTCGATGCCGTAGCGGTTTTTGATAAGCTCCGGGTATTCGGCGTTCATGTATTCAAGGAACCGGCAGGCGATGTACTCCATATCCATTATATTGTCTTTGACGGCTCCGGTGAAAGCCAGCATCTCTCCCACGCGCTTATCCTCGAACTTAGGCCACAGCACGCCCGGCATATCAAGCAGTTCAAGGTCTCCCTCAAGAGTGACCCACTGCTTGCCGCGGGTAACGCCCGGCCTGTCCTCCACCTTGGCACGCTTGGAGCCGGCAAGGCGATTGATGAATGAGCTCTTGCCCACATTTGGTATGCCCACAACCATTATCCTGATAGGTCTGCCGGTCATTCCATGAGCCTGCCACTGGGCGAGCTTGTCTTTCATCAGCTCTTTCAAAGCTGTCTGAAATCTTCCTATATTCTTACCGCTCCGGCAATCGGTAGCGATAGCGAAAATGCCCTTGCGCTTGTAGTAGTCCAGCCACACGGAAGTTACTGTCTCGTCAGCAGAATCCGCCTTGTTGAGCAGCAGCAGACGAGGCTTTGAGCCCACAAGCCTGTCCATTTCAGGGTTGCGGCTGGAATAGGGTATCCTCGCGTCGGTGATCTCCACCACCACATCCACAAGCTTAAGATTAGACTGCATGATCCTCCGGGTCTTGGCCATATGCCCCGGGAACCACTGTACATTGGCTTCCCTGCTCAACAGGATCACCGCCCTTTCTTACTCTATAAAACCTATACTGCCCTCGTCAGACCAGTAACGGAATACCGCCCTGCCGAGGATCTCGTCTCTTGTTACAAATCCGAACACCCTGCCGTCGGTGGAATGATCCCGGTTATCCCCGAGAACAAGATACTTGTCAAAAGGCACCTTGTATACATACCTGCCGGAGGCCGGATCGCGGAACACCGAAGCAAATGTGCTTCTCTCGGTCATAGTGCCGTTCACATAGGGCTCGGAGAGCTTTTCTCCGTTCACATAAACGCTGCCCTCGGAGTAGTCTATCTCCACCTTGTCATTGGGTACGCCGATGATGCGCTTCACTATGATCTCCTTCATGTTCTCCGAGTTTATTATGACCACATCGCCGCGCTCGGGAGTGTACATGAATTTCAGACTGATGAGCTTGTCGCCGTTATAAAGGGTCTGCTGCATACTCTCGCCCACGACTCTGACGTCGTTGAGCACAAAGGTAAAGACACAAATGAAAACGAAGACAGCCAAAACTACCGTTTCGATCAGATCAAGAGCCTCGTCGGCAAATGATCTGTCAGCTTCACCTTTCATTCAGCTGATAGAACCGAAACTTCCAAAGGGAAGGAATCTGAAAAACGCTTTGCCGAGAACGTCCTCGAGCTTGATGAAGCCCACATAGGCGGAACGGCTGTCGGTGGAATGGTTGCGGTTATCGCCGATAGCAAAGATAGTGTCCTCCGGAACATGATAGGTATAAACGCCGTTGGCAGTCTTAAAGGAAGTGTCAAACACCGCAAGATCGCCTCTCATAGCCTCACCGAGATAATCCTCCTGCACCTTGGTGCCGTTGACGGTAACGCTGTTCTTGTTGTAGTCAATGACTACTGTATCTCCGGCGATGCCGATACAGCGCTTGATGATGCACTTATCGAGCCCCTTGGAATTGGCAACGATTATGTCGCCCCGCTCGGGAGTATAGTTCAGATGAGTAAGGATAAGTCTGTCCTTGTCGTTCAGGGTCGGGTTCATGGACGGCCCGGAGACTTCAACTATCCTCAGGAAGAAAATGAATATCAGTACCACAACAAATATCGCAAGAACAAAGGCCTCGACCCAATCAAGCAGTTCATCGACCAGCGAAAAGCTCTTTTCGTTCTTGTCCAAAGCTCCGGCATTAGTATTTCCGCTCATATTGACACCTCTCTCGGTATAAATATCTATAATATACCATTATAACAAATCCAAGCGTAGATTTCAAGTACCTAAACGAAAAATCAGCCAATTTTTCGGGCGTTTTTTTGTGCACATATACATAAAAGCAAAAGGCACCGCCGAAGCGATGCCTTATCGAAGGACTTACTTAACAAGTTCCTTGACCTTAGCGGCCTTACCAACTCTCTTGCGGAGATAGTACAGCTTGGCGCGGCGAACCTTACCGCTTCTGACAAGCTCTACCTTCTCAACCACAGGCGAGTGAATGGGGAAAACTCTCTCGATACCGCAGCCGTGAGCTACACGACGTACAGTAAAGGTCTCGTTGATACCGCCGTGCTTCTTGGCGATAACAGTACCCTCGAAGATCTGGATCCTCGACTTGTCACCCTCAGCAATTCTTACGTGAACCTTAACGGTGTCACCGATGTTGACTACGGGGGCATTTTCCTTCATGCTTGAGTTTGAGATCAGTTTTAAAGCGTCCACTTTAAATTCCTCCTGTTGTTTTCAGACATTCATACACTTTATCGCAGAGCACCGCAGCCCTGCAAAGCCAGAGGACTATCCGCTTTAATGTCGTCCCGATGATCACGGGGTTTGGCATTAACTCTCGTCGGAACAAGCCGACGGTAATTCAAATGCTTAAATATTATACCATATTTCCCAGTGCAATTCAATAGCAGGCTACGTAAAACTTTCACCGTTTTTGGCGATTATCTTTGTGCGAGTTGTATAAACCGAGTTGATCCTTCCCTTAAAATACGCCTCAAAAGCGTCAAGAACAACATTCGTGTTCAGATTGAACTCGCTGCCGGCAGGCAGTCTGAGCATCAGCACGGTCTCAGCATCCGCAGCTTCACAGGAAAGCAGCTCGATGTGAGGCTTGATATCGACAAGGTTTATGCCTTTTTTCTTGGTGCGTTTCTCCACCTCGATCTTGTCCTGAGAGACAAAGCTTCTGAAAGCATCGGCGGTCTCGTCGGGCGTGAGATCTGTTCTTAAACGCAGCTCATATTCTGCGGAGCTGATCTCGGTGTGCTTCATGACAGGCTTTCCCACCGATACTATCCTGAGGCCTTCGGGCATCTGCCAGTTGATCCTGTCCCTGACCTCGTCGAAGGAAAGCTCCTCTGTCAGGGCGATATCCAGCGGTTCAACGCTTGAATCAATGCCGAGGGACAGCGCCAGCGGGAACATCAGATAGGCATGAGGGTTGAACCCCTGGGTATACCAAAGAGGTATCCCCGCCCGCTTGAATACCCTCTGAAAGGCTCTCATCAGGTCGAGGTGGGAAATATACCGGGCTCTGCCTTTCTTCTCAAAAACGAGCCTGTACTCATATCTGGTGATGCGCAGCGCCTGATTCTTCGGCAGAAGCATTTCAGCCACAGTAAACACCTCCGCATTCCTTTTTAACGCCGCATCCGGAGCAGCCCTCTGAGCAGTTGCGGGTGGTTTTGGCTTCATGAGCCTTCTTATTCTCTCTTATAAGAAATTCTCTTGATATCATATAGTCAAGATGCGACCAGGGCATGATCTCGTCGTATTTTCTCTTGCGATTGGCGTAGAAAGCCGTATCTGTGCCGCACTCGGCAAATGCCTCCTGCCACAGGTCAAAACGGAAATGCTCGTCCCAGCTGTCAAGTGTACAGCCTTTTCGCCATGCACAGTAGATAGCATCCGCAATTCTCCTGTCTCCCCGGGCAAGTATGCCCTCAAGGACGGAAACGTTCATCTGATGATAGCTGATGCGGATTTTCTTTGATTTGATATTGTCAAGCAAAAAGCCCTGCTTATGTTTTATCTGCTCCGGAGTGGCCTGGGGCTCGAATTCAAAGGGCGTAAAGGGCTTCGGTACAAAAGTCGAAGCCGACACAGAGACCTGTATGCTCTTGCCCCGCTGCTCCTTGGGGGTCTGATAGTAAAGATCCACTACCTTCTGAGCCAGCTCGGCGATACCGGCGATATCCTCGTCGGTCTCATCGGGAAGACCCAGCATGAAGTAGAGCTTGACGGTCTGATACCCCTCTGCAAAAGCAAGCTTGCAGGTGCGCATGATCTCGTCCTCAGTGATGTTCTTGTTGATAACGTCGCGCAGGCGCTGAGTCCCCGCCTCCGGCGCGAAGGTCAGTCCGCTCTTTCTTACTGCGGCGATGCGGTCGATTATCTCCTTGCTCATGGTATCTATACGCAGCGACGGCAGGGAGAGGTTGATGTTCTCCTTATCGGTATAGTCGGAAAGGCTCGTCAGCAGCTCCGTGATCCTGGTGTGGTCGCTGGTGGACAGGGATGACAGCGACACTTCCTCATAGCCGGTCTGCTCGCAAAGGGACTTGGTCTCTCCGGCAATGGTGGCGATGCTTTTTTCCCGAAACGGCCTGTAAATGAACCCTGCCTGACAGAACCTGCATCCTCTGATGCAGCCCCGCAGCACCTCCACCACCACTCTGTCGTGGACTATGCTGGTAAACGGCACCACAAAGCTATCGGGATAATAGGCGTGGTCAAAGTCCGCAATAACGCGCTTTGTGACCTTGGGCTTTGCCTCGGGGACGTTGGGCGTAATGGAGGAAACGGTGCCGTCCTCGTTGTATTCCACGTCGTAGAACTGCGGAACATAGATGCCCTCGATCTTGGCGGCCTCCCGCAGGAATTCTTCTTTCGTGGGAGACAGCGGTTTCATTTTTTCGTAAAGCCTCATGAGTTCAAGGTTCACGTCCTCGCCCTCGCCGAGAATGAACAGGTCAAAAAACGGCGCTATGGGCTCGGGATTGCAGACGCAAGGTCCTCCCCCGACTACTATGGGGGTCAGGTCTTTTCTGTCCCTGGCATAGACCGGCAGCCCCGCCAGATCAAGCATCTCGAGAACGTTCGTAAAGGAAAGCTCATACTGGAGGGTAAAGCCGATGAAATCAAAATCCCTGACGGGGTCGAGGCTTTCAAGGGCATAAAGCGGGATATCATTCTCCCGCATCAGCGCCTCAAAGTCTTTCTCAGGCATAAAAGCGCGCTCACACCAGTAATTCGGCACGGCGTTTTTCAGGCCGTAGAGTATCTTCATACCGAGGTGAGACATACCCACATCATAAATATCAGGAAAACAAAAGGCAAAGCGCACATCCACCTTGCTCTTGTCCTTGACGATGCTTCCGTGCTCGCCGCCGATGTATCTTGCAGGCTTCTGAGTTTTAAGCAGCAGCTGTTCGATTTTTTCTCTGATCTCTTTCAATTCTATCCCCTGTATTTCATGTTCATATTTTTATACCGACTGTCTTGCAGTCAGTATGCCGTCCGAAAGTATAATTACTATTGCCGCGATAAGGGATATTGGCAGCCGCCCAGTCATAAAAGCCGCAGCCGCCAGCGCTCCCAGCAGCCCGATCACTGCGATGCGTATACAGAACGCAGGTTCCCTGCCGGTAAGCTCGGTGTAAAGCCTTCCGCCGTCGAAATACCGCAGCGGCAGCAGATTGAACAGTCCCAGCGCAAGATTCGCCGCCGCAAACATCCCGACCCTGCCCAAAAGCAAACACAGTGCAAAGGCAGCCAAGTTCACAACGCAGCCGGAGAGCAGAACAACGGTATATGCCGCCTTGCCGCACCCGCACTGCTTGCCGTTGAGCTTGATGCCGCCCGCGTAAAAGGTCAGCATATCAGGCCTTAGGCCAAAAAGCTCCATTGCGGTCATATGCCCGCCCTCATGCATCAATGAGCAAAGCAGCACCGTCATTACCTGTTTCTGGATGCTGCCGCCCACCGACGATACCAGTCCGATGAGGGCGAAAAACGAAAACGTAAATCTGAATACGGTCTTGCCAACAGTTAATTCAAGCACAGATCATCACCGTATAGATGATATGCACCTGGGCGGGAAAATAAAACTCTCCGGTGCTATCCGAATAACAAACAAAGCCAAGCCGTTACAAGCATATAACGGCATTGGCTCGGTCAATTATTTCTTGCCTGACACAGAAAGACGGTTAAGGGCTCGTTTCAGACGCTGCTCGGCGTGGCGGAACTCCTTGTCGCTGGCTCTCGCGTTAAGCTCCCGCTCGGCACGCTCTCTTGAACGCTCCGCTCTCGCTATGTCGATATCCTCGGCCCATTCAACAGCAGTGGTGACCACTGTAACGAGATCTTTCTCTGCCTTGACTACTCCCGATGACACGGCAGCCACCCGGAAATCAGTACCGTTCTCGGAGATCTTCAAAGGTGACGGAACAACATTTGCAACATAGGGAGTATGCCCCGCAAGAATACCGATGTTTCCGGCAGCAGTCTTGGCTATGAGCTGAACAGCCTCGCCCTCATAGAATATCTTTTCGGGGGTTATGATCTTTAGTTTAAATGTATTCATGTAAACACCTCAGACAAAGATCAATCTTCTTCCGACTTCTTAGCCTTTTCAACTGCTTCCTCAATGGTACCTACGAACAGGAACGCCGACTCGGGCAGATCGTCATGCTTGCCCTCGATGATCTCCTTGAATCCTCTGATAGTCTCCTTGATAGGAACGTATTTACCCTCCATGCCGGTGAACTGCTCCGCTACGGAGAAGGGCTGGGAAAGGAATCTCTGGATCTTTCTTGCACGGTTTACGGTGAGCTTATCCTCGTCGGAAAGCTCATCCATACCCATGATCGCGATGATGTCCTGGAGCTCCTTGTATCTCTGGAGTATGGACTGTACATCACGGGCGACCTGATAATGCTCGCTGCCCACGATCTCAGGGGTGAGTATGCGGGAGTTGGACTCCAGCGGGTCAACAGCGGGATAGATGCCCAGGGATGCGATAGTTCTCGAAAGAACGGTAGTAGCATCCAGGTGAGCAAAGGTGGTCGCCGGAGCGGGGTCAGTCAGGTCATCGGCAGGCACATATACAGCCTGTACCGAGGTGATAGAGCCCTTCTTGGTGGAGGTGATACGCTCCTGCAAAGCGCCCATTTCAGTCGCCAGCGTAGGCTGATAACCAACCGCTGAAGGCATACGTCCCAGCAGCGCCGAAACCTCAGAACCTGCCTGGGTGAAACGGAAGATGTTGTCGATGAACAGAAGAACGTCCTGTCCCTCAACATCTCTGAAATACTCAGCCATAGTCAGACCGGAAAGTCCGACTCTCATTCTTGCTCCGGGGGGCTCGTTCATCTGACCGTAGACTAAGACGGTCTTGTCGATAACGCCCGACTCGATCATTTCGTTGTAAAGGTCGTTGCCCTCGCGGGTACGCTCGCCAACGCCGGTGAATACCGAGATACCGCCGTGCTGCTTGGCTATATTATTGATAAGCTCCATGATAAGTACAGTCTTGCCAACGCCTGCGCCGCCGAAAAGACCGATCTTACCGCCTTTAAGGTAAGGCGCGATAAGGTCAACGACCTTGATGCCGGTCTCAAGCACTTCGTTTGAAGCCTTCTGCTCCTCGTAGGAGGGCGGAGTGCGGTGGATCTCCCAGCGTTCCTTAGTCTCGGGAGCAGGCTTGTTGTCAACGGGGTCTCCGAGAAGATTGAACATTCTCGCAAGGGTCTCCCTGCCCACAGGTACGCTGATAGCCCTGCCTGTATCCACAGCCTCGGTGCCTCTTACAAGGCCGTCGGTGCTGCTCATAGCTATACATCTGACTACGTCGTCGCCGATATGCTGGGCGACCTCGACAGTCAGTTTCTGTCCGTTAAGATCTATCTCGACAGCGTTGAGAAGATCGGGGAGGCTGTCTTTCGCAAAGCGGATATCAACTACCGCTCCGACCACCTGGACGACCTTTCCCACATTTTTGCCTTCCATTTGTTTACCGCCTTTCAAAGCATTTTATAATAAAGCGTGATATGACCTTTTCACTCTTTCTTCTTGCCGGAGAATCTTCTGAGGATCACTGACAGGAAGGAAACGATGATATAAGCGAGCAGCGGAGCAAGTACGGAACCCAAAAAGGTAAAATCATATTTTTCCTTGTCAAGCAGCCATTCGATCAGGTTGAAGGAGCCGAGAAATACCACGGCGCAGATGAACCACATAATGAGCTTGGTAGTCAGAGTTCTCATGACCTATTCCTCCTTACAGATCAGTCGTTATCGTTCAGGGTCGCCGAGCTGATCTCGGTAAGCTCCTGAGTTATCATGGCCTGTCTTGCTCTGTTGTAGAGCAGAGTCAGGTTGTTTATCATTTCCTCGGCATTGTCGCTGGCAGATTCCATAGCAGTACGCCTTGCAGCCTGCTCGGATGCGAAGGAATCTACTACCGCTGCATATATCAGCCCGGTAAGATACTGGGGGATCAGTCCGTCGAAGACCTCCTCAGGGGAGGGGTCGTATTCAACCAGGGAACTTGACTTTACGCCTGTGGATATATCCTCCACCGGCAGCACCGAAACTGCAACAGGCTCCTGTGACAGCGCCGAAACAAAGGTGGTATAGATCATATCTACCTGGTCGAAGTAACCGCAGCGGAACTTCTCGATTATCTCATCGGCGATATCCTCCGCGTCAACGATACTCAGACTCTCCGCCACCTGCGGGAACTCCCCGACTATGTCGTAGCCGCGCTTTTCGCAGAACTCCACAGCCTTCCTGCCCACCGCGATGACCGAGACCTTCTCGTTCTTTTCGGTAAGCTCGTTTATCTTCTGAGCCGCAAGCTTCAGCACGTTGTTGTTGAAGCCTCCCGCCAGTCCCCTGTCACCTGCGATTATCACGAAAAGGGTGGATTTGAGCATCTTTTTCTTGGTGTAGATCGACTTGAATGCAGGGTCGTTGGATATATCGCTCATGGTATCATAGAGAGCGGCAAAAAACGGCTGGGCGGCAAGGGCGCGTTCCTTGGCGCGTCTGAGCTTGCTCGATGCCACCAGCTGCATGGCCTTGGTGATCTGCATGGTGCTCTCTACGCTCTTTATACGCCGCTTGACGTCTTTCATGTTAGCTGTTGCCATAATACACCGCCGCGAGCGGCGTCACACCTCCTTACTTGGTCTGGAGATACTTTTCAACAAATTCCTTGATAGCGTCCTTGAGCTCCGCCTCGGTCTCCTTGGAGAGCTCTCCGGTGCTGCGGATATTGGCGCATACATCGGGGTGAGCCGACTCAACATAGACGAAAAGCTCCTTCTCGAACTCACTCACGTCGCTGACGGCTATCTTCTTGAGGTAGTTGTTTACTACGGCGTAGATGATAACTACCTGATGCTCAACGGGCAGAGGAGAATTCCGATTCTGTTTGAGCACCTCAACGATGCGTTCGCCCTGAGCAAGTCTGTCCTTGGTGTCCTTGTCAAGATCGGAACCGAACTGTGAGAACGCCTGTAACTCTCTGTACTGCGAATACAGCAGCTTAAGGGAGCCCGAGACCTTCTTCATGGCCTTGATCTGAGCAGAGCCTCCGACACGCGATACCGAAATACCGGGGTTTACGGCAGGTCTTACACCCGAGAAGAACAGCTCTGTTTCAAGGAAGATCTGTCCATCGGTTATGGAAATAACGTTCGTAGGAATGTATGCGGAAACGTCGCCCGCCTGGGTCTCGATGATAGGCAGGGCTGTGATAGAGCCTCCGCCGTAGTCCTTGTTGAGGTTGCAGGCGCGTTCAAGAAGTCTCGAATGAAGATAGAATACGTCTCCGGGGTAAGCCTCACGTCCGGTAGGTCTTTTCAGCAGCAGCGACATGGTACGGTAAGCCACGGCGTGTTTTGAAAGATCGTCGTAAACGCAGAGCACGTCCTTGCCCTGGAGCATGAAGTACTCAGCCATAGCAACACCGGAATAGGGGGCTATGTACTGGAGAGGCGCCATTTCGGAGGCTGTCGCGGATACTACGATGGAATAATCCATAGCTCCGGACTTTTCAAGTGTATCAACAACATTGGCAACAGTGGAACGCTTCTGACCGATAGCAACATAGATACAGATGACGTTCTTGCCCTTCTGGTTGATGATAGTATCAATGGCGATCGAAGTCTTACCGGTCTGACGGTCGCCGATTATGAGCTCACGCTGACCTCTGCCTATGGGGATCATGGAGTCGATAGCCTTGATACCGGTCTGCAAAGGACGGTTTACCGACTGCCTTGTGATGATACCGTAGGCAGGGCTCTCGATAGGTCTTGTTTCCTCGGTAAGGATAGCGCCCTTGCCGTCGATAGGCTGACCCAGCGCATTGACTACTCTGCCCAGCAAAGCTTCACCCACAGGAACGGAAACGATCTTCCCCGTCCTCTTTACGGCTCCGCCCTCTCTGATCCCGTCATCGGAACCGAGCAGAACAGTACCCACAAAATCCTGTTCAAGGTTGAGCGCCATTCCCATTGTCTTGTTTTCAAATTCGATCAGCTCGCCCGACATACAGCGTTCAAGGCCGTGAACACGGGCGATACCGTCGCCGACAGTTACGACTGTACCGGTATCGGTCAGCTCGACCTTGGAGCGGTAGTCCCTGATCTGCTGTTTGATGATGCCGGTTATCTCATCAGGACGTAATTTCATAGGATGTCCTTCCCTTTCATTTCTATTAAACGATCGTTCCGTCGATCATTGATCTGAGTTTGTCAAGTCTTCCGCGGACGCTGGAATCAAGCTCCGCTCCCTCATACCTGACGATTATGCCGCCGATAAGA
The DNA here is from genome assembly GCA_017529875.1 of Ruminococcus sp. GTDB lineage: Bacteria > Bacillota > Clostridia > Oscillospirales > Ruminococcaceae > FB2012. The sequence continues at coordinate 83,649 of JAFXNC010000006.1, read as the reverse complement.
GTGCTGTCAACGGACTGCTTCATGATGACCTTCTTGTCGAGGGTCTTCTCCAGCTTCTGCTTGAGTTTCTCGGAAAGCTCGCTGCTCATGGGCATAGCGGTAACAACGTCCACCTCGAGTATGCCCTGCTTCTTATACCAGAGCTGCTTGTATTCCTCGCAGATCTGAGGTATAAAGCCTGCCCTGCCCTTTTCGACTGTAAGGCAGAGGAAATCAAGCACAGTGTCGCATACCTTGCCGCCGAAGACCTTTTCGAGCAGCTGTTTCTTCTCGTCGAAGCTCACCAGCGGCGACCTGAGCACCTTGACAAATTCCTCGTTATCCTCGAATATACTGCCGACGGCTTCAAGCTCCTCCGCAGCAGAGGCTTCAATGCCCCGCTCGCAGCAAAGCTGAAAAACAGCCTCGGCATATACATTTTTCAAGCTCTCTGCCATCACTGCTCACCTACGTGCTCGATAAAGCTCTCGATAAGCTTTTCGTTGTCCTTAAGCCCGATCTCCTTCTCCGCAACAGCGGAAGCAGCCGAAATAGCGATCTGCGCGATCTCGTCCTTGATCTGATTGACAGCGATCTTCTTTTCTCTTTCGATCTCGTTATTGGCGTTATCAACGATGCCTTTGGCCTCAGCTCTTGCCTCGGCGATGATCTCGTCAGAGCGGGTCTGAGCCTTTACGGTGGCAGCACGGACGATCTCCGCGCCCTCCTCCTTGGCCTTGCCGATCTTGGCGTCATACTCTGCGGCAAGGTTCTCGGCCTTGCGCTGAGCCTCATCGGCGTTCTTATAGCTCTCGGCGATCTCATTTTTTCTGTCGTCTATGACTTTGTTGACCTTGTCAAAAAGAAAATGCTTCAGAATAAGAAAGAGTATCAGCGTATTGCAAAGAGTCAGTACGATGGTAGCAGGATCAATGGTCAGGAACTCTGTTACTTTAGCAAGTACCATTTATCTCTTTCCCTCCTGTTCCTAATCCAGATTATCAAAAAGCGATCAAAGCTTGCCGATAAACGGATTTGCGAACATAAGGATAAGAGCTACAACGAATGCATAGATACCGGTAGACTCTGCCATAGCAACACCGATAAACATCGTTCTTGTGCAGTCGCCCTTGGCCTCAGGCTGCCTTGCGATAGACTCGATGGTCTTACCAACAGCGTAACCTTCACCGATACCGGGGCCGATACCTGCGATCATTGCAAGTCCCGCGCCGATAGCAGAACAACCGAGTACAAATGCCTTTTCTGTCAACATAATCAATTCCTCCGTTAATAATATACAGTAAAAACAGATTGTTTTATATCACGGACCAGGTCCGTAAATGACTTTTTATTCTCCTTCGTCAGCGGCGCTGGATACATATACCATAGTCAGGGTCGCAAAGATATAAGCCTGGATGCAGCCTGAGAACAGGTCGAAGTACACCGAAAGCACAGCGGGGATAAAGAGCTGTCCGGCGTTAAGACCGATACCGCCGATCTCAAAGGAAAGGTGTATAAGCTTTGAAAGCCCCGCAAGAGCGCTGTAAATAAGGGTGGTGATAACAGCGCCGCCGGAGATATTTCCGAACATACGGAATGCCATGGAAAGGGGCGTCGCCACCTCGCTGAGCAGGTTCAGCGGCAGCATTACGGGGATAGGCGAAGCAAAGCCCTTGGCATATCCCAGCACGCCTCCTGCGCGAATCTTGTGGTAAGTTATCAGAATGAATGTCATCAGCGCCCAGGTCAGCGGGACGTTGAAGTCCGCAGTCATGGAGCGCAGACCCAGCAGAGATACAAGCGCACCCAGCACCGCATACACCAGCAGCGTCGCTATGTAGGGAGCGTAACGCTTCCATTTCTTGCCCATGGTGGTGTCTACCATGTTGTTTACGAAGCCGACGAACATCTCGGCGACGATCTGTCTTTTCTTGGTGGGCTTTTTAGAAAGCCCTTTCGTAAGATACAGACAGACAAGCAGCACGGCAACTATTATGAGCCAGCCGATAACTATTGTCTCGGTTATGTCGATACCGCCGAAGATCGGTAATGTAAATACGACCTTCGGACCCTGTCCTATACCGTCCATATAGCTATTCCTTTCCGAAATGATTTATGCCGAGGAAGTGGTCAAAGCTTAGCAGTATCCTCGGGAAAAGCTGAGGGACGATGATCCCCACAACACTGATATATCCTGTAAGAAAACCCACAGCGCACAAAGCCGTCAGAATGGCGTATCTTGCGCCGAAGCAGCCCATCATCAGCCTCTTGGCACGCTTTGTATCACACTCCACTGCCCTGTTGACTGTCCTGGCAAGGAACCAAAGCCCGAAGCAGGCGTTTGCGCCTCCTATATAGAATCCGATGAGGTTCCTCCATTCAAAGCCCCAAAAGAGCGTGAACAGAAAGCAGATATTGCTCGCTATCATGATAGCAAAGCTGAGCCGCGCAACGATAGGCATAAGCCCTGCACTGTCTTTATGTAATTCAGCGGAAGCACTCATAACTATCATCCTTTCGCTGCGTATCCACACAAACTGCCATTTTCAATTATAGCATCATTCTGCGAAAATGAAAAGTGCCGAAGACACCTCCGCAGAAAAGTTTTCCGTTTTGCACAATTAATTTCAACAGCAGCCCCCTGTTTGAACCACTTTCCTGTTAAGCATCGGTACTGTACATAATAAATCCGACTCAGATTATACGTCGGTCAGCTGATTTATGACCAACGGTCACTTTTTCGCTGTCTACTATTATACTCTTAATCCACATTCAAGTCAATAGTCCCGGGAGCAAAACTGACCGTCGGTCAAATTTTTGTGTAACTGCACAAAACCCGTACAAAACCCAAGCTGAGATTGCATACTTTTACAACTGCAAAAAAAGAAAAGGTACATCTCCGCCGGGAGATATACCTTTTCAAAAGTCAGATCAAGCTGCGGCAAATACCTGTTATCTCAGTATAGTGTCTGCCACATCTCCGGCAGTCGAGAGCGTCGCGTCTATGCCGTCAGCAACGTCGTCGCCAAGCTCGTCGAGCTTGCTCTCTGCCTGAGACATCAGCGGCTCGCTGTCGGTATCCGTCGATCTTGTTGTGGATTTCTGCGTTTCGGTGTTTCGGGTGGTGGTCTCTGCCCTTGTAGTCTGGGAAGCAGCGGAGGTCACAGAGTTGTCCCTCGCCGACGAGCTTTCCTGGTCATTGTTCCCGGAACATGAAACAAGCATCGCCGAAACGATCATCGCACCGACCAAAGCCGTGAAGATCCTGTTCATATCACCGTCTCCTTTCCGATATATAACAATCGTATTTTCATACGGCAGTTATATTATATCCCTGAAACACGGCAATATGCAAAGAAGCCGCTCTCCGAGCGGCTTCCAAATTTACGTTGGATCATCAATAGAATTTTTTCTTTTTCTTGATGAAGAAGAATCCTCCGACGCCGCCTGCAAGCACTACGACGATAATGATGATGACCACTACGAAGCCGTTGCCGCCCTCCTGCTTTTCGGGTGCACTGCCTATCTCGGGGGTGCTGGCCTTCTTCTCACCGACTTGCAAGGCCTCAATGGTTTCCTGAGGCACTGCGCTTTTGTTATAGCCGTCAAGGGATTTGATGTAGATAGTACTTCCGTCCTCCTGAGTGGGCAGGGTTATGGTTATGTTGTCTATGCAGAAAATGTCAGACTCCATAGCTTCGAGTACCGGGGTCTCAAACACGATCCTTGTGGAGGCGCTGCTGTAAGGAACCGAGATGCTTCCGGCTCTGTACTGGGTCACGTTGTTGTTCATAAGAGCGTCGTATTTCAGTGCAACAGCTGAGGATGTGTTTTTGGACAGATCACCGTCATCAGCATATACATATACAGAATCCCCCATGAGCTTGCCCTGCGCATCGGCACCCATCTTATACATAAAGGTCAGGAAGCAACCGTCAAAGCAGGACAGCCCGAAATCCTCGCATCTAAGCTCAAATCCGGGGCTGATGAACTGTGCCCCTTCCTCCTCGGCACCGGGGTAAACAGGATTGTTGTCAGCATCTCTTACAAGCCCGGCGTGCATGAAAAGCTCGCTGTTCTGGCTGCCGGATGCCGTGGCTTTCAGCGAAAAGCCCTGATAGTAGGTGTCCTTGTCGATCGACACTTTAAGGCCGATCTTGCTTGCGTCGGAAGTGGTATGCACATACTTTGTCCAGTCGTCGCCGTCAAAGGACAGCGAAGGCGTGTTTTCCTCGGTGGATATCATGGATTTGTCATAGGTAAAAGGTATCTCCTTTTTCTCCTCGGAATCGGCAAAAGCCACCGCGGAAAGGCTTGTCAGCCCCATGACCAGGGCAGCTGCCGCCCCGATGATCTTTTTCATTTTCATATTTTCCCTCCGTTCATTAAAAGCAAAGAATGATCTTTACTAATTAACATTTTACACTAAACCGCCTTGATTGTCAAGTGCAATTCCTGTCAAAAGAAAAGCGCGTTCATTCAAACGCGCTGAACTGTTGTCTTTTAATCAGGTAATGCCCAGGAACTCAAAATAGTTCTTGTCAGGCAGCGACCTGATCCTCATGGACTTGGGCAGCTCCTCGTCGGTGAGCTGATAAAGCACCGCAAGGAAGTTCTCGCCGGTGGTCTCGTCGGTCTCGACTATCCAGCCCACATTGGGAGGAACGATGCCTCTTGTGCCGTTCTTGGTGATGGTCTTCTTGATGCCCTTCTGTTTGAGGGTGAAGTATTTGAGCTGTATATCCTGGTTGGCAGGAACTACATAGATATTCACAGAACCCTTGTCGCTGTCCTCTACGTCGGCGATATAAAATCGGTACTCGCCGTCGGGAGAATAGGTATTCGCCTCATCGGTAACATCGGAAATACGCTTCATCTGACCGCTGTATATCTGAAATACAGAACCGTTGGGGTCAAGCGTCAGGTCGATTGTGGTCTCGGTAGCGCCGCTGAGCAGCATATTCAGTACGAAGTAAGCAACGATACCCAGCGCATAAAGCAGCAGGTATATCGTACCCATGATGACCTTCACATTCTCCTTGGTGCCTGCCGCAAAGAACATGACCAGCGCCACAATGAAGGGCGGCACGATAAGAGCCCAGTTGAACATATTGAGCAGTATCAGGCAGAACGCCATAGGCATCATCAGCAGGCTGATTATCCTCGTGAGCATCATATCCCTTGAATAGATCATCAGTATAAGAAAGAAGATGCTTGCAGTAGCATAGATCACCAGGAAAGGTCCTTTCATGCCTTCTGCAAATTCAAGCTTATACAGAAATGTAGCATAGGTCAGCAGCGCCACCACCGCAAAATACGCGGAAGCAAAGACCGATACGCAGCGCTTGACCCATATATTGTCAAGAATTGCCTTCAATTAAAGTCCTCCTTAATCGCCAAAAGCAGATCGTTCAACACATAATCATATTTTATACCATTTCTCTTTGAAAATCAAGTCTTTTAACAAACTTTTTTAAAATTAATTCAGTATCAGTTCCTCGCCGCCCACAAGACCGCCGGTGATCTCGGTCTTTGTGCCGTCTACGATACCGGTCTCCACGTCCTGCTCGACCTTTACTCCGTCGATGAGCAGATTGACGAATTTTCTGTCGCCCACAGTCTTTATGGCGTTGGAGGGAACGACCACCACATCCTGCCTTGAATAAACGTTAAAGCTGATCTGCACGGCGCCGAAGTCATAGAGCTCAGCCCCCTCGTCGGGACGGATCACATAGTAATAGCTGGAATATTCGCCGTTTTCGTTCCTGACGATATCCGCCACCATGCCCTTGCAGGTAGTGGCTCCCTGGGTAAGACCTACTCTGGTGCCGAAGTTCACATTGTTGAGCATATTGTCGTAGATCTCGCAGAAAAGATACTCCTCGGACTTGTCCTGAGCAGTGCCGAAGGTGCTGCCCGCATTGACCCATGTGAACCGAGCAAGTCCCCTGCTGTACTGCCTGGCAAGCTTGAAATAGCCGTCACAGGGGGCATAGACGTTGTACTTGTCCTTCTCCGCAACAAGATGATCGTATTCAAGCTGCTGGATATCAAGATCCACTCGGGCCTGTTCGATCTCGTAGTAATCTCCGCCCTCAGCGATAAGGGTGTTCAGCGTCTTCTTGGCCTGATTGAGGTAGACCTCTTTTTCCTCTATCCTCAGATCAAGATCATCAGAGAACAGCGTGCAAAGCAGATCACCTTTCTTGATGGACTGTTCGGAGGAAACATAGACCTCGTCCACCTGCCCGGAGACAGGGAAAGAGACCTTCTCGGAATAGGGATAGCCGAACTTTCCCTCTTTCATGTATCTTTCGGAGATCTCGGTAACCTCGGCCACAGTGGTCTTGTAACTGACCTTTTTGGCCTCGTATATTGGAACGGCTATCTCCTGCGTAGCATCCGACTGAGAACAGCCTGTGCATATCAGCATCATCAGCGCACAAGCCGCTGAAAGGAACTTTTTCATAATATCACCTACTATTATAAACGACGTATCAGCTTAATATATTATTTTATCACGTTCAAGCCGAATATTCAACACCTGCTCAAGATATTGTATATCTGCACAACACGGGGTCAAGATATTTGGCTGTTTTTACCATATCAGGCTTACAGCAAAAGTTCAGATATGATGCTGTTAGAGACCAGCATCCCCCGTGGTGTCAGGGTCAGGTTGTCCTGATCCTGTGACAGTGTGCATAGCCCGGCCTTTTCATAGCGCCTGCTCAGTACAAGCATACGCTGTAAACGGTCGGCATTTATTCCGAATAAAGCGCATTTTTTCAGGCTTATCCCGCAGTTGAGCCTGAGCCCCAGCAGGACGTATTCCTCTGCCCTGTCTGGAGCAGCCTCGGTCACGACGGTCTTCTGACCCTCACGGATATAGGCAGCAAGGTCATCAGGGCAGCAATATCTGACAGACTTGAAAAAGGAATGTGCCGAGGGTCCGAAACCAATGTAATCCTCGCCGGTCCAGTATTTGAGGTTGTGCCTGCTCACAAGGCCGTTCTTGGCAAAGTTTGAGATCTCGTACTGTTTGAAGCCGTAACACTCACATATGCTCACAGTATCAAGATACAGCTGTGCCAGCTCATCGTCACCGAGCAGACCGTTTCTGACCCTGTCGCAGTCGAAAGCCGTCCCCGACTCGACCTTTATCATATATACCGATATATGTGAAGCGCCTAAGCTTGACAATTCTGAAACAGAGCTTTCGATGCTCTCGGAGGTCTGTTCTTTTATGCCGATCATCAGGTCAGCGGAGACGTTGTCAAAACCGGCTTCACGGGCGCTGTCAAGTACAGCCCGCACCTGTGCGGCATCGTGGAGCCTCCCGAGGAAAGCCAGTTCCTTGTCATCCAAAGACTGAACTCCGACGGACAGGCGGTTTACGCCGCAAGCCCTCAGCTCACGCAACAGCGCAATATCGGTGCTGTTCGGGTTGCACTCGACCGTGATCTCAGCACCGTCAAGGCCAAACTTTTTACGGCAGATCCCGACAATTTCAGCGATATTTTCTGCTCCGAGCAGCGGCGGGGTGCCTCCGCCGAAATACAGTGTGTCAGCCTTTACATTGTCATCAAAAGACAGAATAGCGTTTTTGAGCGTATCGGTGTAGGCCTTTACAGTGTCTCCTAAGCGTGCAACGGAGTAAAACGCACAGTAAGGACATTTCCTCTCGCAGAACGGAACATGGATATAGATGCCGGTCATTGTTTATCCTCGCCTTCACTGAACGCATTGAGGATATACTCCCCGGCCCGCTTGTTGTTGTCCCGGATATGTCTTATGGCGTAACAGATAACCCAGATAAAGAACATAGTTACGAACATCAAAAGCATGATCAGAAATGCAAACAGCCAGAACAGCGCCTGATCCTTGAAATCGAGATAAAAGTATTTGGAGTTCTTTTCAAGCAGGCTCACCGTCAGCGGATGTATGCCGATATACGCCACCAGCCCGAGACCGAAAGAGTAGCACATATCAGCCACAGCCCCCAGCAGTGCCGCCCTCCGGGAAAGCCTCGAAAACTTGAACCCCGCAAACACAGCCCATGCAGTGAGCAAAAGCAAAGAAAGAGTTCTCGATATATTGGCGTACCCCTCATATATCAGCGGCAGTATCACCGCCCCGGCAAGGCCGAAACACAAAGAGAGCTTCATGGCTCTTTGAAAATCCTTCATTTGCTCTCCTTTCATAACAGCACTCCCAGCACAGTATTGCTCAGAAATGCGATAGAGGCGCTGCCCAGCAGCAATCCCGCAACGATGGTGATGACCGAATACTTGTCGTAGATCTTGCCGCCGCGGGTCACTCTCAGAGTTACATCTCTGTCTTTCTTGTAAAGGATCTTTTTCAGCACGAACTCATTGGGGAAAGCGTTGCGCAGCTCCTGACCCTCGGAGATATACACCGCCGACGGGAATGCCTTTCCCTCTGGCTTGTCTATCCTGTCAAAGACCGCCTTGATACGCTTGGAGCCGATAAGAGAGATCGCCGTAGCTATGAAAAACAGCAGTGTAGCCGCAAGCACCAGTATGAGCAGGATCATCACGCCCTCCATGATATAGTAGGGGTTCACCCCCAGCACATATAACAGCGTGATAATGATGGCCAGTCCTATTACCGCCTCCAAAACGTTCCCCCCTGTCTGTGATTGTATTACTGATAGAAATTATACATCATTTTATCATGTTTGTCAACGAAGTAATTTGAGCAAAAATGTAAAATGCGCAGCCTGCGATGACTGCGCATTATTAACGAATTCTGTTTACAAGTCCTGCTCGGAGCCGTTGACCTTGAAGACGCATCTGCCGCCGTCAAGGGTGATGTCCTTTCTGTCGGCATAGGTGCACGCACCGAGGGATGTGGACAGATCTACGCCTACATCGGCATTCCTGATGGAAAGCTTGGTCTTTCCGTTGAGGCCTCCGAAGGCAAGAGCGTTGTTGCCGGCTGCCGAGACTCGGAAGGAGGCTTTGGAGATGCTGATATCCGAATCGCCGTTGTATGAACCTACTGCAGTCATATCGTCGGCTCTGACGTCGAGGGACACGTTGCAGTTGTCGAACACGGCCTTGATAGCGTTTCCGTCCGCAGAGCCGATACCCGCCACCGTAAGCCCTCCTGCAAAGCATCTGAAACTTGATCTCCTGATACGGACATCCGCACTGCCGTAAAGCGAACCGATAGAAGTGCCCTTGGCAGTTGAAAGCTTGGTCTCAAGGTCACAGTCGTGGATGTCAAGCTCAGTGGTCTCGCCGAGGGAGCCGATAGATACGCCGTAACCGCCCTGCTGGGATATAAGGTATTTGCCGCTGCAGATCTTGACCTTGCCGCCCGAACCCGAGCCGATGCCCACGCCGCACTGACCGTTGGCAGTTATCGTGATCATGCTGTTATGGGTGAACACAAGATCGCCGTGATAGGATGACAGGTCGTTGCCGATACCGTAGTAATCGGAATTATCAACCTCGATCGTGAGCGAACCGTGCCCTACGACTTCGAGCCTTGAACGTTTCGGGACGCATACGCCGCCCCCTGAGAGGAAGTTCTCGCCGATTATCTCCAGCTTCATATTACAGCCGTCTGCAAGCATGAAGCAGGGCATATTTTTCAGGGCATGGAGCTTTACGTTCTCGATGGCGACAGTACCCTCGAAGTCTTTGGTGGTCATGATGCAGACATTGGTCTCGTTGACATGAGACCCCGCAAGCACGACCCTTGCCCCGGGCTGGAAGCCCTTGCCTACAAGCACTGTTGAGCACCCGTCCCGGACCACCTTGTCAAGGAGTATCTTCTCACCGTCAGCGGCCACATACTGCTTGCTTGCGATGCCGTCCTTGAGCTCGGTGCTGCACCGCCTGATCTCGGCTATGATCTCCTCGTTTATGTGCTCCACAGGCTCCGGCATGGGACGTCCGGTGTAGAATCCCTGGATCAGGTCAACTCCCAGAAGGATGACCGTCCTGAGCTCCTCGGAGGTCTCGACGCCCTCTGCAAGGGCGAGTATGCCGTTGTCGTGACAGAACTCGATGATATCTCTGACGAAATGCCTTTTCTTCTGGCTGTTCTGGATCTCGCTGAGCAGCGACCTGTCGATCTTGACGTAGTTGGGCATATAGTTGAGCAGGTTCTTGACATTGGAATAGCCTGTGCCGTAGTCGTCGATAGCTATACGGATGTTAAGGGTGCGGTACTTCTGCCGGATAAGGGCGAATTTTCTTTCATCAAGCTCACTGCTCTCGGTCATCTCGATGACTGCCCTGTCGCAGTTGCGGGCAAGCAGCTCACCGATGAGCTCGTTGTCCTCGGCGGGGAGCACAATATTCGGGATGCTGTTGATAAACACCATTTTCCCGAAGAACCGCTGAGGCTCACTGTCGATGAGTTTCAGGACGTTCATAAAGGTGGCCCTTTCGATGTCCTTGAGCCTCTCGGTCAAAGCGGCGTATTTCAGTATATGGAAAGGCGAAATAAGCGGCGACCCTATGGGGCGCATCAATGCTTCATAAGAGTAAACAGAGCCGTCCTCGGCGCTGACGATAGGCTGAAAGTGATAACAAAGCAGATTGCCGTCGATGATTCGTTCCACCTGTTCGAGCTCGATGCGTTCCTCGAGGGTCAGCTCTGCCAGTCTGCGGACAGCCTCGGTATCTGATCTGATACCGATGAACCTCCTTGCGAACCTGAACAGCCGGTCTGAAAGAATAGACAATTCGGGAGTATCATTAAGATCTCCGAGCTGTTCGACGCAATTGTCAATGAGCTTTTCAAGCTCGTCATTATTGCTGAGCTTTTCGGCCTCAGCGATAAAATGGCTGATACATTCGATCTTTTCCTGATACACGCCTTCGCCTCCTTCCCTTTTAAATGCAGTCATCTAAATCAACACATATTTTATATATTATACCATATAACTGCCCATATGTCAATTATAAATTGGCAATTAAAAACAAAATTATTGCACTATTCTTGAAATATGTTACAAATCCGTCAAACGTCTATGCTCGCAGGCCGAACTGACAGTTGATAAATAAGTTAAGATGTGATATAATAAGCATAAAAACAGGAGGCAGGATATGAACAGATCAGTATTGTTCTCAGTGCTTGCGGCAGCCATGCTCATGCTTGCTGCCTGCTCGGATAATGACAGCTCATCTGAGGCTGAAAGCAAGGCAACGACCGTCACAAGCAGCGTGACATCAGTATCCTCAGTAACTGAGACCACATTTCAGACCAGTCAGGCAGAGACATCTACCGCCGCTGAGAGCTATAATCAGATCACCCAGGAACAGGCCAAAGAAATGATGCAAGCTGACGACGGGCATATCATCGTCGATGTGCGCAGGCAGGACGAGTTCGATTCCGGACATATCCCCGGAGCGATCTGCATACCCAACGAATCCATCGAAAACGAAAAGCCCCCTGAGCTGCCTGACACCGATCAGATCATATTCATCTACTGCCGCAGCGGCAGACGCAGCAAAGAGGCCGCACAAAAGCTGTTCGATATGGGCTACACCAACATCTACGAGTTCGGCGGCATAATCGACTGGACCGGTGAGATTGAGACCGGGCAGTAAACTATTAACAAAGGAGCAAATATGTCTTATATACTGAAAAACGGCACAGTCTTCACCGGGGACTGTGTCTTTGAAAAGCTTGATATCGAGTACGGCGAAGGCGTTATATCCGCCGTTGAGCCCCGCATTGACAGCAGCACCGCCAAGGTCATCGACTGCTCGGGGTGCTATGTGCTGCCGGGGCTTACGGATATCCACCTGCACGGTTGTATGGGTCACGATATGTGCGACGGAACTGCCGATGCTCTTGATGCCATTTCCGCTTATCAGTTTTCCCGGGGCGTGACCTCCTTCTGCCCCGCCACCATGACACTGCCGGAGGACAGAATCACAGCGATACTCCGTGCAGCCGCAGAATACAACAGCTCCGCTCAGGCGCAAGCCCGGGCAGAGCTATTGGGGATCAATCTTGAAGGCCCCTTCATATCGGAGCGAAAATGCGGTGCGCAAGACCCCGCATATGTGCAAAAGCCCTCAGCCCATAAGCTGAGAGCCTGGCAGAAGGCCGCAAACGGCCTTATAAAGCTTGTGACAATAGCCCCTGAAGCCGAGGGCGCAACCGAGCTTATCGAATCACTGTCTGCGGAATTTCATTTTTCGCTGGGTCATACTGAGAGCGACTATGAGACAGCAGCGAGAGCTTTCAGAGCCGGCGCTGACCACGTCACACACCTGTTCAACGCCATGCCGCCCTTTCATCACAGAGACACCGGAGTGATAGGCGCAGCAGCCGAAAGCAGCTGCTATGCAGAGCTCATATGCGACGGTATACACGTATCGCCCAGCGCGGTCAGAGCGGCTTTCAAGCTGTTCGGCGACCACAGGTTAGTGCTCATAAGCGACAGCACCGAGGCCGCCGGTATGCCCGAGGGCGAATACTCCCTGGGTGGGCAAAGAGTCTTCAAGCGCAGCAGCACCGTCACCCTCGAAGACGGCACCCTCGCAGGCAGCGCAAGCAGCCTCTATGACTGCCTGCTTAAAGCCGTTGAAATAGGCGTCCCCCTCGAAAGCGCCGTCAGGGCTGCGACCATAAACCCATGCCGATCAATAGGCGCCGACGCCCTTTACGGCAGCATCGAACCCGGCAAGAGGGCGCATTTTCTGATACTTAATGCTAATGATCTATCTATAAGGCGAGTGATCTGACCCTCACGCCTCGTCCCCTGCCTTGAAGTTATAGATCGGTTTGATGACCTCCACTATCTCCGCAGTATCGGTGATGTTATCCGCGATATCTTCAAAGCTCTTGTAAGCCATGGGGCACTCGTCAAGTGTGGCGGAGCTTACAGAAGTCGTATAGATACCCGACATCTGCTTTTTGAACTCCGACACGGTAAAGCTCTCCTTTGCCGCAGAGCGCGACATGAGCCTCCCTGCACCGTGAGGTGCGGAGCAATTCCAGTCGGGGTTTCCCTTGCCTGTACAGATAAGGCTGCCGTCCCGCATATTTATGGGTATGAGCAGCTTTTCTCCGGCCTGCGCCGAAACCGCGCCCTTGCGCAGTATCATGTTGTCGGTGTCGATATAGTTGTGTATGGTAGTGAACTGCTCAACAACGTGCAGACCCATACCCTTGATCATCTCGTCCATCATAGCCTTTCGGTTGAGCATGGCGAACTGCTGGACTATCTTCATGTCATGGATATACTTGTCGAACAGATCTCCCTCGCAGTAAGCAAGGGGCTTGGGGATATCGGTGCGCTTGGTGTTGGCAAGCTTTTTCAGCTCAGACTGGATCTTCTTTTCCTTGCCCTCGCTTTTGAGCCTTGCGATAAGCTCGTCCACCTCAGCCTTGGAGCACTTGTTGAGCCGCTTGTAGGCCTCGTCCTGATAGTATGAAGCCGTCTCAACACCGAGATGCCGCGAGCCTGAGTGTATCACGATGTAGATGCTGCCGTCCTCGCCCTTGTCGGCCTCGATGAAGTGATTGCCGCCGCCGAGGGTGCCGAGGCTCAGCTCTGCCCTGCTGTGGTTGATACGGTCATAGCAGTACAGCTCAGTCAGGTCGATGTCGTTGTTGTATCGGTGAGCTTTCTTTCTGATATTGAAGCCCGAGGGTATCTTCTCATAGATAAGCTTGTCCAGCTTTTGCAGCTCTATGTGCTTTCCCTTGAGCTTTACGGTCTCCATGCCGCAGCCGATATCCACCCCCACCATATTCGGCACAACCTTGTCTGTAATGGTCATTGTAGTACCTATCGTACAGCCCGCGCCCGCATGGACGTCGGGCATTATTCTTATCCTCTGCCCCTCGGACATGGGCTGATTGAGCAGAGTGATGAGCTGCGAAACGGCGTTCTCGTCGATGACCTCGGTGAACACCTTGCAGCTGTTGTATTTACCTTTGAGTTCTAACATTTATTATTCTCCTTAAATTGGTTTGCAATTCTTGACTATCCATTTCTCGTCTAATTTCTTTATCCCCTTGGCACCGAAATCCACCTCGGCAAGGCCTCCGGTGACGTTGGTTATAGTCCCCACGCCGTAGATCAGATGCTTGATCTTCTCTCCCTCACGGACTATCGGCAGACTGGCTGTCTGAGCAGCCGCCTGCTGAGGCACCGGTTTCGGCCTGGGGCCGGTCTTTCGCTCAGGGTATCTGACCCAGAACCGTATTATCCTGATAGATGTGCTGTCCCAGGTGTCGTATATCTTGTAGGTATCTTTCAGCAGCCTTATGGCGGCAACGTGTGAGTGCCCTATCTCAGCCAGGAACACCGACCCCTCCGGGTACATATCCCGGATATACCGGCAAAATTCGTCGCCGTTCATCAGAGAGCCGTCCTTGCGGAAAGGCATCTTTTCCTCAAAGCCCTCTTTGATAAGCAGCTTGTCGAATACGCCGTAGCGGTTGAATACCGGATAAGCATACCCTGTAGCCTCAGCGATAGAGTCCAGTGCCTCATGCCAGGTGATACCGAGACAGGCCGCAACGCCCCTCAGTACACAGTCCCCGATACGCTTGTCCTCAGGGTTCTCGTTGACTACATGGAGGGTCTCACTTTCCTTCGGCGTGACATAACTGCCCTTTCTGTCGGCGTTGAGGCTGTAACTGCGCTTTTTCAGCTTGCTCTCGTCAGAGCATTTTATCCATATCTCCCTGACAATGCCCCTGAGATCACTGGATGAGCTCACAAGTGCCTGACGCAGCTTTCCGTCAGTCTTCACCCGACACACCGCAGCATAGGGATCACACCGGCTGTTGGTGCGGCTGAGACGTATTACGGCTGTATCGGTAATGTCAAAATCCTTCCTGAAATCCTCGAGGAATTTCGCGCCGCCTATACCCTGCTGGGGTGCAGGCTGTCTCACATAGCCCAGCTCAGTCAGCATACCCTTCATGCAGACCGCCTCCGTCGGCAGCAGGCAGTACTTGTGCGCCTGTTCATAGAGCTTCATGAAGCTCTGTTTCCAGCTTATGCCCTCGGCATAGCAGACTGCGTTTATCAGCGTGTCAGCCGTATCCCGGGGGGCGATGCCCTTGGGATTGAGGTTCATAGTAACGATATCTTTATATCCTATTCCCGTCGCCATTTCTGCCGACCTTCCTTTCTTTATTTATCCCTAATGCTGCAAAATGCAGACAGCTTTAAGCGGCTGTCTGCATTTTCGTTCATCTGTAATTTGACTTATATATCTTATTCTCTACACCGGCGGGCTTCTTCTCGGTGAAGGCTCCCGGTTCAAGCTTATCATAGGCGCTTTCGCAAATATAGAGCCTCGCATCGAGGTCGTCGATATTGTGAAGCGCAAAGGCCTCAGGTATCGCCGGGCAGGAGACCGCCCCGAATTCCTGTGTGCCGTGATGAGACAGAATAAGATGTATAAGCAGCTGCACCTTTTCGGTGTTGTAATTAGCTTCCTTGGTGTGCTCCTTGATAAGGGAAGCACCCATATACAGATGACCGAACAGGATCCCGGCCTTTGTGTACTCGGCATCTCCTGTAATGGCAGTTTTGTACTCCCATATCTTGCCGATATCGTGCAAAGCAGCCCCGCAGACAAGGAGCTCTCTGTCAAGTATGTCGTAAATGCCGCTCAAAGCGTCAGCAGCCTTGACCATTCTGTAAGAATGATAAAGCAGACCGCCTCTGAGGTTATGGTGAACGAACACCGCAGCCGACGAGGTCATATAATGCTCCTTGTTTTCTTCAAGGATAGCAAGGGTCAGCTTGGACAGCGGATCAAACTTGCCCCCCATTGTATCAGCGGAGGAAGATACGATCTCGCAGATCTCGTTGTACATAACGTCAAGATCCACCGGCGGCAGAATAGTAAAATCATTGAGAGTCAGAGTGCTGTCGGCTGTAGGTTTTATCGCATTGATAACAAAGCTCTTGCCGCCCTGAAACTCCTTGACCGCAATAGTTGCATCAGCGATAGTCAGTTTGGTTATTCCGTTGTTGTTGAAGAAATCCATCGAAGTATCGAACATAGTAGCGGATACCTCAGAAACGCCGTCGTTGAGCGTCAGCCTTACAAAGGGCTTGCCGTTCTTGGCAACACTGTCGCTTAACGAAGACACAAGTACCGGCCTCGTGAAAGTAGAACCTATCTGAGCATCCGAAAATACAGTATACAGTTCATTGTTCATAGCAAATACCTCCTGCGAAAAGATAATGTTTTAGATATTATAGCATATTCGGGAATAAAAGTCAATTATTATTCATAAAAAATCCAAAACCGCAGTATTCCCTCTCCGGGAGAATACTGCGGTCTGATCTTTTAGTAGTTCACTATGCCGTTGTTGTAGTCGATATAGTTGCCGTTGTCGTCGTAGTAAACGTTCTGCTCGGCGTACTTTTTGAGCTGTTCCTCGGTGACGTTGGTCGTGCCGTAGATAAGCTCCTGGAGATCCATAGCGTTCTTAACGGTGTTGCAGAGCAGTACCGACTTGCCGTCGATATAATGCCCTGTGAATGTGTAATCCTCGGGTATTCTGAACTCCTGCACCTCATAGTCAAGGTAGCTCAGGATGTTAAGAAGCAGCGAAGCGATCTCGCCTTCTTCAAAGTCATTGTAGACCGTCGGGAATACCTTGTGAGCGATATCGTTGAGCTGAACAAGGGATGCGCCCTTGGCCTTCTTGATGATCTCGCCTATGACGATACGCTGACGTCTGGTTCGGTCAAAGTCAACATTTCCGACATGACGTATCCTCGAATATGCAAGAGCCTGGTTGCCGTTGAGATGAAGGGTCTCTCCGTCGATGTCGTAGCTCATCTCGATATAATCGGTGCCCCAGGGATTGCCGAGAATGGCGTTCTGCTCATCCAAGGGGTTCTGCATACCTCTTGTATTGTCGCCGTCGGGGTCTTCGCCCTCATAGCCGTTGGCCTCGTCGGGGGTCACATAAAGGTCAAGTCCGCCGAGAGCGTCCACGATATCAATGAACTGGTTGAAGTTTACGACAACATACTTATCAATGCTCACACCGAAGTATTCCTGCAAAGTGAATCGCAGATACTCGGGGCCGCCCGCGTAGTAGGCGCGGTTGAGACGGTCGGAAATATTGATCTGCGGGATATACAGCCACAGGTCACGCATGAAGGATGTCATAGTGATAGTCTCCAGCTTGTGGTTGATGGAGATCATCATCATAACGTCGGTATTGCCGCGAGACTCTGTCGTAGTCGTGGAGCGGAGATCCTCACCCACCAGCAGGATGTTGAGAACATCGCTGTCCTTCATAAGGTCGATCTCGATATCCTTGAGCTGATCTTTCAGCTTTTCCTCTTCGGTGCGGGGGTCAAAGGTATCAGAGGCCGTCGAATCGTCGGCACTGACCACAGGAGCCTCGGAAGTTACACTGTCGTCCCACTTACCGGGGAGCAGGCTGTAATAGTAATGGAAGATCAGATAAGCCGCCAGTCCCAGCAGGCAAAGGAGCAAAAACAGGATACCTATGGTGAAATAGGTCTTCTCTTTCTTGGTCCACTTTTTCTTCTTTTTCTTTTTGCTGCTGCTATTCTTTTTGCTGTTAGTGCTCTTTTTCTTTACCGGACGAGGGGGAACATATTCATCTTCATCGTCCTCGTCATCATAGTAACGCTCTCTCGCGGGAGGAGTTTCATCATAAGGTCCCTCCTCAGCTTCGGGCTCGTCGGGGATGACCGCTTTGGGAACATCCTCATCTTCATGCTTGTCCCCGCGCTCAAAGAAACCGAAATCGGTCATATCCTCGTCGGCCTCCCTTACAGGAGCAGGCTCGGAGGGTTCTTCTTTATCAGATGTATTGCCGCCGATAAGCCTGTTTTTCTTGGCCTTCATGGCGGCTGATATTATATCCTCGATATCCTGATCGGGATCGGGGTATTTTTTATTCTCGTCAGACATAAACAACCTCGCTCTTATGTTTACATAAAACTATACCTATATATTATATACTAAAAACAAATAAAATACAACCTCAAATATGACGAAATAATATTATAAAATAAAATTTTTTTGCATAGTTTTGATATGATTACCTGTTTCAGGCAAAAAAGGAAGCCCTCGGATATCCGAAAGCTTCCTGTTTGTGCTATGTTGTGCTGCCCGAAGGCAGGGTCTCTTGTGTGATGACGCCGCCTCGCTTGCTGTCCCAGTAGCAGTTTATGCCGTCGGCGATGACCAGCGCCACCTCTTTCTGATAACCCGGGGATTCGAGCCTGGCAGCCTCCTCCGGGTTTGAAAGGAACCCGCACTCAACCATGACCGCCGGGCACTTGGCGTTGTGTATCAAAAACAGCTCATCCCCTACCGGCTTGGTCTCCCGCTCGTTATCGGGCTGGAGCCATACCCTGAACCTCTCCCGAAGCGTATCTGCGAGGGCGCTGCTCTCGGCGCTCTCCGCCTTGTAGAACATCTGAGCCCCGCTGTACCTGCCGTCAGTGAACTGGTTCTGATGTATCGACACGGCGAGCATCGCTCCGCTATCGTTTATAACTCTGAGACGGTTATCCATATCGGACTTCTTCTGTTTGGCAAGCCCCGTAACGCCCTCGTCATGGACTGAAACATCGGTCTCTCTCGTGCATCTGACATCATAGCCCAGCAGATCGAGTATATCCCTTGCAGTCAGCATCACAGACAGGTTTATCCCCTTCTCAGGCACACCGTTGACCGACACACAGCCTCCATCAGCGCCTCCGTGACCTGCATCAAGGACGATCACCGGCTTTTCAAGCACTGCCTGAGCCGAGGTCTCCACAGCCTCCCTGCCCTGCTTTACTTCGTCGTCAGATAAGATGAACCCCACCGCTCCTAAGGCAATTACCGCCGCCGCGGAAAGATATGTTATAACAGTTTGTCTGAACTTCATACAAAACATCCCCTTCATCAGCTTTGGTAAATAATATGCGCGTTTGTCCCGATTGAGAACAAACGCGCATTATTCAGTCTTTCTTTTTTACGTCAGCACCGAACCGATACCAGTCGCCGTCGATACGGTTATCATCAAGATACCCCTCGGGATAATAGGACCCCGGGTCTGACTGCACTTTCGGAGAGATATAGCACAGGCCGGAATTGGTATCCGTGTAGAACCTGACCTCGCCGTCGCTTGTGAGCGTTAGCTTTTGTACCCCCGCATCGGAGAGCTTTTTCAGGTCAGCAGAAACCGGCTCGTCCTTGAACTTGTCCGCAAGGAAATCCAGGGTGGCGTAGGTGCTTCGCTTGACTGCAACAGAGTCGTCAGCAGCAGTCTCAACAGCATCCGAAGGTTTGTAGGATGCAGCTCCGTCTTTACCGAAATAATCGGCGCAGGCCTCAAAGCTATCCCTGTTGTCAGCAAGCAGAGACTTCATTCTGCTGTCCGAATGTTTGTACACTTCTATGCCCATACCCACAGCAAACGCAAGTATAAAGCCAATTATAACGATCGCCTTGACGGACAGTCTGCGCTTTCGGGGCTCGGCCTCGGGAGCGGTGATCTCGCTCATTTGCGGTACGCCTCCAGTCTGTAAATAGGCATCCCCAGCTCAGTAAATCGCTTTTCGTACTCAGTGACGATATTGTCCTCCGGCTCGTTGGCGTGAAGGTCAAGGGAGATGTTTTTCAGCGTCCAGCCGCAGTCAGAGAATTCTTCAAGAGAGAACTCAAAGAAGTTTCGGTTGTCGGTCTTCTGCCAGATCTCACTGTGAGGTTTCAGCAGCACATCGTAGATAGCAAGAAATCTCCGGTTTGTGAGCCTGTGGGAGGCATAGGACTTCTTCGGGAATGGGCAGCTGAAATTCAGGTATATCCGCTCAACGATCCCGGCGGGCACGAAACATTCAAGATACTCAGCCCCGCCCCGCATAAAGCGCACATTTTTGATCCCCAGCGACAAAGCCTTCTCCGCGGCATCGACTACCACGTTGCTGGACTTCTCCACTGCAAGGTAGTTTACATCGGGCCTGCGCTGAGCAAGCTCGCAGATGAACTGCCCCTTTCCGCAGCCTATCTCCATTTCCACAGGATTTGAGTTGCCGAACAGCGCCTCACAGTCTATCAGCTCCTTGTTGTCCTTGACCTGATAGTTCCTGTCCGCCCTGTCCATATAGATTATCATATCACCGCAGTCCGCAAGGCGTTCCTCAAGGTGTTTTTTTCTTCTCATTCGCATGGGTATGTCTCCTTACTTTGACTTGCGTTTGGATGTCTGCCTGAAAGCGTCGGGGTTATGCTCGAACCAGTCCTTGTCCGAGGTGCAGTCCCGCCACTCCACTGCCAGCCCTGCCAGCGGGTCTGCTATGGGGTAGACCGTCACCATGACCTCGGCGTCCTTGGGCTCCTTGAAAGTCGGCGTGACCTTGAAGGTGTAAGCCGAAGTTATATCAGCAAGGAACATCTCGCTGTCAGCCTTCTTGCCGGTGGGCTGATAGTCCTCCAGTGATGCAGAGGGGAACTTTGCCTGATAGATGTGCTTGCCGTCGCTCTTTTCAATGCGGACAAGCTTTTTGGTCTCGGAGTGAGCCCTGCCGCTGCGGGAATATCGCATCTCGATCGTGCCGAGAGTAAGGGTGCCGTTCTCAACAGGTTCCCCTGAGAAAGAAACAACTACCCCCTTCTGCGAGGGCTCACCGCCGCTGGCTACGGAAAAGGAAAACGGCAGCCCGTCTATCAGCACCTTGCCGCAGGAGACAAAGCGCACTTTGACTCCCCGCCTGGTCATTTCTTTGATCTGCTTTTTGGCAAGGGCGAGCTTACTCATCTTCATAACGATCTACGTTCCTTTCAAATTTCATTCAGAGCTTGACCTCGGTGCCGCCGAAGGGCCTAATGGAGAGCATATAGCAGCTGCCCTCACCGAACACGCCTCCTACGACCGACACGAACTTTTCAGCAAGGTCTTCGGGCACGAAAGCCTGTATGGTGCCCGCAAATCCGCCGCCATGCACACGGCAGGCACCTCTGTCACCCAGCACATCGGAGGCCAGCCAAAGCGCCAGGGAGAGCCCCTGATGTGTAGGGTCGCTGGCTGCGAACACATTTTGCAGATACATATATGATGATCTGCCCGACTCCTTAACAACATCAAGGAAGGTATCAAAATCCTTGTTCACAAGGGCGTCCGACTCACGCAGCACTCTCTCGTTCTCATCAATGAAATGCAGAGCACGGAGCACGGCTCTGTCGCCCAGCTTTTCGCGGATAGCAGTGATGTTGCTGACAAGTGTGTCCTTGTCTACCTCGCGGAGGACTTCCTTGCCGAAGAACTGTGCCACTGCCTTCATCTCCTGAGGCACGGCAGCATATTCGGGGGTGAGATCGGCGTGGCTGCCCTTGGTATCAACGATGCAGAGGCGGTGTCCCGAGGATGCAAAGTCAAAATCAATAGAATCAATGACCGGCTGAGCAGGATCAGCAAAATCAATGGTGATAAACCCGCCCACCGAAGAAGCCATCTGATCCATAAGACCCGAGGGCTTGCCGAAATACACATTCTCGGCGTACTGGGAAAGCTGTGCTATCTCAACAGCCGAAACGCTGTGCTCGTTGTAAAGGCCGTTAAGGATATTGCCTATGAGCACCTCAAAGGCCGCCGAAGACGAGAGCCCCGAGCCTTTCAGCACATTCGAGGTGGTGTAAGCCTTGAACCCGCCGATCTTGTGACCGTTCTTTGAAAAGCCCGCTGCAACGCCTCTGATCAGCGAGGCAGAGGTGTTGAGCTCGTCGTCATGAACAGTCAGGTCGGACAGATCAACTGTGTCAAGAGGAAAGCCCGCTGACTTCACCTCTACGATGCCGTCGTCAGTAGGTATAACTGCCGCGATAACGTCAAGGGATACTCCTGCCGCAAGAACTCTGCCGTGGTTGTGGTCGGTATGGTTGCCTCCGACCTCGGTGCGTCCGGGTGCTGAGAAAAACCGCAGGGGCTTGGTGCCGTAAAGCCTTTCAAACTCCGCTGCCGCCTGAGCATAACGCTCCTTTTGCATCTCCAGCGCATCGGGAGTATAGATCTCCCCAAGTGTGTGTAATGCCATTTGAAATACCTCCGTAATATTTTTCCTTATTATTTATTCCAGGGCCGCTTATCTCCCATCCAGCCCTTTCTGATCCAGTAACCCTTGTCCTTCTTGTTATCCATTACGAGATGGAGCATCTGCACGACGGTAAACATACCCTTTGTTTTAAGTCCGGCCTTGACATGACCGCAGTTCTTCCAGATACTGTCGGCGATCGAATCGAGCTTTTTGTCGATACTGCGCTTTCTCTCGGGAGACACTTTATCCCATTGAAGCTCAAAGAGCGCCACACCGTATTTATAGATCTTGGGTACTCCCCAGTGGAATACACTGTCAGCCATATCCTTCAAAGCGCTGCTCATGCCTCCGCCCGCAGCTGTGGTAATGCAGACAGCCTGCTTTTTGAACATTTTCTCCTCGGGACGGTGCACCATATACCGCCAGCCATAATGGTCAAGCAGGTTCTTCATAGCCGCCGTTGCATGGAGCACATACACCGGGCTCGCAAGAATAAACACATCACTCTCGTCGATAGCCTTGGTTATGGGCGCAAGCTTCTTATAGTGAGGGCATTTGCACTCAGACACAAGAAAACAGGTTGTACACCCGCAGCAGTAATCGTTGAAATCCCTGGGGAGGAAAAACTCGGTAATCTCGCCGCCCAGCTTTTCAGCCAGCGACCTTGCGATATGATATGTAGAGCCCTTATGGTTTTGACTGTAGATCACTGTTATCTTCATACAAACACCCCGTTCCGGCAATATATAAGTTTATTATACACCAAAACGGAGTACTATGCAAGAGGTTTTTTGTAAATTGAAAAAAAGACCCGGAGCACTAAGCTCCGGGCAAATCTATTGGCACAGTGAAGGTGTAAGCGTTATTCTTCGTTAGGGGTATTTGCGTTGCTGTTGTAATTGTTGGTCTTGGTGTTGCCCTCCAGGTCCTCGAGACCTATGGAGATCAGAGGATTCGCGGAGGAGGATACCTTCGGGAGGGAACCGTCCCACTTCTCCAGCATCTGATATCTGATAAGCTCATCGGTGATGGACTCAGTAAGCACCTTGTTGGCTTCTGCCTGAGCGTCAGCCTTGGCCTTGATAGCCGCAGCCTCGGCATTGGCTGCCTTGATCTTCTTCTGAGCGTCGGCGTCAGCGATAACGAGCTGCTCTTCCTGCTCTGTTCTGGTCTTGAGCAGGTTCTGCTCTGCTACCTGCTTCTGCTCGATAGCACTGTTGAACTCCGCCGAGAAATCGAAGTTCACGATGTTGAACTTCTCGATCTGGATGCCATACTCGGAAACCTTGGATTCAAGCTGCTCCTTGATCTCCTGACCTACCTGGTTACGGTTGGTGATGAGCTGCTCGGCATTGTACTTGGCGCTGATAGCCTTCATGGACTCCTGTACGGCGGGCATCAGAATTACCTGCTGATAATCTGCGCCGATGTTCTTGTAGATAGAGGCCGAGGCGTCGCTGCGGACACGGAAGTTTACCGCGATCTTTGAGTTTACGGTCTGGAGGTCTTTCGATACCGCGCTGGCATCGGTCTCATAGACCTGGATCTTGTTGGACACGATCTCCACCGACTGTACGAAGGGTATCTTGAAATGGAAGCCCTCGGAGTAGGTGTTCTCCGATACGGAGCCCAGCGTTACCACAACTCCGGTGGAACCAGCGGGTACTACCGTTCCGGCTGAAAACAGCACTATGATACCGAATATCACAAGCACCGCTATCAGAGCGATCAAGCCTGTCTTGGGCTTGCCCTTTCTGTTCTTGATATCTACAAACTCATTGTTGTTCATGATAATTCCTCCTTATTTATCAAAGTCAGATACAGGTGTAACGACCGGTTTGCCGTCTTTGTCAAGAAGTGCTGTCAACCCTCCGGAATACCTTGCGGAGCGGAAAACACAGTTCACACCTGTCCGCTTATCCACGAATACCTCGATGTGATCGACCTTACCCTTTGAAAAAACCTCTGCAAATCTGTCGTTTTTCTTCATGTCCTGACCTCCTTAACAATCATATTCAAGCTCTGCATACTCCGACTCCGCCATACGTCGGTAATATGAGGCGCGGTAGCCGAGTATCATTATCAGCAGTACCCGCCTGAGGCGTTTGCGGTTCTCGCCCTCGAAGGACTTGTCGAGGCGCTTTTCTATTTCTTCCTCGATATCCTCGCGGCTGTGGAGATTGCCTTGTGACATGGCTGTCAGCAGCTGGCACATCAGATTATACAGCTCGGTGTCATGCATGATATCGTCGTTGAGGTCGTCCACCTTGCCGTTGATATACTCCATGAGCCGGGCGATATTGTCGATCTTGATAGTCCCCCGCAGGATATTGATGAGCATGATCCTGACGACCTGCCGCTCACCGTATTTCTTGCCCACGGTGGGGACTACCCAGCCGCGCTTGATCCAGTTCTGGATCGTGGAGCCTTCGAGCCCCGTGAGTGTGGCGAGCTGAGAGAGCGTCAGCCCGCCGGTCGCATCAAGTATCGGCGCGATGACCGAAAATGCGTTTGAGGCACCGCGCTCGTCGAAATCCAGCGCAGTTCCCGGCAGCTTATCAAGCATCATATCAGTTACCTCCCTTACTAATACTGATCAGGCTGCCTTTCTTTGTTGTCTACACAGTTTTTTTCCTTTGCTTTTCGCAATTCTCTGTTCTGTCCGTCACATTTCCTTGTGACAATATGATTATATCACAGGTTCATCTGAACCGCAAGTCCAGTCTAAGGATTCTGCGATATGTTCATAGCTGATTTTCGCATATATCATATAGTTTTCTTCTGTTTACATATTTTTTCTTCTGTTTTCTCATGTTTTCAGCAATCATGTCCTGGCATAACAAAACCGCCGGCATAAACAGCCGGCGGATATGCGTAAATACGTATCAGATCAGTCCTTGTTGAAACGTCTCTTTTCCTTGATCTTGTCGATGGGAGTGGGAGCCTGTGCGGGTGCGGGCTGCTCATCGGGGGCGCCGCCCACTCTGAGGACAGCATTCTTGGTGGCGGTAACATCTGCGGTGCACTTCTGGAGGGTACGCTCGGTGTCGATGAGAGTCTTCTCGAGGGTGTCGGCAAGCGCCTTCTTGATGCGCTTCTCCTGAGTCTTTGCGTCGCCTACGATCTGGTCAGCCATAGCCTTGGCCTCGGCAACGGTGGCATCAGCCTCCTGCTTGGCCTTTTCAAGCTCCTGCTTGGCGATCTCTCTGGCCTGCTTGATGATCTCCTCCTGAGCTACCATAGCCTTGGCCTTTTCCTCGGCCTGACGGATGATCTGCTCAGCCTCGCGGTTGGCATCGGCGATAATATTCTTGTACTCGTTCTCGGTCTCCTTGGCCTTATTGATCTCCTCGGGCATATTGAACCTGATGCTGTCAAGGTACTCACGCATCTGCTCGGCATCTATCATACGTTTATTGGAGAAAGGTACTGCTGTGGATTTGTCGAGCAGTCCGTCCATCATAGTAAGTATTTCATCAATTTTCATCACATATACATCCTTTCAAATTTTAATAATTCCCTTTTCGGGATAAAGTCTTGATATTATTGCGGAGCAGATCTGCGGCGGAACGAATCCGCTGATATCTCCTCCGAGGCTGCCGATCTCCTTGACCATGCTTGATGAAAGATACATATTCTGCGGCCTTGTGGTCAAAAACACGGTCTCGGCAGTGGGACAGAGCTGACGGTTAGCCAGCGCCATCTGGAACTCATACTCGAAATCCGTCACCGCCCGGAGACCCTTGACAATGGCGCAGGCGTTGGTGCGTTCGAGGTAATCTGCAAGCAGGCCCTCGTTGCAGTCAGTCACCACGTTGTCAAAATCTCCGATCACCGCGTTTATCATCTCGATACGCTCCTTGACCGAAAAGCAGGCGCTCTGCTTGTTTGGGTTATAGGACACCAGCACTATGACCTTATCAAAGATCTGCGAGGCGCGGTTGATTATATCCAAATGCCCGTTAGTGACAGGGTCAAAGCTGCCCGGGCAGACTGCAATTCTCATTCAATCCTCCGATGGCTGAGTGTTCTTTTCATAGACGCTCAGCATGATCTTGCCGTAGCGGTAGCGCTTTCTCAGTTTAAGGCTGCCGAAGCTCTCCGCAGGGCAGAATTCCCTTTCATGCTCGCAGACCGCCACTGCGCCCTCGTTCATGACGCGATCCAGCAAGGGCATGGCCTTGTCGATAAGACCCTGACGGTAGGGCGGGTCAAGCAGCGCGATATCGTAACGCTGATTTGTCAGTTTAAGGAAATTGATGCTGTCGGTATTCTCGACCCTGGCGCAGTCGGTGAGCTTGCAGTGGGAAAGGTTCTGCTTTACGACCTCTATGGAATCCTTGCTGCGGTCTATAAAAGTGCATACAGCCGCATCACGGCTCAGCGCCTCGATGCCGAGCTGTCCGCTTCCCGCGAACAGATCCAGGACAGCTGCCCCGGGTACATCGAACTGGATTATCGAGAATATAGCTTCCTTCACCATATCGGTAGTGGGGCGGACGTCGTCTCCTTCAAGAGTAACGAGCTTCATGCCCCTTGCCTTACCGGTAATAACTCTCATTTTCATGACCTCATTTTAATGATATAAGCTAATTATACAATAAAAAATCAGCTTTGTCTATACTCTTTTCAAAATTTTTATGTCAAATAATAAAAAAATATGTAATCTGTCAAAAACATCTTGAAAAAAACTTAAAAAAAGAGTACAATAAAATAACAGACTATCGTCTTCCGGCATAAAATACTTCATAGGGAGGCGATACTATGGCTATGATCATCACTGTTACTTTTCTGCTGATCGCACTGACGGCAGCCTGCGCGGCGCTGTGGAAGAAACAGTCCCGTCCGGACAGCGTTTCACAGGGGTTTATACTCATCCCCTGCACAGAGGACACGGAGGAGCTTGAAATGACGGTGCGCAGCGCCTACTGGGGCGAGATGCTTGAAAGCTCCGAGAGAAGGCGGGGCATACTGATCGTGCTGATCGGAGCCAAAGAGAACGGATTTACTGCGCGGAGGCTTGCATCCGAACTGCCGGGAGTTGAGGCAGTGGACATCTCCGCGCTGAATGACAGGATACTGAGGACAATAAAACAGGACACAGGTGAACAAATAAATGAACGAGACTGAAACGACATATATATCTGGTGAGGTGGACAGCATAGTGTTCCGCTCTGAGAAGACCGGCTTTGTAGTGGCAAAGCTGGCCAGCGGGACTGAGCTCTACACCGTTGTGGGCTTACTTGGAAACATAGAGGCAGGTGAGGTACTGAGCTGCACCGGGGGTTTTGTGGAGCACTCGCGGTTCGGAAAGCAGTTCCAGGTGGAAAAGGTGGAGCGCAGCCTTCCCTCCTCGCCGGACTCCATTAAACGCTACCTGTCCAGCGGCATCATCAAGGGCGTGAACGCGGTGCTTGCCAAGAAGATAGTGGACGCATTCGCCGAGGAGACCTTTGACGTCATCGAAAAGGAGCCGGAGAAACTCACCGCAGTTGAGGGCATAAGCCATAAGACTGCTCAGAGCATAAACGAGGAATTCAAGAAGACCTATGCGGTGCGCTCGCTGATGGTGATGCTCTCGGGGTACGATCTGCCGGCATCGGTATCTGTACGCTCATGGAAACGCTGGGGAGAGTCCGCCGAGGATCTGATCAGGAAGAACCCCTATGTGCTTTGCAAGGAAGGCATAGACGTGAGCTTCACCCGCGCCGACGGCATCGGGTACAAGCTGAGCATCCCCAGGGACGCCGAGGCAAGGGTCTGTGCGGGGATAAACTATATCCTGCGGGACTTCGCCAATCAAGGTCACAGCGCAATGCCGCTGGAGGCTCTCAAAGAGACGGCCTGTTTCCAGCTGGGAGTATCGGAGGAGTGTTTCAAACAGAACCTTGACAGCCTGATCGAAGAAAACGAGCTGTATCCCTACGAGATCGGCGGCGAGACCTACATTATGTTACAGGATTACTACAAGGCCGAGGACTACATCGCAAGACGGCTCTCTATTATGAGAGAGGTGTCCTACGACAACGAGATGGACTACTCCGCGAACATTGACCTTGTGGAGGAAGAAAACGAGATAGAATACAACGAGCTGCAAAGGCAGGCTATAAACCTGGCGCTGTCAAAGGGGTTTTTCGTGCTGACCGGCGGCCCCGGCACAGGCAAGACCAACACCCTCAACGCCATGATATCGCTGTTCGAGCAGCAGGCCATGAACGTCATGCTTGCGGCCCCCACAGGACGCGCAGCCAAGCGGCTCGCGGAGCTCACCGGCCATGAGGCCAAGACGCTGCACAGGCTGCTGGAGGTCAAGGTCAACGATTTCGGTCAGTTGGCTTTCGTACACAACGAGAACGAGCCCCTTGACTGCGACGTGCTGGTCATCGACGAGATGTCCATGGTGGACAGCTGCCTGTTCGAGGCCGTGCTCAGGGCTATCAAGATAACCTGCAAGCTGGTGCTGGTGGGGGACTTCAATCAGCTGCCCTCGGTGGGCGCAGGTAACGTTTTGCAGGACATAATCTCCAGCGGAGTGATGCCTGTGGTGACGCTGACCGAGATATTCAGGCAGGCTCAGGAGAGCATGATAGTGGTGAACGCCCACAAGATAGTCAAGGGTGAGCATCCCGATGTGCAGGACCGTCAGCATGATTTCTTCTTCATGGAGAGGAAGGACTATGATTCTTTGCAGAAACTGGTGGTAGACCTGTGCAAGGAGAGGCTGCCCAATGCCTTCGGTCAGAACCTGTACGAGAACATTCAGGTCATCTCCCCCACCAGGCAGGGGCCTGTGGGGATCGTTGAACTGAACCGGCTGCTGCAAAAGGAGATCAACCCCGAAGCGACAGGCAAGAAGAAGATCAAAACGCCGGTATACGACTTCTGCAAGGGCGACAAGGTCATGCAGAACAAGAACAATTACGACATACTGTGGAAACGTGACGAAGGCGGCAAGACCGAGGAAGGCACCGGCATATTCAACGGAGAGATCGGCGTCATCACCGCGGTCAACAAGGTGCTCAGGACGGTCAATGTGGACTTTGACGGCAGGATAGCAACCTACTCCGGGGACATACTGGACAATCTCGAGCTTGCCTACGCCATAACGGTACACAAGAGCCAGGGCAGCGAATTCGACACGGTGATACTTACGCTGTTTTACGGCTACGACAAGCTCTACTACCGGAACCTGCTGTACACCGCCGTAACGAGAGCCAAGCAGAACCTTATTATCATAAGTCCGCAAAGAAGGTTCTATGAAATGATCGACAATGACCGCAGGATGCAGAGATTCACCTGCCTCAAAAATATGCTGCTGGAAAACATCGGGGATACCGGTGACACAGAGCAGTAAGTTATGATCGGAGATAAGATATGAAGCTATTGTTTTTGGGCGACGTGGTGGGAAGCGAGGGCACGGCCTTCGTCAAGGATAAGCTGTGGCGCATCAAGAAAGAGCGCGGCGTGGATATCACTGTGATAAACGGTGAGAACTCCGCTCCCGGCAACGGCATCACCCCTGCCTCTTACAACGAATTGATCAGGCTGGGCGCCGATGTTGTCACCACAGGGAATCACTGTTTCCGGCGCAGGGAGGCTGCCGGGCTGTTCGAGAAAGAAGAATTTCTGCTCCGACCGGTGAACTTCCCGGAGGGGGTCGAAGGCAAAGGCTACACGGTGCTCGACCTGGGAATGGCAAGGGTCGCTGTGGTGAACCTCATGGGTACAGTCTACATGGACAGCCTTGACAATCCCTTTACGGCTATCGACAAAGTACTGGCTCAGATAGATACCCCGAATATCTTCGTCGATCTGCACGCGGAGGCCACTGCCGAAAAGAAGGCTCTGGGATTCTATCTTGACGGGCGTGTGACCGGAGTGTTCGGTACCCACACCCATGTGCAGACTGCCGATGAAACAATACTCCCCGGTGGGACGGCCTACATCACAGACGTGGGTATGGCAGGGCCGGAAAGCTCTGTGCTGGGCATTGAGCCGGAGCTTGCCATATACAAGATGAAGACCCGCTGCCCCGTGACCTTCAAGGTCAGCTCAAGCCCCTGCTTTATGAACGCAGTCCTTGTGACCTTCAACGAGAGGAACGGCCGCGCAGAGGCTATCGAAAGGCTCATAATCAGATAAAAAACAAGTCAGGAGGAAACAACTATGGAGATAATCAAAGTCTCATCACGCTCGGCGCCAAATTCCGTGGCTGGAGCTATTGCCGCTGTACTCAGGAGCAGCGGAGAAGTGGAAGTCCAGGCCGTAGGCGCGGGAGCGGTCAATCAGGCTGTCAAGGCCTGCGCTGTGGCGCGGGGTTATCTTGCGACCAACGGAATAGACATGGTGATAGTACCGGCTTTTGCCTCGGTGGTCATCGACAGCGAAGAACGCACCGGCATAAAGCTCATCTGCTGTCAGCGATGAACGAGCCGATACTTACCTGCCGGGGGCTGACCAAACTCTATGGCTCAATGCCCGCCATAAATGAGCTTACAGTAGACATTTTCAAGGGGAAGATCGTCGGGCTGCTGGGTCCCAACGGCAGCGGGAAAACTACGCTTATAAAGCTTGCAGCGGGTTTATTGCAGCCCTCCTCCGGAGTGCTGACCGTAAGCGGTATGCCTGTGGGCGTCGAGACGAAAAAGCGGGTCAGCTATCTGCCTGACCGGGATTACCTGCCGGGGAATATGCGTGCGCGGGAGCTGTTAAAAATGTTCTCGGACTTCTACGAGGACTTCGACCAGCAGAAGGCCATAGAGATGCTGTCGCGGCTGGGGATAGACCTGTCAAAGCGGTTCCGCACCATGTCCAAGGGCACAAGAGAGAAGGTACAGCTGTCGCTGGTCATGAGCAGGCAGGCTGACCTGTATTTGCTGGACGAGCCCATAGCGGCAGTGGATCCTGCGGCGCGTGATTACATACTGCGGACGGTGATACAGAACTACAAGGAGGGCTCGACAGTGCTGATCTCGACCCACCTTATAGCCGATGTGGAGCCGGTGCTCGACGATGTGCTTATGATGCAGAACGGCACCATAAGGCTTTACGGCCCGGCGGCGGGCATACGCGCCGAGGCGGGCAAGAGCATAGATATGCTTTTCAGGGAGGTGTACCAATGTTAGGAGTCTGCCTGAAATACGAAACAAAGGCCTTTGCCAGGATCATGGTTCCGCTGATACTATGCTTTGCTTTTTCATGGCTGTTTTTAGCGGTGCTGCTCGACGGGTCTATACAGATAATCCACTCGGGGAATGTACTGGGGTTCCTGCTGCTGATAACGCTGTTCCCGATGCTGCTGTTCTCGCTGTTCGGCATACCGGTGATAGGCTGCATCTACTCCATAAAACGCTACTACGACAATCTGTTCTCGGACAAGGCCTATCTCATGCGGACGCTGCCTGTCAAGGCAAGCACTTTGATGTGCTGCGTGGTGGTGAACTCACTGCTGTGGATCGCCGTTACCATAGGCATGATACTGCTGCTCTCGGCCGTTCCCGCGGCTGTGGGGGCCGACGGCTCGCTTTCAGCGATGATAAAGGGCATCAAGGACTTTTTTACCAGTCAGCTGGGAGTTGCCGGGACACTGTCGTATCTGTCGAGCCTGATGTACTTTCAGTTCACGATGATGCTGGCGCTGACAATAGCCTCGAAATCCAGCGGCCCCAGGGTGCTGCGGGCTTTCGGTATACTGATGCTGATATTCTTTGTATCGGCGCTGCCGGAGACCTCGCTGATGGCACTGTTCAGCGGGCTTAAGCTGGTCTCGGCAGAGACAGGGTATGAGACTTTTATAAGCGGATATCACGGAGCCATAAGCCTGGGGATATTCCTGTATCTGTACTTCAAGCTTGATAAGCACACAGAGGTGCTGTAAAAAACAAGGCAAACGGTTCGTTGAGCCGTTTGCCTTTTTGGTTTATTCGTATGCCAGGAATTCGTCGGGGATGTAGGAGATATATCTCTCGAAATCCTTCCTGCCGACGCCGCTGCGCCAGTGCATCATGTGCTTGGCAAGGAGATCGTCGGTGTAGTCGCCGTAGGGATATACGCGGCAGTTGTACCACATGGATTCCCAGGTCTCGCCCTCATAGTGGGAGATCACAGGGATAGCCTTGACATTTTCAAAAGTGATCTCTTTTGTGGCGTAGTCCTTGACCACATCCATTTTGCCGAAGATACCCACAAGGGACTTGCCGTAGTGTCCGTCGTCGTTGTCGGCGTCGTACATGGTGTTGAGGAAGTTGCCCAGGCCGTAGTAAACGAAAGCGCGTCCGCCGTCGGGCTTGTCAAGGTAGGTGCAGGTGGAGAGGGCGTGCGCCTGAGTGCCTATGATAAGGTCGGCACCCCACTCGACGAGCTTGGGTGTGAGAGTAACCTGCTGAGCGTTGATCTCGTTCATGATCTCGGTGCCGTAGTGGCAGGAGACTACCACCACATCGGCGATCTCGTCGGCTTTTCTGATCTGACGCTCCATGACGTCTTCTTCTTCGAGGTAAACCACCTTGCCGGGTTCACCGTCGCCAAGGAAGATGCCGTTGGTGTGCTGCATATAGCCCAGGAATGCAAAGGTGATGCCGTTGACCTCAAGAGTGCGGATATTCTCGGAGTCGGCCTCGTCGCGGTAGGCGCCGTAGTGTACAACATCCTTGGTGTCCCAGTAATCAAGTGAGCTTATAAGTCCGGCGGAGCCCTTGTCGAGAACGTGGTTATTGCTCATGGAGATGACGTTGAAGCCGAAATCCACAACCGCATCGCCCACCTCGGTGGGGGTGGAGAACAGCGGGAAGGTGGAGGGCTCGAATGCATCGTTTACCAGGGTCTCCTGGTTGAGGATAGCAACGTCGGTGCCTTCGATGAGCTTCTTGCAGGGGGCGTAGCACTTGGCGAAATCGTAGGTGCCGTCGTCGTTGCGGGCATCTACATAGATATTATCGTGGATCAGGTTGTCTCCGGCACAGCAGAGGTGAACAACTGTCGTTCCCTCGGAGGGCTCATCCTTGTCCTTTTTGGAGGGCTGGGAATCGTCGTCGGGAGTGCTCTCGGGCTGAGGATCCTCGGGCTGAGACTCGTCTGTGACGCTCTCGTCGGGGACTGAGGCAGGATCATCGGACAGTGACGTCTCGGGCTCGGCGGAGCTGTTATCTATCCTGCTGAGCAGAGAACGGTCATCGGCGCCGATCTTGTCGTTATCTACGATAGGAGTACCGCAGGAGGCAAACAGCAGAGTTACCGAAGCCGCCGCAGCTAAAACAGACAGCCTGCTTTTGATGTTTTTTCTCATTCTACATTTCCTTTCGTTCTTTCAGACACAGTCATTATATACTGACAATACTATATTATATCACAGGCTGCCTGAGATTTCAAGCCTTTTTCGGATATTTGTCGCCGATCAAAGAAAAATTTTAAAATTTCAAAAAAAGTATAGCATTTCCCGGAAACTTATGCTATAATGAATATACACGAAATTTTCCGTAAGGAGGTTCAAAATATATGAATATTGACAAGATACTGGCAGAACTGACATTGGAGGAAAAGGCTTCTCTCTGTTCGGGAAGTGATTTCTGGCACACCAAGACCGTAGAGCGGCTGGACATCCCGGCAGTAATGGTCTCGGACGGCCCTCACGGACTGAGAAAGAACATAGACCTTGCCGAGAATCCCAATCAGGCTATCGAGGCGGTCTGCTTTCCTACCGCCTGCGCCACCGCCTGCTCCTTTGACAGAAAGCTGCTGGAAACTCTCGGAAAGGCGCTCGGCAACGAGTGCAAGCACGAGGAACTGGCTGTACTTCTCGGGCCGGGCTGCAACATCAAGCGCTCCCCTCTCTGCGGGCGCAACTTCGAGTACTTCTCGGAGGATCCTTTCCTTGCGGGACAGATGGCATCCTCACTGGTCAAGGGCGTGCAGAGCATGGGCGTAGGCACCAGCCTTAAACATTTCGCTGCAAATAACCAGGAAACAAGGCGTTTCTCGGTGTCGGCTGAAATAGACGAGCGAGCCCTCAGAGAGATATATCTTGCGGGCTTTGAGACAGTCATCAAGGACGCAAAGCCCTGGACTGTGATGTGCTCTTATAACAGGATCAACGGCGTTCATTCCTCGCAGAACAAGTGGCTGCTCACCGACGTGCTCCGGGACGAATGGGGCTTCGAGGGGCTGGTCATGAGCGACTGGGGCGCTGTGGATGACAGAGTTGAGGGCGTCAGAGCGGGTCTCGATCTTGAAATGCCCTCCAGCCACGGCAAGAACGACAAGCGTATCGTGGAGGCTGTCGAGAGCGGCGAGCTGTCAATGGCTGAGCTTGACAAGTGTGTCCGGAGAGTGTTGGAGCTGGTGGACAAGGCTGCCGAGGGAGCTGATCCCGACGTTGAATGGGATAAGGATAAAGATCATAGACTCGCAAGGAAACTGGCGGCCGAGTGCATAGTCCTGCTGAAAAACGAGGGCAGCATCCTGCCGCTCGACAAGAAGCGCAAGACGGCTTTCATTGGGCTGTTTGCCAAGGAGCCCAGGTTCCAGGGCGGCGGCAGCTCACACATCAATACCAAGAACATCGACGCAGCGGTGGACTGCGTGAAGGAATACGCCGAGGTCACCTATGCACAGGGCTATATCACTGACGAGGACAAGACCGACGAGGCTCTGCTTGCGGAGGCTGTGGAGACTGCAAAGGCTGCCGAGGTCGCAGTAATATTCGCGGGCCTGCCGGATTCCTTTGAGTCGGAGGGCTATGACAGAAGGCATATGCGTATGCCCGAGTGTCAGCTGAAGCTCATCGACGAGATCATCAAGGTCAACAAGAACGTTGTAGTGGTACTGCATAACGGTTCGCCCGTCGAGATACCCTTTGCGGACAAGGTCAGCGGTATCGTTGAGGCCTATCTCTGCGGAGAGGGCTCCGGCGGAGCGGTCTGCGACGTACTTTACGGCAAGGTGAACCCCAGCGGAAAGCTGGCGGAGACCTTCCCGAAGAAACTCTCTGACAACCCGTCCTATCTGAACTTCCCGGGCGAGGGGGATATAGTCAAATATCAAGAGGGGCTGTTCGTGGGCTACCGCTACTATGATATGAAGGAGATGGAGCCCCTTTATCCCTTCGGGTACGGTCTGAGCTACACCACCTTCGAGTACTCTGATCTGAGGCTCTCACACACCGAGATCAACGACGACAAGACCCTGAAAGTTGAAGTCACCGTAACCAACACAGGCAAGGTGGAGGGCAAGGAGACTGTTCAGCTCTACGTTTCCGACAGGGAGAGCTCGGTCATCAGGCCTGTCAAGGAGCTCAAGGGCTTTGAAAAAGTTTCACTCAAACCCGGCGAGAGCAAGAAGGTGGTATTTATTCTTGACAGCCGTGCATTTGCGTACTATGAGCCCTCTATCGAGGACTGGTTCGTGGAGTACGGAGCTTATGACATACTTATCGGGGCATCGTCGAGGGATATCAGGCTCTCTGACACGGTGTATGTGAACACCGACAAGCGCCTGCCGGTGAAGTTCGACCTCAACAGCAACTTAGGCGACATCAGCCAGTTTCCCGAGGGGAGAGCGGTGTTAGAGGATCTGATGAGGAAGACCCAGGTCACCGGCGGCTTTGACGATGACGACGAGGAAATGCGCCGTCTCAGCGAGGCCATGACCGCCGAGCTGCCCCTGCGGGCGATGGTGAGCTTCTCGGATATACCTGTTCTGACACGGGAGTATATGCAGGAGCTTATCGACAAGATCAATGAGATGATGGAGAAGTAATGACAAAAGGCTCCCCGGCAGCTGTCCGGGGAGTTTTTCTGTTCTGATAAGGCAGCGGGCAGGGATTTTGTAAACATTTTTCTTTACCTCTTTACAAAAGTAAACTGCTGTGATATAATACAGAATGGTGTTGTTTGTTTACGCATCAGAGAGATGCGGGCAGCACACGGTGTGTATCACCGGACGCAGCATTATACTGCAAGGAGGAAAAACTAATGGTAAGAGCTATTGTAGGCGCCAACTGGGGCGATGAGGGCAAGGGCAAGATCACAGATATGCTTGCTCAGGAATCCGATATCGTTATCCGTTTTCAGGGCGGCGCCAACGCAGGGCACACTATCGTAAACCACTACGGCAAATTCGCACTGCACACTCTCCCCTCAGGCGTTTTCTATGACCATACCACAAGCATTATCGGCAACGGTGTTGCGCTGGACGTTCCCAAGTTCTTCAAAGAGGTGAACGACGTTACCTCGAAGGGCGTTCCTATGCCCAAGATACTTATTTCCGACCGCGCACAGATCGTTATGCCTTATCATATTCTTTTCGACCAGTATGAGGAGGAGCGCCTCGGCAAGGCAAGCTTCGGCTCCACCAAGTCGGGCATTGCGCCTTTCTATTCCGACAAGTACGCCAAGATCGGTTTCCAGGTACAGGAGCTGTTCCACGAGGACACCCTCAAGACCAAGATCGCCCGCGTGCTTGAGACAAAGAACATCCTGCTGGAGCATCTCTATCACAAGCCCGCGATAGACGCTGACGAGCTGTTCAAGACCCTTATGGAGTACCGCGAGATGCTGGCTCCTTATGTATGCGATGTATCGGCTTTCCTGTGGAAGTCCATCAAGGAGGGAAAGAACATCCTGCTGGAGGGTCAGCTGGGTTCTCTCAAAGACCCCGACCACGGCATCTATCCTATGGTAACATCTTCCTCGACCCTGGCTGCCTACGGCGCTATCGGTGCAGGACTGCCTCCCTACGAGATCAAGCAGATCGTCACCGTTGTTAAGGCTTACTCCTCGGCGGTGGGCGCAGGCGCATTTGTTTCCGAGATCTTCGGAGACGAGGCTGACGAGCTGAGAAGACGCGGCGGCGACGGCGGAGAGTTCGGCGCTACCACAGGCCGTCCCAGGCGTATGGGCTGGTTCGACTGCGTAGCCACCAAGTACGGCTGCCGCATCCAGGGTACTACCGATGTGGCTTTCACCGTTCTCGACGTACTGGGCTATCTGGACAAGATCCCGGTATGCGTAGGCTATGAGTACGAGGGCAAGGCTATCGAGGACTTCCCCACTACTCAGGTGCTTGAAAAATGCAAGCCGGTCATCGAGGTACTTGACGGCTGGAAGTGCGATATCCGCGGCATCAAGAACTATGAAGACCTGCCGGAGAACTGCAAGAAGTACATTGACTTCGTTGAGCAGCACATCGGTTTCCCCATCACAATGGTATCCAACGGCCCCAAGCGCGAGGATATCATTTACAGAAAGAGCCCCCTGAGCAAGTAAGTTAAACACAGTCACCCGTCCGGTGTATCCGGGCGGGTGTTTTTTGTTTCCGTATCTATAAACAAACGCAGCCCCCGGATACCCGGGAGCCGCGCCTGTATTTGTATGAGATCGTGTTATGATCGTAGAAAGCGGATCAGACTACGCCCTGCTCCTTCATTGCATCAGCAACCTTGATGAAGCCGGCGATGTTGGCGCCTGCAACGAGGTCGTCGCCGAGGCCATACTCGTTGGCAGCCTTGATAGAAGCGGAGAAGATGTTGGCCATGATGCCCTTGAGCTTCTCGTCAACTTCCTCAGCGGTCCAGTTGTATCTCATGGAGTTCTGGCTCATCTCGAGACCGGAAACTGCTACGCCGCCTGCGTTAACAGCCTTGGAGGGAGCAACGATAACGCCGTTCTCCTTGAGGTACTCGATAGCCTCGTTGGTGGTAGGCATATTGGAGACCTCAACATAGTACTTAACGCCGTTGGCAACGATCTTCTTAGCCTCGTCCATGTTGACCTCGTTCTGAGTAGCGCAGGGCATGATGATGTCAGCCTTAACGCCCCAGGGCTTCTGGCCGGGGAAGAACTCTACGCCGAACTTGTCAGCATAGTCCTGAACGCGGTTGCGGCAGGAAGCTCTCATTTCGAGCATATAGTCTACCTTCTCGTCGGTGGAGATACCGTCGGGATCGTAGATGTAGCCGTCAGGACCGGAGATCGTTACGACCTTGCCGCCCAGCTCGTTGACCTTCTTAACAGTACCCCAGGCAACGTTGCCGAAACCGGAGATAGCGAAGGTCTTGCCCTTGATGCTGTCCTTGAAATAGTCCAGCATATTTACAGTGTAGTATACAGCGCCGTAACCGGTAGCCTCGGGACGGATGAGAGAACCGCCGTAGGTCATGCCCTTACCGGTAAGAACGCCTGTGAACTCGTTTCTGATCCTCTTGTACTGGCCGAA
Source organism: Ruminococcus sp. (assembly GCA_017529875.1). Taxonomy (GTDB): domain Bacteria; phylum Bacillota; class Clostridia; order Oscillospirales; family Ruminococcaceae; genus FB2012. Next base: position 45,425 of record JAFXNC010000006.1, on the reverse strand, counting down.
GAGGTAGCCGATCTCTCTGCCGCCTACGCCGATATCACCGGCGGGAACGTCAGTGTTGGGGCCGATGTGCTTGCAGAGCTCGGTCATGAAGCTCTGGCAGAAACGCATAACCTCAGCGTCAGACTTGCCCTGGGGGTCAAAGTCGGAACCGCCCTTGCCGCCGCCCATAGGAAGGGAGGTAAGGCTGTTCTTGAAGGTCTGCTCGAAGCCGAGGAACTTGATGATGCCCATATATACGTTAGGAGCGAATCTCAAACCGCCCTTGTAGGGTCCGATAGCGGAGTTGAACTCAACTCTGAAGCCGCGGTTCACCTGAACCTTACCGTTGTCATCTACCCAGGGAACACGGAAAACGATCTGTCTTTCGGGCTCAACCATTCTGTCAACAACGCCTGCCGCTACGAGATCGGGTCTCTTTTCGATAACAGGTTCGATGCTCTGGAAGACCTCGTTTACGGTCTGGAGGAACTCAGGCTCGCCGGGGTTGCGCTTCTCAACCTGTGCGAGCACGCTCTTGAGATACTCATTCTTAAGTGCCATTGTAAAAACTCCTTTATAAAAATTTTAGATGGGGACGCAATAAAACGCTGTCCGCTCTATCACGACTTTACCATTATAGCACACTATTCAGAATTTTGCAAGTAGTAAATCAAAAAAATTCAAAATTTTCTGTAAAAAGTGGGCTGAAATTGCATTTTTGGAGATTTACACGGCGCATGATTGCAAATGCAGGTTTTTCAATAGGCAAATTGCACAACACAAATGAGTTACAGAACTATCTCAACGCCTGCGGCGAGCTTGAATGAGTAGATGAAGCAAGCTTTGACGGGTCTGTCCAGTATCTTGTCGAGGGCGGCCTTGTAGAGCTCAAGCTGAGTGCGATAGGTGTAGAGCTCCGAGAGGTCCTTGAAGTTGTCGGTCTTGTAATCCACAAGGACAAAGCCGTCATCCTCGAGAAAGAGGCAGTCTGCAACGCCCTGGAGCATTGAGCCGTCGGTGAGGAATCGGCGGTATCTGTAAGGCAGGTCAAGGTCATCGAAGCTGACCATGAACCTTCTCTCACGCAGGATCATTTCAGAGGCTTTAAGGCGCTGATAGAAGCTGCCCGCGAAGAACTTTTTCAGCGCGTCAGTGTAAACGCCCTTGCGTTCTTTTTCAGAGAAGAATCCACCGGCGGTGAGGCGGTCGAGCTCGGCGGTGACGCTCTGCTCTGCGCGGGAGTAGTCGGCGAGCTCCATGAACAGGTGTGTAAGTGTCCCGCGCCTCGCTGCGGAGAGGGTGCCCTTTTCCTCGTTGAGCAAAGGCAAATGCGGATAGAATATGATGCTCTTGTCGGGCTGCTGTTCCTCCTTTTCGGCGGCGACGATCTCGGTAACTGAGAGTTTGGCGGCGGCAGGCTCGGCGGGGGCGGACTGCTTGGCCCGGAACCTGCTGATGAGCTTTGTGATCTGAGTCTCATCGGGAGAGCCGTTGTAGAAGTCGGTACCCTTATCAGATGTCAGCTCAGATGCGGAATACTCCGAGTAGGTGATATCGGCGCGGTCGGGGGCAAGGGGGAGCTTGAACTTGATGCCCAGCTTGTCCAGCAGTGGCTGGCGGTCATGGCTGCAAAGCAGAGCCGCTGCGATCCACTCAACGTAGCTGCTGCACTCCCCTGCTATCCTCTCTGTGACGCCGCCGGACTGAGCCAGCTGGTAGGCGAGGTCGGTCATGAGCTTTGCGGTGATCGAGGTGCCGTCGGGCTTGCGTTTCATGTTTATAGGAATGAAAAGCCGCTCCCTGGCTCTTGTGAAGGCCACATACAACAGCCGTAGCTCCTCGCTGAGCAGGCGGTTGTTCTTGACGGTCTTGACTGCGGCATAGGAGAGGGTCTCGGTGCGCACAAGGGTCTTGCGGTCTGTGAGGGTCAGGCCTGCGCCGAATTCCTCGTCGAGCAGCAGCCGGGAGCTGAGGTCGGAGGTGTTGAACTTCTTGGTGGCACCGCAGAGGAACACAAAGGGAAATTCCAGCCCCTTGGAGGCGTGGATGGTCTTGACGAGGACGCTGTTGTCGTCCTCGACCTCGGTGGCAGCCTGAGTGAAATCCTTGCCGTTGTTGGAGATAGATTCGATGTACCTGATGAAGCCCGCGGCAGAGCCGTCGCTGTTCTCGGTGTAGGTGCGGGCGTATTCCAGCAGGAGCCGGAGGTTGGCGCGCTTCTGACGGCTGTTCTCGTAGGAGGACACGGCGGCAAGAAGCTCCGTCTCGTCGTAGATCTTGCGGATCAGCGCCGGGAGATCCATACCTGCGGAGTAAAAACTGAGCTTGCGTACAAGATTCCTGGCGTCAATGCACTTCTGTTCGAGGACGGGGTCGTCGATCTTCAAACGCTCGCTCTCCTTCTGATGAGCGGCATCCGAGCTCTGCCCTACCGAGGAAATGACCTGATAGAGATGCTTGTAGTAGGTGCTGACACGCTCTGTGCCGTCCTCGTCGGTGACGGCCTTCTGCTGCTTTCCGAGCAGACGTATACGCGCAAGCTCGTCGGCGGTAAAGCCCATGACCGGCGACAGCATCACCGCTGACATGGCGATATCCCGCATGGGGTTGTCGATCATTTTGAGCATACTGAGCATAAGGCTGATCTCCCGGGAACGCAGATAGCCCTTGCTTTTTTCAGATGCGGCTTTAAGACCGTAGGCTGCCAGCGCGGCTTTGAGGGATTCAACGGACTTGGCGCTGCGGTATAAGATGCAGAAATCCCTGGGGACGCAGGGTCGGGTCTTGCCCTCGGCTTTTTCGTCGGCTACGGTCACGCCGTCGTCGATCATGTTCCTGATGCGGCGGGCGATGGCGTAGTTCTCGTCTACCGAGAGTTCTTCGTCGGTACCGGCGGCATTGTCGTCCTCTGTAACTGCTGCGGCGTTTTCCACGAAAATGATCTCTGTGGGAGCGTCGGTGCCCTTGTAGGAGGCGCCCTGTTCCAGCCTTTCGGCGCCGGTATAATGCACCTCGCCGATCTCGTCGCTCATGAGCTGCGAGAACACAAGATTGACAAAGTTAATGACACAGCCGCGGCTGCGATAGTTGTTTTTCAGCTCCACCAGCGTGAGCTGATCCTCGTTTTCGGGGAGGGCTGCGGAGACCTTGGCCTTGATGAACAGCTGAGGGTTGGACTGGCGGAAACCGTATATCGACTGCTTGACGTCGCCCACCACGAAGACATTCTTGCCGAAGACTTCAAGGTCATCAGTATCGGAGAGAGCCTTGAAGATCAGCTCCTGCAGGTCGTTGACGTCCTGAAACTCGTCGATGAGCAGCAGGGCGTACTCCCGGTTACGGCGTAGTTCCTCGGCGAAGTCGGTGCGGACTGTTTTGCCCTCCTGACGCTTAACCAGCAGCGAAAGCGCCATGATCTCCACGTCGGAAAATTCGAGGACGTTGCGTTTCAGCTTTTCTTTATAGGCGAACTGCTCCGCCAGCTTCACGAAGTGGTAGAGCTTTTCGAGCACCTGTGCGGAGCGTGCAAGGGGCGTAGTGATATCGAAGCCGATGTGGGCGACTTCCTCCTTGACCTTCTTGATAAGGTCTTTCTCTTTCTCCCGGAGGGACCAGTTTTCGATGTAGAGGGTGAACAGCTCAGGCGAGTAGTCGGCGTCCTTCTTCGGGGTCTTGCCGAAGGACTTGAAATCCGCTGCCACGGCGTACCAGAGCTTTTCCCAGTTGCCCTCACCGAGAGCGTTCCTTATTCCCCGGATGATACTCAGGTCTTCGTCGAGGACAGAGAGGTTCTTCTTGATTTCCCGGTCGCCGTCGGGGTATTTGGAGAGATTGTGGCGGATGCGCTCGTTGAGCTTTTCGGCCTTGTCGAGTATGCCGTTGAAGCGGTAAGCCACTGTCTCTATGCAGCGGGGGACGTTGGTGCTGCTGCCCAGCTCGGTGAACTGCCGCTGCATCCATTCCTCCGGGAAAGGCAGGGAGCGCAGGAAGTCATAGAGGTCCCGGCCGTACTCGGTTATGTCCTTGGCGGAGCCGATCTCGTCAAAGAGAAGGTCGAGCTCCTCCGGGAACTTCTCCGCGAGGCGGTCGAGGGCCTGCCGGAAGGACTCGGCAAGTATGGTCTCGGCGTCCTGTTCCTCGATTATGCGGACGCCCTCGTCGTACTCGAACTCGTTGAGGCAGCGCTTTACAAGCTCCAGGCAAAAAGAATTGATCGTGGATATCCTCGCCAGTGAGAGCAGGTCGCGCTGTGTAGAGAGCCACTTTTTCTCCGCCGGGAGAGTGCTTTGGCGGAGCTTTTCTTCAAGGGCGCTGCTGAGCTTGCGGCGCATCTGGTCGGCGGCTTCATTGGTGAAGGTCACTGCCAGCAGCTTATCCGCGGGGAGCCTGTCAACGCAGTCGGAGAGTATCCTTACGGTGCGCTCCACGAGGACGGTGGTCTTGCCGCTGCCCGCTGCTGCCGAAACTATGATGCCCTTGCCCCTGGTCTCAATGGCTTTTTTCTGATCCTTGTTCCATTCAGGCATTGTTGCTGCCTCCCTTCATTTCCTTTTCTATCAGTTCTATCTCTTTGCAGAATTTTTCTTTGTCATCCTTTTCCACAGTCCGGGGGTCGCCGTGGAGCACTCTGCCGCAGGCTGCGTAGGATTCACATTTGGTGCAGGGGTTAAACTTGCCGTACATTACCGGGTCGGCAGGGACTTTGCCCTCTGAAAGCCTTTTCGCCAAATCAATGATCTTGCGGCGGGCAAATTCCTCGGAGGCTTTCAAAAAGCTCTCTGTGACAGGCTGCCGTCCCGTCGAATAAAAGCCGCCGTCCTGTTTGAGGCGCACCGGCAAAAATGCCCCGCCGTAGGCGGTGTTGAAGGCCTTGACCACGTCGGTGCTGTCAACGATGAGGCCGTCGGGCTTGTACTCTTTCAGGCGCAGGGCGTGGATGTCCCCGACCTTTCCGGGAGCAGGCGGGTCGAGGCTGCACTCGGGGAGCTTGGTGTGAGAATACATCACCGCCGCAGGCTCGAAGCTCTCGCCGGAGGTCATGGCAAGCAGATAAGTCAGCAGCTGCAAATTGAGCCCGTGGTAGAGCTTTTCGAGGTCGAAAGTGGTCTTGCCTGTCTTGTAATCGACTATGCGCAGGAACTTCCTGCCCTGCTCGTCCGTGAAGACATCAGCACGGTCGATGCTGCCGGTGATGCGGACAGTCAGCTCGTCGGAGAGTTTAAGATCAAGGGTGGTGCCGCTGTCGTCGAGGCCGAGCTTATACTCGAAGTACAGCGGCTCGAACTGGGACTTTGAAAATTCCTCCTGCACCAGCTTTACGATGTGGAAGACCTCCTCCTCGTACTTGCCGCGCTCGGCTGCGAAAGAGGGAGTTTTGCCGTAGCTGCCGCCCAGCTCCTCAGATTCATATTTGTTGAAGGCGATGCTGATCTTCTCTTTGAGCTGCTCGTCGGTCAGGAATACGAAGGTCTTGTCGTACTCAGTCTTACCGTCCGTTTTTTTGGACATAAGATATTCAAGTGTGCGATGAAGATAATTGCCCTGAACCGCGCTGTCAAATGTGAACGGATGAGGCTCGCGCAATCTCAGGCCGTTTTTGAAGAAGTAGGAGAAGGGGCAGGTGTAGAAGGTATTGATGCCCGTGGGGGACAGGGTGAGCTTGTCGGAGAAGAACAGCTCCTTGGCGGTCTTCGCCGTGACCGAAAAGCTCTGGTCGTAGGCGTAGCCGGGCAGAGCGTCGAGGCGGGAGGCATACTCCGGGGAGCTGCGCAGCGCCCTCTCCACCGCCGCCACGTTATCGGCGTTTGACAGCCTTTCTTTTATCAGCGCGGACTTGTCCTCGCCGTTCTCGCCGGTGTTGTCAACTGCCACCAGCTTTTCTTTCAGATGTTCGAGATACTTATAGTATGCGGTGCGGTAGGAGGTGCAGAAAAAGCTCAGCGGGAGCTTTGAGATATGCAGCAGCTCTTTCTTGCAGAACAGCGCCGAGAGCTTGTCGATAAGTACCGAGCGGCGCTTGGATTTGCCGGCGGTGTCAGTCTCGGAATAGATCACGCAGAGGCGGTCTTTCGGCAGGCAGAGTGTTCTGTATACCACGAGGCGCTCGTTCTCCGCACTGTGCAGCGCAGTTCCGGAGAAGGCAAGCTCCGCAGAGATGAGCTGCTGCTTTTCGTTTTCGGTGAACAGTCCGCCGCTCTGAGGGTCTGCGGGAAAGACACGCTCGTTGGCTTCGATGACGAACAGTGCCCTGACGTTGTCGAGACGGGAGCTTTCGGCATTGACCAGTCTTACGGCGTCGAGCTTCTGCGGCGGCGATGCCAGCCGGATGCGGGAGGTCATGAGTTTGAACAGCTCAAAGAACCGGCGCAGGGAAAGTTTTTCCTCACCAAGCTCGTCGTGGATGCTCTTGACTGCTCCGAACACCGACTGCCACAGGCGGCGGTTGGCGCGGGCAAATTCCAGCTGCGACTCGTCGTCGGAGCCATAGGAGCGCATCACCACGGAGTAGACCTGCTCGGAGGTCTTGTAGGTCTCCAAAAGCTCGAACAGCTCTTTGCAGAGGTTCTCGGCGGAGGTGTCCTGGCAGGCGGACTTGAACTTTTCAAGTGGGAGGATGATCCTCTGCCTGATCTCCTCCAGGTTTGAGGGTACGCTGTGGCGGCTGTCATGGGCGGTGAAGGGCGAGAGCCACATATCACCGTTTACGCTGTATGTGATACAGTGTTCCTCCAGGGTCGTGACCTCGATATCGTTGAGGGGGAACAGCGGCGAGCGCACCAGCCTGAGAATATCGTCGGTGCGGTACTTCTGGGGAAGCACGCACTCGAAGATGTTTTTGAGGAAGATCACCAGAATGGAGCTGTCGGCGCTGAGGGAACGGTCGCTGAAATACGGGATAGCATACCTCTCAAAGGCCGACTCCGCTGCGGAGAAAGCAACCCCGGTCTCCCGGGAGGCCACGGCGATCTCGCTGTAAGAGTAACCTTCCTCGCGGACAAGGCGCTCGGTCTCGGCGCAGACGTATTCAAGCTCGTCGTAGATGTCATTGGCGTTGGCAAGGGTAAGGCCGGAGGGATCGTCAGCAGAAGAAGTCCGTCCTGTGCAGAACCAGCGGTCTATGGCGAGTATAGTATCTTTCGCTCCGCAGAGCTCGGGCAGCTCTTCCTCGTCGATGCGGGTATTGTGCGCCTGGGCGAGCCTTGAAAGGTCGGAGCAGGTGCGCAGTGTTGCCGCAAATGGATAATCGGGGTTGAAGCTCTCACCGGGGCTGCGCAGCAGCAATGAAAAGGTGATGTCCGCACGCTGAGCCAGCATACAGTCGATCATTGCAAGCTCGTCGCCGGTGAGGTCGGTAAAACCGTCGAAGAAAACCGATGTGCCGCGAAAATAGTCGTGCTCTTTCATCAGCTTTACCGCATCCGCAAGGGCGGTAAGGCTGTCCCGGAGGCCGGCTTCGGAAAGGGCTTCGAGATAGTTGGCGAAGATGCGGGAGATATCGTAGAGCTTCAAGGTCAGACTGCCCCGGAGCTTTTCCGAGGCGACCCGCAGATCCTCGGGGGTGATGCCGGAGCGGATAAGCTGTGCGCACAGCTCCAGCATCTCACCGGCAAACCTGCCCTTTGCAAGGGAACGCTTATAAAAGCGGCAGTCCTTTTCGGCCTTGAAACGCTCCAGCGCCTTGAACATGGTGATGAGCCGGATGTTCTCGTCGGCATTCTCGAAGGCGCAGGAGCCGTATTCCCGGCTCACCAGCTCTGCAAGGCGATTGACGCCTGCTGTGGTTATCCTGTTGAAGGTCTTGGCGCCCAGGGCCTGATAGAGCTTTTTATCACATTCAAAGGAGTACTGATCGGGCATGATGACGAGGACTTTCCTGCCCTGCTGCGCCGCCTCGCGGACGGACTGACAGAACTCCGCATCACGCCTGCTGTTTACCGCACCCTTGATGATCCTTAACATAAAAACACCGCCTGACTACTGTGATATTGATAATATCATTCTATCACAGTATGGGGGCGGTGTCAATACGCTCACAGGGAGCTGTCCGTATTATCGTACAGTTATCCGAACAGACTGAATATGAAGTCCAGCAGGGCAAAGCCGTACTCCACCTCGTCATCATCCTCTGTCTGCTGAGAGCAGGCTCCGAGAACGAATGAGGGGAAAAACAGCGAGCTGTTGAAAAACGTCCTGCCGAAGGGCACCAGCATTACTGCGCAGGCGGTTCCGGCGGCGAGGGATAATCTGAGTTTGCGTGTGACTGACATAATAAAACCTCCGATGAAAGTAATTGCATTACTATCATTGGAGGTTTTTGAGATCTTATTCAGCCAAGGACCTGTTTTGCGATATCGCAGCTTTCCTTGGCGTCCCGGGCGTAGAAATCTGCGCCGATCTCCTCGGCGTACTCGGGGGTGAGGACTGCGCCTCCCACCATGACTTTGCAGCCCGGGTACTGCTCGCGTAGCAGGCGGATGGTCTTCTCCATGCTGGGCAGCGTGGTGGTCATCAGAGCAGACAGGCCAACGAGCCGGACGTTCTGAGACTTTGCCGTATCAACTACCAGCTGGCAGTCAACGTCCTTGCCAAGGTCGATGACCTCATAACCGTAGTTTTCAAGCAGCACCTTGACAATGTTCTTGCCGATGTCGTGGACGTCGCCCTTGACGGTGGCAAGGACGATCTTGCCCTTGCTTTCGGAGGAGCCGCCGTTCTCGGAGAGAAATTTCTTTATTACCTCAAAGCAGCCCTGCGCCACTCCTGCTGACTGTATCAGCTGCGGCAGGAATATCCTGCCGGCCTCGAAGTCAGCGCCGGTCTTGTCAAGGGCGGGGATGAGCATTTCGTTGATAATCTTCATGGGCTCGTTATTTGCAAGGAGCTGCTCGGTGATGCGGGCGCCCTCTCCTTTCAAGCCGTTGGCTATGGCGTAGGGCAGGTCGATATCGGCCTGTTCCGCGGGCTTGGGCTGCTTGGGAGTTTCGGCGCCGTAGTGGGCGATGAAATCCACCGAGCCCTTGTCGATGTTGGCAAGCAGCTTATATGAGCGCACCGACTGCATCATGGCGTCGATGTTAGGGTTGATGATCGGTAGGGTCAGACCCTTGGTCAGCGCCATGGTCAGAAAGTTGGAGTTGACGATCTCGCGGGCAGGAAGGCCGAAGCTGATATTCGATACGCCCAGCACGGTCTGACAGCCCAGCTCCCGGCGGACTCTTTCGAGGGCGTCGAGGGTCTGCATAACGCCCTCCTGCTCGGCGGAGGCGGTAAGGGTCAGGCAGTCGATGAATACGTTCTCCCGGCCTATGCCCAGCGCCTCAGCCCGGGCGACGATCCTTTCGGCTATGGCGAATCGCTCTGCGGCGGTCTTGGGGATGCCGTTCTCGTCGAGGCAGAGGCCGACTACTGCGGCACCGTACTTTTTCACAAGGGGCAGCACCGTCGAGAGGGACTTTTCCTCGCCGTTGACAGAGTTGACGATAGCCTTGCCGTTGTAGATGCGAAGTCCGGCATCAAGCACAGTGGGGTCGGTGGAATCCAGCTGAAGAGGCAGGTCACAGACGCCCTGAAGCGCCTTGACTACACGGATCATCATGTCTCTTTCGTCGATGCCGGGGAGACCTACGTTCACGTCCAGGATATCAGCGCCGGCATGGGTCTGCTCGATGGCCTGGGACAGGATATAGTCAATGTCGTTGGATTTGAGCGCCTCCTTGAAACGCTTTTTGCCGGTGGGGTTGATGCGCTCACCGATGACCCGGGGCTGGTCGATGATAACAGTCCGTGCAGGGGTGCAGCAGACTGACACAGGGGTGTAGTCGGGCTTTTGATACTTCTTGCCTGTGAATGCCCTGCGGAGGTTTGCGATAAATGCAGGGGATGTACCGCAGCAGCCGCCAACGAGCTTTACTCCCAGAGGGATGAGCTCGGTCATCAGGTCGGCGAACTCCTTCGGAGTGATGTTATAAGCGCCTGTAATGGTATCCGGGAGACCGGCGTTGGGCTTGAGCACTATGGGAAGCGAGGTATGGCGGGCAAGCTCCTCCACTGCGGGCATAAGCTCCTTGGGGCCGAGGGAGCAGTTTATACCAACCGCATCCGCGCCGAGGCCGCTGATAGTATGAGCCATTGCGCTGACGGAGCAGCCTGTGAAGGTCCGCATATTCTGCTCGAAGGTCATGGTGGTGATGACCGGCTTGTCGGAGTTCTCTTTAGCAGCGAGGACGGCGGCTTTAAGCTCGTGGAGATCGGTCATGGTCTCAAATACGATAAGATCGGCGTCGGTGCCTGCAACGACTATCTCCTTGAAGATATCGTAAGCCTCCTCAAAGGAGAGAGTACCTGCGGGCTCCAGCAGCTGCCCGATAGGCCCCACGTCGAGCGCCACAAGTGCATCATAGCCCTCGGCGGCTTTTTTTGCGCAGGCTATGGCTGCGGCTACGATCTCGGCAACGCTCTTGCCGGTCTTTTCCAGCTTGTAGCGGTTGGCGCCGAAGGTGTTTGCATAAACTATATCCGAGCCGGCCTCTATGTACTGTCTGTGGATATCCACGGTCCATTCGGGCTTGTCCAGGTTCAGGAGCTCCGGCACCTCGCCCATTTTAAGACCCTTCTCGATGAGCATGGTACCCATGGCACCGTCGAGAAAGACGAACTGTTTGGTTTCAAGCAGAGTTTTAAGATCCACAGTGGTAACCTCCTTTGCGGAAAGAGCAGTTTTCATACGCAACGCAGCCTAAGCAGCCGCGCTTTGATCGTTCTATCGGGCCGTCAGAAACGCCGATAACGGCGGTCACGGATTTGGCGGGCACCAGCATACAGCTCTCGGTGACGTTGAGGCCGATACGTTTCGGGGCTTCAAGGACACTGAGGAATTTCCCCTGCAGGCTCAGGGGCAGGTCGCCGTAGCCGGGGGAATAGCGCCAGGTGAAGAACTTGTCCGGGAGCCTTGACCTGATCTCGGCCTCGGCCTCGTCGCAGACGTCTTCAATGGCGGAGCTGGCGATGCAGTCGGTGACGAAGGCCTTCGCCATATCGTAGGCCTCATAGCTTCGGATGAGCTTGTCCGCGGCCTCTGACAGGGTCGCGGCAAGGATGATGCACCGGTCGCAGCCTTCAAGATGCTCCGCTATGGAGCTGCCGGTAAGCACAAGCCCTGTCCCGGAAAGCTCTATGCCCGCGTCGGAGCGGCACAGGGGCAGCAGCCTGTAATAATACCTGGGAACAGCGGTCTGCGCCAGTATTTCGGCACACTCGCTGACCAGAGGCATAAGAGCGGAGGCATCTCTGCCCCGGCTGCCCATATAGACAAGTGCGCGGTCAAGGTCGATATTCTCAGCGAGCATGAGCTATTCACAGCCTTTCAGTTAAGCATATCCCCGATAACGAAGGGCAGCTCCACCACGAAGCATACCCCTCCTTCAAAGAGGTTTTCAACGAACACCTTGCCGCCGCTGAGATCGACGATCCTCTTTACCAGGGCAAGTCCCAGGCCGTTGCCTTCGGTCTTGCGGGAATGGTCGCCCTGATAGAACTTCTCGAAGATCTTCTCTTTCATCTCGTGGGAGATGCTGGGACCGTTGTCGGAGATGCGGGCGGTGATGTTGTTCTCAGTGCGGAACAGATGCACCCGGATATTACCGCCCACGGGGGTGAACTTTATGGCGTTGTTGATGATATTCTGCCAGATCTGACCCATAAGATCCTCGTTGCCGTAGTAGTAGATGTCGTCGAGGGCTATGTCGAGGTCGATCTCCTTCTTTGACCACTCGGGCTCCAGGACGAGGATGATCTTTCTGATCTGCTCATCCAAAGAGAACCGGGTCTTGTTGGCGATAGTGGTTTGGTTTTCCAGCTTGGAGAGGTTAAGTATATTGGTGGCGAGCTTGGAGAGCCTTACAGTCTCGTCGATGATGACCTGAGTATACTCGGCTCTGTCCTCATTGGAAATGTCGTTGTTCTGGAGCAGCTTGGCGAAGCCCTGAATTGACGCCAGCGGGGTCTTGAATTCGTGGGAGACGTTGCTTATGAAGTCACCGCGAAGGGTCTCGGTGCCGGAGAGCTCCTCAGCCATGCGGTTGAAATTCTTTTGCAGGCTCTGATACTCATAGGCGCCCTTCTCCTGTACACGGACAAAGAAGTTGCCCCTGGCGACTTCGGCGGCGGCTCGGTTGAGGTCGTTGATAGGTTTGAGCAGATACCTTGTGATGAATATGGTTATCATCGTACCGAGAACGATACAGATGATGAAGGAGAGCATTACCACGAAATAAATTATCCAGTAGTTATTGTCCTTGGAGGTGGCCTGGACTGACAGGTATGTACCGCCCACGTTCATATAAGCAACCGAGCTTGGGAACAGGCCGGTGGTCTCAACATAGTAGTTGTTGAAATCTATCTCGTATTTATGCTTCTGCAAGAACTCATCATCCTCGGGGACGATCTCAACGAAGATCGGGGGGATGGAGATGAGCGCCGTGATCTCCTTCTCATCGAACTCACCTGTCTGATAGAGCTGATTGATAGAGGAGGCCGCCGAGAGCACCTGGTTCTCGGAGTTGGTGCGCATCATGGGGTTGAAGATAAACACCAGGATGACCAGAGCGAGGGAAGCCGAGGCAGCCATTACGCCGAAGAACATCAGCGCGATCTTGAGCTGGAGACTGACTTTCATAACAGATACACCGCCTTACACAAGCTTGACTGCTTTGTAGCCCAGTCCTCTGACAGTTACGATGTCAAAGTTGGCGTTGCCCTTGTACCGCTCACGGAGGCGCTTGATGTGGACATCCACAGTTCTCTCGTCAACGTCCTTTTCCATGCCCCACAGCTCGTCCAGGAGCTGACGGCGGGTGAAGATCTTATTGGGGTAAGAGAGCAGCTTGAACAGCAGGGTGAACTCCTTTTGCGGGATAGTCTCGGCCTTGCCGGAGCCGATCTTCACCGACTGCGCGTCGTAGTCAAGAGTACAGTCGCCGATGACCAGCGAATGCTCGGAGGCCATTCTCGCCCGGCGCAGCAGAGCCCCCACCCGGAGGATCATCTCGTTTACGTCTATAGGCTTGACCATATAATCGTCAGTGCCGGACATGAAGCCCTTCTGCTTGTCCTCGAAGCTTTCCTTGGCGGTCACCATGAGGATAGGCAGGTCATAATTGGCGCGGCGCAGCTGAGAGGTCAGCTCATAGCCGTCCATATTCGGCATCATGATATCTGATATGATAAGATCGATATTGGTCTTGTCCAGCATTTCGAGAGCCTTCTCGCCGTCCTCGGCGGTGAATGCCTCGTAGCCGTTTTGTTTGAGTGCGGCGGACATCAGCTTTCTCAGGCTGGCATCGTCCTCCACAACAAGCACCTGGAACACGGAACACATCTCCTTCTTTACGCATAAGCGTTGGTATTTTGGCTGAAAGCCCAAGTATTCATATAGAGTATAGCAGATATATATGAACCTGCTATTAACGATTATAGATATTTTTGTTTACAAAAAATTCATTATTTTATTCTGTTACTATCCGATTTTTTACCCTAAAATTCATATTCGGTTCACACAGGAGTGTTATTATATAGATGTCAAAGGGAGAGACCTCCCGGAGGCACGGCTTTGACGGATGATAAAACTTAAAGCCTGGGGCGATCCTCACTTCCCTCTTACAACAAAGTTGTAATCAGCTCAATGCTTTAAGTTTTATGATTCGTCGAAACAAATCCCTTTCATAATTCTATAGAAAAATAATGCTTATTACAGCCGATAAGTAGTAGGCATTATTTTTTTGCCCGAAAAACCGCAGTCTGCGGCTCAGCCGGAGCATCAGGAGCAGCTGCCGTAAGCAGGATCACGTTTCAAAATTTTTTTTATAAAAACCTGTTTTTTGTCCTGAAAATTCATATTCGGTTCACACAGATGATTTATAATATAGACAACACAAGGGGAACAGTAAAAAAGAACCCCGACTAAATAATGAATCTTCTTAATCCCTTTCATAATTCTATAGAAAATTAATGCTTATTACAGCCGATAGTAATAGGCATTAATTTTTTTGTCATGTTTTTCAGGCGGGCTGCCAAGGAGGCATCCCGCCTTGATTTTTTATTCCGCAGGGTCTTCTTTTTTAATCTTGAATATCAGCCTCAGCACTCCCGAAAGAAATCTGTTGCTCTTGACGACTACTACCTTCATAGTATTACCTCCCTATGCGTGATAATACATATTATGCATCAAAAGGCAGTTCTGCTCACAGCTTTGAGCGTATAACGAGGATAATACCCTTTGAGAAGCAAACTTTTGCGGGGCTGTCCTCGGCGGAGTTGGATACTCCCAGGGGGAAACTGTTTCTCAGGGTGATGCCTTCGCAGGTGTACTCGGCACCGGTCACGGTCAGGCCACCGACGCTATCGGTGTAGGCGAAAAGGGAAAGGGTGTAGCCCTTCATCGCAGGGAGGGTATAACTGCCCGGAGCAAGCAGCTCGATGCGCTCGGTATCAGATACAATAACGCCGGAGGCGCCCTGTTCAAGCAGATAAGCAAGGCTCTGCACCGCAGCATAGGTATGGTCAAGACGCCCGCCGGTGGCCCCGAAGATCAGGAAACGGTCACAGCCGCGGCTGAGGCCTTCTTTCAGTGCAAGCATCAGGTCGGTATCGTCCTTTTGTTTTGGGTAGACCTGCTTATCAGCAAAGTCCGGCTCGGGAGCGGAATCGAAATCCCCGAGGATGAGGTCGGGCTCCAGTCCGAGTGAGTGCATAAGCAGATAACCGCTGTCGGCTGCGATAAGCAGCTCTCCGCCGGAGAACTCTTTTCTTACCACAGCGGCGCTGACTGGGTCGCCGCCGCCGAAGACTGCACAAACCTTGTTCATTTCTTATGCTCCCATTCTTTCAGCTGCTGGGCTTCCTCGTACATCGCCAGGTAGCTCTCATGGCGGGACCTGGGGATGAGCCCCTGCTTTACAGCCTCGATGACTGCGCAGCCCTTCTCGGAGGTATGGCTGCAATCGGCAAAGCGGCACTTGTCCTTATACTCCGAGAACTCGGCGAAGCAGTCAGCCAGCTCGTTTTTGAAGATTATATCGTAGCGGTTGGTGTCGAAGCTTGAAAAGCCCGGGGTATCGGCTACATAGCCGCCTCCCTCCAGCTTGTAGAGCTCAACGTGTCTTGTGGTGTGGCGACCGCGGCCAAGCTTGCGGCTGATATCGCCGGTGGCAAGGCCGATGCCGGGGAAGATGTTGTTGAGCAGCGAGGACTTGCCCACGCCGGTATTGCCGGTAAAAGCGGAAAGCTTACCGGTGAGCAGGGCGCGGATCCCGTCGCTGCCCTCCCCTGTCACGTTATTGACGGTGAGGGCGGTGATGCCCGCCTGCTTATAGATGCTGATATACTCCGAGGGGTCGAGCTTATCCACCTTTGTGAACACTACAATAGGCTCGATATTCTTGTACACGGCTATGGCTATGAACTTATCCAGCAGCAGCAGATTTGGCTGAGGCTCACAGGACGAGGACACAAAGAACAGCCTGTCAAGATTGGCAAGGGGCGGCCTTATGAGCAGCGAGCGGCGCTCGCCGATCTCGTCGATGACGCAGGCACCGTCGGCGGCGGAGGTGAACTTCACCCTGTCGCCGCAGACCGGTGATATGCCCCGCTTGCGGAACACTCCCCTGGCTTTACATTCATAAACACCGTCGGAGGCTTCCACGGTGTAGAGGCCTCCGATCGCTTTAGTGATTATTCCTTCCATAGGCCGGTATCATACGTTGCCTTCGCCGCCCTGCTCAGGCTGCTGCTCTGCGGGCTGCTCGGGATTCTCGGGCTGAGGAGGCAGAGTAGGCTGCTCGGGCGGATTCGGGTTTTCGGGCTCCGTAGTCACGACCTCCTTGGGAGTCGTCTCGGGAGCCTTAGTGGTGGTCGTGGTAGGAGTTGTGGGAGTTATATTGATAAGCTCCTGAGTCTTGGCCGAACCAACCAGCTTGACCTCGCCGGTATCGTAGTTGATATCGAAGGTAGCATAATTGTTTACGGTCTTGTTGCTGGAATCGTTTCTTACGCTGATAGTGATAGTCTCCTGCTTCTTGCCCTTTACGGTGATATTTACGTAAGAGCCTGCAACGGTGACGGCTTCATCTATCTTCTGGGTCTCGATAACGGTACCGTCTCTGTATACCAGTACGGTATATGCTCCGCGGACGCCCTCAGGCATCGGGATCGGGATCCTGGCCTCGGTGGGATCTACCTCACCGGTGGATACATAGATCGTAACCTCTGTTCCCTTGTCTACGAAGGAACCTTCAGGCCAGCTCTGCTCAACGACCTTGCCCTTGTTGCCTTCCTGCTTAACTTCCTGTACGGAAACGGAGAGCTTGTTCTCCTTAAGGGTCTTCATGGCCTTATCCTGAGCCATGCCCACTACGTTGGGTACCTTTACCTGGCTTTCAAGCTGACCGAGGCTTACAAAGAGCACTATCTCGGCACCGGCGGCGTGGAGCTTACCGGCCTCAGGCTCGGTCTTGACGATCATACCGGCGGGTACGTCGCCTGTCGGATCCCATACCTCCTTGGTAACGGGGAGGAAACCTGCGCTCTTGAGCTCGCTGGTGGCAACGCTCAGGGTCTTCTTGGACATATCCGGGACTTCTATCATACGCGGGCCCTTGCTGACTGTGAGGTCAAGGGTAAAGCCTGTACGAACTGTCTTGTTGGTAACGGACTGTTCGATGATTATGCCCTCGGGGTAATCGTTGTTCCATTCTTCCCTTATATTAAAGGTGAGCTTGTCACTGTACTCCTGACGGACTCTTGCGTAGCTCTGTCCGACGAAGTTCTCTATAAGCACGTTGGAATTGTGCGTGCCGGGGCCTGTGAAAGAATTGATAACCGAATAAGCGATAACGCCTGCGGCGATCATGACCACCGCGACTGTTACGGCAAGGAGTATGGGGATGATGTAGGAACGCTTCTTGCCGTCGTCCTCGTCATCGTCTTCATCCTCGTCGTCATCGTAGTACTCCTCGTCCTCGTCGTACTCGTCATCATCATCGTCGTCGGGCTCCTGCCTGAACATTCTCGCAGGCTGCTCCTCGACGGGGGTGCTCTTGTAGCCGAAAACTATGGAGGGGTTGACCTTGAAAGTGCTGATATCGTTTATCATCTCGGCAGCGGACTGATATCTTCTTGCGGGAGAACGCTCCATAGCGTGAAGCACGATCTCCTCGAGGGATTCGGGGATAGAGGGCATGATCTCTCTCGGAGGAACTGCGGTATCCTGCATATGCTTTACCGCAATGGATATGGGGCTGTCGCCGTCGAAGGGCTTTCTGCCGGTGAGCATCTCATAGAGCAGAACGCCTACGGAGTATATGTCCGATCTTTCGTCGGTCATCTCGCCCTTGGCCTGCTCGGGCGAAATATAGTGGACCGATCCGAAGGTCTTCTCGGAGAGGGTCTTGCCGTCTATGCGGGAGAACCTGGCGATGCCGAAGTCCATGACCTTGATAGTGCCATCCGGAAACAGCATGATGTTCTGAGGCTTGATATCGCGGTGGACGATGCCCTTGTCATGGGCGTGCTGGAGGGCTTTGAGGATCTGCACCACGAATTTCAGCGCGTCCTTCCAGCGGAGCACTCCCTGCTGTTCCAGCAGCTCCTTGAGAGTGATGCCGTCGATATACTCCATGACGATGAACTGTATCTCGTCGGTAAAGCCCACATCGTAGATCTTTACGATATTGGGATGAGACAGCACGGCGATAGCCTTGCTCTCATTGCGGAACCGTCTGAGAAAGTCCTCGTTCTCGGAAAATTCAGCCTTAAGTATCTTTACCGCGACGACACGGTTCTCCATGAGATCGGTGGCCTTGTATACGTCAGCCATGCCGCCGACGCCGATCAGCTCCGTGATCTCATATCGCCCGTCGAGTTTTCTGCCGATATTTGAATCCATAATTTCAACTCCTATGCGTTTTTACGTTTTGTTCTGCTTCTGTTCTCAGTTTGCCACCAGCGCGACAGATATATTATCCTTGCCGCCCTGTTCGTTGGCGTAGTTTATAAGATCTGTAACTGCGTGGTCGAGGTTCTTGCCGAAGACGAATCCGTAGATTATGTCGTTTGAGCAGTAGTTTGACAGACCGTCGGAGCAAAGCAGCAGCGTGAAGTTCTGTTCCGGCTCAAACTCGAAGTAATCCACGTCCACGTCGGCCTCAACGCCGACTGCGCGGGTTATGACGTTTTTCATCTGGTGGGTGCGAAGCTCTTCCTCGGTGATCTGACCTTGTTCATAGAGCATCTGAACGTAGGTGTGATCGGTGGTGATCTGTCCGATGACCCCTTCGGTCATCAGGTAGCATCTGCTGTCGCCCACATTCACCACGTAGCAGTGCCGTCCGCAGACGAGGGCTGCCACGCAGGTCGTACCCATACCGTTTTTATCTATATCTTCTTTGCTCTTTTCGTAAACTATGGTATTGGCGGCGTGAACTGCCGTGAGCATCAGGTTCCTGACTGAGTTGGGGTTCATGTCCGGGCGGAAGTTCTGCGAGATCCGGTTGTAGATCGTATTGATCGCTTCCTCACTGGCCACGCCTCCGGAAAGGGCTCCGCCCATACCGTCGCAGACCACTGACAAGGAAATATTATCCCCGAGGAACCCGCATCGGACTCTGTCCTGGTTCTCGTCGCGCTTGCGGCCTATATCGGTTTTTGAAGCAATGAACAAGCAGTTCACCACCCTTCTTTTATATAGTATAGATCATATCTCGTACTCCCTGCGGAGCTGTCCGCAGGC
Organism: Ruminococcus sp.; assembly: GCA_017529875.1. Classification (GTDB taxonomy): domain Bacteria; phylum Bacillota; class Clostridia; order Oscillospirales; family Ruminococcaceae; genus FB2012. The sequence continues at coordinate 26,665 of JAFXNC010000006.1, read as the reverse complement.
AGCGTCTATATCCGCGCCAAGCGTGCGGCGGACGGTGGCATTTATACCAAGCTCCTCCAGATATGCGCGGAAACGCTGGGCGCTCCTGCGGTCGGAGGTGAAGTTTCTTTCCTTGATCTTGTTGACGGGGATGATATTGACGTGGCAGATGAAACCTTTCAAAAGCTCCGCCAGGCGTTTGGCATCCTCCTTGGAGTCGTTGTGCCCGTCGATGAGGGCATACTCAAAGGATATCCGTCTGCCGGTCTGCTTGAAGTAATCCCGGCAGGCCGTAAGCAGCTCGTTGATGTCGTATCTGTCGTTGACCGGCATGACAGCGCTGCGGGACTTGTTGTCCGAGGCGTGCAGGGATATGGACAGTGTCAGCCCCAGGTCGAGCTTTGCCAGCTCGTATATCTTAGGCACCAGCCCGCAGGTAGACAGCGAAACATGGCGCAGGGACATATCCATGCCGTTCTTGGAGCTGAGCAGCTCCAGGAATCTCACCACATTGTCAAAATTATCAAGAGGCTCCCCTATCCCCATGAGCACGCAGCCGCCTATCTTCCTGCCGCTGTCGCGCTGTGCAGTATAGATCTGCAGAAGTATCTCGCTGGGCAGCAGGTCGCGCTTATAGCCTGCGATAGTCGAGGCGCAGAAGCGGCAGCCCATCTTGCAGCCCACCTGAGTCGAGACGCAGACAGTATTGCCGTGCTCGTATTCCATAAGGACTGTCTCGATATGGTTACCGTCAGAAAGCCTATACAGATATTTTACAGTATTATCCCTCTTGGATTCAAGTCTTTTTACTATAAATAGTGATTTTATACAAAACTTTTCTTTGAGCCGCTCTCTGAATTGTGCAGAAATATCTGACATAGAATCAAAATCTGCTATACGTTTTTGGTGCAGCCAGGAGTAGATCTGTCCGGCGCGGAATGGCTTTTCGCCCATATCGGCAATGCATTGTCTGAGCTCGTCGATATTCAGCGACAGAATGTCGATCTTACCGTCCTCGCAAACGTACACAGGTCTCACTTCCTTCTGACAAATATTGCTATATAGAACCCGTCGGAGCCGAACATATCCGGTGTTACCGTAATGTCCCGCCCTGAGCCAAGTTTGTCCGGCAGAGAGCCGGCTTCAAAATCGAGATGCTCTTTGAGGAAACGCTCCGTTACCTCGTCATTCTCCGCCCTTGACAGGGTACAGGTGGAATAGACCAGCGTGCCGCCGGGCTTAACATACCCCGACGAGGTAGAAAGTATCTCATACTGCACCTGCGGCAGACGCTCAAATTCGGCGGGATCCTTGTACTTGATCTCGGGCTTGCGGCGAATCACTCCGAGGCCGGAGCAGGGTACGTCGCACAGCACTCTGTCAGCCTGAGGGAGGGCGTTATTGAAGACCTTGCCGTCGTTGGTCTGAGCCTCGATAATGCTGAGACCCAGGCGCTGTGCACCGCTGCGGATGAGCCGGACACGGTTCTCGTGAAGATCGAAGGCCAGCAGGCGGCCTTTGTCCTGCATAAGCTCGGCGACGGTGAAAGCCTTACCTCCGGGGGCGGAGCAGATATCCAGCACCGTCTCGCCGGGGCGGGCTCCGAGTGCCTTGCAGCACAGCATACAGCTTATGTCCTGAACGTGTATCAGGCCGTCGGAATAGGCTCTGCTCTGTTCTATCCCGGCACCCGCGATGCGAAAGCAATCAGCGGTACGGGGGGATGGCTCGCACTTAAAGCCGTCGCTGCGGAGGACTTCCGCGATCTGGTCGGCGGGCATTTTCAGGGTGTTGGCTCTAACCGTAGTGGGGGGCTGCCCGAGGGAGGCCGAAAGAATGGCCTCGGCGGTCTTGTCGCCGTACTCGCGGCGCCATTTGCGCACCAGCCACACCGGACAGGAGTAGTCCAGCGCAAGCTGCTGCTCCTTGTCTTTGCACTTTGGCAGCTGCTTGCCGGAGCGGATAAAGCTCCTGAGCAGGCCGTTGACAAACCCCGCAAGGGCGGGATTCTTGCAGCGCTTGGCAAGCTTTACGCTCTCGTCCACCGCGGCATTGTCCGGGACTGAATCCATGTACAGCAGCTGATAGATGCCTGTCCTCAGGATGTTCCTGACCTCAATGGAAAGCTTAGCGCCGGGGTTGGTGAGGTTGGCTTTGATTATCTCGTCGAGGATGTAGGCTCGCTCGAGGGTGCCGTAAAACAGCGCCGAGACAAATTTCTTGTCCTGCGCCGGCAGCTGTGAGCGGGACAGCGCCTCGTCAAGCAGCAGATTGGAATAGGCCGCGCTGCTCTCCATTTTGTTGAGCAGCTTCACGGCAAGGCTCCTTGCGCCCGCCATCAGCCCAGCACTTCCTTGCCGGTGAGGGGGTTGCCTCTGAGATAGTCGCTGACCTTCATGCGCTTGCCGCCCTCAGTCTGAACCTCGGTGAACCGGATAACGCCGTCAGCGCAGGCAACGCCGAAATTATCGGTATCCACTACCGTTCCGGGTGCGGCAAAGGTCTTCTGAGCCGCTATCTCGGAGTGATAGACTTTGAGGCGCTTGCCGTTTACAGATGTATATGCACAAGGCCAGTCGGAGAGGCCGCAGATGTGTTTCTGCACCTCGAATACTGTCTTGCTGAAATCAATGGGACACATGGACTTATCCAGCATGGGCGAATAGCTTGGCTCGATGGATATGTCATCCTGTTTTATCGGGGTGATGCTGCCCTTTTCAAGCTCGTCAAGGGTGTGAACAAGCAGTTCGCCGCCCATGACTGCCAGCCTGTCAAAGAGCTCCGCTGCAGTCTCGTTGATGCCGATCTCTGTCCTGGCCTGCTCTAAGATATCGCCGGTGTCGAGGCCTTCACCCATGAGCATGGTGGTGATACCGGTCTCCTTCTCGCCGTTGAGCACAGCCCACTGGATAGGGGCGGCTCCGCGGTACTTGGGGAGCAGCGAGCCGTGAACGTTGACACAGCCGTACTTCGGGATATCAAGCACAGCCTTGGGCAGTATCTTGCCGTAGGCCGCCACCACGATGCAGTCCGGAGCCAGGTCTTCTATGATCTTGATGTACTCCTCGCCGTCCTTTTTAAGGCTCTTGGGCTGATACACGGGAGTGCCGTGCTCGGTGGCAAGCACTTTTACAGGGGGCGGGGTGAGCTTCATGCCTCTGCCCTTGGGCTTGTCTGTCTGAGTGAAGACCGCCAGCACGTTGTGGCGCTCATATACCCTTTTCAGCGTTTCCACCGCGAAATCAGGTGTTCCCATAAAGATTATATTCATGCAGACGCTCCTCTATTCCTCCATGTCCTTGGGGTCGATGAACTCAACTACCTTCTCTAAGAAAAGCACGCCGTCAAGGTGATCCAGCTCGTGGCAGACCGCCTGAGCGAAAAGATCCTCGGCCTCCTGCTCGTACCAGGTGCCGTTTCTGTCCTGAGCGCGGAATCTCACCTTCTTGGGACGGACGGTATACCCCCACTCGCCGGGACAGGAGAGACAGCCCTCCTGCACGCGCTGAGTCTCGTCGGACTTCCAGAGTATCTCCGGATTGACGAGCTCATGTACGCCGGTGCCGTCGTAGGTGTCGATGATGACCAGTCTTCTGAGTATGCCCACCTGGGGCGCAGCAAGTCCTACGCCGTTGGCCTTGGCAAGGGTCTCAGCCATGTCGTCGAGGAGGGTATGCAGCCGTGCATCGAACTTGATGACCGGCTTGCAGACCTTGTGAAGTGTTTCGTCTTTCTTGTTCAAAATGTTTCTGATAGCCATAATTACTCCGATCTTATAATCCTATATCGCCGTTTATGTCGGCGTAAATGCTTACTTCCCGGAACTCCGGATGCTTGTAGCAGTCTGTCAGCATACCGCTTATCAGTCCTCTCAGATCTGCGTTGCTGCGGCATTTGAGGATGAGCCGGTATCTGAATCTGTTGTTTATCCTGCCGAGGGTGCAGGGTGCGGGGCCAAGAGCTCTCATGGGGAGCTTAACTCCGGTCTGTCTGAGCTTATCTGCCCGGACTGCCAGCTCCCTAACGAACCAGTTTGAAGCCTCGATCGCCTTGCTTTCGAGGGCTGCCGAGAACGCCACCACGCAGATATCGCAGAATGGCGGGTAGATCAGCTGCTTTCTTAGGGCGATCTCCTCCTCGAAGAACTCGTCGTAATCCTGTTGGGCGGCAAGGTTCAGCACGAAATGATCCGGCACGAAGGTCTGCAAATATGCGGTGCCGGGCTTGTCGCCTCTGCCGCTTCTGCCTGCCACCTGGGTCAGCAAGGAGAATGTGCGCTCGTAGCTCCTGAAATCTCCTGTGAACAGCGCCTTGTCGAGGGAAATCACTCCCACAAGGGTGACGTTGGGGAAGTTGAGCCCCTTGGCAATCATCTGAGTGCCCAGCATTATGTCATAATCGCCCTGCTCGAAGGCCTTGAAGCTTTCCTCGTAGGAATACCGCGAGAAAGTGGTATCGGCATCCATGCGCAGTATACGCGCCTCCGGGAACTCTTTTGAAAGCTCGTCCTCCACTCTCTGGGTACCGGTGCCGCTGGTGAACAGGTGGTCGGAGCCGCAGGAGGGACACTGGGTCACATTGTCCATGGTGAAGCCGCAGTAGTGGCACATGAGCTTGTTGTTTTTCTTGTGGTAGGTCAGCGGCAGCTCGCAGTTGGGGCAGCTGACCGGCTTGCGGCAGTCGAGGCAGGAGACATATGTGGTATAACCTCTCCGGTTGAGGAACAGTATCGCCTGCTCCTTGTTGGCGAGGGTCTCCCGGAGCTTGGTCAGCAGCTTATCGCTGAACAGCTTCCCGCCTTCGTAAGCCATATCTATGATCTCGACCTCCGGCAGAGCCGCGTCGGCGAAACGCTTACGCATCTCAAAGAGGTGGAATCTTTTTCTTACCTTGGCATCGTAATAGGTCTCAAGTGAGGGGGTGGCCGATGCCATGAGCAGCACGGACTTATGATATCCGCAGCGGTTTATCGCCACATCCCGGGCGTGGAAACGCGGGGAGCTTTCGGATTTGTAGGTATGTTCCCCTTCCTCGTCCATGATAATGATGCCTATGTTGTCGAGGGGTGCAAACACTGCGCTGCGGGTGCCGATGACTATTCTCGCCTCGCCGGAGCTGATGCGCTTGAACTCATCGCTGCGCTGCCCGAGGGAGAGAGAGGAATGTATCACCGCCACGGTGCTGCCGAAATAGGTCTTGAACTTTTTGAGCATCTGAGGGGTCAGGGATATCTCCGGCACCAGCATCAGCGCGGTCTTGCCGCGTTTGAGGACGCTGTCTATCAGCCGGAAGAACACCGCAGTCTTGCCGCTGCCGGTAACGCCGTAGAGCAGGGCTCCGGCAGGTTTTCCCGCGTCTATGAGCGACATGATGCCCTCGTAAGCCCGCTGCTGTTCCTCGTTGAGCATGATGCTCTCAGGGGACTTCTGCTCGTCAAGCTTGCCGATAGCGTCCCGGAGGATCTCACAGCGGTACTCCTCGACGATGCCCAGCTTGCTCATTCTCGTTATGAGCGCCGTGGTGCAGCCGGTCATGTAGACTATCTCCTTGACACCGGCGCAGCCGAACTCTTTGAGCAGCTCAGTAACCTTGCGCTGCTTGGGGGTGAGCTTGCGGCCTCTCTCCTCGTCGCCTTCCGTATAGGAGCTGCTGAGCCTGACCATTTTCACGCTCTCGTCGCCTACACGGCGCTTGATGGAGTCGCTTATCTCGACGTAGCCCTTGTCGATAAGGGAATCCACCACTTTACGCAGTGCGGGGCGCTTGGAGAAGTCCAGCTGGTCATCTATCTCACGCTGAGTTTTGGCGTTCTTGATGAAGCTGAGTATCTCCAGCTCCTGTTTGGTGAGGGCGTCGGGCTCCAGAGGAACATTGGCGGCGGTGTAATGCACCGAGAACTTATACCCGAACCCCGGAGGCACCACACAGCGGTATGCATCGAAAAATGCGCAGAAGGTATGCTCCTTGAGCCAGCGGATGACGCCCAGCATCTCCTCGCTGACAAGAGGCTTTTCGTCGGCGGGGCTGATAAGCTTTTTGAGCCTTGCCTCGCCGGGCTCCTGCTGACGGATACTCAGGATAAGACCGATGGTATGGCGGTTGCTTCTCCCGAAGGGCACAACGACCCGCATACCCGGACGCAGCAGCGAAACCAGTTCATCCGGCACCGCATAGCTGTATTCAAGATCAAAGCTGTAATTTGTTCCCGACACAGCCACGGCTGCAACGGTCAATTTCTGCTGCACGTCATTTCCTCCCGGTTATCTTAAAGAGGGGTCCTCGATTATCCTGTATTCACCCGAAGCCAGCTCGTCAACAGCCATTTTAACAGGCTTCTCTACCTGGAGATACTTCTCCTTGTCCTTATCCTTGTTTTCCTGAGCGGCATCGGTGATCTGTCTTGCTCTCTTAGCCACTGCAAGAACCAGGGAATAATAACTCTCGTTGTTCTTCAAAATCTGTACTACTGCCGGTCTAAGCATTTTTAAGCACCTCATTTATCATATTTATTGTTTCTTCTTTGTATGTTCTGAACCGGTCGGCGGAATCGTCGCCGTTCTTTACCGCGTTGTATATAGTCTTGAAATCCCTGATAGCGTCGTCGAGGTCGTCGTTCATGAAGACATAATCGTAATCATAGGACTTGGCGATCTCGTCGGCGGCGCGGGATACGCGCTTTTCTATTTCCTCGGGGGTCTCGGTGCCGCGCTTGTAAAGCCTTCTCCTGAGCTCGGCTACCGAGGGAGGAAGAATGAATATCAAAGCGGCATCGGGGCGTTTTTCCCTGACCTGGAATGCGCCGTTGGTCTCGATCTCGAGGATGACGTCCTTGCCGGCGGCAAAGTTTTCAAGCACCGGTGCGGCGGGTGTGCCGTACTGCTTGTCAACGAAGCCTGCGTGCTCTAAGAAACCGTCTTCCTCCACCATTCTGTCAAAGTCCTCTATGGCGAGGAAATGATAATGCGTACCGTTTATCTCGCCCGGGCGCGGGGGTCTTGTAGTGCAGGAGACGGAATAGAACACGTCTATGTCCTTGAACACGGCACCAAGCACTGTACCCTTGCCGCAGCCCGACGGGGCGGATATGACCAAAAGTCTGGGTTCATTCATCGCTGCTCACCTCCGGATCATTGTCAAATCTTGCTCCCACAGTCTCGGGAGCTACTGCGGACAGCACCACATGGTCGCTGTCCATAACAAGCACTGTTCTTGTGCGTCGCCCGCAGGTGGCGTCGATCAGTGTGCCCTTGTCCCGGGCTTCCTGTATAAGCCTTTTCACCGGGGCCGACTCGGGAGTTACCAGGGCTATCAGTCTGCCTGCGGAGACCATGTTGCCAAATCCCACATTTATCAGCTGCATCAGATCACCCTGCCCTTATTCGATATTCTGGATCTGCTCTCTGATCTTCTCGATCTCGGCTTTCATATCAACCACCATGCGGGTGATCTCCAGCTCCTGAGCCTTTGAGCCGGTGGTGTTCACCTCACGGTTCATCTCCTGGATCAGGAAGTCGATCTTCCTGCCCACAGGCTCGGCGCTTTCGAGCAGCTCGCGGAACTGTGCGATATGGCTGCGCAGTCTTACAGTTTCCTCGTCAACAGCGATCTTGTCGGCGAAGATAGCGGCCTCGGTGAGGATGCGGCTCTCGTCGATGTTCCTGTCGGCCACCACCTCGGCGATCTTGTCATAAAGGCGCTGTCTGTATGCCTCTACGGAGGCGGGGCTGAGCTTTTCGATTTTGCCAACAGTCTCCTCGATCATGTCAAGGCGGGAGGTAATGTCGTCGTACATCTTGGCGCCCTCGGTGATACGCATATCCACGAAATGTTTCAAGGCCTCCCCTGCCACCTCGCTGACCTGCTGCCAGATCTCCTCCTCGTCGTCGATGACCTTGACGACGTTGAAAACATCGGGAAGGCGGATGACATTGGAGAGCTTCAGATCGTCCTCCAGGATGAGCTCATCAGCCGCGGAACGCAGGGCGTTGATATAGCCGGAGGCCACGGTCCTGTTGATCTCGATGTTGGCATCCACGCCCTCCTGGTTGTAGATGAACACCGATACCTCGACCTTGCCCCGGGAGATGGCGCCGTGGAGGAAAGCCTTGAGCTTTTCATCCAGATAACCGTAGGCGCGGGGAGTCTTGGCGGTGAATTCGTAATAGCGGTGATTGACCGAACGTATCTCGACGAGTATCTCTCTCGAGCCGATGACCTTTCTTTCGCGGCCGAAGCCAGTCATACTTTTTATCATTGGAAAGCGCATCCTTTCGCATTGTTTTCATCTTATTATTATAGCATTTTCCTGCCCGGATAGCAAGGTTTGTTCATACATTTTTCAGTAATGTTTTACTCATTGTTATTAATGGAAGTGAATATCTCAAGAAGACTGTTAGCTATGCAGATATGGGGGAGTTTTTCAAAGTCCTCCCGGGAGTTGGGACCGGTGAGTACGGCGGCAAAATCCACCCCTGCGTTGCGGGCAGTCTCGGCGTCGATGAGGCTGTCGCCCACATATAGGATATCCGCGGGAGGGACATTGAGCAGCATCGAAGCCTGATATATACCGTCGGGAGCGGGCTTGGGGCTTGGCATATCGCTGAGGCCGATTATCTCGTCAACAGGTACGCAGCCGGTATGGAGCATGAAGGTCTCCTCGATGCGGTATTTCATCTTGGAGGAAACTATGGCGGTCTTGACCCCGGCGTTTTGCAGTATCTGCAAGAGGGCTATGGAGTCGGGGTAGAAGACTGTTCCTGCTGCCATGCAGGTGTCGGCTTTTTTCACATACTCTGTGCGGAGCTCCTGCTGCTGCGGGTTGTTTGGGATACCGGTGAGTATGTCGAAAGAATCCGCAAGGGTCTTGCCGATAGTCCCGAATATGACGCTGTCCTCGGGGACGGGATAGCCGAACTTAGTGAGGGTGTGCTTGTAGCACTCGATTATGGCCTTTGACGAATCCGCAAGGGTAAGGTCAAAGTCAAAAACTACTGCTTTGTATCTCATAGTCTGCTCCTTTATATTTTATAGGATAATGATATCACAGACGGGGTGAAAAATCAAGTGCGCGGTATGATACAGGGTTGAATTAACTGCGGGAATATGTTATAATTTGCAGAAAGGGGGCGTATCATATGACCGACGCAAGAAAGCTCATGGACAGCTTTATCACTATCTACAAAAACTATATCACACGTCCGGGGTCTGACCGGCTGCTGAACTATCTGCTGTCGGAGAACAGCGATTTCTTTGTGGCACCGGCCTCGGCGGATGCCCACGGGAATTATGAGGGCGGGCTGTGCGAGCACTCCATAAACGTTTATGAGTGTCTGAGAGCCTACTGTTACAGAGACCGGGTCAGGGACACCTACGGGCTGACTGTTTCCGACGAGAGCATAGCTGTGGTGGGGCTGCTGCACGACATCTGCAAGGTGAACGTCTATGAGGCGGCATTCAGAAACGTCCGCAACGAGCGGGGTCAGACCGAGCAGGTTCCGTACTACATCTGCAACGACGCCCTCCCCTACGGACACGGGGAGAAAAGCGTTTATCTGATTTCCCAGTTCATGCGGCTGACAAGGGAGGAAGCCTTTGCCATACGCTGGCATATGGGCTTTTCCGGCAGCGAGGACAGGGAGACAGTCAGGAGGGCTCTGGGGATGTTCCCCCTGGCGCTGGCGGTGCATATCGCGGATATGGAGGCGGCGTTTTTGCTGGAGGGCGGAAATTTTTAAATTATTATGAGATATCACACACCCCAAGGGTAGTTAATAAGTGAAGCCGGAGGGAGGTAAAAGCTGTGGAGGACGAAAAGCTGATCGGACTGTTCTTTGAGCGCTCGGAGCAGGCCATAGCGGGACTGTCGGATAAGTACGGCGGGCTGTGCATGAAGCTGGCGGGGGACATACTCCCGGACAGGCAGGACGCGGAGGAATGTGTCAACGACGCATACCTCGGAGTATGGAACACCATACCGCCTCAGCGCCCGGAAAAGCTCTTAAGCTATGTGCTGAGGATAGTCCGGAACCTTGCCCTCAAAAAGCACAGATATAACACCGCCGCCAAGCGCAGCAGCAATCTTACCGAGGCACTGGATGAGCTGGAACCGTTTATCCCGTCCGGGACGGATACCGAGAGCGAATACGATGCGTCTGCGGCAGGAGAGGCGATAAACAGCTTTCTCGGCGGGCTGAAAAAGGAGGATCGGATCCTCTTTGTTAGACGCTACTGGTTCTCCCAGCCCATTGACGAGCTGGCGGAGCTTTTCGGCACAAGCAGTCACAACATTTCGGTACGGCTTCACAGAACAAGAGAAAAGCTGAAAAAGCATCTTGAAAAAGAGGGTGTGTATCTATGAAGAAGGAGATAATAGCCGAGCTTATCGGCAGTACGGATGACAGATTCATCAGCGAGGCAGCTGAATATGAGGGCAAGCCCGGGATATCCGTCAGGGCTAAGATCATCGGTGCAGCTGCGGCGGCCTGCATTGCTATCGCCGGAACGACGGTGTTCATGCTCAGGTCGGGGGATGACAAGGTGCTGTACGACCCGCCCGCAGAGAGCAACGCAGGCAATGCGACGCAGCCTGCAATCAGCTCACCGGCAGAGAATGCTGCAAGCAGCGGCAGCGAAAATGAGCAGTACGCCGAGTCGGGGGCGTTATTATACCCCTGGAGGTATCTTACCATTTACGAGAAATACAATACCATTATTTACGGCGGGGAGGAATACTTCAACACAGGTGCGGACATATCCGATACCGCGAAGATAGGCCAAAAGCTGGGGGAATGCACAGGCAGAGGCTTTGACGAATACGAAGACAAAGAGCATACGGAGCAGTTTGAGTTCTATGAGGTGAATGGGCTGTCCCCGGAGGTGTGCGCGGCGGTGCTCATGGAGGGCAAGTATTACACCTGTCAGCCGGAGAAATACGCTCCCCCGGCGACCCTCGGGGAGTTGATGAGCGGGTATAAGCTTTCTGATAATCTGGATCTCGACTGGCTGAGGCTGGTGGAGGACGGCGAAAGCATTGAAAACAAGCGGCTCACAGATGTCAAGGGCTTTTGGGATATGCTCACAGAGTACGGAGATGCGGCTGTCATTGACCAGGAGGAATGGAACCGCGACGGCAGCAAGTACGGCAACCTTGCCGGGTTCTGCATTTCAAGTGAGGTATTCGGCATCGGGAACATGACGCTGAACGTCTTCAAGAGCGGCTACATTTGGACGAACGCTTTCAGGTACGCTTATATCTACGATATCGGAACCGAGGCGGCTGAAAAGCTCATAAGCTTTATCAGCGGACACATCGAGGACTATACCCCGGTCAGCGACGTTATCACCGTGTCCGGCAAGGTCACCTGGGTCAAGGACTACGCCATAGGCGTTGACAACAGCATATCCTGCACCGACTCGACGGACAGGAGAGAATACACGGTCAGCATCACGGATATCAGGGTGAAAAGGAGCGTGGAATTCCCGAACAAGCTGGAACCCGGTGAGGATGTAAGGGTAAGCTTCAAGGCCGACCCCGGTGTAATTGACGGCGACGAGATAACCGAGCCGAGGTCGATCAGCAGGATACGCAGCGACGGTCCGGAAACAGAAGAATAACAAAGCTCCCCGGACGGGTATGGTCGTCCGGGGAGTTTTCTATTCAAAGAAGCCGTATTTTACGCGGAGGCGTTCAAGCTTTTTGAGTACCGAGGGGGCAAGGGCGTACAAAAATCCCAGGGAGGCCGCGCCGTGGATTATGTCCAGAGGGAGGCCTGCGGCGTAGGCGGCTGTAAGGGATTCGCGGGGAAGCTCGTTGTGCATGATGAATAGGGTGGAGGGGTTGACGATGCCGCCGTATACGATGACGGCGGAGAAAAAGCCGAACAGTGCAATGACCTCACGCCTCAGGGGGAGTATGCCCCTGCCGAAGAACAGACCGGAGAGCATACCTATCATACCCATAGAGAACATCTGCCAGGGGGTCCAGGGGCCTTGTCCGAACATGAAATTGGACAGCAGCATGGAAAGAGAGCCCACAAGGAACCCGGTCTGTGAGCCGAAGGCTGCGCCGGAGATGACCACTACTGCCAGGACAGGCTTGAACTGAGGGAGCATATAGAAGGCGAGGCGTCCGGAGACTGCCGCCGCTGTCAGGACTGCCACGGTGACGACCTCCCGGGCGCCGGGATGCCTGCCCTCGAAGAGCAGATAGAAGGGCAGCGAGGCTTCAAGCATCACAAGCAGCGAGACAAACAGGTATTTGCCGGTATTGAGGAAGTGGGCTCCGGCGTAGACCGTGAAGGGTATCAGCAGGAGTATGACTGCGGCGGATACGGCTGAGCGCGGGCTCACAGGGCGGCGCTCCCGGCGGGAGCGGGAGACCTGTTTGCCGTCTGAGAAGGAGACTGCCGCCAGTATCACCGATAATGCCAGCAGAATGTACGGGAGCAGCTTTTGCTCGCCAAAAACTCCCGGCAGCAGCTCCATACAGCCGATGGCAGAAAAGCCGGTCATGGCAAGGGATAGCACTCTGCACAGCAGCCTTGGGGGGGTGGCTTTCTTTTTTGTCGGGGGAGGCTCCGGGACGGAGGTCGGGATATCCGGGGGCGTGGACTTCGTGAGTGCGGGGGGCTCTATGCCGAGAGCCGAGAGGATGTCTTCGGCGGTGACGGCGTTTTCTATGAGGCCCCGGGACATCCTTGCGGCGGAGGTGGTGTAGAACATATTGCCGGAGAAAAACTCCTGGGGGGCGGCGCTGCCGATGAGCTCTCCGCCGAACAGCATGGCGCAGCGGGTGCAGTAGGAGGCGGCGAATTCAACGTCGTGACTCACCATGATGACGGTCTTGCCCCGGACGCAAAGCTCTTTGAGGATGCAGGAGAGCTCATGCTTAAAGGCGGCGTCGGTGCCCTTGGTGGGCTCGTCCAGCAGCAGGATATCCGGCGAGGCAAGCAGGAGCTTGGCAAGGGCTGCCCGCTGCATCTCGCCGCCGGAAAGGTCGAAGGGGTGGCGGGCTGTCAGGCCGTCAAGGCGGCAGAGGGAGATGACCGAGGTAAGCTGCTGATGGTCGGAGCATATCTCACGGAGATCTTGGAGCAGCGTGTCGCGGCAGAAAAGCGACGAAGGATCCTGGGGCATCATCAAGGTCCTGCCGGTGATCTTGACCTTGCCGGAGTAAGGCTTTCTGATGCCGGCAAGGACTGAGAGCAGGGTGCTCTTACCGGAGCCGTTGCCGCCGAGAAGACAGAGAAACTCCCCTTTCCTGACTTGGAGGTCAAGCCCTTTGAGCACGTCCGGGAGGGGTTTTTTGTAACGGAAACACAAGCCCTTTACGTCGATGACGGTCTCATCTGAAAGGGGCGTTTGGCGCAGGGGGGCGGCATAGGTCTGGTCGGGGGTGAGGCGTGATGCCAGCCATTCACGGCCCTGGGCAACATTTCCCGGGCAATTTCCGTCAGCGCCGGCGCTTAGCCATACCCTTGCCGGGACAGGCAGAGACAACAGAATATACGGATCGTTTATCAGGGTCGGGAGCCCGGCGGGCTGGCAGTCGCAGATGATCTCGCCGCCGCTCATCAGCACCAGCCTGTCGGCTAAGGGGAAGATATCTTCGATGCGGTGCTCGCTGACTATGACGGTGGTGCCCAGCTCGCGGTTGATGCGCAGGACTGCGTCGAAAAGCTCCTTTGCGGCTATGGGGTCAAGCTGAGAGGTAGGCTCGTCGAGGATCAGCAGGTCAGGGCGGGTGGTCATGGCGGCAGCTAAGGCAAGAAGCTGTTTTTTCCCGCCGGAGAGCTCGGAAGTGTCCCTCATGAACTGCTCCGAGAGGCCGAAGAACTCAGCCATTTCGGCGGTGCGCCGCCTGATGGTGTCTTTGTCTTCACCCAGGCTTTCGAGGGAGAATGCAAGCTCGTGCCAGACCTTGTCGGTGACGATCATGGCCTCGGGATCCTGACCGACGAACGCGATCTTCTCCGACTGAGTACGCTGGTCGCTGCCGGAGAGTGGGCTGCCGTTGAAGACTACCTCGCCGGATGAGGTGCCCTTGGGCGTGAGGACGGATCTGAAGTGCCGCAGCAGGGTGCTTTTTCCGCTGCCGGAGGCGCCGCAGAGCAGCACAAGTTCTCCCCTGCCCACAGAGAGGGAGATGTTTTTCAGAGCCGGAGCGTCGCTGCCGGAATATGTAAATGTCAGATCTTTGATCGCAGCGATCTCCATTTGTGATCCTCCCAAAGCTCATAAACTGCCGGCAACAGGCTCAGCGCACCGAAGGCGCAGAGCTGTGCGGCTGACCTGAGGTCAACAGTACTCATATAAAAGCGCGGATAGCAGCGAAACTCATTCATGCCCACTATCTCGCCGTAGATAACATAGCCGCCCAAAAGGAGCACCACACCTATCATGACTGCATCCCGCATGGTGAAGCGGAACAGGTGGAAGGAGCTGCGCCCCGAAAGGCCGTAGCCGCGGCTTTTCATGGAGTCGGCAGTCCGGATGGACTCCTCGAGGGAGCGGCTTATCAGTATGGAAAAGACCCTCGCAAGATTGCGAAGTCTGCGCCGGATGCCGCCGACGGAAATGCCAAAGCCCAGCTGTGCCTGAGCGGCGCTGATCTCCCGGAAACGCCTTGCAAAGAGGGGGATGAACCTGACCGTCATGGAGATAACGACAGTCAGCGCCGGGAACAGGCGGCCTGTGAGACACATGAGCTTGTCGGAGGTGAATAGCTTTCCGAAGCAGTAGACCCATACCACCGCGCCGCTGAGCATGAAGCCTGTTATAAGGCCGTAGATAAGGGCTTCGAGGGTGATCTCGTTGCCGGTGGGGAGCTTGGCGAGAACCGTTACGCCCCGGTGGTTGAACAGCACATTTATCGCTGCCGCCAACAATAGGGGGATAAGCAGCAGCGGGGCTTTTTTCAGCACTTCCCTGCCGCAGAGACGTATCGCCAGCATCACGGCGCCGATGAGCGACAGCCCCGCGAAGACCGGCTGCACGGTAAAGGCTCCGGCGCCGAGGAGCACTGTGAAATACACTGCCAGCGTCAGCGGGTGGAGCCTTGAAAGTTCACTGTTTCCCATAATCAGCCCGCCTTTGCAAAGTAGTCGTCGCCCACGTCAACGCCGATGTTGCAGGAGTAGACGAACTCGATGACGTCGCCCTCAGAGGGCTTGTACTGAGAGCAGCTGAGCTGCGGAAAATGGCCGTTGACCGAGTACATCCAGCCGGAGAGGTTGCCTGCGTCGAACTCGTAAAGGTTGTTGATGCCCTCGATGTAATAGCTGTTGGTGGCGGCTATCTTGGTGAATTCGAGACGTATGTCGTTACGGTCGCAGATGCGCTTTACGATGTCGAAGATGCTCTCGCCGTCGTCGAATCCCACCTCGGTGCGGGGGAAGATGATGCCGCCTGCGGGCTGTTCCTCCAGTACTCCGGCTCTGACCTTGTCGGTGTTGTCGAAGATCGTGGCGCAGGAGATCAGCAGGGTGCATTTATGAGCGAACTCCGGCTCCGGGGGAGCTGTCACTTCCGGGGTGGTCGTAGTAGTGACGGTAGTTGTGACGGTGGCGGAGGTCGTAGTCGGAGCAGCGGCGGGAGTGGTTTGAGGGTTAGTGGTCCGGGACGTTACGGCGGTCTTGCTCGTTGTGGTGCGGCGGGTGGTGGTTTGTTCGGTCGATGTGGTCTGTTTGGCATCGGTCTCGGTCAGGGTGGTGACCGGAGTGGTCTGAGTGGCGGCAGTCGCGGCGGTAACGGTGGTCGTTTCAGCCCTGCTGTCCTCAGAAACAGGAACGGAGACATCCCCGCCCGAAAAGTAAGCGATCAACAGCACTGCGGCAATAACCAATACAGCTATTGCAGGCTTGATGAGCTTAGAGAGCTTTTCGGACATATTGATGCCTCCGTTGTGTTATATTCGGTTTATTGGCTTATTTCTTCTTTTTCTTTCCTGCTATGCAGAGAGAAGCAAGTGCAATGACTGCCAGTACGCAGATTGCGGCCTTAGCGCCGGTGGCGGGGTTGGTGTCATCGGGCTTCTCTGCGGGAGCTGTGGTGTAGGGGACGAGCTTTTCGCCGGTGAAGTCGTAGAGCGCGGGAAGCTCGGAGCTTCCTCTGCGGAGAGCTTCAAGAGAGAGGAATGCCTGCTCGGTGGACATACCGTCGTACTTGCCGCCCAGGATGTGGCAGAACTCGCCGTTGCCAAGGTAGAAACGACCGACGCTGTCGAGATAGCCATCTGTCTTGATGACGGATCCTTCGCTGGGGATATCCTCCGGAAAGTCTATGTCAGAATACTCCTTGATAATGTTCAGCATCACGTCGGAGAAGTCGTCAAAATTGCTGCATACCGCGATAGTTACCTGAGAGATAGTCTCGCAGTTGTTGGCAAGATCGGGGTTTAGGAGAAGCGTCATAAGTATCCACTTCGCACCGGCGTTGAAGGCGTCCTTTGCCTTGTCGATGCCGCGCAGAGAGGTGAGTGCCATAGCTGTTATGTCAAGATCGGCGGTCTCGCCGTCAAAGGAGAATGCGCCGTTGTCAAGCTGCATAGCCAGCAGCTCGTCCACATAGGGAGCCTCCTTGCCCACAGAGGTATAAGCGAGGTTCGCCCAGATGTAACCGGTAACGCCCTGAGCGGATACATAATCTTTGTCCTTGAGGGCAGCCAGCAGGTCTACGCCGGCGATGTTGGTAGGATCGTAGCCGAGAGCAGCGGCGGTGACAGCCTCCTTGGAGTTCTCGGTGGAGCGGCGGTCGTTGAGCTTGCCGTCCTTGGCGGAGAGGGCGTAATCGGCGATAGCCTTGATCATCTTGTCGGACTGTTCCTTGGTGAGCTTGCCTGCTCTGGCAAGGCCGATGACCTTCCACTCGTTGCCGATGACTGCGTCTTCCTGAGCAAGTCTTGCAGCGGTCGCATCGTATACGGTATCGAAGTCGAGATCACCGGGCTGGTCTTGGAGTTCTTCGTAATCGGCAATAGCCTGCACGAGAACGCCATAGTTGGTAACAAGAGCCTTCTGCGCATCGGTAAGCTCCTCATAGGCGTTGAGAGCGTTGTCAATGTCGTCCTTGCTGTCAAGCGTTACTTCGCCGATAGCGTCGATAAGGGCGATAACTGCATCGGCGGCAGCCTGATCGTCTGCGTTGTCGTCCTTGACGACGATATTGAACTTGTAAACGCTCTCGGTAACGGGATCGGTGCCCCAGTAGCTGGAAGGCCAGTTCTCGTTGCCGACACCTACGTATACAACGTCGCCGTCATTGACCTCCATATAATCGAAGGACCTGTAACCGGAGGTCTCGTTCTCGGGGGTGTAGGTGTTGATGTACTTGCGGGTCTGGAACACAAGGTTTGCGGGGTATGCAAAGAGCCAGAGCTCGTTAGTTTCCAGCTCTAATGTGTACTCAAAGGTATTGGGGTCAAATTCCTCAAACTGCTCGTCTCCTATGAAGACCTCTTTGATGCTTGTATCGTTGCTGTACCAGATGTTTCTGACATCCTCGCCGGTAATGCCATATTCAAGGCCGATAACGTCGCCGTCTTTAAGATTGCCGTCAGCTACGGAATAGGCAGATACGCCCTGATTGGTGAACCAGTTGTTCAGAGACAGGTTCCAGCCGGGATATGCGCCCTCCTGGACTGCATAGGTGGTCTCGCCGACGCCGTTGATATCGCTGATGAAGGCACCGTACTCCGAAACAGGCGCGGAAATGGTATAGCCTTTGCTCTCCACTGCCTCAATGATAGCAGACAGCATTGTAGTGTCATCGTCGAGCTCAACGATAGCCCGGAGCAGCGTACCGTCCCAGGCGGCACCGGCTTCCTTTGTAAATGTCTCATTTGCGATCACGACCATGACTTCGCCCTTATCATCATCAGCAAAGGCAGTCATCGGAACGGCAGAGAGCGTCATCGCCGCAGCTGCGGCAAACGACAGGATCCTTCTTGCTTTCATATTTCTTCCTCCGTTTTCTTTCCCGTCAAAGCGGGATCATTTTTTGAAAGCTTTCTTCTGAGGGCGGCGCGGCGGCGTTTCTGACGGCTGCGGACAGCTGCGGGGACGCCCGCTGCCTCTTTGAGGCCGGCCTGCTCGAGAGCCCTGGGGAAAGGGCCCAGCTTCTGCTTGATGAAGCAGACCTCGTCGGGAGCGAAGTCGCTGCGTTTGGGGAGCCTGCCGAGAGCAGCCTGTTTCTCAACGAGCATGGAGATCGCAAGCTCGCGCTTTTCGTCGGAACTCATAAGCCACCTCCCGCACATGAAAAAAGCCTTCTCCGTCACAACAGAGAAAGCACAGCGAACAAGACCGTAATGCATACGCCTTTTCAAAGAAAAGCATAACAGTACAGTGTCGATTCGGCTGCGCTTCTTCTTGTCCAAGACGGCATCACCTTGTCCGGCGAAGACCGGACGCAGTCTGCGGGAGTATTCCGACTGTAACGGTAATGACAGTTGCGGCTGATTTACACAGCGCTTCCCAATTGCACCCCGGCTGTATGCCGGAGAGACCGCAGACCGATATTTGATTGTAAGTACATTATAACTCATTTTCCGCGGTATGTCAAGCAGATAGGAGGATATCCAACAAATTTAATATGATTTTGATTGACAAAAAGGCTCGTATATAGTATAATATAGTCATAATCTGCTTCGGAGGCGGTCTATATGATCAGAGATATCCAGGACGAAATAATCAGGCTCAAAAAAGAGAACGATATCTGCATCCTTGCTCACAGCTATCAGGGGCATGAGATACTTGAGGTGGCGGACTTCACCGGCGACAGCTACAAGCTCTCCGTCGATGCCTCTAAGGTCACGAATAAGAATATCCTGTTCTGCGGAGTGCATTTCATGGCTGAGACTGCCAAGATGCTCTCGCCGGACAAGCACGTTTATCTTGCCAATCCCCTGGCGGGCTGCCCCATGGCGGAGCAGATGGATCCGGAGATGATAACAGAGATCAAAAACCGGGAGCCTGACAGGAAGGTCGTTGCCTACATCAACACTACGGCTGCGCTGAAAACTGTCTGCGACGTGTGCGTTACCAGCTCCTCGGCGGTGAAGATCGTTTCATCCATGGAGGATAAGAAGCTGCTGTTCATCCCCGACTGCAATCTGGGAGCTTTCGTGCAGAAGGCCTGCCCGGATAAGGATATCATGCTGCTCAACGGCGGCTGCCCTGTTCATGCGGCTGTCACCGGCGACGAGGTTCGGGAGGCAAAAGCTCTCCACCCCGGTGCGCTTGTGCTGGTTCATCCCGAGTGCCGTCCCGAGGTATCGGAGCAGGCGGACTATGTGGGCTCCACCGCCGGGATCATCAACTTTGCCAGAAAGTCCGAGGCCAGGGAATTCATCATCGGCACCGAGATCAGCATAGCGGAGCATTTGCAGTATGACTGCCCGGACAAGCGGTTCTACATCATGTCCAAGAAGATCGTCTGTCCGAACATGAAGCTGACTACCCTTTCAGAAGTATACAACACAGCCAGGTCCATCGCCGCCGGTGACGGAGAGGCCTTTGAGATACTCATGTCGGACGAGCTTATCGCCAAGGCGAGGGTATGCATCGACGAGATGCTCAGGCTGGGCGGCTGACGATCATGTGATAGGGCTCATTTTGAGCCCGTATCTTTTGGTCAGGTTTGTAAACGATTTCACAGATGTTCATTTATTGATATGCATTTATAACTAATTTACGAAAGCTTTCGTATTACCGGTTAAAATGACAACGTATATTATTTATTTTATATTGCAATTTGCAAAGATACAGGCTACAATAGAATCAAAGAGGCAAGCTTAACAAGTGTTTGATTTAATATTTTGATATTCGGAGGTAATGTGTATGAAATTTGCGGACGGTTTCTGGCTCAATCAGAGAGGTTATGAGGTAAACTATGCGGTGCAGGCGTTTGAGATCAAGCAGATCGAGAACGGCTTTCTTGTGGTGGCGACTCCTTTCTTCGGGAAAGAGAGATACAAGCTGCTGGGCAGCGCCAACCTTGAGATCACCTACACCTCCACACAGGAAAACTGCATAAGAGTAAACATCACCCACCACAAGGGCTACGCCGACCACGGCCCCCACTTCGTACTCAACGAAGGCTGCTTCACTCCCAAGCTCACCGAGACCGACAACGAGGCTATCCTCGAGACCGGCGACACCAAGGTGGTCATCTCCAAGCACAGCTGGAACATCGAATACTATTATAAAGACAGGAAGCTCACCAGCGGCGGCTGGCGCTCCACCGGCGTCATCAAGGAAAGCGCGTTCAAGCAGCAGGCAAGGCTGGCTGTACAGGCTGACGACACCTTCTGGAGCTACCCTGCCGACGAGAACCGCACCTACATCCGCGAGCAGCTTGACACCACCGTGGGCGAGTATTTCTACGGTTTCGGAGAGAAGTTCACCACCTTCACCAAGAACGGTCAGAACGTGGAGATCTGGAACGCCGACGGCGGCACCTGCTCCGACCAGAGCTACAAGAGCATACCTTTCTATGTATCTTCAAGAGGCTACGGCATCTTCGTCAACAGCACTGACAAGGTCAGCTTCGAGGTCTGCTCCGATACCGTTTCTAAGGTAAGCTTCACCCTCCCCGGCGAGAATATGGAGTACTACGTTTTCGGCGGCGAGAACCTGACCGAGGTGCTCAAAGGCTACACCGACCTTACCGGCAAGCCTGCGCTGCCTCCTGCATTCTCCTTCGGTCTGTGGCTGACATCCTCCTTTACCACCAGCTACGACGAGGGTACGATCACCGGCTTCATCGACGGCATGGCTGAGCGCAACATTCCGCTTCAGGTATTCCACTTCGACTGCTTCTGGATGAAGGGTCTGGAGTGGTGCAACTTCGAGTGGGACACCGAGCAGTTCCCTGATCCCGAGGGTCTGCTGAAGCGCCTCCACGAGGACAAGGGTCTGCACACCTGCGTATGGATCAACCCCTATGTAGGTCAGCGGTCGAGGCTCTTTGACGAAGGCATGGAGCACGGCTATTTCATCAAGCGCAAGGACGGCTCGGTATTCCAGTGCGACGAGTGGCAGCCGGGCATGGCTATCGTTGACTTCACCAATCCTGCGGCCTGCGAATGGTACGCCGGATATCTGAAAAAACTCTGCGAGATGGGCGTTGACACCTTCAAGACCGATTTCGGCGAGCGCATACCCACAAGAGACGTGGTTTACTTCGACGGCTCCGATCCTATCAAGATGCACAACTACTACACTCAGCTCTACAACAAGACGGTATTCGGCGTGCTGGAAAGCTACTACGGCAAGAACAAGGCTTGTCTCTTCGCCCGCTCCGCCACCGCAGGCGGTCAGCAGCTCCCCGTTCACTGGGGCGGCGACTGCTCCGGCACATACAACTCTATGGCGGAGGTCATCCGCGGCTGTCTGAGCCTCTGCATCTCCGGTTTCGGCTTCACCAGCCACGACATGGCAGGTTTCGAGGCCACCGCTACTCCTGACATCTACAAGCGCTGGGCGGCCTTCGGACTGTTCTCCACCCACTCCCGTCTCCACGGCAATCAGAGCTACCGCGTGCCCTGGCTGTTCGACGAAGAGAGCTGCGATGTACTGCGTTTCTTCACCAACATCAAGGGCAAGCTTATGCCTTATCTGTGGGCGCAGGCTGTCAAGACCCACACCGTGGGCGTTACGATGATGAGGGCTATGGTCATCGACTTTGCCGACGACCCTGCCTGCCTGACCCTGGACAGACAGTATATGCTGGGTGACAACATCCTTGCCGCGCCGATCCTCAACGAGGAAGGCATCGCGCAGTACTATGTTCCCGCCGGAAAATGGACCGACATCATCACCGGCAAGGTGCTTGAAGGCGGCAAGTGGTACACACACAAGTGCAACTATTTCGAGATGCCCGCCCTTGCAAGACCCAACAGCATAATTGCCTGGGGCGATTTCAAGCGTGATTTCGAGTACAATTATCTGGACAACACCACATTCAAGATCTACGAGCTGGACGACGGTGCCACTGCCGTTTGCCCGATCTACGACACCGAGGCCAACAAGGTATTCGAGCTTAAAGCCACAAGAAAGGGCAGCAATATCGAGTGCGAATACACCGAGACCGCAGCGTCCTTCCGCATTGAAGTTTCCGGCACCGACAAGGCCGCAGACGTCAAGGCAGCAGGCGCAGGCAAGGTGACGATCGAACTCTGAGCGACTTCCCTGCCCTTACAACAGTATTGAAACAAACAGCACCGGCGTCCCGCGATGCCGGTGCTGTTGCGTGTTATTGCGCCCCTTGGAGCAGTAGAAACAGTCAGCGCAGACTTGATACTCAGCAGAAGCCAAGCAGATTTGTGAATAAATCATGAAAACAGTGCAGATTTACTTGACAAAGGGTTTAGGATATGCTATAATTATTAAGCTATGAAAAGCGCTGCTAGCTCAGCTGGATAGAGTGACTGGCTACGAACCAGTAGGTCAGGGGTTCGAGTCCCTTGCAGCGCGCCAGGTGCACGCGGTGCACCACCGAATGCCGCCTTTTGCAAATGTGCAGAAGGCGGTTTATTTGTTTGACGGCGGGGCTGAACATTGTGATAAGCCGAACTGTCTGATTTTTTATACAATAAAAGCGTACCCAAATGCCTTATAAGGTACTATTTGGGCACTGTTTATATTTTGGGTTCCGTGCATAAGGCGCAGGTGCGGGGTTCATATACTTTTAGAAATCTTGCATAAAACTGCTTGAGACTGCGATAGGTCACGATAAATACGGAAAGATAAAGACCAACACTGGCGGGGGCGGTGTTGGTCTTAAAACTTTTTAAGTGTTAAGAGATTGGATTAATCCACTTCGTATGGAACGATTTTTTTCATTAACATCGTTGTTGTCATATTGCATCGGTTTTCAAAGGTCATACAGAAGTCTTTAGGATTAATATATTGCAGATTGGTTTTCTCAAAAACGCTTCTTATGAATTTTATGGAATATATATATTCATCACTAATATCTCCGATTTTGTTTCTTCGCTGCGTATAACCTGAGATCGTAATATAGTAAATTGCAGGACTAATATTGAATATATTAGCTGAGATAAATACAGCAAGGCCAAAAACTAAGTTCACGTACTCTTGTTTTAAGGTGGCTTGAGTTTTTTTCTTTTCTTTAAGATTGCCGTTTGATTGTTTTACTACTTCATTTTCAGGAATATCTTCAATTTCAGGTAAATCAACATCGAGATACATTAGGTGCTGCCCTTGAAACCACTCATAATCAACATTTATTTCTACAGGTAGTACACAGGAAGATATCCACGATTCAACTGCGCTGTTGATTACTTCCTCATCTCCGTTGATTCGATCCTCGACATATTGCTTATAGACCTTGAAATCTTCATTATATCGTTTATTCTCAGCAATACTGGTTCTTTCTTCAGCTGCATCAAACTGCTCTTTATCTGCTGTCCATTTTGCTATTTCTGCATTGGTTCTTTCTTGAAGATTAGACTCAACATATTCTCTGCGAAGTTTTTTTATTCGGAAAATGCTCCCTTTAACAGTTTCTATTGCTTCGGATTCAAGTCTTTCTCTTATCTCTTCTTCAGTAGGACACGGAACATCATACTCTTTGCGAATATACTCCTGAGGTCTTAGATTATTCAGTATATGAATATACTGTTCTTCCCAGTCAACTTGCGGAGACTGCCTATTAATTTTTATAAACTTATCATTTTCAGCTATTGCTTCGTCATATATTTCGTTAAGCCGTTCTTGCCTTTGCAATTCAAGTTTCTGCACCATGTTTTTATATGAATCTGATGATTTGATCTTTCTGATAACCGAAGGATCAGTAATGATATTATCATTATTATCTCTTATTTCTATCTTTCCATCATTGTTCATCACAATACTAAATTGACTCGGCAAAATGACGGTTGAGGTTCGTCCGGAACCGCTGTTTGATGAACGTGATCTGGAACTTGAACTTCTATTCGACTTGTTATTACCTGACAAACTTGAACTATACGACAATCCTGTTCCGGGAATACCTATAGTTACTCTTGATCTTTTGCCAATATTTACAGAATGGCCTCGTCCGCCAAGCGATAGGCTTGCACCGGACTTTGAGAAGTTGATTCTTACCCCTTTGCATATTTTTACTGTTTTTCTGAAACGAAATCCCATATCGTTTCACCTCACAAATAAAAGTAATAACAAGCAATCAATGTATGCATAATTATGTTTTTACCAAGGCTTGCAGTTACCACAAGCAGAATAGCCTTCTGCTTTTAGTTCTTCAATAGATTTATTAGAATGCTCTTTGTTGTCCTCATCAATATCTGAAACATATCGACAACTACTTATATGAACTTTTTTAGTTTTGGTATTTAATATAAATCCACCGCTATTCTTTATTGGTTCAAGTGTAGTCGTTTTTGTTGCTGTTGTTTCTTTAGAAGTCGTTGTAGGCTTTTCTTCAGTAGTGGCCTTAGCTGTAGTCGTTTCATCGTTTACTACGACATTTCTTGACGGTGTTTCGGAAGATGCTTCAGATGCTAAGGTTGTTTCAGAGACACTCTCTTGTGTATTAGCCGGGGATTTATTAACTTCCGATTTGTTGTTTCCGCCAACAGCAATTGCAGCCACAATAATTATAACGATTAATCCTGCACCAAGGCCGCCAATAATCCTTAAGGAACTTATACTTTTTCCTTTTGACTTCACCTTGTATTTTTGCAAACAATAAGGGCATTCTTTCACGTTATCCTTGATTATCGAACCACAGTTTTTACATATCATATTAGTACCCCCTTATGTATTATTTATATTAAGTGATGTATGTCAGCCTTTTAGTTGATACACTGAAATCTATTTTATATTATATCATAATTATCGCCAGAAGCCAATGATATCCACCAAGATCGAAAACAAACGCATCCGATTTTGTGCATTTCGACAAATCATTGTTCGTAAAAACTCGTCACAAAAGCAATATATGAAACAGCAACGAGCCTTGATTTCAGACCAGGGCTCGTTTTGCTGTTATTGTAGTTTCATCCGCAGTCCTTAGCCTCACCCTCATCAGCCCGTCCGCCGATGTCCGTCACGCTCTGGCTCTTGCCCCCGCGCAGAACAATATCCGCAATCGTCTCGGCGTTGATATCGTCAGCATCCTTGAACATATGGCTGTAATAGTCCGTTGTAGTCAACACCTCATAAGGACACACAAATGGTTTTTCACGAAACCGCGCATTCACGCGGTTTCATCGTCATTGTTGATCTCCAGCCTCATCTTATTCGGCAGCGGCTTGTCCAGCAGCTTGTAATAAATATGTATATCCCTCGGCCTGTCAGCCGCATATTCGTCAACGGTGATGTATTCGATCAGCTCCAGACACATCTCACGGGTAAGCTCGGGAACGTCGGCATATTTCTTTAAGCGGCGGATGTATTCCTCCACATCCTGCTTGTCCTGCCGTGCGGCGGAGAGCTTGATCTCGATCTTTTCTGCCTCAGCTGACAGCTCCTTCTGCTCTGCCTGATACTTCTCCAAAAGCTTCACGCAGACTTCTTCGGGAATCTTTCCGATGAGCTTGTCCTCGTAGATCGAGGGTATCAGCTTCTCCAACTCTGCAAGGCGTTTCCTCGCTGCGTCCAGATGTTTTGAATCCGCCGACAGCTGCTCACTGCTGTGCTTTTGCTTGTGCGAGAGAAAGAAATCCCTCGCGTCCTGTTCATCGGCGATGACCAGCTTTGCCCTCATTTTGATGTCCGACTGCACCAAAGCGTTGATGTCTTTCATTTTGATGTAGTGGCTGTTGCAGAATCTCTTTCCGAAGCGCATATAATATCCGCAGTTGTAATTGTGCCTTACATATTTCCTGGGATTCTTCTTGCTACCGTTGGTCGTGTTGTTATACATCAGCCGCATTTTCTGTCCGCAGTTTGCACAGAACATCAGACCGCTCAGCGGTGCAAGAAAGCCCGAAGATGTCTTCTTCCCCTGACTGACCGATGCCTCGACCTCACGAACCTTATCCCAAAGCTCCCGGGATATGATAGGCTCATGAGTGTTCGGGATAATTACCCATTCTTCCTTGTCTTTGCTAATGTGCTTGTGATTTTTGTAAGAAACAGATGTTGATTTAAGCTGTACCAGATCTCCGAGATACATCTGATTCTGAAGCATTTTTCTGACAGCATTTCCATCCCATAGATGTGTGGTCTTTCTCGGAACAGGCTTTCCCAGCAGTGCATACTGATGATCATACGGAGGCGGTATTTGCTCATCATTGAAAGCATCAGCGATATGCCGAGGTGTTATTCCTTTTGCTCTCATCTCAAACATCCGCCTGACTATCGGTGCCGCTTCGGGATCAATAACTGGCAGATGATTTGGATCATCGCCCTTTACATATCCGTATGGTGCGAATGTCGTTCTGTACTTTCCGGCTTTGGCATTAGCCTCGATTACCGCCTTGATCTTCTTTGAAGTTGAGGCACAATGCCACTCGTTGAACAAATTGAGTATCGGCATCATGTCCAGAGCTGAACTATCTTTAGCAGCTGTATCGACATTGTCATTAAGCGCAATAAAACGGATATTGTAGGTCGGGAAAATGTAATCTGTGTACTGTCCGACCTGAATGTAATTCCTTCCGAAACGAGAAAGGTCTTTACAGATTATCAGATTGATCTTTCCTGTCTTCGCATCTTCGAGC
>JAFXNC010000059.1 GCA_017529875.1 Ruminococcus sp. | reverse complement strand
CTGCACGTCATCTGCTTGCATATTTTCCGTCATAGCACACAAATTTTCCTTGCCGGGCGCAAAGCGAATTTCGCTTCGCCCGCCTGCGTCAAATTTATGCACTCTGACGAAAAATCTCAGCTCAACTTTATTGAGCTTGCGCGCGATCTGACGCACAGGGGTTGTGCGGTATTGTCTTAAAAATCAGAAGTGAAAAACCTTTCGCGGAGCGCTTTGGACGGGACGGGCACGCTAAGCAGACGCGCCGCGCTGATCGGCAGGATGTGAGCGGAAATTTTAAAAACCTATTGAAATAATCAACCGACTGTGCTATAATTAAACCGTATCCAAATTTACTATGGAGGTAATAATAATGGGAATGTTTGACAAGCTGATCGCCAATCTCAAGGCGACTAAGAAGACTATCGTGTTTACTGAGGGCACCGACGAGCGTATCCTCTCGGCGGCTGACAGACTGCTCAAGGAGCAGCTCATGGGAGTTATCCTCTGCGGCAAGCCCGACGAGGTGAAGGCTGCTGCCGACAAGGGCGGCTTCGACATCTCCGCTGCCGAGATCATCGACCCCGAGACCTACGCCGACAAGGACGCTCTCGTGGCTCAGATGGCTGAGCTGCGCAAGGGCAAGATGACCGAGGACGAGTGCCGCGCTGCTCTGGCAAAGAGCAACTACTTCGGCACCATGCTGGTTAAGGCCGGCAAGGCTGACGCTCTGCTGGGCGGAGCCACCTACTCCACCGCCGACACCGTTCGTCCGGCGCTGCAGATCATCAAGACCAAGAAGGGCTCCAATCTTGTCAGCTCGTCGTTCATCCTGTTCAGGGAGAAGGACGGCAAGGAGGAGACCATCGCCATGGGCGACTGCGCTATCAACCTGGGCTACACCGACAGCGTTGACAAGGAGGGCAACGTTACCCTTACCGCTGCGAGAAAGCTTGCTGAGGTAGCTGTTGAGACTGCGAGAACCGCTGCGTTCTTCGGCATCGACCCGAAGGTAGCTGTACTGAGCTTCTCGACCTACGGTTCGGGCAAGGGCGGCACTGTACAGCTGAGCCACGATGCAGTTATCGAGGCGAGAAACATAGATCCCGAGCTGGTCATCGACGGCGAGTTCCAGTTCGACGCGGCTGTATCTGCCGAGGTAGCTAAGACCAAGTGTCCTGACAGCAAGGTAGCAGGTCAGGCGAACACCTTCATCTTCCCGCTGATCGAGGCCGGCAACATCGGCTACAAGATCGCGCAGAGGCTTGGCGGATTCGAGGCATACGGTCCGATACTCCAGGGTCTGAATGCGCCCATCAACGATCTTTCCCGCGGATGCAACGCTGAGGAAGTTTACAAGATGGCGATAATCACCGCAGGCATGGCGTAATATACGAACAAGCTAAAAAAACGATCGCGGAGCGCAAAACGCTTCGCGGTCTTTTTTTATGCTTTTCCGCAGCCTCCTGTCGTCATTCTGCTTATTCCCGGCGAGTCGTCGCCCGCCCTCTTTGAAATATCCTCAAAACCGCAATTATGTGCGGTTTCATCGCAATAAAAGTGTTGACAAATTGTATATTAACCCGGGTGAGACCTGGTATGTAAAAGTTCGCTCCTTCTACACCAAGGACGGCAAGGCCACCTCGACAAGATACGGCAATTACAGCGATGTCAGGTCCATAAAGATCAGATAAGACCATAAAGATAACACCCGCATACGGCAAGTATGCGGGTGTTTTTTGCAGGCAAAAACGGATGCTCGCGGAGCGTTCACCGCTTCATTATCAGCTCGTTCACAAAGCTGTAAATGTCTATGCAGTCCTCTTTGTCAAGGAACGGCACTATCAGACGCGCCCCCAGGGCGTTGAGTACAATGAAGTTCAGCCCCGTTCTCGCCCCCATGGGCGATATCACCATCGACACGGATTTCACCGCGTCCATCGGCATATAGACCGTCCGGTTGGTCAGTACTCCCCTCACGCAGACTATATCCGTGGCGCTGATGCTGATGTGGTTGCTCTTGAAGAATTTCGGAAGTATCACCCCTAAGATCAGCCCGTACACCGTTATTCTGACAATAAGCTTCACCAGGATCAGCTTCGTCTCGGTGAACAGATCGATCATGAGAAAAAGTACCCCGATACACGCCAGCGACCCCGTTATCATGTACAGCGCCGTCATCGCCCGCCGGGAGGCCTTGTAGTTTCGGATGCCGTTGATCTCGCTTATCATTTGTCCATCAGCCTTTTCAGGAAGGACTGCATCTCGGCTTCGTCGGAGAAGCTCACCTTCATGCTCATCTTGCCCCCCGCGCCCCGGCGGAAGGCGGCGTCAACTCCGAAGGCGTCCCGCATGGACAGCCGGTATTCTTCGAGAGACTTGTCGGGGAGCTTCACAGGCTTTTTGGCGGCGGGCTTTTTGGTGCTGCCGGCGGTGGCCATAGCCTCCAGCTCCCGGACGGTGAGGTTCTCAGAGAGGGTCTTTTCAAGCATTTCAAGCTGGCTCTCCCTGTTCGTCACCGAAAGCAGAGCCTTGGCGTGGCCGGCGGTGATCTTGCCGTCCTCCAGGGCGTTGAGGCACTCAGGTTCAAGGTCGAGCAGTCTCATGGAGTTTGCCACGGCGGGGCGGCTCTTGCCCACGGCCCGGGCGATCTCCTCCTGTTTCATGCCGAAGGCTGTTTTCAGGCGGGCGAAGGCCTTCGCCTCCTCCACGGGGTTCAGATCCTCCCGCTGCAGGTTCTCGATCAGGGAGATCTGTGCCGACTCCTGAGGGGTGAACTCCCTGACGATGACCGGCACCTCTGTCAGTCCGGCGAGGCGTGCGGCTCTCCAGCGGCGTTCTCCGGCGACTATGGTATACCTGCCCTCGGTCTCGCCGGGCTTGACGATGAGGGGGGACAGCACGCCCACGCTGATGATATTATCAGCCAGCTCTGACAGCTTTTCCTCGTCGAAGACCTTTCTGGGCTGATCCCTGTCCGGCTCCACCATTGAGATGCGCACGCTCATGAGAGTGCCGTCCCTGCCGGTTTCGGGGGCGTTATTCTTCTCCGGCTCGCTGTAATTATCCGCAAAAAGCGAATCGAGGCCGTTTTTCATTCTGTTGTTCTTAGCCATTGGTATTCCTCCGTGGGTAGTTTATTTGATCTTCTCGCAGAAGTCAGTGATCTCGTCTTTTCTTGCAAGGGCTTCATCCCGGTCAGATACCGAGCATAGCCCGAGGCTGCCGCAGCGCTCTATTTCCATATGACCGTAGAAGTGCTCGATCGTATTGATAAGGCGCTCGCACTCCTTCATGTTGGGACCGGTGCGCAAGGTGACGGCATAGCCCTTTTTGCCCTCGCCGATGACGGCATGAGGCTCATGGGTATTGCTCCAGGGGGTGCAGCGGTCGATGAAGCACTTGAACTGTCCCGGCACGTCCGCCCAGTAGGAGGGCGCCACCGCCACGATGACATCCGCCCACTCGAACTCCTTGATTATCGTGAGGACGTCGTCGTTAAGTATGCATTTTGCGGTCTCGTGGCAGCTCCGGCAACCCCGGCAGAATGTGAATTCATAGTCGTCGATGCAGATGCGTCTGGTCTCGAAGCGTTTTTCCAGCTCCTCCGCTATAATACCCGTGATAGCCGCAGTTGCGCCGGATCTGACCGGCGAGCAGTTTATCACCAGAGCTTTTTTCCGCATCAGCGAGACCATCATCTCACCGCAGCCGACCCTTTCAAACGCGCCGTGACTGTTCATCTGAGCCGCCGGCGAAAGCTTTTCGTCCAAGTCACTCACCTCTTGCAGTAATGTTTATCATAAGTCAACCGTCTAATACAGACCAGTCTATCCTGGGTATGCGGACATAGACCTTCCTGTCGTCCTCAGAGACTATCCTGCCGCCGTTTTTGAGCATTATTCTTACTGAGGCGGCATTGTCCTTATCGGCACGGAGGTAGTATTCGGTCTCTGGTATGACGTTCTCAGCGTACTGTAACACGAGCCGCAGGGTCTCGGTGCCGTAGCCCTTCCCCCGGTACTCAGGTGCGATCCAGTAGCCGATATGCCCGGAGCCCTCCCGCAGAGACTCGTTGAGAAAGTGCCTCACCTTTGCCTGCCCGATGATCTTCATATCGTTCCAGACAAACAGGGTCGTCTCCGGCACGTAGCCCTCCGGCAGTCCGATCCCCTTTGACCACTCCACCATCCGGTAGAGGGCTTTGTCGAAATCCCCACGCTTGATCTTGGAGTACTCGTTGATGTAGCCGTTCTCGTCGGTGGGGATAACGGTCACAAGGCGCCATTCCGCCTCGAAGTCGTCGAAATTCGCTTCTCTCAGGTAGATCATTTTTATCGCTCCGTTCCGGTGTTTGGGCGGCTATTAGCCGCCCGGACTCTCACCCGTTGTAATCGTAAAATATCCTGTCCAGCAGCGCATCCAGCCCGCTCCTGTCCCCGAAGGCCGCCCTGACCAGCGTCCCGAAGTTAGCGACCATGAGCTTGAAGTAGAGCCAGTCCCCCAGATCGTCGTACTTTCGGGTGGAGTTGATGAGCCTGTTGCGGCGCAGGCAGGTGTATTTAAGTCCCCGGGCCCTGCCGTATTTTTTCAGCTTTTTGGCGGTGGCGGCGTCCTCCATGGCTTTCAGCTCCTCGAAGCCTCCCACAGCTAAGAACGTCTCCCGCCTCGCCCAGAATATCCCGCAGTACAGCCCGGTGATCCCGAAGGACGCCCTGCACATCAGATCGTTGAGCCACAGCGGGAAGGAATATCTCTCGAACCGCATGGGCGCTCCGCCCCCGATGTATCTTCCGGTACTCAGCAGATGCGCCGCCTCCGCCACGGTTCCCCGGGTCATGCGGTTGTCGCAGTCAATGGTCAGTATCATGTCCCCGGAGGCCGCCGCGATGCCGGCATTGCGGACCTTAGCTATACACCTGTCCTCGTTGTATATGACCTTCGCGCCGTTTATCAGGGCGAGCTCAGCAGTGCGGTCGGTGCAGCGGTTGCAGACCACTATGATCTCATATTCCCCGCCGTAGCGCTTAGCCGCAGCCTTCACAGAGCGGATACACCGCACAACATATTTCTCCTCGTTGTGCGCCGGTATCACTATTGAAACGGACAGCTTTTCCATAGCCTCACCCTCTCACAGGTTCGTTCTGTATATCCTTACGCTTATGGGCGGGCAGTTGGGACGGTTCACGAACTCGCTCACCACCACCGCGAACTCCCCCACAGGCAGCTTGCTGATGTAGTCGAGTATGGCGTCCTTTTCCTCGAAGCCGGTGTCCCGCCCGTAGTAGATGGACAGGCTCATGACGCCGTCGGGCTTCAGGAGTTTCAGGCACTTTTCCAGCGCCGTCAGACTGCTTTGGGTCTGGGTGTGCTTGGTGTGGTCGCCGCCGGGCAGCCAGCCGAAGTTGAAAACTATCGCCGCCACAGTCCCCGCCACCGCGTACTTGTCCACGTTCTCGTGGCTGTCGAGATAGACCTCGGCGATGTCCTCATAGCCCTTCTCGGCGATGAGCGCTTTGGTGCTCTCCACCGCCTCCTGCTGTATGTCAAGCGCCACCACCCGTCCGCTCTCGCCCACCAGCCCGCAGAGGAAAGCCGTATCCTTGCCGCGGCCTGCGGTGCAGTCTATGCAGATGTCTCCCTCCTGTACCTGTGCCTCCAAAAACTCATGCGCAAGATGTACCGCGCCGAATGTGCTGGGCATATCATCACGACCTTTCGCTGCTCATTATTTCATCGTCGCCGGGGCGCTGGAATATGCCGTCGAACTTCCGCC
Source organism: Ruminococcus sp. (assembly GCA_017529875.1). Taxonomy (GTDB): domain Bacteria; phylum Bacillota; class Clostridia; order Oscillospirales; family Ruminococcaceae; genus FB2012. The sequence goes on along the minus strand of JAFXNC010000059.1, from coordinate 17,460 downwards.
TGAGCCCCTCGTCAACGTAGTAGGCGTCGATCCTGCCCGCCTCTGTGTCGCTGTTGCGCTTGTCGATGCGGCGGTCCCATTCCTCATCGCTGATGTCGATAAAAACAAACTCCCAACTTATCCCCCGGGAGCCGTAAAACTCCCTGGCGAAGTCCCGCTCCGCCTTCGTCCAGAAGCCCCGGTCCATCACCACGTCGATGCCCACCTCCAGTATTTCCAGAGATTTCTTGTAGAGGTAGTCCTCCGCCCGCTCAACGTAGGTGTCGTGGTTTTCACCCGCGTCCTGCCCGAACAGCGCTAAGGTTATCTCGTCCACCGAAAGCAGTACAGCCCGGTGCTCCCGCCTCAGCTGCTCTGCACGGGTGCTTTTCCCGGAGCAGAGCTTTCCGCACATCAGATATATCTTCGCCATTACCAGATCCGCCCCTTCCATATGAAGTACAGCGGCAGCCCCGCCACGGTGGCTTTCAGCTCGGCGCGGGAGTTCGCCATATCGTCGTACCATTCGTAGAGCCGCGTCAGCACCTTGTCCGAGGGGCGCTCGGTAAAGCTCACGGCTATGAACACCTCTATGCCGGGGTAGAGCTCCATAAACTCGTCGCTCTCCGCGTAGTCGTTGTAGTATTTCAGCTTTGCATTCAGCGCCGCCAGCTCCTCCGCAGAGCCGTCCACATAGCCGTTTACTATCATCAGCAGATCGACGCAGTCCTCCCGCTTCGAGATCATGTCGATAGATCCCAGCGACCCGAATATCTCCTCGATCCTCATTTGTCCTCACTTTCCTCCGCCAAAACACGGATCTCAACGGCGTCCTTTTTCTTTCTGGCAAGCTCAAAGCCCTCCGCGTAGACCTCGTCCCCAAGCTTCCAGACCTTGCATTTGCGGCTGGCAAGCCTGTCTATGTACCGCGGGTGGACGTAGGGGGTCTTGAACTTCCCGCCGGGGTAGGCTATGACCAGCCTGTAAAAGTACCCCTGCACTCCCGCCGAACGCCCGATCTTCCCGACTATGCGGCCTTCCTGTTCCTCGCCCTGTTCAAGGCATTTCTTCCGCTTGTATGCCAGCACGAAGCCCTCGTACCCGAAGGCCACCTGCACCAGCCCTATCAGCACCAGCAAAAGCACCTTCTCCCGGGTGACGTCATGCCCGAAAATGCCGAACTCCGCCACCGCGAACCCCAGGGTGAATATCAGCACCAGGAGGTTGAGATATTTCGTCCGGTCCTTGTAATAGTGAAATTTCATAGTTACCTTTTCAAATTGTTCCACGTGGAACATTATTTTATTCCCTGTTTTCAAAAATGTTTCTGCCAGACAAACCGGGGTCAATTTAACTGTTTATATCCTGCAAGCCCGCATAATCTTCTCTGAGCATACCGTAAATATTATAATCGCAATAAACAGAAACCATTTTTCCTTGGCGAACGGTCCCTTCTTTTATGAAACCGCATTTTTCCATGACCCTGTTCGATGCGATGTTTCTTACATCCGCTCTCCCGTTCAAACGGTCTATTTCCGTGTTCTCGAATATGAACCGTACCACTTCCTTTAAAGCTTCCGTAGTGATCCCCATATTCCAGTACTCAGGATCAAGTCTGTACCCTATATCGCCCATTTTGGCATTCTGGATATCAAATACCTCGATCAGGCCTATCACTTTATTGGAGCCTTTCAATACGATCCCCCAGTCAAAATCAGGAGAAGGTTTTCTTTTTACCCAGGGTCGGGGATCAATAAACATAAGCTCAGGATCTTTCTCGCTCTTGCTTGCTTTTCTGCCCCAATATGTATAGATCTCATCTCTCCCAAGCCACTCTTTCAGATCAGGCACATCATTTTCGTTAAGCACACGAATGATCAATCTGTCCGTTTCAAGGATCGGTTTATCTATCAGATAATCTTTTAACATAACATCCTCCGCAGATCCCGATTCATTTTCACAGACACACAAATGTAAAAAGGGATCTATTTTATTATCCGGCACTCCCCGGCGACTTCAAAGCCCAGCTTTTCGGCGATGCGCCGGGAGCCCTTGTTCTCGCTGATGCAAGCCCATACCGGCCGCCTGCCGTCTGAGATCACAGCTCTCAGCATCAGCTCCGCCGCAGCGTATGCAAGCCCCTGACCCCGGTGTGCCTCAGCAGTCATGATGCCGATGTCAACTTCCTCACCGTCGCAGGATGCAGAGAACGCCCATGCGGCGGGATCACCGTTTTTCGTTATGCAAAAGCCCTTTCCGAAGCGGCAAAACTGCTCCGCGTCATCCCAGAACTGGGTCGGTACTACCTGACCCGAGAGCTTACCAAACAGCTCAGCGCCCATTTCGCAGACCTCGTACCCCTCCGGGATGATACCCCGGGGCGGGATATGCCGGTGCTCGAAAAAGAGCCTCGACCCGACCTGCGCACCGCGATCTTCAAAGTACTCCGTGACCCGCGGGTCATGGGTGAACAGCACCATCCGCCGGGAGAACTGGCTTTTCAGCCGTGATACCTCGCCGAGAAAACCCTCGTCACAGTCCCCCGGCAGCCACGCAAAGCCGCACCGGTGCCAGATCAGCAGGGCATTTTTATCCTCGTATATCTCCCCGGACTGCCGCCCCAGCACCACCGCCGAGGGGTAGACCCGCCCGAAGCTCACCGCTCCGGCAAGCTCTGCGATACGGGGGTATTCCTCAGATCCAAGCCGACTCACAGTCCTTCACTCTCCATGATCCTGAAACCCAGCTCAAAGGCCAGCAGCGCGATCCTGCACTTGTCGTCGAGGCGGGTGTGACCCATGACGCTGCGGGGCTGCCAGTCGGGGCAGTCCAGGTTGTCCCCGGCGTAGAAAAACTGGAAAAACTCGTTGCCGCGGTACTCGCAAAGGGCCTGCATACCCGCACATTCCATCTCAACGCAGACAGCGCCCTGCTCACGGCGGCGGGCGGCCTTGTCCCGGGTCTCCCGGTATATGGCGTCGGTGGTCCAGGTCTTGCCCAATATGTAGGGGCAGCCGATCTCCTCCAGCAGCCCTGTGAACAGCTCCCGGTACTTGCGGTTGACCTCGATCTCATCGGCAGGGGGCAGGTAGTGGTAGCTGCACCCTTCATCCCGCAGCGCCGCCGTGGGTATGATGATGCCGCAGTCCTCGATGCTTTTGTCCAGCACGCCGCAGTTGCCCAGCAGTATCAGCCGCTTGCTGCCCAGGGCGATCAGTTCCTCATACTCGCCCACCGCCAGCGGCTCACCGACGCCCGCCTGATAAAACGCGAAACGACGACCCTTGTATTCCACCTCATAGACCGGCAGCTCCCGCAGGGAGGAATAGAGCGTGGCGGTGTGCCTGGCCTCAAAGAGGCTCAGCACCTGACCGAAAAGCTCCCGCGAAAAGCAGGCCACAGTCACCTCCGGGAAATCCTCTCTCCGGGTCAGCAGCTGCTGCGGGTCGATCACCGCCGGGGAAAGTCCGTCAAATTCTTCAAGCAGCATATTCACTCCTGTTCCGGTACGTCCAGTGCCGAAAGATCGGAGCGTTCGTACCTGTTGCGGCCTTTCAGGCTCTTTTTGTATTTCCAGCATTTTATGGCGTCGCTGAGAGGTCTGCCCTTGTTGTCGGCGAAAAAATCCCGGATGTAGGTGTTGTATTCAAACTGCCTGCCGATCTCGGTCCTGGCAGTTTTCTTGCTTTTGATCAGCTCCCGGTAGGCGGCTATGGCCTCGGCGTAGGTCTTGCCGGGGTTGCTTTTGAGCCATTTCTGAAAGGCCACGCAGAACGAAAAGCTCCCGCCGATCTCCTGCTTGAAAAACGCCCGGTGCCGCTCGGAGCAGACAAAGTTTTCCTCAATGATGCTCTCCGGGGTGAGCTCACAGTCAGATGCGGCGGCACGCTTACGCGCCGGGGCAGGCTGCAAGACCTCTCCGGTGGCAAGAAAATGCGCTATCCGCTCAGTCAGCTCAGGCTTTCCGCCGGAGGCGGGCAGGCCGTTCTCCCGGCAGAAGGCGGTGAGCTCCTCCTTCAAATAGTAGTACTCCCGGAAGGTCTCCGGGTCAAGGCCGGGGCTGAGCTTCGGTCTCTCCGGCACGATCATCGCTCCTTTCGCGGAAATGTTCCACGTGAAACATTTACACCTTTTTCTTCACCATTTCCTTGGCAAGATCCTCATAAGCTTTCGAGCCCTTGGACTTGGGGTCGTAGTACATGGCGGGCTTGCCGAAGCTGGGCGCCTCGGAGAGGGCAATATTCCGGGGGATGACGGTCTTGAACACGTCCTTGGGAAAGAACTTTTTGACCTCCGCGGCGATCTGCCCCGTGACCTTGTACCGCTCCACGTACATGGTAAAGAGTATACCCTCGGTCTTGAGGCCGGGGTTCCAGGACTTGCGCACGCGCTCAATGGTCTGGGTCAGCTCCACGAGGCCTTCAAGGGAGAGGAACTCGCACTGTATCGGGATGATGACCGAATCCGCCGCCACCAGAGCGTTTATGGTGAGCATATCCAGGGTAGGCGGGCAGTCGATGAAGACGTAGTCATAGAAATCCCGGGCGGGCTCGAGGCAGTTGCGCAGCTGCTTTGCCCGATCCTGCATACCCACCAGCTCGACGGCGGCGCCGGATAGCTCCTGGGTCGTGGGGATCACCGACACGCCCCGGAACTCGGTGGCGACCACGGCCTCAAACACGCCGCAGTCCCCCATGAGCACGTCATAGACTGTATTGCGGATGGATTTTTTCTTTATGCCGTAGCTGGTGGTGGTGTTGCCCTGGGGGTCAAAATCCACGATCAGCACTTTTTTGCCCTTACTGCCGAAGACGGCTGCCAGGTTGACGACGGTAGTGGACTTGCCGACGCCGCCCTTCTGATTTGAAACTGCGATTATTTTTCCCATAGTGATACCTCTGTTAATAATAGTACCTTATTATTATACTATATTTCGGCGGATTTGAAAAGGGGGTTGAGGAAATTTTTTCACAAAAAAACGCGGAGTATCCCTCCGCGTCAGTCTGTGCTATTCAAAATGTTCCACGTGGAACATTACAGGGGCTTGTTCTTGATCTGCGCCTGCTTTCGCGGGTATTTTGCCGGAGTAGATTTGATCTTCCGTATCACGATGAGGCTGCGCCCGTCGCCGCAGGGCAGGGTGTACTCTTTGAACAGCTCGATCTCGCCCCCCAGCTCCGCTACGGCCTTCTTTGCGTCGTCCAGCTCGGTCTTTCCGTCGGAGCCTTTCAGCGCGGCGAATGCCCCGCCCACCTTCACAAAGGGCAGGCAGTACTCGCAGAGGGTGTTGAGCCTCGCCACCGCCCGCGCCGTGGCTATGTCGAACTGCTCCCTCATATCGCTCTTGCTGCCGCACTCCTCGGCACGACCGTGGATGCAGTTTGCTTCGAGGGAGGCCTTGTCGGAGAGCAGCTTCAAGAAGTCAAGCCGCTTGTTGAGGCTGTCCAGCAGGGTCAGGTCGATGTCCGGACGGACGATCTTCAGCGGGCAGGAGGGGAATCCCGCCCCGGTGCCCACGTCGATGAGCTTTGCCCCCTGCGGCACGATGTCCTCCGTGGCGAAGGGATAGATGCTGTCCAGGAAGTGCTTTTCCGCGATGCCCAGGGGGTCGGTTATGGCGGTGAGGTTCACCTTTTCGTTGTACTCGCAGAGTATGTCGGCGTAGAATGACAGCTTCGCGTACTGTTCATTCTCAAAGCTCAGGCCGGCGGCGCTGAACACGTTTTGTATCTGTTCAATACTAAGCATCGGCTTCACCGCTGTCCTTTCCGCCCTTTCCGGCGAGCCATATCAGCAGCACGTTCACGTCCGCGGGATTTACCCCGGAGATACGGCTGGCCTGACCCACCGAAAGCGGCCTGATCTTGTTGAGCTTTTCCGCCGCTTCGAGCCGCAGACCGCGAAGCTTTGTGTAGTCGGTGTCCGGCGGCAGTGCCTTGCCCTCAAGCTTTCTCATGGCCTCCACCTGCTCGAGCTGTATCTTGATGTAGCCCTCGTATTTCACGTTGAGCTCCACCTGCTCCCGGACGTCCCGGGGCAGCTCCGGCCTCTCAGGGTCGAAGGGCGCCAGTCCGTCGTAGCTCACCTGAGGGCGCCTCAGCAGCTGCACCAGCTTGATGCCGGTGGTCAGCGGTTCGGTGCCGGTGCTTTCGAGGTAGGCGTTGAGCTCGGAGGAGGGACCCAGGTTTATTTTGCTTATGCGGGCGGTCTCGGCGGCTATCAGCCGCCGCTTTTCGCAGAGGGCTTCAAACCTCTCGTCGGAGATGAGGCCGATCTCATGCCCCAACGGGGTCAGGCGCATATCCGCGTTGTCCTGCCGCAGCAGCAAGCGGTACTCGCTGCGGGAGGTCATCATCCTGTACGGGTCGGAGCAGCCCTTGGTCACAAGGTCGTCTATCAGAGTGCCGATGTAGCTCGACGCCCTGTCCAGCACGATCTGCTCCCGGCCTTTAATTTTCAAAGCGGCATTGATCCCGGCGATGAGCCCCTGAGCAGCCGCTTCTTCGTAGCCGGAGGTGCCGTTGAACTGCCCCGCGCCGTAGAGACCGCGGACGTTTTTAAATTCCAGCGTCGCCGAAAGCTCCGTGGGGTCGCAGCAGTCGTACTCTATGGCGTAGGCGTTGCGCATGATCTCAACGTGCTCGAGACCCTTGATCGTCCGCAGGAATTTCAGCTGCACCCACTCCGGCAGCGAGCTGGACATCCCCTGCAAGTAGTACTCGTCGGTATCGAGACCCATGGGCTCGATGAACAGCTGATGCCTGGGCTTGTCAGAGAAACGCTTTATCTTGTCCTCGATAGACGGACAGTATCTGGGCCCTACGCCCTCTATCTGCCCCGAGTACATGGCCGACAGATGTATGTTGTCCAGTATTACCTTATGGGTCTCGGCGTTGGTGTAGGCCACATAGCAGCTCACCTTGTTTTCCAGGCTGTCGTGGTTGTCAAAGGAAAACGGCGTGATCTCCTCATCGCCGTCTTGACGTTCCAGGATATCAAAATCAATGGATCTGCGGTGTACGCGTGCAGGAGTACCGGTCTTGAAGCGCCGCAGGGTCACGCCCGCTTCTCTCAGGGAATCGGAGAGGAACTTGGCGGGCAGCGTAGCGTCAGGCCCGCTCTCATAGCTCACCGAGCCTACGTGCACCTTGCCGTTTAAGTATGTCCCGCTGGCGATGATGACCGCCTTAGCGCCGTACTCTGTGCCGAGGCGTGTCCGCACACCGCGCACACTGTTTCCCTCGAACAGCACCGCCGCGATCTCGTCCTGCTTGATGCGCAGCCCAGCGCAGCGCTCTAAAGCCTGCTTCATGTAGATGTGGTACTTCACCCTGTCCGCCTGGACTCTCAGGCTGTGTACCGCAGGGCCCTTGCCCCGGTTGAGTATGCGGCTCTGCAAAAAAGTCGCGTCCGCGGCCTTGCCCATCTCACCCCCAAGGGCGTCGATCTCCCGGACAAGATGCCCCTTGGCTGTCCCCCCGATAGAGGGATTGCAGGGCATATTGGCTATACCGTCCAGGGAAATGGTAAAAATTGCCGTTTTCATGCCGAGCCGTGCGGCGGCAAGCGCGGCCTCACAGCCTGCGTGTCCCGCCCCGACTACGACTACATCGTAATTCTCAGTGACCTCAAATGACATATCATACTTTCCTTCTTAGTTATAGTACCCGGTCTCACTCCGGTCTTATGGTGCCGAAATCGTTGTCGTTGACCATCATGCCGGTATCCACCACATAGCAGGTCTGACCGCCGTCAACGTAAACGCCCCTCAGATACCGGGTGTAGGCCTCGCTGTTGACAGCCTCGCAGGGCTGCAATTTCTCCGGGTCGATGTCCGCCATTTCCGCCACCGTATCGGTCAGCAGACCAATGAGCCCCAGTCTGTTGCGTATGGCAAAATTCGTCTCGCAGACGATGACGCAGCTGCGGTTGCCGTACTCGCAGGGCTCGAAGCCGAACCGCTTTCTCGCGTCGATGACCGGGATATTCTGTCCCTCCCACAGGCAGGTGCCCGCGAAATACTCCGGGAACTCCGGTATCGGCTGCATGGTGTCTGCAACAAGAACGGTCCTGATGTCGTGAAAAGGTATGGCGAACTTTCTCCCCGCCGATAAGAATGTGAGATACTTGATAAGCTCCATTTATTTACCACCCTGTCTGCTGAGATATTCCTTGATGTGGAAACCTATCCTTTCAAGGTCGCACTGCTTGTCAACTGCCCCCAGCTCGAAGGCCGCCTTGGGCATACCGTAGACGGCGGAGCTCTTTTCGCTCTGGCCTATGGTATAGGCTCCCGCATGGTGCATCTGGGAAAGCCCCCTTGCGCCGTCCTTGCCCATGCCGGTAAGTATCACGCCTATGGCATCCTTCTCGGCGCAGAAGGCCGCGCTCTCGAAGAACACGTCCACCGAGGGACAGTGCCCCGAGACCTTGGGGCCGTCCTCGCAGGTGACGAAATAGCCCCTTGCGTCCCTGAACAGCCTCATATGCTTGTCCCCCTGGGCGATGACCACCATGCCGTTTTTCAGGTACAGCCCCTGGGTGGCCTCAACTATTTCCAGATCAGGAAACTTGGCGTTCATGCGCTTTGCATAAAGGGAGGTATATCCCTCCGGCATATGCAGCACCACTCCCACGGGAGGGGTGTTCTTGTCGAAGAACTGCAATATCTCCGGCAGCGCCTCGGTGCTGCCCGCCGAGCCGCCTATGGCGATGATCCTGCGCAGCTCGTGAGCGGCGTTGGTATCAGCAGCGGAGGCCGACTTGCGCACCGCATAGAACTTACAGCCGCTCTTGACCCTCTTTATCTTTGAAGCCGCCACCAGCGACTTTTTCAGCTTCGCCTTGAACTCCTCGTAGCCGCCCTCCTCGGGCTTGGCGAGGAAGTCCGCCGCTCCTGCCTGCATGGCCTGCATTATCAGGTCCTTTCTCGAGGAGCAGATTATCACCGGCACCGTATACTGCGGGATAAGCTGCCGCAGGAAAGCTATGCCGTTGAGCTTGGGCATCTCTATATCCAAAATGAGCATATCCGGTTTGAGCTTTTCGATCTCGTCCCTTGCCTCATAGGCATTGGCGGAGCAGGCGCATACCGTGAAGCCCTCTGCGGAATCCACTACGCTTTTGAGGAACCTCGAAAAGAGTATGGAGTCGTCCGCGATAAGCACTCTTATATCAGCCATTTCATAATTCCCCCTATTTCGGCTTGCGGTAGATCGCCGGCTGGACGGTCTTGTATCTTATCCCCTTAGGGGCGTTTTCCGCGTGACCGATGTAAAGATAACCGCCGTCAACGGTGGCATCGTAGAACCTCTCGATGAGGTCGAACTTGGTCTGGTCGTCGAAGTATATCATAACGTTGCGGCAGACGATCAGGTCAAACTTTTTCTTGAAGCCGATCTCATCCATGAGATTGTGGTACTTGAACACCACGTTGTTCCTCAGCTCGTCAGTGACCCGGTAGGTGCCGTTGTCGTTTCTGATAAAGTACTTGTTCCTCCACAGGGCGGGCAGCTCTTGCAGCGACTGCTCAGTGAAGACCCCCTGCTTAGCCATCCGCAGGGCGTTGAAAGAAATATCTGTTGCCAGTATCTTGCTGTCCCAGGCGGCATGGCGCGGCCCGAAGTAGTTGTCCATGCACATGGCCAGGTTATAGGGCTCGTTGCCGTAGGAGCAGCCCGCGCTCCAGATGCGCAGCTCTCTGACCACCTTGCTGCGGGTGGCCTCCGGCAGGAAGACGTCGGTAAAGTGCTTGAAGTGCTCGCTTTCCCGCATGAAGTATGTGTAATTGGTGGTGAGCCTGCTGATGACGTTGGACATCTCTATCCCCGAGCGGTCGGCGTAGACCGATTCGAGGAACTCAGTGAAGTTGTCGAAGCCGCAGTCCAGGATATAGTTGGTGAGCCGCGATTCCACAAGGTATTTCTTATCGTATAGATTCAGCCCGTATTTGACCTTGATGAACTTGACGAGCCTTTCAAAATCCGCATTGTTTATTTCAAGCATATGTACCGATCCGACCTCCTTTCGGAGTAGTTTTACGGCAGCTTACCGTTTTTCCGAGAGTATCACGCAGTCTATAATGGAGACCCTCCGTCCCCGGAGCTGGATGTAGCCTGTTATGCAGGAATTCTCCACCGGCGAGGGGCTTATGTCGTAGTCGTCGTAGGCCTCGGCGTCGATGACCCTGGGCACCTTTATCCCCAGGGGCGAACCCTCGCAGTCCAAAACTATGATGCAGCTGTGCTCGTCGTATTCGGGGGCGGGAAAGCCCATTCTCCCCGCGAAATCCATTACCGGCACCACCTTGCCCCTAAGGTTCATTATCCCCAGGATATGCTCCGCCACCATAGGCAGCCTTGTGATCTCCGGCACCTCGATGATATCCGTCACCGAGACGATATCAAAGGCATATATCTGATCGTTGCAGCTGAATGTCAGCAGCTGATCTGCGCTTTTTCTTGCCATGGATATCCCCTCCGTCAGCTGCCGTCGGCGGTGCGCACGCCGTTGTGCCGCAGCAGCTCATTGATATCGGTTATCAGGGTGATACTTCCGTCCGCCAGTATGGAGCAGCCGGAAATGCCCTTGCGTTTCAAATCGTATTTGTTGAGCAGTATGGACAGGGGCTTTACCACCACCTGCTGGTCGCTGAGCAGCTCGTCGGCGAAGACCGCCGCCTCTCTGCCGCCCTCACTGCAATAGAGCATGATGCCCTGATCCAGCGGGAGCTTTTCTCCCCCCAGCTCGAAGGCGTCCGAGAGCCTTATGACTCTCAGGCACTTTTCTCTTATCATTATAAGCTCTGTGCCGCCGGGGTCTTGGATGAGCTGACCCTGATCGGCGCGGAATATCTCCTTGACCGAGGAAATGGGCACCGAAAGCTCCGTTCCGGCAGCCTTGACCCCCAGTACGTCGATGATGGACAGGGACAGGGGTATCCTGATAGTAAACTTTGAGCCCCGCCCCAGCTCGGAGTCTATGAGCATCTTGCCGCCCACCGACTCGATGTTCTTTCTCACCACGTCCATGCCCACGCCACGCCCCGAATACTCGGTGACGGTCTCGTTGGTGGAAAAGCCCGCTGTCATGATAAGCTCATAGCAGTCCGCGTCGGTGTATTCGCTTTCCGGCTTGGTGAGTATGCCGTTCTTCTTGGCCTTTGCCAGCAGTTTTTTGGGATCCATGCCGGCGCCGTTGTCCTCGCAGGAGATAACTACTTCTCCGCTCTCATAGCCCGCCGAGAGGGTGACTGTTGCAGGCTCGGTCTTGCCGGCGGCAGCCCTTTCCTCCGGGGTCTCGATGCCGTGATCCACGGCGTTTCTCACTATATGCATCAGCGGGTCGCCCAGCACGTCAACGACTGACTTGTCCGCCTCGGTATCGGCGCCCACAAAGACGAGATTCACGTTCTTGCCCAGGGTCTTGTTCATATCCCTGACTACACGGCTCATCTTCTGGAAGGCCGTATTCACCGGCACCATTCGTATGGACATAACTACGTCCTGAAGCTCGTCGGTAAGCTTTTTCAGCTCACGCGCCGACTTCTGGAACCTGTCCAGACTGCCGGAGAACTGCTTCAAGTCGGGGCTGGAGGTAACGCCGGATTCGGTTATAACTATCTCCGCCACCAGGTCAAGGAGCCTGTCCAGCTTTTCCAGCTTAACAGAGATTATGCTGCTGGTGCCGTGGGAGCCGCCGCCTGCGTCCTTCTTGGGGGCGGCCTTTGGAGCCGCAGCGGGAGCCGAAGGTGCAGGAGCCGCCGGAGCAGCCGCAGCCTGTGAGGGCGCCGCCTGAGCTGTCTCGGCCTTCTTTTCGGGAGCCGCAGCCTCTAATTTTTCAACAGACAGCACGTTAAGGCCGTCCTTGAGTATTTCAAGGACTTCCTCCGGGTCTCTTGCTTTTATCTCGATGCGGAAGCCGTTTTTGACGATCTCCTCCTCGGCCTCGTCCTTTTCAAGGTCTGAGGGGACAGTCTTTACCAGCTCGCCCTCCTTGACCAGAGAGTTCACCAGCACCATGGCCCGTATCGCGGGCATCATGCAGCTGTCCTCGAAGCGCACCAGATAGGTGCTTACTCCCTCCTCCGAGGAGCCTGCCGGCAGAGCGGGCTTTGCCTCAGGTGCCGGGACCGCTGCCGCAGGGCGCTTGACCTCCTCGCAGGAGACAACGTCCACGCCGTCCTTCAATACCGAAAGCACGGCGTCCATATCGTCGCAGAAGACCTTGATGATGAAGCCTCCTGCGTTTATGGCGTCGTCGGCGCTGTCTGCTTCAAGATCGGGGGGTATGGTAGAAACCACCTCCGCCTCTGCGCCCAAAGAATTGAGCAGCACCATAGCCCGGATAGAGGGCATCATGCAGGTGTCGGAGAAAGTCACTTTGACAGTCCTCAGCTCCTCCGGCTCATCCGGGGAGAAGATGCTATCCTGAGCTCCCCCTGCCGGGGGAGGTGCCGCAGCCTCGCCCTTGGACAGGTCGGTGAGGTACTTGGCAAAGCCGTGTAACCGCTCGATGAACTCCGAGAAATCCGTCAGGGGTATTGAGTCATCCTCCAGGTTCTCGATCTCGTTTTTCAGATAGTCCGAGGTGGTGAAGGAGAGCTCATACAGCTGGGGACGGTCACAGGGCAGGTCGGGGTTCTCACGGATAACAAAGTATATATCCTCAACGGCGTGGGCGAGCTCGGACATATTTTTCAGACCCATCATCGCCGACGAGCCCTTGATAGTATGCATGACACGGAATATCTCCGCGATATCGTCGGCGGTGAGCTCGCTGTCCTCGGTACGCATCAGTATCTCGTCAAGGTTTTCAAGCAGCTCGGTGGATTCAAATACAAAGGTATCGAGCATCGACTCCATACCCGCGTCAAACTTGCTCAATCATCATCACCCCGGTCTGACTGGCTCTGTGCCAGAAATTTTATGTCTACATACTGCGCCAGCATCTCGCACACCTGATCGTAGGGCAGGCGGGAGACCCTGTGGGGCAGCTTTTTCTCGCTGTCGGCGCAGACGGTCAGGGTGCAGCTCCCGAAGGCCTTCTGTATCGGGTTCTGCTCCACCTTTATCATTGTGATGTTCTTCATGGGTATAATTACCTTGTGGAACTGGTATCTCGGGCAGCTGCAAATGGTACAGGTGTCCGAGGTCATGCCTGCCGAGGTCACGCCGCAGGCAAAGCCCTGCACCACGGTGAACCACACCAGCGGCACCGTCAGCACCACGATGAACACGTTTATATCATGGCTCATGTCCGGCAGTATCAGCTTCATGGCCGACCCCGCCGCTAAAGGTATCAGACTTATCACCGCAGGTATGCCGATGAACACCTTCAGGGAGCCCTTGCCCGGCGTTATCTGCGAACGCTGACTGCCCATATCCGGTTCCAGCAGCCTCATGGAGGCCGCCATTTCGCTGTTCTTGGTCATGGGTATCAGGGCGGCGGAGCGCCTTTTGCTCTTGCCGTAGCCGCTGCACTGGATATGCACCGAGCTTATCCTTGCCAGCTTCATCAGCAGCGACTGCCTGATATCGTAGTAGTTTATCAGTCCTCTGTTCACGGTGGAGCGGTTGCGCTTGTACTTGCCGGAGCGGACGAAAAGCTGTCCGCCGCGCCGCACCGCAGTGAAGTTCCAGTTATCCAGCAGCGTAGTCACAAAGGACATCAGCCAGCCCAGCGCCAGTCCGCCCCCGACTATGAGTATCAGTCTCGGAACGGATTCCGACAGCCGCAGAGTCTCGTGATCCACTTTGGAGAGCCCTGAATTGACGTCGGCGGCGATATCCTTGAGCTTGGAGCCAACCACCCTTGAGGCCTGCCATACGATGGTGGCGAAGATTATGAGCCCCGACAGAAAGGAGGAAAACATCAGCGAGTAGATCAGCACAAGGCGGTTCCTGGACTGCACCGAGAACTCGGTATGCCCGTCGCTGCGGGAGGCTATGAGCGAGAATATCTCCTCCACGTTCTTCTCGGAGATCACCAGCTTGATCTCGCTGCGCCCCAGGCTGCGTGCCTGAGTTTCGAGGTGTATGGTACTGGCGTGGACGGAGCGGTAGACCATGCTCTGTTCCGTTCTGACGGCGGTGATCTGACTGAAATAAATGGTGGTCTGTATCAGCCCGAAGGGGCCTGTATGGGCGGTGATGCCCCCCTCCTCCATTTCGTAGAACACGAACAGCCACCTAAACACCGCGATGCCCACTATGGCCAGCACCGTGAACAGGTCGAGCCAGTAGGTCTGTAACCAGCCCTGTATATCGAAGTTGGAGGCCACCAGGTTCTTGGCTATGGGTATGAGCAGCAGCCACAGAGTCTTGGAGGTGTAGCCCAGTATCTTTACCGGGTGCTGGCGCTTGCTCAGAAACTCCCGCAGCCCGCCTTTATTCACTTTGACTGCTGTTTGAGACAATTATCCTGCACCACGCTTATTCTTATTTTACCCCCCGGTAATAAAGCCCCTTGGTAAGCCCCGTCCCGGGGAGGGCTTCGCCGCGGCTGAATGCCGAAACTATCCCGGCGGCCTGCTGAGGGGTCTCGTCAAAGAGATCCAGCTTAACATAGTCCGCCGTGGGGAAGTCGGAAAGCTTATCCGGGATGCAGAGGGTATCGCTGTTGAGTATCTCAACATAGCCCTGTTCCCGGGAGCATTTCACCGGAAGACGGCGTTTCGTGCGGTCACTGACCGCCGAAACACACCCCGCGCACCCCACCTGTGCCCTGATAGGGCAGTTGACGGTGAGCATCATAGGCAGCCTGCCGTAGCCCAGTATCCCAAAGCTCAGCTCAGCTCCGAGGGCGGCGATCTCCGAGGCCTTCAGCTCAAAGGACACCACGCAGTCTTCAAGCCCCAGGCCTTTCAGCTCCCGCAGGGCAAGGCTGTTTGTAACGTTGAGGCCGAAGCCGCCGTGCAGTCTGAGCCCAAGCCCACGCCCGATGCGGATGTGGGCGTAGTTGGTACATTCTATGTGTTCAAGCCCGCTGTCTTTCAGCTCACTGAGCCGCTGTATGTCCCGCCCCTCGTCAAAGGTGAACCGGGGCATCACCGCGCAGAGCCTGCCTGCGTCAAAGCCCTTTTCGAGCAGGGCTTTCGCAGTCCCCATATCGGCATAAACGAGCCCGATATCATCAAGGGAAAGGGCGGAGAGCTGCTCCGTATCCCTTATATACAGCCGCAGGCTCCGCCGGGGCGACCTTTTCGGGGGCGCCAAAGCAAAGTCGCGCTCTGTGAACTCCGGCCTGCGGGTGAAGCAGTCATATCTCAGCCGGTCAAGCTGCCCGCACAGCTCACGCCGCAGCGCGGAAAGCTCCCCCGCCGGAACGGTCAGCCCGGCGCCCGGCTCACAGTCAAGCTCGTCCAGCTCGTAGATCGTGTCCCCAAGCTTTGAGAACTGCTTTATCAGATAGTCACTGTCGGCGGCGCGGTTCACCGCCTGCTGGGGCTCATTGCCGAATGCCTCGGCGCGAAGGCCGTTTTCATCGGTCATGGCTGCCCGGACGGCCTCGCCGGGCTTTATTGTAACGCTCACCCTGACACGGGAGCGCTTGTATTCGTGCCTGTAAAGCTCATGCAGCGCCGGTATGGCGCCGGAGGCGGCTTCGACGTCTTCGCGGCGGCGGTGTCCGAACATAGTCTTCCCGGTGACGCCGGTAAAATACCCGTCGGTGAACCCCGACCGGGAAAACACGCCCTCCAAAAGCGACCGGTCATACTCCGAGCCGGTAAGCTCCGAGCGCACCGCATTCACAGCCGCAGCCACATATTCGGGGCGCTTCATACGTCCCTCGATTTTCAGAGATGCAACGCCCATGTCCTCCAAAGCCCGCAGATGCGGGATATGGGACATATCTTTCAGGGACAGGGCATAGCTCTCCCCGCCGCCCTTGCCGCAGGAGACCGGCAGCCGGCAGGCCTGTGCGCAGCGGCCACGGTTGGCGCTCCGGGAGCCGATGAGGGCGGACATATAGCACTGCCCCGACACCGACATACACAGCGCCCCGTGAACGAACACCTCGCACTCTATGGGCAGAGCGCAAAGCTCCCGGAGTATCCTCTCCGGAAGCTCCCGCGACGCCACCGCCCGGGAGAAGCCCAGCTCCTTTGCCAGCAGGAAACCCTCTTTTGTGTGGAGTGTCATCTGAGTGGAGGCGTGTATCTCCAGCTCCGGGCAGCACTCCCTCACAATGGCGAGCAGTGCCAGATCCTGGGTTATGAGCCCGTCCACCCCAACAGAGCAGGCATACCTCACCTCGTCGATGCAGGCGGGCAGCTCCCTGTCGGTGATAACGGTGTTTATGGTCTGATAGACCCGCACGCCCCGCTCATGGCAGAGCCTTACGGCCTCACTGAGCTGCTGGCGGGTGAAATTCGCCGCTGACGCCCTTGCCGAAAAGCTCATCCCCCCGAGGTAGACTGCGGTGCAGCCTGTTCTGAGGGCAGCTTCAAGCACTTCCGGCGAGCCGCAGGGCGCAAGCAGCTCGGGCAACCCTTGAGCTGCTCGCATTTCAATCACTTCTTGCCGCCGTTATAGTTATAAGGCGGGATATGGGAGGCGTTGATGGCCTTGGAGATATCCTTGGCGATCATGTCGCTGGCGGTCTCGTTATCCTCGGGGATGAACGACCTGCGCAGGGAGACTTCTTTTTGCAGCTGCTCTATCTTAGCGTCCCGCTCGGCGATCTCCTTGGCGGCCTGAGCTTTGAGAGCGGCAAGCTCCCGCTCGTAATGCACTTTGAGGTCGGCAGCCTCCTTCTCGGCGTTGGCGGCAGCGGCCTTGGCGTTGTTGGCATCGTCGAAGTAGACCTTGATCTGTGAGCGGATATTTTCGAGGGTGCTGCGGGTCTTGAACAGATCGTCGCAGGCCTCGAGGGCGATAAGGGCGGCTCCGTCCTGAGCCGAAAGGGTGGATTTGCCCTTCATAAGGTCTTCCAGCCTGCGGTTGAGGGCGGCTGCAAGATCGGCGGTGTACTCCTTGGTCTCGTCTGTCAGCAGACGGTATTCGCGGTTAAAGATCCTGACTGTCACTTCCTGTTTCATATTACAGTTTCCTTTCGTCTGAAAATAGGTATTCTTAAGGTCATTATATCACAAAATTGCCCCTTTGTAAAGGATTTTTTTATAAAATCTCCCAATTCGTTTTTTTGATTCCGCCTTTTATCTCACTTGTTCCGCACTTCTCACCCGGTCGGACGGCGGGCAGGGCTTTGGCGGGAGTTCCGGGGGGCAACTGGTTATCAAAGCCCGTTTTTTGATTCCGCCTTTTATCTCACTTGTTCCGCGCTTCTCACCCGGTCGGACGGCGGGCAG
This sequence comes from Ruminococcus sp., assembly GCA_017529875.1. Classification (GTDB taxonomy): domain Bacteria; phylum Bacillota; class Clostridia; order Oscillospirales; family Ruminococcaceae; genus FB2012. The sequence goes on along the minus strand of JAFXNC010000059.1, from coordinate 170 downwards.
GGCTTTGGCGGGAGTTCCGTGGGGCAACTGGTTATCAAAGCCCGTTTTTTGATTCCGCCTTTTATCTCACTTGTTCCGCACTTCTCACCCGGTCGGACGGCGGGCAGGGCTTTGGCGGGAGTTCCGGGGGGCAACTGGTTATCAAAGCCCGTTTTTTGATTCCGCCTTAT
>JAFXNC010000058.1 GCA_017529875.1 Ruminococcus sp. | reverse complement strand
CGGCACCGGTGATGTGTCCCAAAGCAGTGAGAAGATAATGGAGAAAGAATATGACAACATCAAGGTCTCGCCCGACTTCTATGTTGATGCCGCCAAAGACATCTTACCTGCCTGCTATGAGATCACCGTAATGGATGATATGCAAAACAACTCTGATAAGATCTTTGAGCACTATTTCGGGAAAGAATACGACAATACCAAAGTGCAGGATAATTCTGTCGCAAAGATATACGAAAGCGACGATCAGATCGTGTTGGTCAAGCCGAATGGTACTGTAGGTATCTGGTCGCATAACAAGGAAGATATAGAGCTCGGTACAGGATTGGAATACAAGAACGATGTCCTATTGAACAGCAAGACCGATCAGCCTTATGAAATGTCCGGAAAGAAGCTTGAAACAGAAAAAATAAAAGAAATAAGCGTGAGTAAGCTTAAAGAATTCACCGATCTTGTAGGCTTTCCCAATGAGATAAAGTCCTTCTGCGTGACCACACGAACTCTCGACAGCGGAGAAGAGATCGCAGTTGTTAAGCTTAGAAAACTGTTCGGCGGGATACCGATATTCGATCTTGGGGATACAGGCTCACAGCTGCCGTTTAAGCTGCCGAGGATCTGGCCTGCAATAGTATGTCTTAACTCTGATTATGAACCCATAACTATCCAGTCTTATCAAGGCTTCACAGAATCGAAAAAGGTCAAAGAGACAGACAGGATCATATCTCCCGAAGAAGCAATGGATAATGCAAGCGAAAGCTTGGCCGAATATTTACAGCTCACGGCATTGTATGAAGAGCTTGTTTATATGCCAACCTGCACGGGAAGCAAAAACAGCGCTTCAAAAATGGACGGAGCGGAAGCAGGAGATATACTCAGCATCGAGCCCTATTGGGTGATATACTTTGATCTCAGTTGGTGGAAAGAAAAGTACGCAGCCGTCAATGCAGTCACAGGTGAAGTGTACTATGTTGACAATTCAAGAGCGGTATGAATATTCTCCGCGCAACAAAAAAGACCTTGCCCGACACCGTCAGGCAAGGTCTTTCAAACTAAGCTATCGTACCTCATAACCACTTGAGATACAGAATAATACTCAGTTTGGAAGTGTTATCAAATTGTTATCAGAGGGGTGGGGCGTGCGGTGCAAACTGCGCTGATACGGGGTTTGCGGGGCGCGTGTGATCACTCCCACTCAATCGTAGCCGGCGGCTTGGTCGTGATGTCATAGACTACGCGGTTGATGTGCTTTACCTCGTTCACTATGCGGCGGGAGGCTGCTTCAAGCACCTCGTAGGGGATGCGGCTGAATTCCGCCGTCATGAAATCCGAGGTCTCCACCGCACGCAGCGCCAGGGTGTGGTCGTAGGTGCGGAAGTCGCCCATTACCCCCACCGAACGGTTGTTGGTCAGTACCGCAAAATACTGGTTGATGCTGCGGTCGAGGCCGCCCCTGGCGATCTCCTCACGGAAGATCAGGTCGGCGTCCTGGAGGATCTCCAGCTTCTCGTCGGTGATCTCGCCGATGATGCGCACCGCAAGTCCCGGACCCGGGAAGGGCTGCCGCCAAACCAGCGTCTCGCTGAGCCCAAGCTCCTGACCGAGACGGCGGGTCTCGTCCTTGAACAGCATCCTCAGAGGCTCGATGATCTCCTTGAAATCAACGTGATCAGGCAGTCCGCCCACGTTGTGGTGGCTCTTAATGACCGCCGCATCGCCGGTGCCGGATTCGATAACGTCGGGGTAGATAGTGCCTTGGGCGAAGAAATCCACCTTGCCGATCTTCCTGGCCTCCGCCTCGAATACCCGGATGAACTCCTCGCCGATGATCTTGCGCTTCTGCTCAGGGTCGGAAACGCCCCTCAGACGCGCCATGAACTGCTCCTTGGCGTTGACCCGGACAAAGTTGATATCCCAATCTTTGAAGGCTGCCTCCACCTCGTCGCCCTCGTTCTTGCGCATGAAGCCGTGATCCACGAAAATGCAGGTGAGCTGCCTGCCCACGGCCTTCGACAGCAGCGCCGCCAGCACAGAGCTGTCCACGCCGCCGGAAAGCGCCAGCAGTACCTTGCCGCTGCCGACCTTTTCACGGATATCTTTAACAGCGGTCTCGGCGTAGTTGCCCATAGTCCAGTCGCCGGTGCAGCCGCAGACCTTCTTGACGAAGTTGTCTATCATGGTGATGCCGTGCTCGGTGTGGTTGACCTCGGGGTGGAACTGTACCGCATAGAGCCTCCGCTCCTCGTCGTACATGGCGGCAACAGGGCAGTGCCAGGTCTGAGCGGCCTTCTTGAAGCCTGCGGGCATTTTGGATATGTAGTCGGTGTGGCTCATCCAGCTGATAGCCTTGCGGGGCAGCTCCGGCGCGGAGAAAAGCACGCAGTCTTTATCGTATTCGGTCTCGGTCTTGCCGTATTCGCTGGTCACACAGGTGCTGACCTCGCCGCCGAGGACGTAAGCCATGAGCTGCGAGCCGTAGCAGATGCCCAGCACCGGGATGCCCAGCTCGAATATCTCCTTGGGCACGCTGGGCGCACCCTCGCCGTAGACGCTGTTGGGCCCGCCGGTGAAGATGATGCCGGAGGGCGCATCTGCGCGGATATCGTCGAGGGAGACCTTGTTGTAGGGCTTGACCTCGCAGTAGACATTGCACTCGCGCACGCGCCGGGCGATGAGCTGATTATACTGTCCGCCGAAATCGAGGATAAGGATGTGCTGATTCTGCATTTTTATCATTCCTTTCGGTATTGCCTCGCCGATTTGCGGCTCGGTGTGATGCGGAAAAGGGTATTCTCCCGCCCGGCGGGGATTATCCTTTTCCGCCGAAGTATTTCGGGAGCCTCCCCTGCTAAGGGAGCAGGTACAAAAAAGCCTGCACCGGGGTGGTGCAGACTTATTATAGCATATTTCAAAGCGGGGTGCAAGGGGGAGTGTTAAACAAATTGATAACAGAAAATGTATACTTATGTCAGTTCGGAAAGCTCCCTCTTGCCGTATATTATGGATTTGGCGTGGACGATATGCTTATCCTCAGCGGCGGTCAGCAGGTTTGTCTTTACCTGAGTATACAGTTTTGTTACAGAGCTTGTTGATAATGTAGTCGATTATCGAGCTGAGGTCGTTGTTAAGGCAACACCGCACAACCCACGGCTAACGCCTCTGCACGTCATCTGCTTGCCAGCTTTCCGTCATATTACCCAAATTCTCCTTGACTTGCGCCAGCAAGCCTG
>JAFXNC010000005.1 GCA_017529875.1 Ruminococcus sp. | reverse complement strand
AAGGTATGTATGATGATACTGCGTTTGAGCCTTCTGATTATCCCGATTATCCTACAATTAGGTTCTCGGGAGAACGTGAAATATCGAATAGGCGTGAGTATGATTATCAGCGTTATGACCGCAGATGTCCCTATTGCGGATGCCCTGATTTACTTTATGAAACGATAAATCGCAAAACTGATGCAGGCGGTATTCTAACGACATTGATAGTTATTGTAGTTCTCGCTGTTGGAGGGATAGCTCTTTTAATGGCTATGCCTTTTTTGATTTTGCTGATACCTATATTGATTGTGAAAAAAGGTGTAGGTTCGCTTAGGGGAGATAGCGACGGTGCTTTGCGAATAACCTGTAAAGCCTGTGGTAGAAGAATAAGAAAATTCAAAAAAGTGTAATCAAACCTCCGACTAGTTGATAAAACAATAGGTTATCAGCTTTTGCATTTGGAAGACCTGAAATTACTCCTATGTCTGATGGAAGAGAAAAAACGTCAGACAAGGAGAATGAAAAATGAGCAATTTTGAAAATGGTTTTCAGCCTGAGGTATGTAAATCAGGTATGGATTATGAGCTTTGGGTAGTAAATCTGCTTAAATGTGCAGGGTTTAACTGCAAGCGGACAGGCAAAGATGACAACGGTGTTGATATTATAGCTGAAATATCAATAAATGAAACAACATTGTGTTTCTATATACAGTGTAAGTATTATAACAAAACGCTGGGCAAAGCTCCGATACAAGAGGTATATACAGGCTGTCGTTACTATGGGAATAAGGGTTATCCTGTTGTGATTACCAATAATAATCTGACTGCTGACGCTGAAAGCTACGCTAAGTCTTTAGGTGTCGAGGTAATAGGTCAGCTTGAATTTGATGAATTAGTCAGAGTGGTTCGTAATAAGCTGACAGTTAATGATATAAAGAAGCATTCGGGTATGCTCGGGATAATAATAGGTTTACATCTGAATAATCAAGAATATGTTGATAATTCTGTCAGGTGTTTAGGGATAATAGACCGCAATATAGAGCAAAGAACAGTTGAATTATCCGATACAGTCAGCGGGATATTTGATGAAGCTGATATGCTCACTCGTCAGAGCTGTGAAATGATGCGAAATGCAATGATAAAATACGAAAGAGCATTAAGTCTTCAAAAGGAAGGCTTGATTAAGCATCTGAAATATCCTGATAGTGAGATAACTAACTACATATTGGGAGGGTTGAGTATGGCTGATGTGTTCGATAAGCTGTTGGAAAGTGTTGACAGCTTATCGCCTGAGCAGTTTGAAAAACTGTTCACAGTAATGGAAAAACGAAAAGCAAAGGAAGAAAATGTATGCAAGGATATCCATACCGATGACTTTATGCCGTGCCCGAACTGCGGTAGTGTGAATACTAAGAAATACGGTAAGGTTAGGGGCAAGCAGAGATTTTTATGCAAAGACTGTCAGAAGACATTCGGATATACAACGGGAACTGTAATTGTCAATGCGAAAGTAAATGAGCCTCAGTGGAAGATAATGCTGCGCGGCTTTATTGAAAATCAGTCTATGAAAGCTATCTCAAAAGAGGCTGACCTAAGTCCGTCTTCTGTTTGGATAAACAAGCTGAAGCTGTGTATGGCAATTATGAGCCTATACGGAACGCAGGATAATTTCGTTGACATAGCGGAGTGTGATGAATACTATGCTCCTACATCATTTAAAGGCAAGCGTGACCCTGAGTTCTTTATGAATATCCTTGGTCGTATGCCGAGACATCATTGGAATAGGGAAGAAAAAATAGAATGGCTAATAAAAAACGGGTTCTACTCTAATCTGTGCAACGACCCTCAGCGATTAGAAGAGATACTTAAAAGCGGTGATAAGAAAAAGAAAGGTATATCTGATGACCAGACCTGCATACTTACCTGTCAAGACAGAAGCGGTCATTTGGTAATGGTACCCGTTGGAGTAGGCAGGCTTGAAACAGATGATGTTACAAAAAGACTTGCAGGAAGATTTCCAACAGACGGTATTATGGTAACAGACAGTCATAACGCCTATCCGAAATTTGCGGAAAGTGAGAAGATACAGTTAGAGCAGATTGAGTCAGATAAGCATACAAAGGGTGCATTCAATTTATCGAGAATAAACGCTCTGCATTCTGATATATCATCATATTGGAACGAGCATAACGAGAATATCCCCGCAACAAAGTATATGGATCTGAGCCTGATTTTTCTTTGGTGGCTAAGGAAAAATAAAGAGCTGTCAATAAACGAGAAAGTCGAAAAGCTGTTTGAGATAATAACCGACCCGAAGAATACGATAGATACAAAATATGAAACGATAAAAGACAGAGAGATTGATATAAATACAAAGAATCTGATACCGAAGGACATAAAAAAGCTGTGAGCTTACATAAGAATATAGCTTTTGTAGTGTAATGGGTATATCAATTCTATTTTAAAAGGGGAAAAAGTGATGTATTGCTAAGCGTTGGGCTGGTTGATAATTTGGAGTTGCTTTTGGGTGAATTTATAGGCTTAGCAATACGGAACAAAATTGGGATTAAATTTTTTTCCGGCACCAAAAAGCGCCCGCACACTTTTCACGGACGCTTTAAGCAATATCTAAAGGAAACTCTGTTATGACTTCGTAAAGTGCCTGTCCTGTTTTTTCTATGGTGGTTGCCGAACCGCCCAGGCCCCCTGAAATAAGCGGTTCGTGTATTGTCTTTTTCGGGAGCATATTTACTGGATCGTATGTACTCATAATATCACCTGTCCTTTTTCATTTATATACGGAAGTATTCCATATATTTTTACCGTTAGCCTTTGCCCGCAAGCGTTCCGGACCGTCTTGCCTTTCGATGATGTTATTCTATCACACTCTTCCTTTGCGGTAAATACAATTTCGGAATACGGGTAATATTCCGAAAACCGACATTTTTCGATCTGTATTTGACACAAAGAAAAGCACCCGGATCTGGCGTAAAACCGGACCCGGGTGCTTGTTATTCTAATCGTCACTTGTTTGTTTTGATGCCGAACTGTGGATGATATCGGTAAACTGTTTTAGTGTTCCCTCCGTTTCATTTTGGGATATATCCGGAAGGCCGGGATCCGTATGATCGTATTTACCCTCTGCCGTTTCCTGCATAAGCTTATAAATACTGTCATCCTCCTGAAAAACGAAGACATAAGACGCATACAGCATCCATATATGCCATTCATAGGGGGACATTGTCAGTCTGTAGTCAATATCGTCTATGATGACATCAGTCAGGTCATCAGGCGAAGCATAATGTGTTCTGTCAAAGTTGATAAGGTCGTGGATCACAGCTTCAAAACGATGGAACTGCTTATCCTTGTTTACAGCCTTGTCTTTTTCCCTATCTTTAAGATCATCTATGCTGTAACTGCACTCAGGCTCATATCCGTTGTCCCTTTTCCCGATCTCAAAAACGGTGGAGTCTTTGATCCTTCTGTCTCTTGCGCTTCTTTCCATTTTTCGGTACTGTGTGATCATATCAAACTGTTCCCAGTAGAAATCATCATCGCGGTATGAGAAGACTAAACCTTCGGCACACAGTTTTTCAAAAAGGAACTGGAATGTGACCCTTCTTTCGTGTGACAGCTTGTTGAATTCTCCGAGAAACCGGGCCGCACTTGGGTATATTGCTTCCTCCGTATCAGAATAGCAGTCTGTGTATTTGTCATAGTTCAATATCTGCAAGGAGTCGAAGAAAGCAGAGGGATGATCGAGTATAAGCTCCTGTGCCTGATAGGGCAGGGACATGAAATAATTGATAAGTGTCATCTTGATCGCAAAGTTTGAAAATTCTTTCTCTTTGTAAGAATCAAACTCATCAAATAAACAGGACTCTTCATAAAGGATAAAATACAGCTCACAGGCAGTATCATAATGATCGGTATATACATTTACGGGATGAAAGCCGATCTCAGTACCGTTATCCTGAAAAATGCAAAGCCGAAGAAATACCGACAGTAAATTGTGTTTCTCTTCAGCAGTCAGCTGTCGTATGCCTTTTCTGATCCTGGATATCTGCGGCTGTCCGCTGAATCCGGCGGCTTTGGCGATCTCGTCCTGCGTTATCACACCGTCAAATTCTTTAAGCAGCTTTTCCAACATATGCCGGAAATCTTCTTCGGGCATACTGTAAAGCAGACTTTGCGAAGAACGTTCTTCGATAAGATCATCAATAATTTTACGGTATTCCTCTTTGATCCCGCATTCTCCTCTGAAGATCCTTGATACGTGTTCTTCACTCAGACCAAGCAGATCTGCTACATCTTTTTGTTTGATCTTGAGCTTTTTCAGAACGGGAACCACTCTTTCTATGTATTGAATACTATCCTTATCCATTGTCAGCCCTCCTTGATTCAAATGATCCTGTATATTTTTCCGCTGTGAAGCCACTGCTTTTCTTCGCTGCCTTTGCTCAAGGCACGGCCTGATCCGGCATCAAAAAAAGAATGAAGATCCATTGTCCCTGCAACCGGACCGTATGTCATACAGTCAATACAGTCGGATACATAGGCACGCATAGACATCTTTTCAACAATGTCGTCGGCTTCGACCTGCGCTATGAAACGCATACCGCCGTCACGGTCCCTCTGGTTTACATACCATAAACCCGAAAACTTCCTGCCGTACTTTTTTCTCACCTTTGCACCGATATGCCTTAACAGATCCTTTGTAACAGGCGATATCCTGTTTTTAGGCGCTTCATAGTAAAACGGAACCTCGTAGATAGATCTGTTCATCTTACCGCATCCCTTCGTTATGTGATGGTAATATCATATCATCTTTACACGAAGGATGCTATACATTTTCGGATTATTAGGAATATTCTCAAAATGAACATTCTTTTCCGCCCGATCAGATGTTGCTGTCAAGCGAAAAAACAGATATAACCTGGATCCCGACGGACCCGGCGGCTTCCGTTGTTTTTCAAAGCACTGCCCAAGCCCACTTCTCCGGGATTCGTATCGCGATCCGATCAATCGGGGAAGGACTTCACGGCATCGTAGTTCCTTTTTATAGATACCTGTCGCCCTGCCGCAGAGAGTCCTGCATGATAACTGTTTCTCCCTGACGGCACAGATTTATCAGTACGATATCCGCCGCATCGGCGCCGGTGTAGACTGTCACAGTTTGGATAGCTCCGTTTCAAGGATCGTTGTACTCATATTGTACACGATTTCTACGGATAAATCAATAGGCCTTCATTCATCATGAATATGTGATCTTATTATTTAAGTGATAAAAGTTTAAAAGCACACATTATACAACACCCCGCCGCACTTCTGTCGCATAAGCAGCATTTCTGTGCAGGCTCGGTGCACTGATGTGTTTCTTTATCGCCCGCAGGAAAAAGGGCGATAATGCTGCGGCATAACAGCTGCTCCTGCATTATAAGCATCCGGAAAGAACGGTGATGTCGGATCGGCTGTCAGTTTATGTCATACACCCGGTCCAGGTCAAGAAAACAACGGCCTAAGATCATTCTGTGAAGCACATCATCAACGATCACAACACATCAATTCTTCTTGTCGGTCAAACCGCCGTCCTTTGACAGCAGGACAGACCGCCGATCGCTGTATCGCAGGATAGATTTGTGTGCGAGGATGATCAAAAGGGTGTGTATGTGTACCCATATTTTCAGCTGTAAAAAAAGTCAGTCACAGCCCCTTCAGATACCGGGGCAGGGGTTGAAAAAAAGTCTGTCCTGTGCTATACTGTTACCAGCAAACCTGATGAGGAAGGTGAAGATCATGCTGAACAATGAGAAGACTACGGCTTTGGAGAGGCTGGAATGGTTCGCAGAACATATACCCGATAACTGCGCCGTGATCTCCGAACCGGATGAAAGACTGACCTTCGGGGAGCTGTGGCAGCTCTCCGGGAAGATATACGCCTGGCTCAAGCGGAATGGCATCGGTGCGGAGGATGTGGTGATGTACTGCCTGCCCCGGGGACTTATGCTCTATGCCTGTATGGCGGGCACTATGCGGGCGGGTGCCGCTTTTGTTCTGGCCGAGACCGGAAACGACCCCGCACGGACAGCTTATATCCGTGAGGACTCCCGCTGTAAGCTGTTTGTCGATGAGAGCTGTATCCCGGAGATCCTGGGCTGCACGCCTTTGGAGGGCTATGAACCGGTAGAGCTTCACAGCCTTTGCTATATCGCCTACACCTCCGGCACCACAGGCCGCCCAAAGGGTGTGCTGCACGAGTACGGCTCGCTGGATAATGCGTGGCACGCGGTAATTGTGGGCGGGAGACCGATCATGTCCGAGACCGACACCTTCCTCTCCATGAGCCCCATGAACTTTGTGGCGATGCCTATTATATACGCCTATTCCTGCGGACACGGCTGCGCCATAGCCGTGATACCATACAAGTATTCTGAAAGCAAGGAAAGCTTTTCCGAATACCTGGAAAAGGCAGGCGTCACCTGCGGATATGTCACACCTTCCTTCCTGCGGAAGATACTGCCCTTTAAGTACCCCTGGAAAATGTGCATCCTTTCCTCCGAACCGGCTGACGGACTTTTCATACCCGGCCTGAAATGCTACAACACTTACGCCTCCACGGAGGGCGGCTGTCTGCTCTCGGTCTATGAACTGCCCGAAGCCATGACCCCCGCTCCGGTGGGAAGATCCTATTCGGATGTGAAGGTGTTCATAGCGGACGACGACGGCAAAGAGGTGCCCCGGGGCGAAGTGGGCGAGGTATGTTTCAGAACGCCTTATGTCCGTGGATATCTGCATCAGCCGGGAGACCGGGAGAGCACGACGAAAACAGGACTTCGCAGCGACGGCCTGTTCCATACAGGCGACGCAGGCAAGCTCAGGCCCGACGGCAATATGGTTGTCCTCGGACGTATAGACGAGATGTTCAAGATCAAGGGCTGCCGCATAGAGCCGGACGAGGTCGCAGGCGCAGTTACTAAGGCAAGCGGACTGTCCCGGGTGGTGATAAGGGGGTTCGTTTTCAGGAACGTATCATCCATTATCGCTTTCTACACCGACGATATCACCGTGGATCCTGTTGCCTTGCACGACGCTTTGCTCAGAGAACTGCCGGAGTATATGATACCCACGAACTACATCCGGCTGAAGGAGTTTCCGCTCCTCGGCTCGGGCAAGGTGGATAAGCTGAGCCTTCTGCCCCCGGAGGGGAGCTGGGAGCGTTTCAAAAAGTCTGCTCCCGCCAGTCTGCCTCTTGTTGACAGGGGCAGATCGGCCTCGGTTTTCGATATGGGCGGCGGTGTCGTGCTGAAACAGTTCATCCCATCCGTTCCTTACAAGACGGTTTGGGAGGAGCTTGCCCGCTCCCGCATCGCACGCGCCTGCGGGCTCCCGGTGCCGGAGGCCTACGATATCACCCGCTCCGATGACGGCTGCGGTATCCTTATGGAAAAGCTCCCCGGAACAAATATCGAAAAACTGTTACGCGAGCGACCGGAAGAAAGGCTCTCTCTTATCGACGGCTTTGCCGGAGCGGTAAAGGCGCTGCATCAGACAGATGTTTCAAATACCGGGCTGCCGGATGCCGCTGAGTTCTTTCTCTCGATCTGCGGACAGCTGGACAACAGCTTCTGCACCGAGGACGAAAGGGAAAAGCTCCGCGCCGTCTTTAAGTGCATACCCCGCACCGGGAACTTTATCCACGGGGACTGTCACCCGGCAAATGCCGTCATGAACAACGGCGACATACGGTTCTTTGACCTGACTTTTGCGGGAAAGGGTCATCCGGTTTTTGACCTTCTCGGGATGTATTCCCACTACGTATTTCTTCCCTCCTTCATCACGGAGGATGACTGCAAAACAAAGCCCGGTATGACAAAGACAGAGGCGGCGGCTTTGTATGACCGTTTCCTTGATGCCTATTATCCCGACAAAAACGACATCGAGCTTTCGCAGATCAGAGAGTATATCCGGGGGATCCATGCAGCCGTTATCTGCCTTGCATCCGCTGCCATGCCGGGAGTTTTCACCGATGAGATGCTGGCAGAAGCAAAACGCAGAGCCCTCCGCTTTTCGGAGGAACACTGCGGTGACACATCAGCCGGATTCCCGCTGCCGATATGATGAAAAATGAAAGAGATCAATTATAGCCTTATTACAAAAAAATACAGGGAATTCTTTTTCCCGGTGCTGCTTATTGCCATGTCGAAGTATCTGACCACCTTCGTGGATTCTGCGCTGGTAAGCACTTTTCTCGGGGTGGAACGGATGCCTGCGGTCAGTCTCTGCTTTCCGGTGGTGTGCTTTATCAGCCTGTTTCACGGGATGTTCGGCATCGGCGGGAGCCTTATCGCCGCCAATGCCTGCGCGGATCACGACAGGGACAAGGGGAACAGGGTGTTCTCTGCAACCATGACGGTCATAGTGCTGATCGGCGTTTTAACTGCGCTTGTGGGGACGGCTCTGCGTTCCGTCACCGTGCCGCTGCTCTGCGGGGAGCCTTCCCTGCTGGAGGATGCGGAGACCTACTATTCGGTGCTTGTTCTGGGCTTTCCTTTTATGTGCCTGCTCATCAGCCTGTCATATTTCGTCCGGACGGACGGCTGCCCGAAGCTGACGACAATAGCCATGCTGATCTCCAACGCGGTCAATCTCCTTATGGACTGCGTGCTGATGAAATTCTGCGGAATGGGAATGGAGGGGGCTGCCGCCGCCACTATCATAGGTTATCTCTGCGGCATCCTGTTCCTGCTTGCGGGATATATAAAAAGCAGCAAACGGCAGTACCGTTTTGTCCTGCCTTTTTCAGACGGCCTGCGGACGCTCTTCGCAGATATAAAAAACGTCTGTGTCAGCGGCTTCTCCACTGCGTCGGTATGGCTTTATCTGATGATAAGCGTCCAAGTGATGAACAGTCTTATCATTGCCTTCGGCGATCAGGCGGGGCTTCAGGCATTTTCCGTCTGCAAAAACAGCGTGAACCTTTGCTATATACTTTTCCTCGGCATAGCGCAGACCCTCTCCCCTATCGCCGGGGTGTATGCTCACAGCGGTGACTATGACAGGGTGCGCTTTATGCTGAAACGCTCCATACGGTATGTGCTCGGCGCAGCCGCACTCATGGGGCTGCTGTTTGCTTTGTTCCCCGATCTGATACTGCTGCTTTACGGCGTGGATGACCCGCAGTCGGCGGAATACATAAGCTCCTGCCTCAGGATATATGCCCTTGCTTTTCCGGGGCTGGGCTTTACTTTGCTGATGAACTATTATTTCCAGGCGATCAGAAAGCAGAAGCTGTCAACAGGCGTGACGGTCCTCGAAGGGCTGATACTTCCGGTGGGTCTGGCCTGCGCCCTGACTCCCCATTTCGGAATGAGCGGTATCTGGACTGCGCTGATCGCATCCGAGGTCGGAGCGGTGCTGTTTATCCTTATTTATCTGCGGCACGACAGGCTGAAGAGCCGCGGGTACGACAGGCAAAAGAGCCGCGCCCCGGAGGAGCGAGTCTTCCTGCTCCCGAAATCCGACGACCGCAGGCTCTGCGGCTTTTCCGTGAAAACGGATATCCCGGAGATAGTCGAGAAAACAAAGGAGGTCTCGCAGTATATCGAGGACAGGACAGATCACCGCACCGCTGTGATAACCTGCCTGGCACTTGAGGAAATGCTCACCGGGATAACTATGGCGAACAATGACCGTGAGGAGATCATCGACGTGATGCTGCGGGAGACCGAAACGGACGTCATAATATCCCTAAGGGATATGGGCATCGGTTTCAACCCGCTGGTGCGGGACAAAAGCCTGTCCTACGATTTTGACAATGCGCAAGTCCTGCAAAGCATAGCCTCGGAGATCCGGTTTGATCTTTCTCTCGGAATGAACGACACGATGATCCGGCTGTCAAGGAAAAAGTGAAAGCGGGATATCGCGCAGATCACGTAAATCTGGTCTTTAATAGACGTCATAAGAACACCGCTTTGCTGTACGGCAAGGCGGCGTTTTGTATCGTGTCATATCCGGTGGTCAAACAGCTCTGTTGTTTCCGAAAAAAAGCGCCCGCGCTGTTGCACGAACGCTTTACTCGGTCATATTGAATGTAATATGATCCCTCTAATCAATCCTCCGGCGATTTTCTCGCTGATCTTTCAATAATAACATAGCGGGAGTTCATCTTGATCTGTTTTTGATAGGCAACAGTCCAAACGATCGTACTCGTTTCGGGCCGCTTTGCTTAACTGTCCAAAGAAATGTATTGACAACGGCAGGGTTTGTGATATAATACAAATAACGAAGAAAATTGCTCATCCAAAAAGGAGGCTGACGGTATGAAACAGGAGAACACAATGTTTGAAGAAATGAAACTCAGGGATGATAGATCTCCGGCTGTAAAGGAGTCCAATGAGATCAGTAACAGCTGTCTCTCTGCGAGCGTGAGAAAGCGCAGTCTGAACAAGGGGATCGCTTCGGAGAAAGCTGTTATCATTTTTTGCGTTGTGGCGGGTCTGCTGATCTATGCCTTCGTCGCTTATGCCGCCGAAAAGCGCTGTAAATATCCGGGCTGCTCCGAAAGAGTTTGGGGAAGTGAAGGCTACTGTCTGTACCACAGGCTCAAATATGAGAGCGAAAGAGCATTTCATAACACCACCAGTAAAACCACTGCTGCTAAGCCTGCATCTTCCAAAACGACCTACACTCAGCCGAAGAAAAAAACGACCACAACAAAGAAAACCACGTCCCCCTACGACCCTTACGATGTATATGACTACGACGATCCCGAGGATTTCTATCTCGATAACTTTGACGATTTTGAAAGCTACGAGGACGCGGAGGATTATTACTACGATTACAGAGAGTGACCGCAAAGCTTTGAAAGCTGAGCTGTGCAGAAAAGGAGGAACACTTTGCTGATAGTACTGTTTTTGCTGTGGCACTGATAATCGCCATATTTGACTGTGTCAATGAATAAGCGGGATCACGACTGATATATGAAAGCCGTCCGTGCTGAGACATTTTTGCTGAATCCCGGGGAGTGTATCCTTTTTCAATTAAGGCGAACTATACAAATATTTTAGCCTCTGCTCTTTTCCTCTTGCATATCGGGCGCAACAGTGCTATAATAGTCTACGATAACAGATCTGCGAAAGGATGTTAAGAGGATATGCTTCTTATGCTTGCTGTGGTCGGGATATACAGCCTGACCTCACTGAACGATAAATATGCCGTAAGCAAGGCGAAATACAACGGTGCTCAGCTGACGTTCCTGATGGCTGCGGGCACAGCCCCCTTCCTGGCGATGCTGCTCCCCTGGGCAGACCGGACTGTGAGCCTGACCTGGCAGGCCGCAGCCGCCATACTTGCCATAGCCCTGTCAAAATATCTGGAATTTGCCATGAGTGCAAAAATATTAAAGTCGATGTCAGCTTTTGAACTAAAAGCCTGGGTTGGGATACTGCTGTTCGTATCCTATTTTACGGACGCGGTAATGTACTCCTTCGCTCCCGAACCCCTGCACATACTGTTCATCGTGTTTACCACAGTTGGCCTTGCCATGATCGCAATTTCCGGGCGCGGCAAGGTCGAGTACAAGAAGATCGCCCTGCCTCTGCTGCTCTATCTTGCGGCGAGATTTGGCTACGGCTTCGTGATGAAGGCGGCTGAGCCCTACATCTCCTCCACAATGACCCTGCTCTTTGCGCTTATCGTGCTGGCTCTGGCCATGCTGCCCTTTGCCAAGCCCTGGACGATCCCCGGCACCAGTCCCGAGGGTATCAAGGGTCTTATCATCGTTCTGCTCTGCAAGATACCCAATGCATTCGGCCTTATGGGAGAGAACGCAGTAGCCGCCAAGAGCCTTACGAACTTTTCCTTTATCCCGCCCATGATACTGATAGTCCTGTTTGTGGTGAGCCTGTTCAAAAAGAATACCCGCCCCACAGGCCTGAACCTTGCCGGAAGTGTAGTCTGCGTTGCGGGCATATTAGGCTTTCAGATAGTGGATGTGCTGAAATAACTGTAATGATCATATTTTTATCCGGACGATTTTCGCAGCATTTCCCCGTGCTGCGGTAAAACTCGATCAGCCGCAGGATATATTCACGCTCACAGCCCAGCTTTTCCGCCAGACAGTCTATGCAGAAAAACTCCTGTGCACCTCTGTTTATCAGCTTGCGGTGTATGGCTATATCATCGGCGAAAATATCCTTGCCGCATTCCTTGCAGGTCTTGTGATTCTCCGTCACAGCTTCACCGCCCTTGCTTCCGGACATAGTTCTTTCTTCCGTTTTGCAGGCTATACGCCCGAGTCGATAGCTGACGGCCCGGGCCTCCGCTTCACACTGTGGACAGAAGGGTTGCAAAGACTTTCATGACCCGCAAACGTGGGATATGAACGGTGGCTTTGACGCAGACAGGTAAAATGAAAAAGGATCCCCTCTACGGCGTTTTATGCTGTAAAGGGGATCCTGTGTTTTTTTGAAATGATACTGTAAGTATCACTCCGTCAGCTGCCCGGCGTCCTGCTCTGCCTGCGCATCCAGCACCTCGATCAGCAGGTCCAGCACGATATTCTCCCGATAGGCCATACCGTAGGCGGGATCGCTTTCGGGTATCTTTGCGTTTGCATCAAAGGCGATATGC
Source organism: Ruminococcus sp. (assembly GCA_017529875.1). Classification (GTDB taxonomy): domain Bacteria; phylum Bacillota; class Clostridia; order Oscillospirales; family Ruminococcaceae; genus FB2012. The sequence continues at coordinate 87,174 of JAFXNC010000005.1, read as the reverse complement.
GGGTCAACGAAGACTGGCTCGAAACGCTCGGCCTGCTCGCTTTCGCTGTATTCAGGCGCGGAGACCTCGTCCGTCACCTCGCAGAAATAGTAGTAATTGTTCTGAACAAAACACTCGTCCTCGTATTTCTGCGACTTGCGTATGCGGTGGATATATCCCAGTTCTTCTATCGTCTCGGGGATGACGTGGAGCCCTGTTTCCTCAAGGGTCTCACGGATAAGAGCATTCTCCCTGCTCTCTCCGGGCTCGATTCCTCCGCCGGGGAACTTGTAGTAGTCCCTTTCAAGGCTGTGTATCATAGCGATCATACCGTCGGAAACGATTATCGCCCTGGCGGAATGCCTCGCCGTCAGCCGTGTGCAGGCTTCGTAATCGTCACTGTCCATAATGTGCAGCAGTCTCATGGTACGTCACATCTCCTCTGCAAGATAAGCTTTAATGCAGTCATTCACAGCTCCGCACAGGATACGGCAGGGCTCGTGTTTCAACTGCCAGAGCTTTCCTTTATTATAGCAGACCTCCGGGAAAAAGTCAAATGGTATACAGAAAAGACCTCCGCCGGCAGGACGTTTTCGGGGTACGATAAAAAATATTTCAAGTTTTTTGAAATGCCCTGTTTTTTGTAAGACTGTTGTAATACCGGGTATGGTATTATGTGATCACAGGAAGGGAAAACCCCTTAAACAACAAACTACATAAAACTTAAAGGAGAGATCACCATGAAAAACACTGTTATGAGATTCACAAGAAAGATCGCTGCTATGGTCGCAGCAGTTACCGCAATGTCTGCATTCGCAGTAAACGCATCGGCAAGCGACGCCGAGAACAACGAGATCATCGCGGCAGCCAAGGCCAACGCCGCACTGCACGAGACCTGGGAGGATATCGAGAACAATGCCGGCAACGAGGACGAACTCGATCAGGTCTACGATCTGCTTGAAAGACTTGACATCACGGTGGACTGCTACAACGGCAAGGACAAGAACGAATACGACGGCGCCGACGGCAAGCTCACCCATGAGCAGGTAGTGGATATCATCCGCAACGCCAACCCCGAAGGCTGCATCAGGAACCCCTTCGATATGGGCTTTGACACGGACTATGACTTCGATGACGACGACGATGAGCCTGTATTCACCGAGGAAGACTTCGAGAACGCCGACGATGATGACGATGACGACGGCGAGAGCTACTTCAACCTGGACTTCAACTTCGACGCAGACCTTATCGGTCAGCTGATCGGATAAGACATACACATAACGGATAGAGGGATACTGAAATAAATACATCTCACCGGGGGCTGTCTTCAAACAGCCCCTTATCTGACTTTTCGGGGACAGTTTGCTCTTGAAATCCCGGCCGGGATGTGTTATAATATAGATGATCGATATTTCAGAAAAGGAGGGTGCATCATGCTCGTTGAACGGTACAAATACATGAGGATCCAGGGCAAGGCTCTGGCAAGGAACACCATGTTTGCCAAGGGAGTGTTCAGTCTGTGCTGGCAGATGATCCAGCAGGACATTATGGAGGAAGAAGACAAGGATCTCTACAAGGAGATCGACAGCTGGTTTGCCGAGAACCTGCCGTGGCCGCCTCCCTGCAAGCGTCAGGAGCCGGTGGTGTGCTGGTTCAAGACCGAGAACTCCGCTGAGATGCTGAAAATGATCCGCCCCGCGCTGTGGCTGCTGGAAAAGTACAATTTCCCCTATTACCTCGTTTACACCAACACTCCGGGGGAGATCGTCTATGAGGATCAGTATCAGGTGGCGGCAAAGACCGACGGCTACCTGCAGATCGACGAGCTCCAGCCCTCCTGGTCGCCGGACGACGGCACCGAAACAGAGGAAGGCTCCGCCCCGTAAAACAGTTTTCCCGCCTAAAAAAAGGCCTCCCATGCGGAATGGGAGGTCTTTATCTTTTGCATAGCAGGCGGGCGGCAAGTCATCAGTTCCCGCCTTTTCTCCGGTTCTTGCCGGTCCTTTCGTAGAACTGTTTCTTGTCCTCATAAAGCACGGTATCGGAAATATGGTTGAGGTCTTCTACCGTGCTGTCGTCAGTCCTGATGGCATGACCGACCGAGCAGGTATACGGAGTGGCGGAAACATTCTTCCGGATACGCTCCACAAGGGAAAGCACATCGTTTTCCGAAGCATCTATACACAGGATCGTGTACTCGTCTCCGCCCATGCGGTAGACGCGCTGACCGCGGTTCGCGGCTTTGGCAAAGCAGTCCGCAAGGGTCTCCAGAGCGATATCTCCCGCCTTGTGTCCCTCGTTGTCGTTGATCTCTTTCAGGCCGTTCATATCCATGGTGACTACGGCAGTGATGCGGTCGGAGTACTTTTCCACATCGGAGTAATAGCTCTGACGGTTAAGCAGTTTAGTCAGCGGATCGTGCTTGGTGAACTGCAAAAGCAGGAACACATAATAAAGCATGACATTGACCGCGATAGTCAAATTGAACCAATGGGACGAGGCTTCATAGGAGAACAGCGGAAGGACAAAGCACAGCACCGACGTCAGGGTAGTATACATTACCAGCCGGAAACTCTCTTTCTGTTTTTTGCTGTCCCTGAACACATTGTAAAAGAGGTACAGCAGATACAAAGCGCTGATGAAATAGGTCAGATAGCCCAGCTTCCCGCGGCCGAAATGATTGTCCTCCGAAATATAGAATACGATCTTCGTCGGTATTGAAACAAAGCATAGCACCGCATTCAGCACCGCCGGGATGAACAGATAAAACTTCTGGCTGGGGTACATTATCATGATGAGCGTCACAAGGATAAAGGTTATGAGGATGTAATTGACGGCGCTCAGTATAGGTCTGAATACTGAGTATTCTGTTTGGTTGCCGAGATAGGACTCCGCATAGCAGGAGATCGAATACAGGAACATCAGGATATTCGCCGCTGCGATCCGGTGGATCATTTTTCTCTCGAGGTATACATCGAGGCTCAGCACGATCCCCATGCCCACCAGCAGGACCAGCATAGCCCAATGATCATCTAAATAACCGGAAACAGACAGATCGACCACCCCTTTCTAAAACAGGATGTGCATTATCGTGATAAGAAGACAATGCTCTTTTCAGTACCGCTTTTGACATATTATAACATATTTCCCGCAAAAAGTCTACACCAAATCAGGAAAATAATGTATCGGTCAGAAAAAACCTCACCGGGAGGGGTGTTACGCCTTTGCCTGCATTTTCTGGCATATGGCTCCGTTGACCTTTCGGAATATGACGAATGCGGCGACGGAGTTGAGGGCGTCTGCCACCAGCTGCGACCACACGAGGCCGTCAAGCTGCCATACTGCGTTCATCAGCAGCATTATGGGGATGATAAGCACGATATGCCTGATGACCGCAAGGATAAAGGAGATCATCCCCTTGTTGACGGCGTTCATGTAGTTGACCACATGGTAGCCTATCATCATAAAGGGCAGCGAGAAGCATCTTCCCCGCAGGAACTCAGCGCCGTATCTCACGGTCTCCCCGTCCTTGATGAAGACCCCCACGATGCTGTCCGCAAAGCAGAAAAACAGCACAGAGCAGAGGGCGGAGAATACAAGAATAACTATCCGGGCAAGGGAAACGAACCGGCTCATCCTCTCCCGGTTGCCGGAGCCGTAGTTGTAGCTCACCAGGGGCACCATTCCGAGGCACACGCCGAGGCCGATGTTTATGGGCAGACGTTCCAGCTTCAGCACGATGCCCATAGCCGCAAGCTGCACGTTGCCGTAGTCCACCACCAGCTTGTTGAGAACTATGGTCACAAGGTCAAACAGGAATACGGCGATAGCCGCAGGGATCCCCACTGTGTAGAATGAGCGCAGGTTCTCCGGGCCGATCTTTTCCAGCTTTCTCGGGATCCGCAGGACGCTTTTGTCCTTCACCCGGATGAACATGATGATAAAGAAGGCCAGCGATATGAAGTTGGACAGCGCAGTCGCAATTCCCGCACCCAGGACTTCATAGCCCTCCGGCAGTATCACGAACATGAACAGCGGGTCAAGGGCGACGTTCGCGGCGCTGCCGATGGCCACGCCTATACCGGCTGACATGGAAAAGCCGGAGTTTCGCAGCAGCTGGGGCATACACATGGACAGGATCGTCGGGAGCCCGCCTATGACTGTGGTGGTGAGAAGATACTGTCTGCCGTAGTTTATGGTGGAATCGTCGGCCCCCAGCAGGTGCAGCAGGGGGTCTGCAAGCACCAGCACCAGCAGTGAGAATATCACCGCGGCTATGGTGCAGGAGGTCAGGGTGTACGAGGCCACTTTCCGGGCGTCCTCTTCCTTTTTCTCGCCGATGAGCCGGGCCATAAGTGCTCCGCCGCCCACGCCGAACACGTTGGCAAGCGCCACCGCCGCGAGATAGACCGTAAGCGCGATAGATGATGCGCCGATCATGTTGGGGTCGTTGGTGCGGCCGATAAACCAGGTGTCCGCAAGGTTGTATATCAGGATTATCACCTGACTTGCAACGGTGGGCAGCGCCATTTTTGCAAGTGCAGACCCGGGCTTTGCCGTTGTGAATACACTGTTATTGTTCACTTGTCATCCTTCTTCTGATGATCATACTGTTTGTACCGTACAAAACACGGCAGCTGCGGCAGCATTACGGTGCTGTCACAGCCGAAACAGCATGGCATATTATTGATAATACAAATATTGACTAATTGCACATTCTATATTATAGCACAAATCAGATAACTGTCAATGATTTTCCGGAGTTTTCGGCAATTCGCATATTTTGATTCAAAATCGGTTGCCGAAACACCATAAAAGCGCGAATGAGCCTGTCATCTTATATCCCTAAACTGCGTGGGCGTTACGCCTTCGTATCTTCTGAACAGCTTACAGAAGTAGCTGCTGGAGCCAAAGCCGACTTTAACGGCGATATCCTCGGTGGTCAGGTCGGTGCCGGAAAGCAGTTCCTTGGCTGCCTGGATCCTGCGCTTGGCGATATACTCCATAGGCCGGGTGTCGAGGGCGCTGCGGAACAGCCTGCAAATGTGCTGCTTGGACAGTCCCGTGACTGCGCAGAGATCGTCCATGGTTATCCGGCGGGTGTAGTCGCGGTCGATGAGGTCGATGCATTTTATCACCGCCGGGTCAGCCGTGGAGGTACTGCCTGTGTGACTGACGGCACGGTCAAGCTCGATAAGAAAATCATACAAATACCCCGAGGCCCTGAGATTGCCGTAGACCCGGTCATACCGGAGGGATTCGTGCATTTTGGCAAAGATCCGGTCAAGGCGGTCGGTGCTGTCCAGCGAGAATACCCTCGGCCTGTCAAAGCCCATTTCCTGCAGCAGCCTGTCGCAGGCGTACCCTCCGGGGATGAGCCAGTGGTTGTCCCAAAGGTCGGCTGCGGGGCGGTATTCGTGGGGATAGGAGGCGGGGATGAAGAAACCCATGCCCGCCTCTATGGGGGTATCGGTTCCGTCAACGCTGAGCACTCCCCTGCCCTTCGTGCAGTAGAAGATCTGGGGGAAAGAGTATTCCGTGCCCCTCCTGACCAGGGGCTGGCAGTCGTGCATACCGATGCTGAAAAGATAGATCGGCAGCCTGCCTTCCCTTGCGATAATGGGATAGTGATAGTAAAACATAGTTACCTCCGAAAAAAGTTCTTGCCGATGTTCATATCGTTATATCATAATAATATCATCTATTGATTTAGCTGTCAATATGGTATATAATAATGTAAACGTTTTCACCAGGAGGCGGTCAGTATGGAGCTTGACAAACGGCTCGTAAACGTAGTGCCCTCGGAAAGGCAGCTTGATTTCCAGCGGCTGGAATTCTATGCTTTCATCCACTTTACCGTGAACACCTTCACCGACAAAGAGTGGGGCGACGGCACTGAGTCACCGGAGGTTTTCGACCCCGGACAGCTCGACGCCGAACAGTGGGTGAAGGCGATAGTCTCGGCGGGGATGAGAGGGCTCATCCTCACCTGCAAGCACCACGACGGCTTCTGCCTGTGGGACACGAAGACTACCCCGCACAACGTGATGAACAGCCCCTGCGGCCGAGATGTGGTCCGGGAGGTAAGCGACGCCTGCCGGAGGTACGGCATCAAATTCGGGGTATACCTCTCGCCCTGGGACAGGAACTGCCCCCTCTACGGCAGGGGCAAGGAGTACGACGACTTTTTCATCGCTCAGCTCACCGAGCTTTTGACCGGCTGCGGAGAAGTGTTCTCGGTGTGGTTCGACGGCGCCTGCGGTGAGGGGCCTAACGGCAAAAAGCAGTACTACGACTGGGAGCGTTACTACGCCGTAATACGCCAATTGCAGCCCGGTGCCTGCATATCGGTCTGCGGGCCGGATGTGCGCTGGTGCGGCAACGAGGCGGGGCATACCCGCCCCGCAGAGTGGAGCGTAGTTCCTAAGCGGGCTGCGGACAGCGAGATCATCTCCGAAAAGAGCCAGCACGAGGACAGCGAGGAATTCCGTCAGCGGCGGGTGGATGCAAGGGACACCGACCTCGGCAGCAGAGAGCTGCTTGCCGGGGAGCAGGAGCTGATCTGGTACCCCGCAGAGGTCAACACCTCGATCCGCCCCGGCTGGTTCTGGCACGAGAGTGAGAACGACAAAGTCAAGTCCTTGCAGGAGCTCTGGGATATCTACATCCGCTCGGTGGGCGGCAACTGCACATTTCTTCTTAATATACCTCCGACAAAGGCAGGCCTTCTGCACGAAAACGATGTGAGAAGGCTTGCCGGGTTCGGGAAACATCTCAGGGAGGCATTTGCCGATAATCTCATCCCGGGGGCGGAGCTTATGTGCGACAGTGCAAAGCCCGGACACGGAATTGACAATGTACTCGCAGACGACTATGACGGATATTATATGCCGGAGGCTCAGACCGCCGTGATAACGGTGAAACTCAGGCAGAAAGCAAAGCTGGGCTATCTCGTGATAAAAGAGAACATCACCCTGAGCCAGCGCATCGAGAGCTTTGCGGTCGATGTTATAGGGGACGGCGGGTTCAAAGAGGTATATTCCGGCACCACAGTCGGCTACAAGCGCATCGTGCCGCTGGGCGGGCTCGAAACAGACCGCCTGCGGATAAGGATAACCGATTCGAGGAATGAACCCACGGCGGCATTTATCGGGCTGTACCGCGGGGCAGAATAATAGGAGGTATATTATGAAGATCAGAGCACTGATAATAACGGCGGCGATGCTGCTGTTCACAGGCTGCGGCAGCTCAGGCAGTTCAGACAGTTCCGAAAGTCAGGACAAAGCTGAAATGAGATCCCTCACCGCGGCGGAGGCCGCCAAGGAAATGGGTCTCGGCTGGAACCTGGGCAACACAATGGAGGCCTACGATGCAACAAACTGCGAGAAGTCATCCTACAAGTGGATACCCGTCAAGGGCGAAAACAAGCCCTCGGATTACGAGACCTGCTGGGGCGCACCAGTCACCACGCAGGAGATGATCGACGGCGTAAAGGCGGCGGGGTTCAGCACCGTGCGCATCCCGGTGTTCTGGGGTAATATGATGCAGGACGACGGCACCTGGACCATCAACTCCGACTATATGGCACGGGTCAAAGAGATAGTCGATTACTGCATGAAGGACGACCTCTATGCCGTTGTGAACATCCACCATTTCGATGAGTTCATCATCAGGAGAAACAGCCTTGAGGATTGCAAAAAGATATTCAGCACCCTCTGGACGCAGATCGCGGAATGCTTCAAGGACTATAATGAGAAGCTGGTGTTCGAGGGCTACAACGAGTACCTGGGCGGCGACCAGTTCAACGACAAGGGCGAGCTTACGGCACAGTCCAAGGAGGATGCATACACCTCGACAAATGCCCTCAATCAGACCTTCGTTGACGCTGTCCGTTCTACAGGCGGCAACAATGCTCAGCGAGTCCTGATAGTTTCCGGCTACTGGACGAACATCGACAACACCACCTCAGATAAGTTTGTGATGCCGACTGATACCGCAGAAAACAGGCTCATGGTCTCGGTGCATTACGTTGACAATATGATGTACTGGACGAATCAGATCGGCGGCGACAACTGGGTGGGCTATACCGACAGTCAGATCGCGCTTCTTGACAAAGCCTTCGGCAGCAGGAATATCCCGGTATTCCTCGGCGAGACCACGTCGAGATACCCCGGCAGCAATTTCGCAGGTGACGCCAAATCCAAGACCTCATCCGAGTGCCTTGAAATAGTCCTCGACAAGCTCACCGAGCATGGCTTTGTGCCGGTGCTGTGGGATGTTACCGATAACTTCTATTCGAGGGACACCTGCACCGTCAAGGATGCCGACGACGCGCAGGTGATAAAGAAGATCTCCGAAAAGCTGAAAACGAAGTAACAACACAGACATCATCAACGAAGGAGGAACGTCGTGCGCAGACTATTCAGGAGAGCCGCAGCTCTGATCCCTGCGGCTGTTATGGCGCTCTGCACAGGGCTTGCGGGTTCGGCGGACGATTATGCCGACGTCGTCAAGCCGGTCTACGGCACCAAGTACAACAACCCCATCTCGTCGCAGGTGTTCTGCGCCGACCCCACAGCCGTGGAGTACAACGGCAGGCTGTACGTCTTCGGCACCAACGACCAGCAGCAGTGCGACGAGACCAACCCCGACAAGAACAACACCTACGAAAAGATAAAGTCTCTCGTGGTGTTCTCCACCGATGATATGATAAACTGGGAATGGCACGGCACCATCAACGTGGGGGAGATCGCGCCGTGGATAAGAAACTCCTGGGCGCCCTCGGTGACTTCCCGGGTGGAGGAGGACGGGCTCACACACTTCTATCTCTATTTCTCCAACAACGGCACCGGCGTGGGGGTCATCACTGCCACAGACCCCACAGGCCCCTGGAGCGACCCTCTCGGCAAGCCGCTGATCGACTACACCGACCCCAAGCTGAAGGACTGCCCTACCCCCTTTGACCCCGGCGCGGTCATCGACGACAACGGCGACGGCTGGCTGGCCTTCGGCGGCGGAAAGGCTGAGGGTGCGGACACAGTCTGCCCGGGATCATCCAAGATAGTCAAGCTGGGCAAGGATATGCTTTCCTTCGACAGCGAATATGTGACTATCCCGGCGCCCTATTTCTTTGAGGCCAGCGAGCTCAATTACATCAACGGGACCTATGTTTACACCTACTGCTCCGACTGGGATTCTCACGAGACATGGCCCTACGATACGGACGTACCCGGTGCCTGCTCCATGATCTGCATGAAGACAAAAACGCCCCTCGACACGAACAGCTGGGAAATGTGCGGCGAGTGTCTGAAAAACCCCGGAGAGTTCGGCTTCGATCACTCCAACAATCACACCCATCTGCAAAAGTACAAGGGCAAGTGGTATATGCTCTACCATTCGCTGGCGCTGAAAAAGCAGATGAAGATCAAGGGCGGCTACCGCAGCATCTGCGTTGACGAGATCTCTGTGGACGAGGACGCGGTGAAGATCAACGGCAGCACCGGCTCCAAAGAGGGCGTCCGGTCGCCGCCGGAAAGCAGCTCAGCCTATGAAGCTCACAGCGGGGCGCAGTTCTGCCGGCAGGCGGGTATCAGGATGGATCAGACCGACATGAAGTCTCCGCTGGCGGTATCGGAAGGATCCAACGCCTGGATCTGCTTCAAGCAGGCCGACCTCGGCGATACAGAAGATCTTATACTGAGATTCACAGGCAAGGTCAGGGGCAGGGGCAAGGTGGATATCCGCCTTGACTCCACCGACGGCGAGCTGCTGGCAACACTTAGCTCCCACAGCGCAGAGCTGTCCGACTGCGTGAGTGAACCGTTACCGCAGGAGGTATCGGGGGTACACGATCTGATCTTCATTTTCTCGGAGAAGGACATGACCCTCACCGAATGGCAGATGACCTCCGAAAAGAAACCCCTCGGTGCGACAGTATATGTCCTTGTCGGCGCTGGGGCAGCGGCGCTTGCAGCAGCGGCGTTCATCGCTATCAGGGTCAAGGGCAGCCGCGGCAGGAAAGCCCGAGCTGACAGCGAGACCTGAACGGTCGTCGAACAAAGGCCGAATATGACAGCAAAGCCGATGCAGGTTGATCTGCATCGGCTTTTATATATATCTTAGCTCAGTGTTTCTTCGATCTTCCGGCGGTCAGGAGGGCTGCTGCCGACAAAGGCATTAGCATGAACACCGCAGCGGGGAGACCTGTGGCCGGGTTGGTGTCGGCGGGCTTTTCGGGGGTGCTGTCGGGCTCGCTGTCGCTGCTGTCCGGTTCGCTGGCAGATAATCTCCGTCGTCGGGAGTGATCGGCTCGCCGCCGGATACGCTCCCCTCTCCCACGGCAAAGGCCGGAAGAACGGCAGTCCCCGCCAGCATCAGCGCAGCTGCGGCTGCGACGGCTCTAAGTGCTTTGTATCTCACAAGCTCATCTCCTTTTTGTATTGCAGGCAGATCCGGTTTCGCTCCTGAACGGTCAGTAGCCCACGGCGATACCCCCTGCGATGAAAGCAAACACCAGCAGCAGATTCACGATAAACAGCGGCCAGCTGCGTTTTACCCACTTGAAATAGTTGGTCTCCATCATGGAAAGGGATATCAGCAGCACCGGCGACGTGGGGAAAAGCAGATTGGTATATCCGTCGGCGAAAGTATAGATCAGCACCGACATCCTGCCGGTGAGGCCGAGATCCATAACCGATAAAAGCCCCATGACCAGGATAGCCTTAGCCGTTGAGGATGAGATAAAGAATTCCAGAAACAGCACCACTCCGTAAACGGTCAGGGCTATCAGGAATATGTTCTTCCCCTCGGCAAGGTCGTTGATCTGATTGGCTATGGTAGGGAGTATGCTGCCCTCGTCGAAGACGTATTTCACCGACGCCGAAAGGCTTATAAACACTATGGTAGGCAGCGCCCCTGTTATGCCTTTGAAAAAGCTCCCGAACACGTCCTTCATCGGCGAACGGCACAGCGCACCTGCTGCGGGGCCGAAGATAAGGAAATAGGCTGTCAGGACGACAACGGTATAGCCCCTGACCGCAGGGATGAGGGAGCAGACCACTATCATCACGAGGCTCATTACAAGAAATACGCTGTATACGGTGAGCTTGCGCCTGCGGTCGGCGGTGGCGCTCTCTTTGGCATGGGCTCCGGCGGCTTTCAGCCTGAGATCGTGCTCATAGGTGCAGCTCTTGGCGGGGTCTTTTCTGATGCTGCGCAGATAGAGGAATATGAACCCCAGCAGCAGCAGATACATCACGAAGAAAATCACGATCCTGTACCAGATGTTCTCCATGGGATCGACGCCTATGATCTCCGACGCCAGCAGGACCGTAAATGGATTCGTTATGGCACTGGCGAATCCGAATCCGCAGGAGACTATGCAGACCAAGAATCCCGTAAAGGAGTCAAAGCCGTTCATAACGCAGAGTATGGCCACGATGGGGAGCATGGTGAGCATTTCCTCAAAGAGCCCCAGGAATGCTCCGAAGCTCATGAACAGCAGCGACAGCACTGCGATCAGCAGTTTTTTTCTGGTCTTGAAGCGGTCAGAGACAGCGCCCACCAGGGCGTTGATGCCGCCGGTGTCGTTCATCACCTGGAATGCCCCCGCGATCACAAGCAGGAAGACCGAAAGCATTATGAGCGTAAGCCCGTCGTCAGAGCCGAACACCAGCAGCGGCGCCAGTATGCCCTTCCAGATGCTGATGCCCTGAGACCCCTCGAGGCGCTCATAGACCGTGTAGTCGGTGTCGCCGTTAGGCAGCGTGCCGAACTGTCCCGCAGGGATCACATAGGTCAGGACGACAGCTGCCGCCAGCAAAACCACAAGCAGCACAGTCACCTGGATGAAGGTCTTCAGTGAAATATCTATCAGGGCTTTTTCTTTATCTTTTTTCATTGTTCACCTCGTAAAGCAGGTCGGTTATCAGAGCCCAGCGAGCGGTCTGTCGGCGTTCCTTCACCGGGTAGAAATAGTAAAGCTCCTTCTCATGATAGAGCTCGAACTCGCTGTTGCAGGAGAAAGCAAGGGCGGGCAGCTTAACAATGGGGACGGTGAAGCTTATCTTATCAGAGGTATAAGTGAAACCCTCACCGGTCAAAGTACATTCGCCGTGCTCCCTGCGGGGGCGGCCTCCGTCCTTGGGGAATACTTTTGTATCTACCTCCGTGTGCAGGGTGAAGCCTTCAAGCTCCGCTCTTTCCAGCGCCTTTATCCTGTCGTAGTAGGCGGGGATGCTCTCAGCACTGTCTGTGAAACGGTAGGTCTCATCAAGGTGATGCCTTGCGCCGCAGGAGGTACAGATCAGGTCGCTGCCCTCGGCGGCGGTAGTATAAAGCTCGCCGCAGTCGGCACACCTGTATAGGATGTTTTCAAGACCCTTCGCCTTGTTCCCGGCCTTGTAGCGGTTGAAATGCTCGGTATTCTCGTCACAGGAGATAGAGGACATGATGATCTCGTCCAGCTCCTCCACGGAAAGCTCCTTCATTTCCTCGCTGCTTATGACCCGTCTGACCGAGACCTTGATATCCGATCTGAGGAACTTCTTGCGCCACTTCGGGTTTGCATAATAAGCGCCGGAGATGTTCGCAAGGACAAGGGGCAGCCCCCGCTTTTTATAGAACCGTGTCCCCTTCTCGACTATTGGATAGCAGCGCCCGTCAACGGAGAGCCGCCCCTCCGGGAACACCGCAACGGAGTAACCCTTGTTGAGCATATGCATCATTTTGAGACCTGCCGTGTCGGGGCAGAACAGCTTCTTCGGGATAAAGCCCGCTTTGTTCCGGAGTTTCCTGAGTATCTTACCCGAGCCGATATGGCTGTTGACGATATAGGAAAGGTTATCCTCCCCCACCAGCATCTTCACATAGTAGAAGTCGTAGAAGGAGGCATGGTTGCACATGAGGATGTAGGGAGGCTTGACGCCTTTGAGCTTTTCGTTGTCGATGTGAAGGCGCTGCTTGCGCTTGCGCAGGAATCCCACCAGTCTGAAAAAAACGAAATAGGTGGCTGAATCGGGGGTGCAGTCCTTGCCTCTGAACAGCACCTTGTCAAGCAGGAACCACAGCATCACCAGCAGCAGTATCATAAGCAGTACTATGATGATGACCAGCAGCCACACCGGGATAGCGTTGCGGATAAAGGCCTTTGCCGAAGTGCCGATAAGGTTCGAGGTGATGATCGAGGGGATAACGCCGACGGCAACGGTCAGGAGATACCGGCGGTATTTCAGGTCGGTGCCGCTGCCGTAGTAGCATATGGCGCCGAAGGGCACTATGGGGGTGATGAACAGCAGAAGCATCAGCACCATCACGCTGCGGCCTCTCGTCCGGGCGGAGATCGCGCTGATCTGCTGCTTGCTGCGGGCGTATTTATCTGTGCCGATGCGGCAGATGCGCGAAAGCAGGAATATCAGCGTCGCCCCCAGGCATACTCCCAGGTCGCATAGCACCAGCGACATATGAAAGGGATAACTGAGTCCCGACGACACCTGTATGAACTCCGCAGGGATAAACACAACCACCATTTGCAGAGCCTCTATCAGTATCACGCAGAGCGCCCCGAGCCAGCCCTTGGATTCCAGCAGATCCCTGGCGCCGTCAAAGTTGCCCCCGAACTCCATGCTGAACAGCGGGACCATTATATCCTTAAAAAAACAAACGAACAGCACTATTATAGCTATCAGCGACAGGCCGATCACTGCCCGTTCAATGTTTTTTCCTTTCATTGTGCACCGCCTTTTTTCATCGTTCTGAAACAATTATATCATATTTTCTTTCAGATTTCAACCTTTTTTTGCAGGTTGAAAAACCTGCCGGGGTATGGTATAATATAAATAAAGCAGATGCCCGATCACCGTAACAGAAGGAGTGAGCTTTATGTCAGGCGACAGAGTGATCTACACCGCAGAGGAAGTCATAGACATCCTGGAGAAAAGGGATTTCGGAAAGTTCAGTATATTCAACGGCGCTGCCGATATCTATACCCGCGACATGGTCATCACGATACAGGCGAAAAAGTATCTGATCTCCGAGGAGGATGCGGATGCGGCCGCAAGGGTGCTCAGAAGCTTCGATGAATGTGTCAGCAAAGCCAGAGCGTGGCTCAAGCATTTCAGTCTGAAAGGCGACAGGTGGTATCCCGACGCCCTGGACAGGGGCTATGAGGTGAACCAGCTGTATGTGGGCGAGTATTCCTCAGGGCCGCTGCCCTTCCCTCATGACAGCGGCTTCATGATGACCTTCGGCACCGTGAACCATTACCCCTGCGGTTTCGTGGTGAAGTTCCACCGGAATATGGTGCCCTTTGCGGTGGAGGAGTTCGTGCTCTGAATATCAGCCTGACCGCCCCTGCCGGAAACGGCATCGGGCGGTTAGGCGTTTTGTTTAAAAAAGCTGGATAATCCTGCGAATTATATACAAAGCTCTAAATATGATGTTTTGTTTGTTAAATATCCTCGTAAGGGGCTTGACAAAAGGGCAGTGTTCTGATACCATTAAACAGGCGGCGCAGGTCTGCCGCTTTGTTATGCTTTTTTACGCTCGCAGCCGCAGTTACTTTGGTTTTCGGGCGTTTTTTATTACTGATAGTCGGAGAGTTGGATCGCAGTCAGGAAAACGAGGATGAAGATGAAAATATCCGATACAAACAACAATATCCGCAAGTCCGGAAAGCTTGATTTCCTTTTCCGCCGCAGAAAAAGGTCGAAATACTACATAATCATACCCATTATCATGTATCTGCTGCTCTATGTCTGCACCGTGATCGCGGCGCGTTCCGGAGCGGTCATGACTATCTGGGGGAAAGAACTGCCGCTGTCGGCATTCGCGGGAGTCTTTTCGTCCCTTTCCAGTATCTGCCTTGTGGTAATGGTGCTGTTCTACAAGAAATTCGGGTTCATCACCTCCATGGTGATAATCTTAGGGCAGTCCCCCATACTGGTGGTCCAGATGATAGCGCAGAAAAACCTTACCAGCATCCCGGGACTGTTCTCAATGCTGTTCACGGTGCTGATGATGGTCATAATCTATCTTAACCAGTCAAAGCTTGAAAGGGAGCAGAAACGAATGCAGGATCTGTTTGAGCAGACTGCCACAGCCCTTGTGAACGCCATTGATGCCAAGGACAAGTATACCCACGGTCATTCCGCGAGAGTGGCCGAGTACTCCCGCAGGCTCGCTGAGATGAGCCACAAGTCCGAGGAGGAATGTGACGAGGTCTACCACACAGCGCTTCTCCACGACGTGGGCAAGATAGGCATTCCGATCAGCATAATCAACAAAAAGGGCAGGCTCACCGCCGAGGAATACGAAACGGTCAAGCAGCACCCTGTTCTGGGAGCGCAGATACTTGACAAGATAACCGAGTACCCCTACCTTGCCATCGGCGCCCACTATCATCACGAACGCTACGACGGCAAGGGCTATCCCGACGGTCTGAAAGGCGAGGATATCCCCGAGATCGCAAGGATAGTCTCGGTGGCGGACGCCTACGACGCCATGACCTCCATACGCAGCTACCGCGACCCCTTATCCCAGGACAAGGTGCGCGAGGAGATCGTCAAGGGCGCAGGCACGCAGTTTGACCCCTACTACGCAAGGCTCATGCTCCACCTGATAGATGTGGACACCGAGTACGAGATGAAGGAACGTGCCGAGGCCAACGAGTCCGACATAAACGGCGTGCTCAATGTGGCTGAGCACAGGAGCGCCGTCTCCGCAGGCATACTCATCACCGACTGCATGACCACAGTTTCCTTGAAGGTCGGCTCCGAGGGCGGGAAAGCTCCGGTGCCCTCCATGATACTGTTCGACGCCCATGACGGCAAAGTCCATACCGACGAAAGGACCATAGCCGAGTATATGTATTTCGAGTACGGCGAGGTGTGGTTCGACGGCAAGACCGAGACCGCCGGCGCAAGAAAGATGCAGACCAGGCTCACAAACTCTGGCTCTGACAGCAAACACAAGGGTGAATACAGGCTGGAGGCCGTCCGGATAAGCGACCATGCGCTGATACGCATAATAAGCAAGAGTCAGACCGCGGAAGTAACCGTTGCGCTGCCTGACAGTTCGAGGTTCTTGTACATCGGGCTGACCGGCGAGAATTGCAGCATCAGCGACCTGCACTCCGTTCAGGCTCAGACTGCGAGCCCTGCCGACTACATCCCCAGGATAGCCGAGAAGATCAGCTATATCGACGTCCCGGCGGGAGATATGCCCAACGTTCAGATCGACGGCTACCGCACCGCCTCCTCGGAGGGGGTGGAGATAAAGGACGGCCTTAAACTCACCTTCCACACCAGGTGCCTGCCCACTGCAAGGCTGATATGGCACTGCCCCTTCATCGCGCTGTACTGCTCCGATGACGGCAGGATCGGGGGCAAGGGCTACCGTGAGCTGGCATTCGTCAGGTTCGACGGCGAGTTCTGGGAGAACGACAAGGGCTGCATCGCCAAGCTGGACGTGGAGAAGACCGACGCTTTCGGCAGCTGGGACAACTGGATGCAGCTCAACCGCGACGGCTACGACACTGAAGTGACCTTTAAGGCGGGTAGCAGCAAGATAACCGTCATCACCGAGAACGGCGGCATATCCATAAACGACACCCTTGAAATGAACGGCATAAATCAGAAGATCTACGCCGCAGTCACCGGCGATCAGGTGGCTGTGACCAATATCCGGCACTCCTGCCGGTAAACGAATACCGCCCGCACTTGCAGCATCGGCGCAGGTGCGGGCGGTATCCTTTTATCGGTTTACACGGAATAAGCATATGCGGCTTTGCAGTACTCGCACTTCGCCTTGCAGACGGTCACGAGATCTTCGTCGGGGCAGTCCTGTGTGAGGACCTTGTGGCGGAATGTCAGCACACCTGATAAAACGGTGCTGTCTCCGAAGTCCGGTACTATACTGCAAATCCATAAAACAGTCAAGGCGTTGTGTTTCATCTTATCATGGCAACGTAAGCCGGCAGGCCCTCGGAGGTTATCATAGCACCTACGGCGTATTCCTTGCCGCCGGACTTCCACAGATTGTTTATGGATATCTCCGCCGCCCCGGAAACGGTTATGCCCTCGTTGGTGGTCTGCCCGGTAAAGAGAGTGTCGCCCATATCCTGCTCGTCGTAGAGCTCGCCTTCCAGCTCCATTCTGTACCAGTCTATGGTGAGGCGCACCTTCTTGCCCTCCACCTCGATGCTGATGTTGTCCAGCTCCCGGCAGTAGCTGCCTTCAAGGTTGTTGGGGTCGTAGACGATCATGGCTTTCCAGCCCCCGGAGTAGCCCAGCTTGTCGGTTATCTTCTCCGCCCCGGAAGGTGGCTCGTACATCAGGCCGTACTGCCCGAAGCACCACTCGAACTCCCCGAAGTCCGGGCGCTCTTCGGTGGAGAACTTCATGGCCTCCTTGTAGACCTTCTCCTGCTCCTTACTGCGGGTGGTGGCGGCGGTGGTCTCCTCGGGAGCAGTCTTCTCCGGCTCGGTGACGGTATCGCTCTCGCCTGTGACCTCCGGGGCGGTAGTCACTTCGGGCTTTGTCCGGGTGACTGTCGCCGCAGTCACGGCTGCGGAGGACACATCTTCCTCTGAGGCATCGGCCTCGCTCACATCGGAGCTGTCAGACTTCGAGCTGCTGTCGTCGGTGCTCATGAGAAACCCAGGCTTGATGAACAACACAAATGCCGCCGCGAACATCAGCAGCACCACCGAACACAGCGCCACGGGAACTCCATAGCCTTTTGCAGCCTTCTTGCGGGGCTTGGGCGCAGCAGGCGCAGGCTTTGGCGCCGCCGGTTGAACAGGTGCAGGCTGAGCAGGCTTTGCAGCCTGTGCGAGCCTTGCGCCGCAGTTCCCGCAGAACACTGCTCCCTCCCTGACTGGTTTTCCGCATACCGGACAAAACATATTGCCGCCTCCTTTATTTTCCGGATATTGACAGTACTATTATAACACAGGCCGCCGGGTTTTGCAAGCACAATGCCGCTCAAACTTGTATACTCCACACAGTATTATTGAATTTTTCCACAAATTTCTATCAAAAAAGCATTGAATTGTTCTTAAAGATGTGATATAATTATACTTGGCTTATTATAATGAGCCGAAAACGAATTGGGAGGAGGTATCTCCTTGAAAAGAAGGACTACTATCGCCGTGTGTGTGACCGGTTTTGACCTTGATTACGAAATGGACGTCGTCCACGGCGTACACTGCAAATGTCAGGAGCTCGGGTATGATCTTCTGGTGTTCTATAATACTACCCACAAGCCCGAGCGCGGGCTAGATCTTGTGATCTCCGAGAATCTGCTCAACGGCGAGATGTCGGTTTACAAGATCATGAACTACGATATCATCGACGGCATCGTTATTTTCGGCGAGTCGCTGCTGGGAGAGGAGACCTTCTTCGAGATCAGGCGCAAGGCCGCCGAGCGGAACATCCCCCTCATCAACGTGGACGACAACTTCCATGCCGACAACAAGAGAATAATCCTCAGCAACAAGTATGCCATGTCCTCGGTGGTGGAGCATCTTATCACAGAGCACGGCCTCACCAAGATCGACTTTATCGGAGGCTTTAAGGACAACAATGTCCAGTCCGAGGAAAGACTCGACGCCTACAAGGCCACGCTGATCAGGCACGGTCTGCCCGTTGAGGAGGACAGGATATTCTTCGGGGAGTTCTGGCGCAAGGCCGTTGACTGCACCGAGGAGATACTTAAAAAACCCGAGCTGCCGGAGGCGATAGTCTGCGCCAACGACACTATGGCCTTTTTCTGCATGGATACCCTCAAAAAGCACGGGCTGAAAATACCCGACGATATCATCGTTACAGGTTTTGATTCCCTGAGAGAGTGCCAGGACTACTCCCCTGTTCCCACTACTGTGCGCAGAGCCACCTTCGAGGCGGGGGGCGTAGCGGTGGAGCTCATCACCGACGCTCTGGCGGGCAAGGAGCCCGAGGATATCACATATGTGGATTCTGTGCTGGTCAAGGGGCAGAGCTGCGGCTGTGTGCCGGTACTGCGCCCCGACGAGATCACCTACAATCAGCGCACCGCCTATCAGCTGGATTTCAAGCAGTTCACCCGCTACCTGCTGGATATGAACATGGAGTTTGCAAAGGTGGAGGATTCCTCGGAGCTGTTTGAGGGACTGGAATACGGTGCGAAAATATTCAAGCTCAAAAAGCTCTACGTCTGCATCAGCTCCGAGATCGAAAAGTCCAAGGACAAGATCAACATTGACAAGGACATCCAGCCCTGGACGGTACCGGACACTATGGTCTCCATGTACCAGTGGGGGCATGAGGTGCCCTTTGGTACGGAGTTTGCCACCGCAGACCTTATCCCCGGGGGACTGAGCGACGAGAACGCCCCCGTTACCGTGGCTTTTACGCCCCTTTACTTCAAGAGCGTGCTTCTCGGATATATGGCGGCTACCCTCTCCACTATCAACATCGAGGGCGACCTGCTGGCGGTATGGCTGCAATCTATCTGCAACAACGCGGGAAGCTTCTACATGAACAACAAGCTGGAAAAAGCTTTGGGCGAGCTGGAGCTGCTCAACCTCCACGACGCTCTCACAGGGCTCTACAACAGGCGCGGCATGAAAAAATATGAAAACGAGCTGCTCAAAAAGACCATCGCCGAGGGACGGTACTTCTCGGTCACCTGCGCCGACGTGGACGGCCTCAAGCCTATCAACGACGGCTATGGCCATGAGGAAGGCGACAATGCTATCTCGATCTGCTCGGCGACACTTAAAGAGGTGTTCCCCGAGGGCAGCATCTGCGTCCGGACGGGCGGCGACGAGTTCATGATACTCACGGCCTTCGACGACCCGGAGGAACCCGACAGGCTCATCAAGCAGGTCTATGAGCGCATCGACGGCTACAACGCCGAACAGCGCACCCCCTACAAGCTGGGATGCAGCTGCGGTCATATCACCCTCAAACCGGATGATAACACCGACCTGACCGAGCTCAAAGGCGAGGCCGACAGCCGTATGTACATCGAAAAGCACCGCAGAAAGACTATCAGAAAATACTAAGATCTCAGCGCAGGCAGCTCCCGGGCTGCCTGCTGTTGATTTATGAAAGGAAGATGCACTGTGTCACTTTGGATAACCGGCGACACCCACGGCGGCTATGACGGGCTCATGGGCCGGCTGGCGGCAAACGGCGTCATGCCCGGGGACACCGTCCTCATCACCGGGGATTTCGGCTTTGTGTCGGATCACCCGGACGACAGGATCTCATATTTAAAGCTCCGGAGGGAGCCCTTTTGTTTTTGCTTCATCGACGGCAACCACGAGGATCACCGGCTGCTCAGCGAATACCCCGCCTCCGGCTGGAACGGCGGTAAGGCGCAGGTCATCGAGCAGAACATCATCCGCCTGATGCGGGGCGAGCTGTATAACATCGAGGGCAGGACTTTCTTCTGCATGGGAGGGGCTTACTCCCATGACAAGAGCTGCCGGCGGGAGGGCTATAACTGGTTTGCGGAGGAACAGCCCTCGCCGGAGCAGTACGCCCATGCAGATCTGACCCTCGAAGCCTGCTGCGGCAGGGTGGACTACATCCTGACCCACACTGCGCCGCTGTCGGTGATACATGAGCTGGGCGCCGTTGTTTACGAACAGGAGTCGGTTCTTGACAACTACCTCGAAAAGCTCCGGAATACCGTGGAGTTTCAGCGGTGGTTCTTCGGGCACTACCACACCGACCGGGAGCTCTCAGGTGGCTTCACTGCGGTATACGACAGGATGATAAAACTGTTCTGAGCGCATACTTGCATTTCATATCACCGTATGCTATAATATTCTTGCAGCGTTTCCGGTCATGCACCGGGCTGAATATAAATACACAGGAGGAAAAGACATGAACGTGATGTTAGGAAAGACAGACTGCAAGCCCGCTGAGACAGGCTACGACGAGAGCAGGATAGACAAGCTCAACGAGCGGCTGCAAAGCATGATCGACCGGGAGCTGGTTCACGGAGCGGCTTACTGCATCTCCCACAAGGGCAAGATCATCGCTCACGGTGCCCTGGGCAGGAACAACTCTGTCGGCGAGGACACCCCCATGAGACCCGATACAGTCTTCGGTATAGCCTCAATAACCAAGGTATTCACCGCCACCGCCATGATGCAGCTGGCAGAGGACGGCATCTTCAACCTCAACGACCCGGTAGGCAACTGGCTG
Organism: Ruminococcus sp.; assembly: GCA_017529875.1. GTDB lineage: Bacteria > Bacillota > Clostridia > Oscillospirales > Ruminococcaceae > FB2012. The sequence continues at coordinate 65,998 of JAFXNC010000005.1, read as the reverse complement.
CCCCAGTTTGCAAGGAGGCCTTTCTCTGATGTTAAGCTCATCCACCTGCTGACCCACACCTCCGGGCTCTACCCCGACGCGGGATGCTTTGACGAGCTTTTTCCCAAGAGCAGCTGGGAGCTCATCAAGACCGAATTCAAGGCCTGGGACAAGCAGAGAGCCTTCGACTGGATCTCTGCGGGCATTTCCGCAGGTCTGCGCAGGCCGGTGGGAACGGAATGGCAGTACAGCTCTTTCCTCTTCTGCGTCCTCGGTGAGATAATCGGACGTGCCAGCGGCATACCTGCTGTTGACTACATAACCCAGAAGATCCTCAAGCCCCTGAACCTGAAGGACAGCTGCTTCGACAAGGACATCACCCAGGACATAGCAGACAGATTCTACCACTATGACAAAAATACGGCGGATTATCTGAAACTCCTGGTCTCCGGCAACAGACCCATGACCGAGGAAGATGAGATGTGGGAAAAGATCCCCCCCACCGGCGGCGGGATCAATTCCACGGTGTATGACCTGGTGCGCTTCGGAAACGCCTTCGTTTACAACGGCAGGCTGGACGGTGCCCGTATCCTGGGCAGGAAGTCTGTGGAGAAGATGAGCACGGTGCAGCTTTGCAACATCCCCGACCGCTGCTGGGGCGCTCAGGAGCCCAACAGGCTCTACGGCATAGGCTTTGACATCAGGCGCACCCCTGCATTCACCTACTCCGACCGCACTATCATGCACGAGGGCTCCGGGGCATCCTCTATCGACATCGACCTGGATGAACAGCTGGTGGCGGCATGGTATGTGCCCTTTAACAAGGTGCCGGGAGGCTGGTGTCCCGAGCCCCTTTACAACGTTCAGAACATCATCTGGTCGGGGCTCATATGAACCGTCTCAGACACAGGCTGGCGGTATGCAGGGCTGTGGCGTTCGTGACCTACAAGGAGTGGAGTGCCTACCGCACCCACTCCCTTGTGTCGGCCTTCGTGGGGCCTGTGTATTTCATCGTGCAGTATTTTATCTGGACTGCGGTATACGGCAGCAGCAGCACCTTCGGAGGCATGGAGCTTGAACAGACTATCCGCTACTTCGGAGTGTCGGCGCTCATCGGCTACCTGACTATGGATTTCGCCGACTGGAACCTGCAAATGCTGGTGCGCACAGGAAAGTTCCTCATCTTTGCCCTGCGGCCGGTGCATCACAGGTTCTTCGCCCTGTCGCAGAAGATAGGCCACCGGATACTGGGGTTCTTCTTTGAGTTTTTGCCATGCTTTTTCGTTTTCATGCTGCTGTTTAGGATAGACATTGTCCCTGCGTATACGGGCTGGACGCTGCTCTCGGTGGCGCTCACCTTCCTGATGCAGTTCTATGTCAACTACTGCATCGGCATGACCGCCTTCTATTTTGTGCAGGCGAGGGGCATCCGGACGGTGTATATGCTGCTGGCATCGGTGTTCTCCGGGGCGCTGATACCCATTAGCTTTTTCCCGGGGGCATTGCAGCGGGTGATGATGTTCCTGCCATTTCAGTACACCAACTACATCACCGCGATGGTCTGGACAGGCAGCGACAGCATAGGCGAGCTGGGGCTGTCCATACCGCAGGCTGTGCTGTGTCAGGCCATAGCCGCGGCTGTGACGGCGCTGCTGAGCGAAGTACTATACCGTGCGTCGATACGGCGATTTACGGCAGTCGGAGCGTGAGCCATGAGATACATAAAGATATACTTCACCTGCCTGCGGATAGCCTTCTCCCAGGCCGCGGCATACCGGGCGGACTTCCTGCTGGGCAACATCATGTCGCTGCTGTCGAATATCCTCTTTCCTCTGGTGACGGTGGTGATCTACGCCAACGGCGCATCCTTCCCCGGCTGGTCCATGTGGCAGGTGCTGCTGATACAGTCGGTGTTCGCCATGTCAACGGGGCTTTCCTCCATGGTGACACAGGGCGTCATGTGGGCGACTATGGATCATATACGCGAGGGCAGCTTCGAGACGGTGCTGCTCAAACCTCTGCCGCCGCTGTTCTACCTGACGGCGGTGAACTTCTCCACCGGCAGCCTGGGACTGTTCATCGGCGGGCTGGTGATGACGGTGGTCTCCGCTGTCAAAAGCTGCACCTCCGCCGCCGGAGTACCGGCGTTTATGGTGCTGTTCTTAGCAGGGGCGGCTGTGCTGTGCGGCCTTGACCTTATCATGGCAGCCATAAGCTTCAAATGGGTGGGCAACTCCCGCATACCCGAGATCTTCGACAGCATCTCCGAGTTCGGCAAGTACCCCGCGGGCATCTTTCCCAAGGCCGTCAAGGTGCTGACAGCCTTCATCATCCCGGTGGCGTCGGTAGGGTTCTTCCCGGCGTCTGCGCTGCTGGGAGAGGTCGAGGGGTATATGCTCATCGCTGTCATTCCCTGCCTGGTGTTCCTGGCCTTCGGGATATGGATATACCACATTATGATAAAACGATACGAGGGGGTGGGCGGATAATGGAGATCATCAAGGTCCGGGACCTCTCCAAGATCTACACCACATACAAGCGCGGCAGCGGCTTTTCCGCGGCGCTCAAAAGCTTTTTCAAGCGCGAGAAAGTGACCGTCAGCGCCGTTGACGGGGTGTCCTTCACCATTGAGGAGGGCACTGTCTGCGGCATCCTCGGGCCCAACGGCGCGGGCAAGTCCACCACTATCAAGATGCTCTGCGGGGCGCTGTTCCCCACCGGCGGCAGCATCGACGTAATGGGCTTCTCCCCTGCCAAAGACAGGACAAAATACGTCCGCAGGATAGGCGCAGTCTTCGGGCAGAAGTCCCAGCTCATCTTCGACATCCCGCCTGTGGACAGCTTCGCCATGAACAAGGCTATCTACGGCATCTCCGACGCCGACTACAAAAAGCGCCTTGACGATATGACAGAGCTGTTCGACGTGGGGGACGTGATACACAAGCCCACAAGAGTGCTTTCCCTGGGAGAGCGGATGAAATGTGAGTTCATCATGTCCATGCTCCACGCGCCGAAGATCGTGTTCCTCGACGAGCCCACTATCGGTCTGGACGTCATCGCCAAGAACAAGATCCGCGAGGTGATCTCCCGGATGAACCGAAACGGCACCACCTTCATCCTGACTACCCACGACCTGGAAGACGTGGAACAGCTGGCGGACAACGTCATCATCATCAACCACGGCAGAAAAGTATTTGATAACTCTCTTGACAAGCTCAGGACGACCCTGGGCAGCAAGAAAATGATCGACCTGACTCTGGCAAAGCCCTTCACCGGCAGCGAGATCAACGGCGTTGCGGTAAAGCCCGGTGAGGACAGGCTTCGCATAAGCCTGGAGGTGGACACCGAGCAGCGCAGCATCACAGAGTTCCTCGCCACGCTGTCAAGCACTGTGGACTTCACCGATATCTCGGTGCGGTCGCTGCCCATGGACGAGATCATCACACGTATCTACACCGCCGGCTGAGCAATCATACAGACGCAAAAATTCCCCGCAGGAAACGCCCTGCGGGGATTTTTATGCTTTATTCTTCGTTGCTGTCTTTGCCTTTACGCTTTACAGCTGTGAGTGCAGCTATCAGAACTATCGTGCCTGCCGACACACCGCCAATAACGCCCGTAGAGGGGTTGGTGTTGTGGTTGTCAGGAACGGAGCTTGTGGGCTCGGAGCTGTCAGGCTTGGACTCTGACTCGGAGCTTTCGGGCTCGGACTCGGAGCTCTCGGGCTCTGATTCGGAGCTGTCAGGCTCGGACTCGGAGCTGTCAGGCTCGGACTCGGAGCTGTCGGGAGGGACAAAGTGCGTCTCTATCGTGATGACTATGTCCTTGTCCTCGTAAACAGGCGCAAGCTGATATTTGCCGTCGATGACCTCGGAGACTATCTCGGTGCCGTTGAGAGTCACCGAAACGATCTCCCCTCCCTCGCCGGGAGTGATCTCCAGCTTGGGCTGGGCGAGGCGTTCCACCGTGAACACCGAACCGGTGCTGCCGTCGAGGGTGTAGGAGCCCTCGCCTATCAGAGTTACAGTCACGGTGTGACCCGCAGGCACCTCGGTGCCTATGACTGCTTCTCCGGGAGCTGTGTTCGGCGGCGGGGTATCGTCAGCAAATGCCGTCAACGAGACCGCTGCAAGCATCGAAAGCGACAGCAGGAAGGCTGCGGCTTTTTTCATGCCATCAACTCCTTATCAGTTTGAAACGACGTATTCAACATCGAATACTACGGTATCGCTGTAAGAACCGGCGTAAGCACTGTTCCAGTCGGCATCCTCGATGTGGATGGTGAGGTCGAAGCTTTCGCCCTCCTGTGTGAACACCTGAGCATATACCTTGCCGATATCTGCGCCCTCAGAGGTAAGGGTGTAGGGGATCACCTGGGCAGCGTCAGCAGCGTTGTTGAGCTCGCCGTCGGTGGTGACTGTTACCTTGACGCCTGCATTGATCTCCAGCTGAGCCTGTGTCAGCTCAACGGTGCCGAAGGCAGTATCGTTGTCACCGAAAGCCACGGTAACATCCGAAGGGATAGTCACGGTGAAGGTGGGGTCGATGTTGGTGGTTATCTCAGCATCGCCCTGCGGGGGATCGGTCAGCTCGGTAATGGTCTGGTCAGCATAAGCCGTGAGAGGCATAGCCAGCATTGCAAGTGCGGAAAGTCCGCTTATGAGCTTTTTCTTCATATTCGTCTACCTCCGTGATCAGCTCAATATCTCTGTCGTGATATCAAAGGTCAGATTACCGGTATAGTTACCGGCTGCATGAACATCATCCATGTCAACAGTGCCGAATAGGATCTCCTGATGATCGTCATGGTCAAAAGCAAGGACACCGCTGCCGGCAGAAAGAGGTTTTCCAGAATTCTTTAATTTGACAGAATACTCAAAGGAATCGCTGCCGTTGTATACATTGAAGTCGTTGTTCTGGCTGACAGATACCTGGATAAACTTGGCACCGTTGGCTGGCTGTCTCAGTCTTACGTTCTGAGCCACGACAGAAACCTCCTGCTCTGCGGTGGTAGAAAGAACTACCTGAGCGGGGATAATGACCTCATAATACTCGTCGCCGGAGTCAAAGAGAACTGCGGTGCTTCCGGTCTTGGGATCGGTAGTGGGGTTGATAACTGTGCCTTCGTTAGGTACTGCAAAAGCGGTAACAGTTGCGGTGCTCGCTACTGCGAGAGTTGTCATAAGTGCGATCATCTTTTTCTTCATTGTTCATTTCCTCCTTTAATCGTTCGGTATCCTCATTACCGATATTTCGAATGTTACTGTGTCCTTGAAAGAACCGGCGTACTGCGGAACATCGTCAGTCTCAAAGGTGAGCTCAACTGTCTGAACAGCCTCACCGTTTCCGAACTGTGCTACCACACCGCCGTTTGCCTTGTCGTCAACAGGGCCCCACAGTTCTGTGCTTACGGTGTAAGGCAGAGAATATGCGGCGGATTCGGAAGTCTTGAGATTGAAAGCAGACGCGCTGGAGATCGCTACGTTAAGGGCGTAGCCGGATTCGAGAAGAACTCTCTCTGCGCTGACGTCGGCGGTGTTGGTATACTTGGTACCGTAGGTGCCGAAAAGCTCAACAGTCTCAGGGATAGTTACGATGTAACCCGGGTCAACGACTGCCTTGACTTCGGTGTCGGGCTCAGCGGGGGTGGGGGTCAGGTCGAAACCGTCAGTGCCGGCGACCCTGCCCACAGGCTGAACTGTGGTAACGTCCTGCTCATCAGCCTGAGCGAAGACGCTGACTGCCATAGTTCCTGCAAATACAAGAGCCGCAGCAGATGCTATGATCTTTTTCATATGATCTCCTCCTTAGTTGGATACTGCAACGCTGATATCAAATGTGAGAGTGTCGGAATAGTCACCGGCATACTGGGGAGCTGAAACTGTTTCAAAGTTCAGCACAGCGGGAGCGGTGGAGTTGTTTGTAAAGATCGCAACAGGTCTTCCTGCCTCAACAGCCTCCTCAGAGCTGCCTACCTTTACGGTGTATCCGAGGTCGTTACCGGTAGCAGAAGTAAGGGTAAAGTCGGCTGCATTGTTGATCTTGACCATGACAGCCTGATTATTGTCGAGGAACACCTCGGAGGCCTCGATCTGAGCGGAGCCGGTGTAGGTGGTGTTTCTGTTGCCGGAAAGAACAACGGTCTTGGGGATAGTTACCACATAGCCGGGCTCGGTGCTGAACAGTACCGCAGTATCGGCTGTGCCGTTGTGATCGGGATCAGTAATGAAGGGATCGCCGCCGATAGGTCTGATGATAGTCTCTGTCTCCTCGGCCTGCGCGAAGACAGTCACTGACATTGCAGCTGCAGCTGCGAGTGCGGAAACGCCCGCAAGGATTCTTTTCATTTTCATGGTTTTACACCTCTTGTAAAATATTTGATTTGTTTATTACGTATCGTATTCGATGTAGACGGTGGTGTATCTGTTCACAGCATCTGTTCCGAATACATAGGTTTTTATCTCCTGATACTGACCTGAAACATAACCCATGTAACTGTTGTAGAGCTTTCGGTATTCGCCCTTGTACAGGATCATTACAACTCCGTCATCGTCGATCTTGAGAGTGGCTCCAACGACAGAACTCAAAGCCTCAGCCCATGTTGTTCCGCCGGGATATCTGACTGTTACAACATCTTCACCGGCGAAAAGGTATCTTATACTCAGCTGATTATAAGTACCGTCGATATCGGCAAAGTACACTCCGTCAGGATCCACCACATCGAATTTACCGAGGTTGGTGTATCTGTTATTACCGGCCTCCTCGCCGTTGTCCTTGATGATCTCACAGTATGTGTAGTCGGAACCAGAGTAAACGCGAACAGCGGCAGAATCCCTATTGCTTATACCTATTTCGGGGTTCTGTCTTGAATTCATTACCTCATACCAGCACATACCGGGAAGATAATTAACGGTAACAGTACGGTCTCCGACAGTAACATTAAAGGTCTTAAAAGTCTCATAGTTGAGATCTCTGTCAACAGAATAAACCATTGAAGGATCGTATTCTTCGTCAGACATGACCTCTGTCCAGGGGTCCGGTGAGTTAGTACCCTTTATGACCTTACGGTATCTGTTGTTGAACAGCATCCTTACATAACCTTCATCGTCGATAATGACCTCGTTGTTCTCAGGCTGAGCTGCTATCTGTTCCCAGGTCAGACCTTCAGTATAATAGATAACTCTGCTGTAGCCCTCTCCGCCGGTTATGAGCAATGGCTTGAACAGCGAGACCGTAAAGGTGACTGTGCCTTTATACAGACCTGCGCTGCGCGGACCGTCGCCGAGAGGTCCCACAAATCTCAGATCCTGCGAAGCAATGACCGAATCCATATCTTCTTCCTTCGGGGTAGAAGCTCCCACGAAGTAATCGCCGAGTTTCAGATCGCCTGTGCTCTGGCCGTTTTCGTCCAGCGTCTCGATGTTGTACTCAACGTAATCGCCGGGATCCGGGACGGTGTTGCCTCTCTGGTAGAAAAGCCTGTATCTTCCCTCGGGGTCGTTTGTCTCGGTAAGGGCTACCTTGATCAATTGACTGGGAGCAAGTCTGACATGGCTCAGCGAAACGGCAGCTTTGTTGTTGTCGTCATCCCCGAGAGTTATCTGTGCGGGGATAGTGACATAGTACATCTCGTCTTCGGGATAGACCACCTTAGTGGTGGTGGGATCGCGTACAAGATCCGCTACCCATTCATCGGCATCTGCGTCATAGCTCAGAGAGATGACTTCCAGGCCTTTGTTGTCCCTCAGCCCGTAGAGCTTGGTCTCATCGCCGTCCTTATAGGTGAACAGCAGGACATACGTGCCGTTACTGTTTCGGGAAGGAACGATAGTTTCAATATTCGCGTATAATGTTCCGGGTACGGTATCGTAGTAATCGCTGGTACTGTCGATCGTTCCGACCGAACAGTTCACTCTCAGCTTTTTCGAGGTGCCCTCAGTACTGAAGCGTATCTTCTCGGGAGCGGCTAACCCTTCGCTGAGCCCGGCATAATCCTTGTCGGCGACAGTCTGATAGCCTATGCCCCAGAAACTGGATGAGTAATAATCGAAGAATCTCAGGACCAGTTTCTTAGTGTCGGTGGATGCATTGTCATACAGCCTGTACTCCGAACCGTCTTTAAGAACATAATCAAGGTATTTTTTCTCTCCGTCCACCTTATACGCAATGCTCTTTACATCGCCGAGACTTTCTTCGGGGTATGCGGTCTCACCGGTCGTATAGCCGGGGCCTTCTTTGACGGTCAGCTTATCCTCAGCGATCAGAGGATAGTAGCTCACATAGTTGTTGTAACCGTAAAAGGTCGTATCAAATGTCATCCCGTCTTCAAGGACGATGCCCGCCTGGTATATTTCAGGAACTTTGTCATACTCCACGCCGTTGATCTCAAGAGCATCTGTCCGGATAACGGTACCGCCTCCGGAAACCGTCCCGGGCAGGAGCGACGCCGTTCCGAGAGCCAGGGCAAAGGCTGTTATGCCGGAGAGCAGTTTTCCTTTCATTTTCATTATGACTCTCCACCCCCCGGTCCTATGATCACAGCTGTGACCACACTGATATCAAAGTACAGTTCACCGACATAGGTCCCCGCGAAGACTCTGAAATAGTCGTCATTGGTGAGACCTGGCTTGTCGAAAACGACGGAGTCCGAAAAGCGCAGAACTGCGGTGCCGTCCTGTGTAAAGAGATCCACCAGACCGCCTGAATAGATCTGATCAAAATATGATTTGCCTTTGCGCCGGACGCTCAGCGAATAATCGATACATGGTTGTGCTCCCCCATACGCTCCGCCGTCGTATCTGACGCACAGGGCATAATTGCCGTCATCATACTGATGATTCCAGTTTATTGTCCCGGAGTGCAGTCTGACTTCCACAGCCTCTCTATTAGAGAGGCCGGTTATGTCCGAGACTTTGATCTCAGCGTCAACATAGGCATCTTCGCCTGTTGCACCGACCTTCGGCAGAGTGACCATCGCGGGTATCTCCACCGTGTAGGTGGGTTCGACCGCATATTCCACGTTGTAGCTTATTCCGAGAAAAGCCTTATCTCCGGCGTTGGGGTTGACATAACCCTTTTCTCCCTCGGCATATGCCGAAAGCGTTGCCGTTGTCATAACGATCAATGCAGCACAGGCTGATAATATTCTTTTACGCATTATCATACCTCCTTAGTATGGATTTGCCTATACTGAATTATTGGTGCAGATAGAACGGGCTTGAATCTGCTGCGCCGTAATTGATACTGCCTTCCATATTGTATGTACCATCCACGAGCGCGATACGGAAGGTCAGCGTGCCGTAGTAGTTACCAGGTTTTGCATTCGCTTCATCATCAGAATCAATGATGAATTCAAGCTCGGCAGAGTCCTCGCGTACATTGCGCGAAGTAACCTCAAGAAAGCCCTGCATTACTTGGATACGACTCAAAAGAGGATACGGCTGGCCTTTCTGAGTAGAATACACGGTGGATTCCAGCTCTTCGTCATAGCTTGAGGTCATGTAATAATTGCAGGCTGTGACTGAATACTTGAGCGAGTCCGCCTGATGATCGTCGGAGCCTTCTGTCTGCCTGTTGAGCACCAGCTGATTATTGGTTTCTGAAATAGGTTTGCCGTTTATCTCGTCAACATATACATATATGCCTTTTCCGCTGAACTCCGGTTGCGTGTTGGACTCATTAGGATCGAGATTCTCGGAATACTTGTTCAGGTCTCCCCAGAATTCAAGACTCATAGAAGCAGTCTCGCCGACGGTGACAGAAGCAGGGATAGTCACAACATAATACGGATCGGTGGAGTATTCATATTCTCTCTGCTTGTTACTGCCGCAGAACACGCAGTCACACTGCTGAACACCTTTTTGGGTGGATGTTGCAGGAGTCTCGATATACCAGCCGCTCCAGCTGTGACCGTTTACGGCGTCAGGCGGGATAACGATGTCGTTGTCCGAGAGGACTGAAGTCTTTTGCCTGTCAGAGTATTTTGTGCCGGTGTCAGGATCAACATAATATGCAATACTACCGCTTGAAATGCAGGTTGCGGGAACTTCGGCGACCCTTTCCATTCCGGACAGGCTCGGAAGATCTCCGACTATCTGTACATTTACCTCACCGTCGAGCTTTTGATAAAAGTCATCGTAACAATCCGACGGACAGTGGAGCTTGGTCATAACGCCGCTTCTGTTGAAATCATCAACAAAGCCGCCCTCGGTCCAGGTAAGATTAACGGGGTCGAAATTGCAGTATACATCGGTGATGCCCACGCAGATATAGAAAGCATCAGAGCCTATTTCCGTTACCGATCCGGGGATGTAAACAGTTTTTATAAACTGGCTGCCCCAGAACGTACCTGATCCGATACCGGTGACGCCGTCATTAATAACGACTGACAAAATCTCTCCTTCGTATTGGAAAACGTTTCCGATAACAGCATCTTCACCCGAATCACCCGCGCTGATAGTCAGTACGCCGGTATCCGAGTCAAAGGTGTATACACAGTTCTTCTCGCATTCACCGGACGCATCGAGAGCGTCCGCACCTAAAACAGCGCCGATGCTGTCTGCGATATCCCGGGGAAATCCCGATGCCAGCGAAGCCGTCAGCGCCGCAGCGCAGAGAATTGAAAGCACCTTTTTCCTGGTCATTTTTTCAACCTCCTTTCTATTTAACGATAAGCTTTGTCTCGACGTTGGCGCCGTTGAGAGGCGTCTCTCCGTCGAGGGAGATAGTTGAGATCTTGATAACAGCGGTGTATTCGCCTGCTTCGAGAGCCCTTGTCAGGTGTACGTCGGAGATGGACTTGCCGGGCTCTACGTACATGGACTCATAGATGGTCTCATCGGTGTCCTTGAGGACGATGACGAACTTGAAGTAGCAGGGGTTGCCCTCCGGGTTGAGCAGGGACATCCGCACATCCTGGGTGTCCTTGGCTATGGTTATCGACGGATAACCGGGTATCTTGATGCCCTCGGCTACTCCGCCCTTGTCCTTGGGCTTCTCGCCGGTGTACTCTCCGGCATTGGGGTCAAGAACTATCCCGCCGCCGGTCTTGCTGGATGTATCAGCCGCAGACTGCGCCGCAGCAGCAGCCGAGGAACCCTCGTCCTTGTCGCCGAACCAGTTCTTGAAGTTAAGTCCCACAATGATAGCGCCTGCCAGCAGTACCACAACGACTGCCGCAATGACTATCAGCTGCTTTTTAGAAATCGTGATCCCATTGTTTTCGCTCATGTATATCCGTGACCTCCGTTTTAATTGTTTCTGAAATGTAAACGAAAGAATATTATGCAATATATTTTAACTAATCCAATAATCATTATAGCACTAAAACCTTTTTTTGTCAATCGGAAATCGAAAGAAAATCCAAAAAAAATTCATATGGTTTTCCGTGCCATAGGCCTGACACAGCCGGGTCGTGACACATTATATATATATAATGTAGGCAAGTGTCATTTTTGGCACACCCGACAAGCCGTTCATGACTGGCTGGAGCGGTGAAAAAAATCCCTATCCCCTGTTGAAATACCAGGAAAGATGTGGTAGAATAGTATCAGCGGATCTTATATAAAAAGGAGTGTGTTCTATGAAGTACTATGTTTACAATCCCAAGTCCAACAACGGCATCAAGGTCAAGGCACAGGGAGCAAAACTCATCGACGCCACAAAGCTCAACTACCCTGAATTCTTCTCTGACCTCGCCCCCGAGGACGAGGTGGTGCTCATCGGCGGCGACGGCACTATCAACTACCTCATCAACCACATCGACCTGACCAAGCTGAAAAACAAGATATGGTTCCGGGGCAACGGCACCGGCAACGATTTTCTCCACGACATCGACCAGCCTGCCGACGGCGAGGTGCTGCTCAACCCCTATCTTACCGGGCTGCCTACGGTGACGGTCAAGGGCAAGTCATATAAGTTCATAAACAACATGGCTCTCGGCATCGACGGCTACTGCTGCGAGGTGGCCGACAAGATCAGGGCCAAGCAGCCCAACAAGAAGATAAACTATGCCGGCATCGCGGTAAAGGGTCTGCTGTGGGGGTTCAGCCCCTGCAAGGCCATAGTCGAGGTGGACGGCAAGAAATACAAGTTCGACCACGTCTGGATGGCACCCACCATGAAGGGGCGTTTCTACGGCGGCGGCATGAAGGCTGCCCCCGATCAGGACAGGAGCTCAGATCACCTGACGGTGGTGGTGTCCTGCTGCAAGTCGAGGCTGAAGCTTCTCAAAGTCTTCCCCTCCTTCTTTGAGGGCAAGCACGTCAGCCGCACGGATATCGTCAGCATATTCACCGGCAATAAAGTCCATGTCAGGTTCTCCCGCCCCTGCGCCTCCATGATAGACGGAGAAACTGTGCTCAACGTCACAGAGTACTGGGCGGAGCTGTGAGCGGGGAGCATTGACAAGCCTCTGCATGACATGGTATAATATGTTAAGCAACATCATACTGCCCCCGGGGGAATGATATTATAAGAGAAAAACTGCTGTTCCGACCCAGCATCAGAAACTTCATAACCATAGCGGTGCTGTCTTGGCTCAATGTGGGTCTGTTCTTTGTGGCGCAGTCCTTTGAGCTGCCTTTCTGGCTGGACACTGTCGGCACTATGGCTGCGGCTATGGAGCTGGGGCCTGCCGCAGGTATGCTGACGGCCTTCGGCTCATCCATGGCCGTATGGCTCATCAACGGCAACTCGCCGGCATTCTATGCCGTAGCTGCCACGGTAGCTATAATCGTGGGACTGCTCATGCCCAACAACAAACGCTATGACAAGCTGTATACCGTTTCAGTAGGGCTGCTGACAGGGCTGGTGTCCACCGTCATCTGCATACCCCTGAACCTTTCAATTGGGGACGGCAGCAGCAGCAACATCTGGGGCGAAGCCCTCAAAGCCATGCTGGAGCGCAACGTAAGCTCCCACAGCTTCAACACCATCGCCGCAGAGGCCTTCGTGGATCTGCCGGACAGGGTGGTATCGCTGTTCATAGCGGTGTTCGTGCTGAGGGTGACAAAGCCCTTCCTCGGAGGCAAGGGCGGAAACCACGGCAAGGCTGCTAAGGCCGCCGCCGCTGCACTGGCGATGATGCTGGCGTTCTCCTCCGTTATAACTCCCCGGCTGAGAGCCGAGGCTGAGGGCTTTGACATTGATTACGACACCGTCACCTATTCCAGCAAGGACGGCATCTTCAATTCATCCGTAAACTCCGTGACCCAGACCCGCGACGGCTACCTGTGGGTAGGCACCTATTCGGGGCTCTATATGTACGACGGAATAAAGTTCGAGGAAACTCAGCTCCACAACAGCATCCGGACTGTCAAGGAGCTCCTCACCGACTCCAAGGGGCGCCTGTGGGTGGGCACCAACGACAGCGGTATAGTCTGCTATGACCCCTCCAACGGCAGCAGCGTACATTACAGCACCGCCAACGGTCTTGATTCCGATTCGGTCAGAGCTATCTGCGAAGACTCCGCCGGGAACGTCTACGTCGGCACGGCGCTGTCCGTGTCCAAGATCACCCCGGAGGGCAGCATCAAGACCTACTACGAGTGGAAAGAGGTCATGCACGTACAGTCCTTGATATCCTTTGACGACGGCAGCGTGGCAGGCGTCACCAACGCCGGACAGCTCTTTCTCTTTAAAGACGATATGCTGCTGACCACTACCCAGTGCACTGTCGCGGATACACAGTTCCGCGTGGCGGCACGTCTCGGGGATACGGTGTATGTGGGCACCAGCACCGCGCTCATAGAAAAGTTCAAGGTCTCCGGGGAGGAGTTCAGGAAGGTCGGTCAGCTGGAGCTGAAAGACGCAGAGTACTGCAACCGCATGAGACCGGATGCAGAGGGAACAGGTCTCTACTACTGCTGTGAAAACGGCCTGGGCTACATAGACTGCACCGATGATACTCCCTACGATATGACAGTATCCGGCTACAACGGCGCTATCAGCGATGTCTGCGTGGACGCCCAGAACAACATATGGTTCGCATCCAGCAAGCAGGGTCTCATGAAGTACTCCCGCACGCCGTTCAAAGATCTGTTCGGCAGGGCAAAGCTCCCCGACAAGGCGGTCAATGCGGTATTCAAGGATAACAACGCCCTCTACGTGGGCACCGACAGCGGCCTGACGATCCTCGACCTCAACTCCGACAAGGTCATCGAGACCGAGGCCACCGAGCTGCTCAGCGAGGACCGTGTCAGAAACATCTACAAGGACTCCCACGGAGACATCTGGATCTCCACCTACGGCAAGCACGGACTGGTGCGCATCGGCAAGGACGGCGCGGTACAGTGCATCAGCACCGAAAACAAGGAGCTCAGCGGCATGAAATTCCGTTCCGTGCTGGAGCTCTCCGACGGGCGCATACTGGCGGCCTCCAATGTGGGGCTCACCTTCCTGCGGGACGGCAAGACCGAGCTCTCACTAACCGACAGAGAGGGTCTCAACAACCGCTATATCCTCTCCATGAAGGAGAGAGATGACGGCGCGGTGCTGGCGGCCTCCGACGGCGACGGCATCTACATCATCAAGAACAACAAGGTAGCCGGGCATATCGGAGTGGAGGAAGGCCTTGAAACTGCGGTCGTCATGAGGATAGTCAAGTGCACAGGCGGCTATCTCTACGTCACCAGCAACGGCCTGTTCTTCGATCAGGGCGGCAAAGTCAAAAGGCTTGAAAACTTTCCCTACTCCAACAACTACGACATACTGATCTCGGACACCGGCAGCTGCTACATCACATCCAGCGCGGGAATGTTCATCGTGCCGGAGGACAAGCTCCTTGAAGACGGCGAGTACTCCTGCACCCTGCTCAACGACAGCTGGGGCTTCAATACTACTTTCACCGCCAACTCCTGGAACCTCCTTGAGGACGGCTATCTCTACCTCTGCTGCACCGACGGCGTGAGAATGATCTCCGCAGGGGACTACGGCACCTCGGACACTAATTATCAGATGCACTTAAAATCCATTGAGGCCGACAGCCGCACCATAAGCGGCGTTGACGGCAAATGGGTCATCCCCTCGGAGACAGGGCGAGTCGTACTCAACATCGCGGTGAACAACTTCTCCCTCTCCAATCCCAAGATACACTACTACCTTGACGGCTCCGACGATAACGGTATCACCTGCTATCAGAACGAGATCACTCCCCTTTCATTTACAAACCTTCCCTACGGCAAGTACTACCTGCACATCAACATCCTCGACGACCTCACCGGCGCGGTGCTCAAGGAGGAGATCATCCCCATCGAGAAGGAAGCTGTTATGTATGAGTACTGGTACTTCAAGGTGTACCTGATGTTCGTTATCATACAGCTGTCCATGTACCTGTTGTGGGTGTTCGTCACCTTCAACCGCAGAGCGCTGAGGATCAGAAAGCTCCAGCGTGAGATCTCCACCGACCCCATGACCGGACTGCTCAACAAGGCAGGGTCGGTTAAAGCCCTTGAAAAGTCCTGCGCCGAAGACGCCGGCGTGCTGATGATGATAGACCTGGACAGCTTCAAGCTGGTCAACGACCTTTACGGTCACGAAATGGGCGACAGAGTGCTGATACGCTTTGCCCAGCTCATAACCGAAGCCCTGGGCGAGGGCAACATCAGAGGGCGCATGGGCGGCGACGAGTTCGTGGGCTTCATCAAAAACGGCACCGAAGAAGAGACCGAAAGCATAACGCGGTTCCTTAACCGGGAGCTGGTGATCTCCGCCAAGGAGTTCATGGGCGAGGATATGAACATCCCCATAGGCACCTCCATAGGCGCCGTAAAGACCCCCGACAGCGGCACAGACTTCCACGAGCTGTTCAAGCTGGCTGACAAGGCGCTCTATGCGGTCAAGCAAAACGGCAAGCACGGCTGCTCCTTCTACAAAAAGAGCTCCACTCAGTTTGAGGACGAGACTGCCGGCTCCGGCGACCTTTCGCAGATCATCAAGATCATCGCCGAGCGCAACGAGGGCAAGGGCGCTTACTGCGTGACCTTCGACAAGCTCCAGGTCATCTACAAGTATCTCTGCCGGGCGTCCAAGCTCAATATGGCATCCTCTGCGATAGTGCGGTTCACCCTTTCCGGCAAGGACAAGATCCCCGAGGATATCCTCGACTGCTTTGAGGATCATCTTATCGTGGGACTTAAAAAGTACGACGTGGTCAGCAAATATTCCGGAAGCTTCTTCGTGCTGCTCACAGACCTCTCGGGCGGTGACGCAGTAAAGGCCGCCGTCCGCATCACCAACAGCTGGGAAAAGCCCGACAACGCCAAGCACATCAAGGCGGCCTTCGAGATACAGAGCATCGGCAGCTAAGACCGGTTTTACAGGAGTGATACCATGATACTCTACGACCTTCATACCCATTCCACCGCCTCCGACGGCACCGACTCCCCTGCCGGGCTCATTGAAAAGGCTCACAGTCTGGGACTGACAGCCATAGCCCTCACCGACCACGACACCGTGAAGGGCTGCGCAGAGGCCGGGGCCGCCGCACAGAAGGCGGGGCTGCGCTTCATCCCCGGCGTGGAGATCACCGGCAGGGAGCATCACCAGCTGCACATCCTCGGGCTCGGGGTGGACGTAAACAACAGCGACCTGCTCAGCGCCCTTGACAGGTGTACCAGGACCCGCTTCGAGCGCACCCACCTGATCTGCGAGCATCTTGCAAAGCAGGGCATCATCCTGGACGCCGACAAGATCAACGCCTCCGCAGGAAATGCCGGCAAGCCCCACATCGCAAGAGAGATGATGGCGCTGGGGTATGTGTCCGGCATCCAGGAGGCTTTCGACCGGTATCTCGACACCCCCGGAGTCAACGCCATCAAGAAGTACCGTGTCCCCTACGCCGAGACGGCGGAGCTGATACACGGTGCAGGCGGGCTGGCGGTACTGGCGCACCCCTATCAGATGAAGCTCTCGGATGCGGAGCTGGACGAGTTCACCGGGGCTTTCAAGGCCGCTGGACTTGACGCTATCGAGGTGTATTACAGCAGGCACACCCTGCAAATGGCGATGCAGTATCTTGAACTTGCAGGCAAGTACGGACTGATGATCTCCTGCGGCTCGGACTATCACGGAACCGTGAAACCGGACATAGCACTCGGCACCGGAGCAGAGGGCTCTCTGATCCGGCTGAGAGAGCAGCTGCAAGCCGACGAAGGCAGATACCTGATAAACGCGCTGTGAGACTGAAACAGACGCCATGCCCCGAAGCGGTCAGCAGGCCGCCTCGGGGCAAACTATTCCCGCACGGTTGAAATGCACTGCGGGATATGCTATAATAGTACACAAGACCTGATGAAAGGATGATGCAGATGAACAATCCTTGGGAAAGCATCTCCCTCAGCGATTACGAGAACCATATGAGCCTGGGCTCTGTGGGACAGCTGCAAAAGCTCAATTTACTTATGAAGGCTCAGCTCAGTTCGTATCCTGTAAGTACCGCCCTGATACTCGGCGTGGCGGGAGGCAACGGCCTGGAGCATATTGACCCGGAGAAGTACCGGGCGGTGTACGGCGTTGATATCAACGGGGATTATCTGCGGGCGACGGGAGAACGTTTCCCCGGGCTGTCAGACGTGCTCCGCCTGCTGCGCATCGACCTGCTGAGTGAAACGGATAAGCTGCCCCGGGCGCAGCTGCTTATTGCCGACCTGCTCATCGAGTATATCGGCTTTGAGGCGTTCAAGAAGGCTGTTATGCAGGCCGCCCCGGAGTATGTTTCCTGCGTCATCCAGATCAACACCGGCGAGGGGGACTGGGTGTCGGATTCGCCCTATCTTCATGCCTTTGACGGCCTTGATGCGGTGCATCACCTGACAGAGGAGGACGCTCTGACCGCTGCCATGAAGGAGATCGGATACAGCATTATCCTCCGCGGATCCGAGGCGCTCCCCAACGGCAAGGCGCTGCTGAGACTGGACTACCGAAAGCAAGGAGTTGAATAAAATGCAGGGGTATAACTGCATAGCCGTACTGCACCCGGACGGTCAGCGGTGGCTGATGTGCAGGCGGCTCAAAGAGCCCTACAAGGGGCTATACAATTTCGTCAGCGGCAAGATCGAGCCTGAGGAAGATCATCTTGACGCCGCCTACCGGGAGCTGTTCGAGGAAACTTCCCTCACCCGGGAGGACATCGGGATAGTGCTGCTCATGAGCTTCAACTACCCTCTCGACGGCTGCTATGTGGAGATCTACGCCGGCAGGCTCAAAGAGGAAAAGCCGGTCTCCGGCACCGAAAACGAGCTGCTCTGGCTGCCGCTCGATGAGGACTTCTTCGACATGAAACGCTTCGCCGGAGAGGGCAACATCGGGCACATTTATGAGATACTGAAACTCCACCCTGAGATATAAGGAGTTAAAAAAATGATAAGACAGATAACCGACAGGAATGAAAAAAGCAAGATCGCAAGGAACGTTCTCGAAGCGCTGAAGGAGTGGTTCGAGGTGGAGGAGAACCGGGAGAAATACATCCGCGACTGCGCGGAGTGGATATTCTTTGCCGCCGAGGAGGATGGGAAACCGGTGGGTTTTCTCTGCCTGCGGGAGACCGGAAAGGACACCGTGGAGATCGCAGTTATGGGCTTGAAAAAGGAGTACCACAGACAGGGCATCGGGCGCAGTCTGGTAGAACAGGCCAAGGAAACTGCCCGGGATACGGGGTACTCTTTCATGCAGGTCAAGACCGTTCAGGCGGGGATGTATGAGGACTACGACAAGACGAATCTGTTCTACACCGGCTGCGGGTTCAAGTATTTTGAGGTGTTCCCGCTGCTTTGGGATGAGGCTAATCCCTGTCAAGTGTATGTGATGTCGCTGAGGTGATGAATATGATAACCCAAGCCGAATACGGCGATCTTCCGGAGATCTTGGAGCTGCAATATCTCGCCTATCAGAGCGAGGCGGCGCTTTTCGGAACGCAGGATATACCGCCGCTGAAACAGACTTTGGAGGAACTGAGGGCGGAGTATGAGCGGGGACTGATACTGAAACTGACCGACAAAAACGGCAGGATCATCGGCTCAGTCCGGGCAGAGGAAAAAGAGGGTACCGTCCACATCGGCAAGCTCATGGTACACCCCGACCACAGGCACAAGGGCTGCGGCACCATGCTGCTGCGGGAGATTGAGAGCCGCTTTCCGGGCAGGTGGTACGAGCTGTTCACCAGCACCAAGAGCGTTGACAACATCCGGCTCTACCGCTCGCTGGGGTACAGCAAGTTCAGGAGAAAGCTGATAAACAGCGATCTGGAGTTCGTGTATATGCAGAAGTCCATACCCGGGGGAGCCTTCGGGGAGGACGGGGTAAAATTCCGCTGCGGCTGCTGCGGGTCGGAGGCGGATATGTCCACCGCGCTGCCCGAGGGCATGGCGGGCTGGGCGTACAGCTGCGAGCGCATGGAGTGGCTTGGATCGGGCGAGACCCCTCCCCCGCTGGACGAGTTTCATTTCGAGCGGCTGACAAAGACCCCCCGCAGGCACAGGAAATACCTGCTCCGGGTATGCATGGGGTTCCGGCAGAAGCTTGGCAGCGAGTTTTACATGGAGTACCTGTCCCCTGAGCTGTATATGTCGGGGAACAGCAGCGACGAGATATACCGCAGCTGCGCCATAGTAAAGTGCAGGCTGGACAGCGTTGTTACCGCCACCGAGTACGAGGCATGGGTGGTGGTGTCGGTGCTGGATGTGATCGGCTATGCCGACCTGCACAGGCGCTTCCCGCCTGCCGAGACAGATCAGACCTTGGAGGGCTGGTGCGGCTACCCGTCGAAAAACTGCGACAACTACCTCCAATACGATGACGAGGGCTGGAAGGAATTCATATGGAGCGCCCAGGGCGACGTTGGCACCAGCGGCATCGTCCGCACCGACGGGGAGGGCAGAAGGCATCTGATCATCATGTCGTTTTCCAGCTTTCACGACGACATTACCTACTTCGGCAACATAGTCAGCAGGCAGGAGGATTGATGCGCATTTTCTGCCTTGACAAAACTCTTTGCAGGATGTATAATTATCATAAGACAATCACCGAAAGGAATGATCGCTTTGAAGATATCCACCAAGGGGCGCTATGCGCTGAGGCTCATGATAGACCTTGCACTCTGCGAGGAAGGAAAATACGTCGCGCTCAAGGATATTGCCGAGCGGCAGGAGATAAGCCAGAAGTATCTCGAGCAGATCATATCCGTACTGAGCAAGGCCGGTTATGTCCGCAGCGTCCGGGGTACCGGCGGCGGCTATATGCTGGCAAAGCCGCCGGAGGAATACACCGTGGGCATGATACTGCGGCTCACGGAGGGGAGCCTGGCACCGGTGGCCTGTCTCGAGTTTGAGCAGAACACCTGCCCCCGGGCGGAGCGCTGCGTGACCCTCGGCGTGTGGAAGAAGCTCTACGACGCCATCAACGGAGTGGTGGACAACATCACCGTTGCCGACCTGGCAAGGGATCAGCGCATACTGGACGAACAGCTTTGACGGCAGACTGCACGTTCTGCGTGCAGTCCGTTGTTTTGTACAGCAGTATTATTCAGAGGGTGAAAAAATGTACAGTATACTTATCGTTGACGACGATATACACATAGGCAATATGCTGCAGGAGATACTTACCGGCGAGGGGTATTCGGTGTCGAGAGCCTACTCCGGGACGGAGGCGCTGTATTCGCTGAAGGCCTCCCGACCCGACCTTATGCTGCTGGACCTGATGCTGCCGGGGCTGTCGGGAGAGGAGCTGCTGCCGCTAACAGAGGGCGTGCCTGTGATCGTGGTGAGCGCCAAAGCCGATGTCTCCGACAAGGTGAGCCTGCTGATGAACGGCGCTGCCGACTACGTCACAAAACCCTTCGAGGTGCAGGAGCTGCTGGCGAGGATAGCTGTGCAGCTGCGCAAGTCCGCCGCCCCGGGGGACGGCTCGGTGAGCTGCTGCGGACTGACCCTTTACCCCGATACGCTGACGGTCAAAGCCGGCGGCAACGAAGTACACCTGACCCGGACAGAGTGCGCCATACTCAAGCTGCTGATGCAGAACGACGGCCGCCCTGTGGGCAGGACGACTATCCTCGATAAGATAAGCCTCGACACTCCCGACTGCACTGAGCGCTCTCTTAAACAGCACATCTCGAATATGCGCCGCAAGCTCCAGTCCGCCGACGGCACCGACCACATCGAAGCCGTCTACGGCATAGGTTTCCGGCTGAAATAATGCACGACTCAAAATGCACAATGCACAACTCCGCGGAAAGAAAACCGTAATTGTGCATTGTGCATTATGCGTTGTGCGATGAAAAATCTTGACCAAATCTTGACCTTTTCTTGGCTGCTTTCTTGACCATTGAATGTTATACTGTTTTCAGAAAGGAAGGATGAACAATGGAATACGTGCTCAGAACCAACGATATCCATAAGCGTTACAGAAGATACGTCGCCCTGGACGGGCTGACTATGAACGTTCCCAAGGGCTCTGTTTACGGCCTGGTAGGGCGTAACGGCGCCGGCAAGACCACACTGATGAGAGTAGTCTGCGGCTTGCAGGAGCCCACATCCGGCAGTTATTCAATTTACGGCATCGACCGGAGCGAGCGCAGGATCGTGCAGTCCCGCAGGAGGATGGGCGCCGTCATTGAAAAGCCCGCTATCTACCTGAACATGACCGCCCGGGAGAACATGAAGGTGCAGTATTCCCTGCTGGGGCTCCCCTCGGACGAGGGCATAGACGAGCTGCTGACCCTGGTGGGGCTGGCGGACACCGGCAAGAAAAAAGCAAGGCGGTTCTCCCTGGGCATGAAGCAGCGTCTCGGCATCGCGGTGGCGCTGGCGGGCAGCCCGGATCTCCTGCTGCTGGACGAGCCCATAAACGGCCTCGACCCCCAGGGCATCGTGGAGATAAGAGAGCTGATACTCAAGCTCAACCGTGAGCGGAACATCACGGTGCTGATATCCAGCCACATACTTTCGGAGCTGGCGCTGCTGGCCACACATTACGGCTTTGTTGACAAGGGCAGGATAGTCCGGGAGATCAGTGCCGAGGAGCTTGAACGTCAGACCCGCAAGTGCATGAAGGCCGAGGTCTCGGACACCAGGGCGCTGGCGCGGGTACTGGACAGGCTGGGTGCGGAGTACGAGATGATCTCGGACACCGAAGCCAAGATTTATCAGAAGATACCCATAACACAGCTCACAAAAGAGCTTATGAATGAAGGCTGCGAGCTGATCTCGGTCTCCGAGGCGGACGAGAGTCTGGAGAGCTACTTCATCGACCTGGTGGGCGGCTGACAACTGTAACTGTACAGTTTTACGGACAACAAAACGCAGGCATATACGGAGGCATATATATGTTAAGACTTATAAAAAACACCCTCCGGGTGCATCTGCACAGCAAGGCTTTCCTGTTTTCCTGCACGGGGGCGCTGGGCATTTGCGGGATGTATATTTTCAACGATGAGCATAACACGTTCCGGGCGGTGCCGTTTTTGTTCATAGCGGTGCTTACTGCGGTGCCGGTATGCTTCGGCGCGGGGACGGAGTTTTCCGACGGCACCCTGCGCAACAAGCTCACCGCCGGGGTGACAAAGACACAGTTCCTCATGGCACAGGTGATCGCCGCTATCGCCGATGCGGTGATAATGCTCCTGATAACACTCATCCCCTATGACTTGATAACCCAGAACGCCCTGCTCCCTTCGCAGAACACTGCAAAGGGGCTGTGGATAGTGCTCCTGCTGCTGACCATGACCGTTGCAGCGGCGGTGATATTCGCGGTGCTCACCTGCCTGACGCAGACGAAAATGGCTGTGCTGCTCTGCGGGATCATGAGCGTGGGACTTGTCGCAGGCTCAATGTGGGCGGAGGGAAAGATGCTCCAGCCCGAGGAATATCAGGGCAACCGGTCGGAGCTTTTCGTCTACGACGAGTCCGGGGAGAACATCATTGATTCGATAGTCACCGTGGAAACGATCCCCAACAACAGCTGCGTCAAGGGTAAGGCAAGAGCGGCGCTCTATGTGGGGTTCCGGCTGTCGCCCTTCTCATGCCTCAACATCGCAGATCAGCTGAGCCATGCGTGCGTCGATACGGTGAACGCCCCCGACGCCGCAAGAGCAAAATACTACGAGAACAGATTTGAGGAGCACTGCGATTTCAATTGCAGCGCATACATCGACCTGTGGAAGGCGATCGCGTGGACCCTGGGTGAATGTGCGGTGTTCACGGCGATCGGGGTAATGATATTCAGGAAGAGAAATATTATCTAACTGTACAAATAAACGGATACCAAATACGGAGTGAATAAACTATGCTGCGACTTATCAGGCTGACCCTGCGGCTTCATATCAAGAGAACATCATTTGCCCTCGCGGCTGCGGCTGCGCTTTTCATCGGGGTCATGTTCGGCCTCGGGAATACAAAGAAGCCCTCCGAGGACTTCATGTACAGCCTCGACGAGACACCTTTCGTGTTGGCGGGAATGATAGTCAGCGTCATCACGGTATGGTCGGTATGCACCGAATTCTCCGATGGGACGGTGCGCAGCAAGCTCATCACAGGAGTCTCAAAAGCGCAGTTTATTACGGCGCAGATCGTTGCCTCGGCAGTCGATGCCGCACTTGTTTTCCTGCTGACTGCGGCTCCGCTTATACTGCTGGGAAACAAGCAGTTTTACTCGTTGTATTCCTCGGAAATACTGTTTATCGCCTTCGGACTGATACTTCTGTATCTTGTTTTTAACGGAGTGCTTTGCGCGGTGATTAGCTGCATCATACAGAGTAAGGTCATAGCGCTGATACTCTGTGCCGGGATGTGGTTCGGACTGAACTTCGCCGCAACACAACTCAACGGCAGGCTTTCCGAGCCGCAGTTTTCCGAAAGACTTATCACAGACATAGTGCAGAACAAGGACACCGGCAAATACGAGGAGCATATGTCCGAGGTGGAATACACCCCCAACAGCCGCCGGGTCTCAGGGGCAGAGCGGGAGACTATGAAGGTCTTGCTGCTGCTCACCGGAAAAGCCGGGGTGTATACTGCCGAGACCATACTCAACACCTGCACCGAAGCCTTTACCCTCGATGAGTATCTGAGCTTTGCCAAGGAGACTGTAAACGACAAGCTCACCTGGGGCTCCTGCTATATGTTTGAGGGAGCGGATGGTTTCGCGGTGTACCCGCTGTGGACCCTGGGTGAATGTGCGGTGTTCACGGCGATCGGGGTACTGATATTCAGGAAGAGAAATATATACTAACTGTACAAATAAACGGACAATAAAACGGAGTGAGATATAATGTTCAGACTTATAATGACCAACCTAAAGCACCTCACCTTCGGGAAGCTTTTCCTGCTGGCGGCTGCTGCGGAGCTGTTCTTCGGCATCAACGGCGGGCTGAATGTCAAGGCCGACGGCTTCGACGTGAAGTACTTCATCTTCACCGTGCTGCTGTGCGCGGCGGTGACGCTGCTCAACCTGGGACGGGAGCATACCGACGGCACCCTGCGCAACAAGCTCACCCTGGGCTACTCCCGAGGGAAGATATTCTTCTCGCTGATCGTTTCGGCGGCTATCTGCTCTACGGTGCTTTACACTATCGTGAGCGTGCCCTATTTTCTCATCGGGCGCTCGGGGTTCACCAAGAGCATGAGCAGCGAAATGCTCCTGGGCGTGGTGATGATAATTTACTCCACTACCCTGCTGATAACCGTGGGCAGCGCGGTGCTGGCGCTGTGCATACCCCGGCTGCCTGTGGCGGCGGTGGTGCTGCTGGCGGCGGCGATAGGCTTCGGCATAGCGGAGGACGGCCTCGGCAGACCGCTCAACGAGAACAAATACGACGGCTACATGGTATACTACCCCACCCGGGAGGAAGTTGAAGACGAAGACAAATACCCCGTGGAGCTGGAAAAGGATGAGAACGGCAATTTGGTCTACGCACAGTTCAGAGAACAGCCCAACGAGTTCTATGTGAGCGGCACGAAGAGGATCGTATACAAGACCCTCTACTTTCTCGACCCCTATGCGCAATTCAGGACGGTGGAAAGGGTAATGCGCCTCTATGACTTCGACGACGAGGAGCTGGAAGTGGATCTGGCAGCCCTCGATGCCATGGGGGAGGACATTGATTTCCGCTGGGAGATATACCGCAATTACAGTTATCTGCCGCTGTATTCCGGGGCGTTCATACTGGTACTGCTGATCGGCGGAGTGCTTTTATTCAGAAAGATAAACATAAACTGACTGTACAAGAAAAAGGACTGTTGCGATATGCGTTCACTTCTCAGGACTACAATGCGAACACACTTGTTCTCACCGCTGTCTCTGCTGGCGGCGGCGGCGGCGGTGTTCATCGGGTGCAGCTTCGGGCTGAGCTTTGAGGCGGTAATTGACCAGCAGGAAAACTGTATCTATATTCATGAATTCTCCTGCCTGGCGCACACCGTTGTGATGTTCCTGCCGGCGATACTGATACCTGTTCATACCTGCCGGGAATTCTCCCACGGCACGGTGCGAAACAAGCTGATCTGCGGCGTTACAAAGACCCGGTTCCTGCTGTCGGAGATACTTGTGAATATGCTCACGGCGGCGTTGCTGTTCGCGCTGGTGACGGTGCCCATAGTCATACGGGGAGAGGCGATGTTGGCTGAAAAAGAGTGGCTGCTGCTTGCAAGGATGTTCCTGACCATGCTGGGCGGGTATCTGCTGTGCGCGGTGATAATGACAGTGCTGTGCTGCTGTATCTTCTGCTCTTACAGAGCGCTGGCGGTGGTGGCCTGCACGCTGCTTTTGGTGGTCTGCATTGTGGGCGGACTGAGGCTGCAAAGGCTCCTGTGGTCGCCCCGCCTCTACGAGCGCAACGAATACGGAACGGACAATTACGTCACCGTTGAAGACCCCGCATACATCGGCGGTGCAGCACGCACCCTGATGAAGACCGCGATATTCTGCGACCCGTTTATGCAGGTCTACATCTCGGTATACGAGTACTTCCCTCTCACCGGCGGCTACGATGACAGCTATTTTGATGACCTCAAAAAGGACCTGGATCACAGCACCTTCGACGTTGAGGAGCAGGTATATTACCCCTGTTTCCCGCTGTATCAGGCGGGGACGGCGCTGGTATTCACGGCGGCAGGGATACTGATACTGAGGCGCAGAAATATACGCTGAGGCTCTTGCAGAGGCGGGGCGGTTGTGGTATACTGTAAAGAGAACTATCCCGCATCGGAGGTGAGCTTATGGCGTGGCTGCTTGCAGGCATACTCGCGGGTATTTGCATACTCCTGTCAATAAAAATATACCTCCTGCGCAGGAGCGCCAGGGAGATACTTTCACAGCTGGATATGATCCTCTCGGAGGACACCAACGCCGTTATCGGCATCACCTCCTCGGACAAGGAGATGCGCCGCCTTGCCGACGGCCTCGACCGGAAGCTACGGCAGATCAGGCGCGAACAGCTCCGCTACCTCAACGGCGATAGGGAGCTGAAGGAGGCCGTCACCAACATCTCCCACGACCTGCGCACCCCCCTGACCGCGATCATGGGATACTTAGAAATGATGAAGCGCATCGACAAGCCTGAGCAGCTTGACAACTATCTGAAAATAATCGAGGGCAGAGCCGTTGCCATGAAGCAGCTCACAGAGGAACTGTTCCGCTACTCGGTGATACTCTCAAATTCCGGCCTCGGCGAGCCGGAGGAGACCTCGGTGGGAGCGGTGCTGGAGGACTGCATCATGAGCTACTACGCCGCCCTTTCCGAGCGGGGCATAGAGCCTGTGGTGGAGCTCACCGAGGAGCCGGTCATCAGGAAGCTTGACAAGGCGGCGCTGTCGAGGGTCTTCGCCAACCTCATGAACAACGCCCTCAAATACTCCGACGGAGACCTGTACGTGAGCCTTACCGCCCAGGGGGTTGTGACCTTCTCCAACACCGCCCGCGCCCTCACACAGACCCAGGTGGAGCGGCTCTTTGACCGGTTCTACACCGTGGAGGCCGCCCGCAGCGCCACGGGGCTTGGTCTCTCGATAGCCCGGAGCTTCGTGGAGCAGATGGGCGGCAGCATCACAGCCTCCCTCGACAGCGGTCGGCTGAGCATCACCGTGGTGATCTGAGGCTCGCAATTTACACAAATTGAGCTGCGGTAATTCTACTTTTCCGTCAGTTCACATCCGGGCTGAAATGTGGTATAATATAACTATCTTAAACAAGGAGGTATCCCCCTATGAAATACGTTTGCAGCATTTGCGGTTACATCTACGATCCCGAGACCGGCGAGCCCGACAGCGGCATCGAGCCCGGCACCGCCTGGGAGGACGTTCCCGAGGACTTCACCTGCCCCCTCTGCGGAGTTGGCAAGGATCAGTTCGAGGAGCAGTAAGCCTCACACATAACCTAAGAAATAATGAGACCGGTCTTCCCGCACAACGCAGGAAGACCGGTTTCTTTCAGATCATTATTGTTTTGTCGGTCAGCCGGACATCCTCATCTGGTCAACGTCCACATCGGCGACTACAACGCGCTTGATAGCCGCACCGATGCCCTCCAGCTTCTTGTCAATGTTCTCGTAGCCGCGCTCAACGAAGTGGATGTTCTCCACCTCGGTAACGCCCGAAGCAGCAAGACCCGCAATGATAAGTGCGGCGCCTGCGCGGAGATCGGTGGCCTGTACCGGTGCGCCCTGGAGAGCGCCCTTGCCCTGTATAACCGCAACAGTACCGTCAACGGAGATATCCGCGCCCATTCTTCTGAGCTCGGAAACATACTTGAAGCGGTTGTCGAAAATGTCGTCGGTGATGACGCTGGTACCCTCGGCGAGGGTCAGCAGCGTGGAGAACTGGGGCTGCATATCGGTGGGGAATCCCGGATGAGGCATGGTCTTGATATTGGTCTTGATCAGCGGACCGTCCACACGAACCTCAACGCTCTCGTCGTTCTCGATAACGGTAACGCCGATCTTGCGGAGCTTGGCGGTAATGGATTCAAGGTGCTTGGGGATGACGTTCTTGATGATGACATCGCCCTTGGTAGCCGCTGCGGCGACCATATAAGTACCGGCCTCGATCTGGTCGGGGATGATGCCGTAGGTGATGCCCTTGAGGAAGCTTACGCCCCTGATCTTGATAACGTCGGTGCCGGCGCCGCGGATATCCGCGCCCATGGAGTTGAGGAAATTCGCCAGGTCAACGATATGGGGCTCCTTGGCGGCGTTCTCGATAATGGTGAGGCCCTTGGCCTTCACCGCTGCCATGATAGCATTGATGGTGCCGCCCACGGTGTTCATGTCAAAGTATACCTGAGAGCCGATAAGCTCGTCGGCATAGCAGTGCACCTCGCCGTTGTGCAGGTCATGCTTTGCGCCCAGGGAGGTGAACGCCTTAAGATGCTGGTCAATGGGTCTGTCCCCCAGATCGCAGCCGCCGGGCATGGCGACGCAGGCGTCGTGGAACCTTCCCAGCAGAGTACCGAGGAAATAGGTGGAGGCTCTCATAAGACGAGCCAGCTCATAGGGCACCTTGGTCTCGGTGATGCATCTGGTATCAAAATAATAGGTATTATCTGTAACTCTCTTTACTATGGCACCCATGCTCCTGAGTATCTTCATGCAGATAGTGATATCGCTGATCTCGGGTACATTTTCAAGAACACAGGGTTCATCGCACAAAATTGTAGCGGCAACAATAGCGACTGCTGCATTTTTAGCTCCGCTTATCGTTACCGTTCCGTGAAGGGGCGTTCCGCCGGTTATAACAAACTTTTCCAAGTCCTGTTCACTCCTCGATGACAAGGTTCATACCTTGCCAGTGATGATTCGGCTGCCTGCCGCAATATATATAGTCATTGACCTTAGTCAATATGATGCTTTTTGAGACAATAATAGTGTACCACAAACGCTCGGAAAAATCAATACTAAAAAAAGGTTTTTTAGCAAAATGATTTAAAATTCTTCGTTTTTTCTAAATTCAGTAATCAAAAATTAACCTTCCGGCCTTTGCAAGGGCGCGCTCGTAACTTATCTGTAACCGATTTTAAACGTTTTGTAAGCCTTCGGGTACGAATTTTTACACAGTTTGCAAAAAACGTCAAAAACCGCATCGCAAACCTCTCAAAAAAAGCTCCCGATTTTAGGGAAGATGAAAAATTTCAGGGAAAAATTCTTCACAGTTGCAGGTCTGATCTGCGGGATAATTTGTCGAAAAGCCGGGTCCCTTTTCGTGATTATGCACAAAAGCCCTTTTTGCTGACATATGCCCCGGGCGTAAACGTTCCGCCTTGACACACAATATATTGATGCCTCCCCGCCCCCCTTTTCAGGCCCGGACGAGGGTGTTTTTTTACACACCGAGAGAAAAAGTCATATGACGAACGACAAATATCAGAGGCTGACGGATGTCGATAATTGCTCCCGGCTTGACCCTGATGAGGCGGTGTAAAGAATTTGTGTTCTTCCCTGCCCCGGGGTGTCAAGGCGGGAGGCGTTTTAGTGATGCAAAACAGCCTCGGCAAATCCGTCACAGTTTTTCTTGACATTAATAGTAAATAGAGGTATAATAATAGAGTACGGATTTTTATGCAAAGGAGTTGATACAGGTGGACGACGGAAGTACAAACAGAGGCTGCAAGCCCCGATCGTGCCGGTGCGTGCGCTTGTATCGCGCCGCCTGACCTGTCAGGGCATTGTGTCCTCTTGCACGCAATAACTGCCTCACCGCGAGGCGCAGGAGGGAACCGTATTGCTTTACGACACAATAAAAAAGCTCCTTGAAAAGCGCAATTTCAAGGTGATAAAAGAGATATTCGAGAACATGAACGAGGCGGATATCGCCGATCTGTTCGGTCACTTCCACGACAACGACGAGATCGACAAGCGGGATCTGCCGGTGCTGTTCAGGCTGCTGCCAAAGGACGCCGCTGCCGACGTATTCGCCTACATGGAGCCGGATATGCAGGAGCTGCTGATCAACGCCTTCACCGATAAGGAGCTGGAGGAGGTCATCGACGACCTGTTCATCGACGACACCGTTGACATGATCGAGGAGATGCCTGCGAATGTTGTCTCGCGTATCCTCAAAACTGCCGACACCGAGACCCGGCGGCAGATAAACCAGATACTCAAATACCCGAAGGATTCCGCGGGTTCCATAATGACCACCGAGTACGTCTACCTCGACAAGGAGATGACGGTCAGGGAGGCGCTTGAAAAGATACGCCACGTGGGCTTTGTTAAGGAGACTGTTTACACCCTTTACGTCACTGAGAGCAGGCGGCTGATCGGAGTGCTTTCGGTGCTCGAATTACTCACCAGCGACGACGACGACCGCATCGAGGACATCATGGAGACCAACGTCATCACGGTGGACACCCTCGAAGACAAGGAGCTTGTTGCAAAGCAGTTCGAGAAATACGACTTCCTTGCGCTGCCTGTGGTGGACAAGGAGAACCGCATCGTAGGTATCGTCACCTTCGATGACGCTATGGACGTAATGCAGGAGGAGAACACAGAGGACTTCTCCCACATGGCAGGTATGCAGCCCATCGAGGACAGCTATTTCAAGACCTCGGTAGTCAGGCACGCCCGGAACCGTATCGCGTGGCTGCTGGTGCTGATGCTCTCGGCGACCCTCACGGGTACGATAATCACAAAGTACGAAGCGGCCTTTGCTGCGGTGCCGCTGCTGGTATCCTTCATCCCGATGCTCACAGGCACCGGCGGTAACTGCGGCAGCCAGACCTCCACCATGATAATCCGCGGTATGTCCCTGGGGGAGATACGGCTGCGGGATTTCTTCAAGGTGGTATTCAAAGAATTCAGGATAGCCCTGATAGTCAGCGTGATACTGGCGCTGGTCAACGGCATCAGGATCTACATCACCTACGCCTACATCTCGCCCAACGAGATCGACGACCCGCTGAAGCTGGCGATAACGGTGAGCCTTGCCATAGTCTCCACTGTCATCATATCCAAGCTCATCGGATGTATGCTGCCGATGCTGGCAAAGCGCCTGCATCTCGACCCCGCCCTCATGGCGGCGCCGCTGATCTCGACTATCGTGGACACCTGCACGACGCTGGTATTCTTCAACATCGCTATGCTGATATTCGACATACACATGGTATAGCGACAGCGCGGCGGCGAAAAAGCTGCGTTTGATATTTTGCCTTGAGCGTGCCGCCGCTAATAGAATAAATAATAAAGAAGAAAGAATAAAGAAAAATAACGGTGTCCGCTTAGCGAACAAATTACTGATCATCGCCGAAGGCGACTTCTCCGTTATTCTTTATTCTTTTTTATTATATCCCAATTTGGTTGTGTACTGCTGACAGATATCCGGCGGAAAATGCTCTCCCCCGCGTCAGCGGGGGAGATGCATTTTCCGCACATCCCCGAGCCTTGGAACAAGGCTCGTTCACACGACAGGCGGCGAGGGCATACAGAAACCAAGAGAGCAATACACATCAAAAAAGGGATTTTTTTAGCATACGCCTGCAAAGCAAAGAAAAAGCGCTTCTGTCATCTTCTTGACAAAAGCGTCAAAAGCAAAACTGCTTTATCGAGCCCGCGCTGTGTGGGCTGTGCTTAGTTTTTCAGGCAAAAAAATAAGCAGGACAAACGGTGTCCTGCGAAAGCAAAATGAAAAAAGCTATGTGTAGAACAAAAGAAAGGAGACAACAAAACGGATGTTAAAGAAACATGATCGTCTGCATTAACATCATATATATTATAAATTCTTTTCCTGTAAATGTCAAGCACCGAAAGACAATTTTCGTCCACTCGAAATATTTTCGTCGCATTGTACAAATATCATTTCCCGCTTATATACAAAATACCCTTAATCCGCAGAGGATGACCTGCCCTGACGGCAAAAATATCGCGGACCACGCCGGAAAGGTGACTTTTGGACAGAAAACTTCGCCGCCCGAAGGGGCATATGCCGCTTGACTTAGAGGGTGGGATATGCTATAATTACAATGTTAGATATATACTATTGCACATGGAGGTAAATATGAACCTTACGCATCTCAGATACATGGTGGAGGTCGAGAGACACGGCTCCATAACCAAGGCGGCGGCGGCGCTCTACATGGGTCAGCCGAACCTTTCAAAGGCTATCAAGGAGCTGGAAAAGGAATTCGGGGTGCCCATATTCAGGCGCTCCGCCAAGGGGGTCATCCCCACCGAGAAGGGCAAGGAATTCCTGCTCCACGCCAAGGCGATACTGGCGCAGGTGGACAAGATCGAGCAGCTCTCCCGGGAGGACGACCGGACGAGCCTGGAATTCTCTCTGCTTTTGCCGAGAGCGAGCTACATCTCCCACGCCTTCACGCTGTTTTTGAACGAAGTGGACGCAGTGGAGCGGATGAACGTGAAGGTCAAGGAGACCAACTCCATGTCGGCGATAGACCTGGTGGCGGACTGCGAATACAACTTAGGCATAATCCGCTATCCCATAAACTACGAGGCATTTTTCCTTGCGGCGATCGAAGAAAAGAATCTTAAAGCCCGCGAGGTCTGGACCTACGACTATGTGCTGCTGATGAGCGCCAAGAGCCCGCTTTCCCGGGCCGTTGAGATACGCAGCAGCGTCCTGGACGACTACATCGAGATACTCCACGGAGACAACGTGGTGCCCAACATCTCACAGACTTTCCTGCGCCGGGACGCGCAGCTGGGCATCAGCCGCAGGCACATCTTCGTTTACGAGCGCGGCAGCCAGTTCGACATCCTCAGCACCGTTCCCAACTCCTTCATGTGGGTATCGCCTCTGCCCCGGGAGGTGCTCAGGCGGTACAACTTGGTACAGAAGCCCTGTGCCGATCTCATCAAGCGCAACCGCGACCTGCTCATCTATCAGAGCAACTACCGGCTCTCGCAGACAGAAAAGCTCTTTATCGACACTCTGGATGAGGTGAGAAAGAGCATTATCGTTTGAGTTTTTTGGTGGGTGTCTCGCGCACTCATCTCATTTTGCCAGCTGGAACCCCACTATCCCTGCCACAGTCACAAGCCCGCCGATAACAGCAAGGCGGGTGGGACGGTTCCGGCGGTCAATGACCGCCGACACAAACAGCGAGATCAGGATAAGCGGCTGGATAAAAGAGTAGTTTGACAAACTCCGCGCCGCAGTGTAATTCTCCCCCAGCAGCCCGGCAGTATTGGGCAGCTTGGCGAGCATCACGATCAGCACGCCCTTTTTGCCCTCTGGCTTTGCCAGCATCTTTTTGAAGCTTATCCTCGGCAGCGAGATCAGCGCCAGGATCACCAGCGCCGCGTATAGGGTCAGGGTGTTGGGGAAGATCTCCTTGGTGGAGCGCATAATAAGTCCGTATCCGAACTTGGCCGAGATGTACAGCAGCAGCAGGATCCAGATTTTCCGGTAGTCGGTGCTCACACGGCCTGCACGGGCGGTGAGCGCCAGCCCTGCAAAGGTCAGTATCACAAATCCCAGCCCCGGCACCGACAGCGCCGTGTCGTAGAATATGACATCGGTAAAGTAGGACATGAACAGCGTGAGCCCCACCCAGGATTTCAGCTGGAAAGGCGTCATGTTGGATAGTATGGCAGGCAGTACCGCGAACTCGGTGTACTTGCAGAGCGTTATCAGCGATATGGGTATCAGTATCTTCCAGGACCATTCAAATGACAGCTCGGAGAAGGGCAGCGTAAAGGCTAAAAAGAACACCGTCCCCGACGCCATCAGGAACATCAGCTCGCTGCGGTCAAAATGCGCACGGCTCACGGCGTACTTGTCGTTGAGGGCGCACATCGTGTAGCACACTACCACCAGCAGCATAACAGGCATAAATATCACCTCGAAGTTTCCGGTCGTCTTTCACATTCTAACACAGCTTTGTGAACAATTCAAGCATATCCCGCGCTACGGCAAGAAATGGCGCACCTACCGCAGTTTTTGGTTAGTTAGCAGCACGCGCCGACAGTATAATTATTGTATCCCTATGAGGAGGCATGAAAATGAACACAGCCTTTTCCCCTCTGTGGCTCGGGTATGAGCCTCTTGATACAAGATTCACCGGCAGAGCCGCCATACGCTGTACCTCCCGGGTGGACAGACAGTGTGCGGCTGTGTCCGAGCTTATAACCGCCCTCTCCGCTATGCTCCCTGCGGCGGAGCTCACCTTCGGGGCGGACAGCGCCTCCATGATATTCGAGCTGGATATCGCCGACTTTCTCTCGGAGGAGGAGTATACCGTCAGCGCCGATGAACGCGGCGCATCTATCCTCGGCGGCAGCGAGGCCGGACTGCTCTACGGAGTATTCGCATACCTGGCAGCCATAAGAGCCGCAGGAGGTTTCGTCAGGATAAGCCGCCGCCTCCGCCCTGCCCTGCCCCTGCGTATGCTGGATCACTGGGACAACGCCGACGGCACCATCGAGCGGGGGTATTCCGGCAGCTCGTTCTTCTTCGAGAACGGTCATCTTATCGTGAACGAGCGCACCGAGATGTACGCAAGGCTCCTGGCATCCGTGGGCATAAACGCCTGCGCTATCAATAACGTCAACGTCCGGGGAGAAGCGATCAAGCTCATCACCGAAGACAATCTCCGGGACCTGGGTAAGCTCTCGGCGCTGCTGAAACGCTGGGGCATCGCGCTGTATATCTGCGTGGATTTCTCCGCGCCCATGTCCCTGGGTAAGATGCGCACCGCCGACCCCCTTGATATAAACGTATCCTACTGGTGGCAGAGCAAGGCAAGAGAGCTCTACTCGTCGGCGCCTGCCCTGGGTGGATTTCTCGTCAAGGCCGACAGCGAGGGTCAGCCGGGGCCTTATGCCTACGGACGCGACCACGCCGACGGCGCAAATATGCTTGCCCGGGCGCTCAAGCCCTTCGGCGGCAAAGTCATATGGAGAGCCTTCGTCTACAACTGCTCCCAGGACTGGCGTGACACCCGCACCGACCGCGCCTGCGCAGGGTACAGGACCTTCGCCCCTCTCGACGGACACTTCGACGGCAACGTAATACTGCAAGTCAAAAACGGCCCCATGGACTTCCAGGTCAGGGAGCCTGTTCACCCGCTGTTCGGCGCCATGAAGCATACTGCCGTGGCAGCGGAATTCCAGCTTGCCCAGGAGTATACCGGCCAGCAGCTCCACGTCTGCTGTCTGCTGCCAATGATAAAACAGATACTCGCCCACCGCACCTATAACGGCTCTCAAAACGATACAGTCCTCGGCACCATAAGCGGTGCCGCCGCAGTCGCCAACACCGGCGACGATTTCTGCTGGACAGGCTCCGAGCTTGCAGCGGCAAACCTCTACGGTTTCGGAAGACTGTGCTTCGAGCCGACCCTTGCCGCCGAGGATATCCTCGACGAGTGGATAAGCCTCACCTTCGGACATAACGAGCTTGTCCGGGAGACGCTGCTGTATATACTGCTGGGCTCCCACAAGGCTTACGAGGACTACACCGCACCTTTGGGTCTCGGCTGGCTCTGCAAGCCAAACCACCACTACGGCCCCGACCCCTGGGGCTACGAATTTGACCGCTGGGGCACCTACAACCGCGCCGACCGTGACGCCGTAGGCATAGACAGGAGTATGGACGGCACCGGCTATGCGGCGCAGTACTACCCGCCGCTGTGCGATATGTATTCGTCGCCGGAGACCTGCCCCGACGAGCTGCTGCTGTTCTTCTGCCGGGTACCCTATACCCATGTGCTGCACAGCGGCAAGACCGTGATACAGCACATCTACGACAGCCATTTCGAGGGCTGCGAACAGGCGGAGGAATTCGCCCGCCTCTGGGACAAGCTGGAGGGCAGCATCGACAGACGGGTATTCGACAACGGCAAAAAGCGTTTCCGGGAGCAGCTTCGCTCCGCAAGGGAATGGCGCGATGTGATAAACACTTTCTTCCGCCGTCTCTCCGGCATCGAGGACGAGAAGGGCAGAAAGATATACTGAACACCGGGAGGTCTGCACATGGTACTGCTGATAGTTGACACACAGAAGGCTATCACCGACGAGCGGCTCTGCTGCTTTGAGCTGTTAGTCAGCCGAATCAAGGAGCTGATATCCACCGCCCGCAAAAACAATATCGAGGTCATCTTCGTCAGGCACGAAGACGGTCCCGGAGCTGAGCTCACTAAGGGCAAAGAGGGTTTCGAGATATACGAGGGCTTCTCCCCTGCCCCGGGAGAGAGGATATTCGACAAGCGGGTGAACAGCTCCTTCCGGGACACCGGCCTCACCGAATACTTAAAAGCGAAAAACGAGGACACTGTTATGCTGGTGGGTCTGCAAACCGAGTACTGCATCGACGCCACCGTAAAGGCGGGTTTCGAGCACGGCTTTACCATGATAATACCCGAGTACACAAACAGTACTTTCGATAACCGCTTCATGACTGCGGAGCAGACCTACCGCTATTACAACGAGTTCATCTGGAACAAAAGATACGCCCGCTGCATACCCTTTGAGGATGCCCTCGGGCTTATGGGAGGTAAATAAAATGTGCCTTATCTGCGACAGGATCGAAATGATAAAAAAGGGCGCGAATCCCTACTTCGTCAAGGAGCTTGATACCGGCTATGCAGTCATCGGGGACAATCAGCATTTTTACGGCTACACCCTGTTTCTCTACAAGCACCACGGAAAGATAACAGAGCTGTTTCACCTGGATGCCGACGAGAGAGCGAAGTTCATGGAGGAGATGACTCTTGTGGCGGAGGCGGCGAATAACGCCTTCGGCGCGGAGAAGATGAACTATGAGCTTCTCGGCATGGGGGACGCCCATCTGCACTGGCACCTCTACCCCCGCCGCACCGGCGACATCGAGAACTACGGCAGCCACGGCAAGGGGCCTGTCTGGTGGTACCCTATGGAGAAGATGTACTCCGACGACTGCCGCCCCACAGAGAGTGAGCTTGCCGACATGAAGGCGCGGCTGCTGAAGGAGCTTGACGCACTGACAGAGAAAAGAGGTAAGTAAAATGATACTGAAAACCGATGCCGATATCGCGCAGGGAATGATACTTCAGCGCGACACAGAGAACCCCCTGACCGGCACAACAGAGCCAGGAGCGGAGGTCAAGGTGCGGCTGCTGAAAAACGGCGACGAGGTGCTTACCGCGTCGGCGGCTGCCGATGACAAGGGGCGTTTCTGCGTTATGCTGCCCCCTGTGTCCGGAGGGCTTGAAGCCTATGAGATAGAGTTCACAGGCACAGGCGTGACGCTGAAAGACGTGCTGTTCGGGGACGTTTTCAACATCACCGGGCAGTCGAATATGGAGCTGCCCCTCTGCCGCATATATGACCCCTTTGACCCCGGCAAGCCCTTCTCCGGTGAGGTGCGCACTCCTGACTGTCCCTACATCCGGGAGTTCAGAACTGAGATAGTCTGCTGCTTCGATCCCGACACAGAATTCGATCACTGGGACAGCGGCTCATGGTTTAGCGCAGACAGCCCCCAAGCCGCCGGCATGAGTGCGGCAGGGTACTTCTTCGCAAAGGAGCTGTTCGACAGATACGGCATACCCATCGGGCTGGTCAACACCTCTGCGGGAGGCGCGCCCATAGAGGGCTTCATGTCAGCCGGGATGCTCCGGAAGCTGGGCGGGTATGATGAGTTTCTCGACACGGTGACTGTCCCCGGCTGGATGCAGAAGACCAACGACGAAGCCGCCGAGCGCTGCGAAAAATACTACGCCGCCCTCGAAGCAGGCGACAGCATCGGCAGCCGCGTCATCGCGGGAGACTGCCCCGAGGGGGAGAGCTTTGACCTGCCCTGGCGGATAGAGAACTTCTGCGGGCGGCTGTGGCTGTGGACGGAGTTCGACGTCCCCGAGGGGTATGACACCGACAACGCCATGCTGCTGCTGGGCACTCTCACCGACAGCGACAAGGCATACATCAACGGCACCTCCGTGGGCGAGACCGGCTATATGTACCCGCCCAGATATTACAGTATCGGGTCCGGCATACTGCGCACAGGCCGCAACAGGCTGGCGGTGAAGCTGGACGTCTTCGGCGGACAGGGAGGCTTCACACCGGGCAAACGGTGGTGCGTGAAGTGCGGCAGCCGGTTCATCGACCTCACGAAAAACTGGCATTACGCCAAGTCCTACACCTGCGGGAAGCTGGATCCCCCGCCCTTCTTCCAGGGGATGTTCCTGGCGATGAACGCCGACACCGCACCGGTGTACAGAAAGAAGTTCAAGGGGCTGGTGATCTATCAGGGCGAGTCCAACTGCGGCAACCCCGGGCGCTACCGGGAGCTGTTGGAGGAGTACATAAAAATGGTGCGCAGGCGCTTCGGTTATGAGATACCTGTCATCATCACGCAGCTGCCGGAGTTCGGTATGAACGACGATTCCTGGGCGGTGCTCCGTCAGGCGCAGCTTGACTGCACCGAGCTGCCTCAGACCGCTATGGCAGTCACCCTCGGCCTCGGCGAGGACAACGACCTGCACCCCATAAACAAGTGGGAGGTAGGCCGCAGGCTGGGTATCTGCGCGGAACGCCTCATCTACGAGAAAAAGAATTACAAGCCGGTACGCTGCACCTCTGCGGAGTATGAGGACGGCAAGCTCATACTGCGTTTCTCTGAGCCGGTGAAGCTCTCCGGCGAGGGGGCGAAGTTCGAGACGGTCTGCGCCGGAGAGATACACACAGCTCACCCGTCAGAGCATGAAGGCGGCCTGATACTCCCCTGCCCCGACAAGCCTCAGCAGGTCAGATACGCCTGGAGCTCATCGCCGGAAATGCCGGTGCTTTTCGACAGCGAGGGTCTGCCGGTGTCGCCCTTTATCACCGACGTGAACTGAAACGGATAGTCCTGAGCGCAGGCGCGGTAAAGGAGTAGTATTCAAGGCACTTCTGTCAGGTTTGTGACAGAAGTGTCTTTTCATTACTATGTGCAGCGCCTGCTGAAAGAACAGAGAATAAAGAAGAAAGAATAAAGAATAAAAACGGTATCGCCTGCGGCGATGTATTTTTAAAATCATCTGCAAAGCGGACTCCTTCATTGTCAATTCTCAGCTCTCAATTTGTGCTGCTTGCATCAGTCCCTTTTTTCTTTCGTTTTGCTGTTGACAAAGCGAATGTTTATGGTATAATGGGTTATAGTGGGTCAATGTCGGCTTATGCCGGCAAATGACGTAAAAAGGAGAAATGAAACAAAATGAAAAAACTGCTGTTCGTCTTTAATCCCCATTCGGGCAAGGGACTGATAAAGACTCATCTCTGCGACATAATCAACATCTTCACCCGCGGAGGCTATGAGGTCACAGCCTATCCGACACAGGCCAGGCTCGACGGCATGAACAAGATCGCCACCGACGGCAACCGCTACGATCTTATCGTGGTGTCCGGCGGCGACGGCACTCTCAGCGAGGCGGTCAAGGCCATGATGACCATGGGTACAAAAATCCCCCTGGGCTATATCCCCGCAGGCTCCACCAACGACTTTGCATCCAGCATGGACATCCCCAAGAATATGCTCAAAGCTGCCCGCGCTATCGTCCGGGGCGTTACCTACGATTACGACGTGGGCGAGTTCAACGGCGAGTACTACGTTTATGTGGCGGCCTTCGGCGTGTTCACCGACGTTACTTACGAGACCTCTCAGAAGTGGAAGAACGTCTTCGGGCATATGGCCTATGTGGGCGAGGCTATCAAGCGCCTTCCCACCTACACCGGGCACAAGCTCAAAGCCGTTCACGACAACGGCACCGTCGAGGGCAGCTTCATCCTCGGCATGATAACCAACACCACCTCGGTGGGCGGCATGAGACGGCTCATCGCCGACGGTGTGTGCTTCGACGACGGGCTTTTCGAGGTAACTCTCGTCAAGACCCCCTCGGGGCCACTGGCATTTCAGAGCCTGCTGAGGGAGGCTGCCATAAACAAGCTCTCGGAGAAGAATTTCGTCACCTTCCGCACCTCGAAGCTTGAAATGATCTTCGAGGAAAACATGGCCTGGACCCTTGACGGCGAGGCCGGCGGCGTACATAAAAAGGTGAACATCCAAAACCACAAGCAGGCCGTCAGCTTTATAATCATGCCCGACGACAAGACCGCCGAGCAGCAGCTGGCGCTCGCTTTGGAGCATGACCGGCACAATGAAAAGATCGGCGGTGATGACAACGGTTCCTGATATCAAAAGGCTGCTGATCTCGGTGCTGATCTGGACGGCGGTGAATGCAGGCATCGTCCTGCTGCTGGAGCTGGTGGTCAAAAGCGTGACCGCCGAGGTCATCGTATCAGCGGTGTTCTGTTTGCTGTGGCTGCCCTTTGCAGCCCTGTTCTGCCGGCGCAGGGAGGATAAAGAGAGTTAGATGTATATTTGTCCGATATGTAAAAAGCGTCTGAAACTGTCCGATAATTCGTACAGATGTCAGAACCGCCACTGCTTCGATATGTCCGCCAAGGGCTATGTGAATCTGCTGACCACCAAGGGCCGCGACCCCTCCAAAGCCGGTGACGACCGGCAGATGCTCCGCTCACGGACGGATTTTCTCGACACCGATGCATACAAGCCCCTGGCGGATAAGCTCTGTCAGGTCATCGGTGAGGCGGCGGGAAACATCCGCGAGCCGGTGATAATAGACAGCGGCTGCGGCGAGGGGTACTATACCGTGAGGCTTGCCGCTTCCCTGCCCCGGGCTCAGGTCTTCGGCATCGAGATATCCAAAAACGGTGCCGCCCACACAGCCGTCAGGGGGCGTGCGGCAGGCTGCACAAATCTTAGGGCGGCGGCAGCGTCGTCCTTTTCGCTGCCCTTCCGGGAGCACAGCGCCGACGTGATACTCTCGGTGTTCGCACCGGTGACAAACGACGAATACGCCCGGGTGCTGAAAAAGGGCGGCACGCTCATGGTGGTCTCCCCTACCGAACGGCATCTCTTTGCACTAAAAGCTATTCTCTACGACCAGCCCTACGAGAACAAGCCCAACCGGTACAGCCTGCGCAGCTTCACCCTTGCCGGGGAGCAGCGGCTTAAATACACCTTCCCTGTCACCTCGGACAAGCAGGCCGCAGACCTCTTTGCCATGACCCCCTACTACTACAAGACCTCCCCCGAGGCAGCGGCGCGGCTAAACGGCTGCGCACCCTTTGAGTGCGAGGCGGGGTTTCTGATACAGACCTACCGGAGCAGCCTGTGACCGGCTGCCGGAAATAATAATAACGGAGATATGATATGAAGAAAACTTTTTGCAAGGGCTACACCTGGGGCTTCTTCTCGGGCAGCGGAACATTTCAGACCGAGGAGGCACAGCGCTCTATGGAGAGGCTCGCCTCCCTGGGACTTGACTGGATCTGCATACCCGTGAACTGCTTTCAGGAGAGCTTTTATTCCCTCAACGTCTTTTCCATGTTCGGCAGGACGCAGACCGACGAGGACGTGAGTTTCGCTGTGAACAAGGCTCACAGCCTGGGTCTCAAGGTCTGCCTCAAGCCTATGGTGGACTGCCTTGACCGCTCATGGAGAGCGCGTATCGACTTCCCTCACGAGAACCCCTTCTATCTCGACCGGTGGTTCGAGAGCTACACGCGATTCATGCTGCACTACGCCAGACTTGCCGAAAAGCTGGGATGCGAGATGCTCTGCACCGGCTGTGAAATGGCAGGCATGGACAAGAACTCCGACCGATGCATCGCTGTGATATCAGAGGTTCGCAAGGTCTACCACGGCACCGTGATGCACAACATCAACCACGGCGACGAGTTCCGTTTCGACTGGCTGGGTGCGGTGGATATCATCGGCATTTCGGCCTACTATCCGGTATCTGTACCCGGCGGCAACAGCCTTGACACCATGCGCTCCATGTGGGCAAAGCATATGGAGCGTGTCCGCGCCTGTCACGAAAGATACGGCAAGCCGGTAATGTTCGCAGAGATAGGTGTGCGCAGCGAGCACGGCTGCACCCAGTACCCCTGGGACTTCCATGACCGCCCCGAGCAGCCCTCCGACGAGCAGGAGCAGGCGGATTTCTACCAGAGCGCTATGGAGGCCAGCTGGGACGAGCCCTGGTTCTGCGGCTACTTCTGGTGGGACTGGAAGGCCAAGCTCCCGCCCATAGAAAAGGCTCACGAAAACCGGGATTTCACCGTTTACGGCAAGCAGGCGGAGCAGGTGCTCAAAAAATGGTATACCGAAAAATAAAGGAGATGCAAGCTGTGGAAAGAGATTTCAAAGTTGAGCTGAGACCGACCAATGCCAGGTCCGATCGTGAAGGCTATGAGACCAGGACTTATGCTACTTTTCTCAACAGCGGCAAACTCAAACTCCCCGCAGGTATGACCGTTCCCCTGGGAGCTGAAAGCGGCAGAGTCTTCGATTTCTGCGTCGATCAGGATCTTATCGACAGCTGTAAAGACGAGAACGTTAAGATGATCCTCGAGGATATCAACTCCTTCGGTTTCAGCATTAAAGTAAGTGCTAACAAGCCCCGCGACTGGAGCAGAAAGGACATAGCGAATTTCTATTCCTTCAATAGTACCTCGGGGGAGAGTTTTAAAGAGCTGTCAGGTAAGTATTTTGATATCTGTGAGACCATCAGGAAACAATACTGGGACTATGCCACCGATGAAGATCATATCAACGCGCTCAACAAAGCCGGGATATCCGTTGAACTGTGCTATCTGAATCTGGAGATCCCGGTACTGCTGAAAAAGGCGTTCCGTAAGCTGTTCCTGAATTCATATCTTTGCCTTGAACAGAATGTCAGGCCGAAGGAATATGACGCTTTCACTCTGAATATCATTGATGACCGGGACAGCACAGGTGCGATAAATAGAAAGCTGATACTTACCGGGCTTGACCTCGCAGTACCCCCGGCGGAGATCATGACAAAGTATCTCAGAGGCACCCACGTCGCCCTCAAACAGAAAAGCAGTACCCCGTCAGGAGATAAGCCCATAAACTATTATGACAGAGAAAACGGCGTAACAGGCTGGATGGATGTCGCATCAAATCCGATAAATGAGATCACCGAGGAAGCCGGGATATATATGCTCTTTGATTCCGTGAAAAATCATCTGTATGTGGGCAAAGCCCTGAATCTCAGAACGAGGATCAAGCAGCACAAGGATAATAAAAAAGGCGACGACCCGATACCCGACTTTGACTATTACCGTTACAGCACCATCGACGGCAACAGGCTTGCCGAACAGCTGATCCTTGAAAACACCGCGATACACGACCTTGCGATGATCTTTCAGATAGACAGCAGTTCGGCCACCGGCTGCTACCGTGACCTTGCCCTCAACATAATGGATTTATTCAAAAACATCCCCCTCGGAGATATAAAGCTGGTCAACAGGCAGGAGCAGCAGACCCATTGGGAGAAGATATGAAAACGGCTGCCGCAGCAGAAACGCCTGCTGCGGCAAATATCTTTTGCCCCGTCACGGCAGATATAATACAGGTATACTGAGCAGGGCGTTTCAGCCGCAGCTGCGCGGTTCCCGGCTGAGGGGCAGGCAGTGTTCGTGAAATCCTTCAAAAAGTACTTGACAAATCCACAGAGATGTGGTATAATAATTTAGTCACCGGAAAGCGGATGAGGACAGGTGTCCGAGTGGTTTAAGGAGCCGGTCTTGAAAACCGGTGATACGGCAACGTACCGTGGGTTCGAATCCCACCCTGTCCGCCATTTAAATAGGATCAACTACCAACATTTGCGGATTTACCCAAGTGGTGAAGGGGCTCCCCTGCTAAGGGAGTAGGTCTCGAAAGGGGCGCGAGAGTTCAAATCTCTCAATCCGCGCCAATGATTAGAACGCGCATTTACGCCAAATAACGTAGATGCGCGTTTTTCTTTGTTTTTTGGGTTTGATATAAGTCAACAAAATCAACAATATATCAACAAAATACACCTCTTTTTGACGTTAACTTGCCACGAATCTTGCCACGAAATGCGGCCTATCAAGCGAACATACACTCTTTGCATTGAACAAAAGTCGTATTACCTTTTTGCTGCAAGTTTTTTAACTATAGAAATACTTAGCTGCGATCTGTATAGACCGCAGCTTTTTTGTTGCCTAAATTCAACCATCATAATCATTATGTCTTTTCAAATATCTCATTTTGTGCAGAACTGCTCTGTCTTTTTCCTCGTCACCGCTGCTGATAAGTTCGCCATGTTCATCAAAACAACTAAGAAGTTTTGTATGTTCTACTTTGTACGCTTCATCGGTTTCCTCAGGCGATTTGTCCATATCATCATAATAATCGTACATAATACCATCTCCATTATTTTTTTTGGGGATTGACACAACTCCCTCATAATACTTATATCAGAAAATTTTTCTACTATATATTTCTTTTTTATTTTTTTATCTGATATAAGTATAGTGAGCTATAAAAATGACTATACAGAAGGAAGTGAAAAATATGTTTACATTTATAGGAGCTTGCGTCGCATTAGTCGGATTCGCAGCATGGCTCGATTCGATCATCTGAGATAAAAAATAAAGCCATAACAAAGAAAACACTCGCAATAACCAAATTTAAATGAAAGGAGAATCAATATGATCACATTTTGTCTGGTAATGCTCGGCGTTAGCACAACTTCAATGATCGTGGGAGGTATCCTCACGACGATCTTCGGATAAACAAGGAGAATTAAATGAAAA
This sequence comes from Ruminococcus sp., assembly GCA_017529875.1. GTDB lineage: Bacteria > Bacillota > Clostridia > Oscillospirales > Ruminococcaceae > FB2012. The sequence continues at coordinate 21,450 of JAFXNC010000005.1, read as the reverse complement.
TCAATATGATCGAGTAAAGCGTCCGTGCAATAGTGCGGGCGCTTTTTGGTGTGCCAAAAGCCACTAAATAAACAATCTGCAACAATTATGCGTCGCCACGTTGCATAAGCGGCGTTTTGTTGCACTCATGTTGTTTACTCAACAAAGCCGCCTTGTATTGCTGATTGAAAAGGGCGCATTTGCGTGGTATTATATAGGCACAGCAAGGGAAACAACCCAAATAAAATCAAAAACGAAAAGGAGTAATCAATATGAAAAACACAAACAAGGTAAAGAAGACACTGACAGGGATCATCGCAGGCGTAATGATGATGACAACGGCATCCGCAATTGCCGCTTCGGCAGACAACACGGATACCAATGACATCTCCTCGATATCTGTTTCAAGGCGAGTTGAAATGTCGCCGCTGCTGGAAGAATAGCAAGACTGCGGATGAGACCGATGTCGCTTTACGAGTCAAAGGACTCTTCAGGGTTGGTCTCGCTGAAAGATATGATGGAAGGCAGTTTCACGCCGCATATGACCGGAGACGCAGATCTTAGGAAACTGATGCAGCTCATAGTCCGCGGGGGATGGCCCGGAAATCTTGATACTCCTGATTCGCAGGCTCATCTGCTCCCGACGCAGTATATAGATGCTGTTGTTGATGACGATATTTTCAGGCTTGACGGCATCAAGCGTGACAGCAGAAAGCTGCGTTTGCTGCTGCGCTCACTTGCCCGCAACGAGAGCACGACAGTAACAAATAAGACACTAAAAAAAGACATCAAAGAGATCGACGATGACGATATAAATATCGATACCGTAACAGAATATCTCGATATTTTCAAGAGGCTGTTCCTGACAGATAACCTGCCGCCCTTTGCATCTAAGATACGATCGTCGGTAAGATTAAAGCAATCGGAAAAACGCCATTTTGTTGATCCCTCCCTTGCCTGTGCGTTGCTCGGTGCAAATGCCGAAAGACTTATAGGTGATCTTGAGACTGCCGAATTTATGTTTGAAGCTCTATGTGAACGCGACCTTCGGATTTATGCCGAGGCAAACGGGCTGGAGATCTTCCACTATCAGGATTACAAAAACAAGAAGATCGACACTGTGCTTGAAGCGCCGAACGGACACTGGTATGCCTTTGAGATCAAGCTCGGAGCAAATCAGATCGACGAGGCGGCGAAGAATCTTATTGAGATAAGCCGGAGCATTGAAGCCGACAACGGTCGTCCTCCTAAGCTATTGGGTGTTGTGTGCGGCCTGTCAAATGCTGCATACCGGCGCGATGACGGAGTATATGTTGTTCCGATAACTGCGCTCAGATCATAAGCGGGATAAGTGCTGTGATCCACGACCTTATCAACTTCGACAGAACACATTATGCTTCGCCCGATGACCTGACTGATGTCATCATAGACGATATTGATCACAGACTGACAATGTCCCCCTATGAATGGCATATATGGATGCTGTATGCGTCTTATGTCTTCGTTTTTCAGGAGGATGACAGTATTTATAAGCTTATGCAGGAAACTGCAGAGGGTAAATACGATCATACGGATCCCGGTCTTCCGGATATATCCAAAAGTGACGATTAGAATAACAACAATCACCCGGGTCTGGTTTTACGCCAGATCCGGGTGTTTTTCTTTGTGTCAAATACAGATCATGAAAATGTCGGTTTTCGGAATATTTCCCGTATTCCGAAATTGTATTTACCGCAAAGCAAGAGTGTGATAGAATAACATCATCGAAAGGCAAGTCGGTCCGGAACGCTTGCCGGCAAAGGCTAACGGTCAGAATGTATGGAGGTGCTTAGAAACACTTTCATATATAAATTGAAAAGGACAGGTGATATTATGAGTACATACGATTCAGTAAATATGCTCCCGAAAAAGACAGTTATCGAGGACTGCAGGGGCAGCCGTGATGTGGACATAGTCACACAGCAGCTTGATAAGGCAAGGCTTTATCTTGTGGGTGAGATAGACCAGCGGATGGCTATGGACTTTATAGCGGCAATGTCAGTTCTGGCAGACAGGCAGAGCGATGTTGAGATAATAATAAACAGCCCCGGCGGAGAGGTGTCGGCAGGACTGGTGATATATGACATAATACAGTCATATCAGTACAGGATAACGATGTACTGTACCGGGCTTGCGGCAAGTATGGGGGCTGTGATATTTGCCGGCGGGCAAAAGGGCAGGAGATTTATCCTTCCCCATTCCAAAGTCATGATACACGAACCGCTTATTTCAGGGGGCCTGGGCGGCTCGGCAACTACCATAGAAAAAACAGCACAGAATATACTTGAAACCAAGTCGGTCCTCAACAGGATACTGTCACGCCACACAGGCAAGACTGTGGAAAAGATCAACGAAGCAACGGTATACGACAACTACATGACAGCAGAGGAAGCGGTATCGTTCGGCATCTGTGACGGTATAAGAGGCTTTTTCGATCGGTAAACAACATCTTTAGTTAAACAGAACAGGAGTGATATTATGATAAGAGAAACAACAAGATACAATATCAAAAAGGCACACAATATGGGGTACGGCATTCTGCCAAACGGCGAGCTTTTTGATCTTGACAGCATAAGCACAAGGCTCAACAACAATATGGCTATACTCGGCGCATCGGGTGCAGGCAAAACGCGAAGCGTAGTAATTCCGAACATCCTCGCAGCCTGCGGCAGCTACATCATTTCAGATCCTAAGGGCAGCCTGTATAAAAAGTACGGCGACCATATGAAGCGCTGCGGCTACAAGGTCGTCCACATTGATCTTATACACCCCGAATACTCTGACAAATACAATCCGCTGAACTATATCCGCAATACCGACGACGCTATGAAGCTTGCTTCACAGATAGTTCTGCTCGGCTTTGACGGCAGGACAGCAAGCAACGACCCCTTCTGGGAGAAGGCTGCCGAGCTTCTTGTATCCTCTCTGATAGGATATATCATGGAGGGAGGCAGCGAGATAGACAGATCATTTCACGGCATAGCAGAGCTCCTTGCAAGGATAGACCCTAACGTATATGAAAACGGCAGCACCTGCGAGATAGACGATATTTTTGCCGGACATCTGCGCAGCTATCGCTCACGCACCGGCGATAAAAGCTGGGCATATTCCCAGTATGAAAAATTCAAGTCAACAGCGCCGAGGACCTTCGGGTGTGTGATAATAACTCTGCAGTCGATGATATATTCCTTTGATTCGCTGGGAATGAGAGCTGTGACCTCGGGTGAGTGTGAGCTTGATCTGAGAAGCATAGGCGAAGAAAAGACCGCTGTGTTTTTAAGCATAAGCGACACAGACCGTTCCAAGGACACGATAGCGAACACCTTTTACAGTCAGGCTATGAACGAGCTTTGCGACCACGCAGACGAGGAATGTGAGGACAGCCGCCTGCCCGTTCCGGTAAGATTCATTCTGGATGATTTCGGCACGAACTGCCGGATACACGGATTTGAGAATATGATATCCAATATCCGTTCAAGGGGCATTTCGGCAATACTTATCCTGCAATCGGAATCACAGCTCGTCAAGGGATACGGTGAAAGCAGCCACACTATCCTTGACAACTGCGACACGATAGTCTATATGGGCGGCAACGATGTTGAAACTGCCCGTATGATCTCGGAGCGAAGCAACCAGCCGCTCCACAGGATACTTGATATGCCGCTGTGTACAAACTGGATATTCCGCCGGGGCTCATCGCCCAAGTTTTCAAACACAGTTGATCTGTCGGAGTATCACATACAGGACAGGCACTTTACGAAGTCATAACAGAGTTTCCTTTAGGTATTGCTTAAAGCGCCCGTGCAGATGTGCGGGCGCTTTTTTGTGTCCGAAAAGCTATAAGAAAGGCCGGGACAGCTGCAAAGCAATATATGGGCGAGATTCAGAGCAAGCTTACCGAGGGCATTTCTGCCTGCGGTCTGTATGATCTTATCAGCCATATTGCGTCCCCCTTACAGCCATTCTGCTACGATATTCTTTGAAGCTTTTGCTTTTGAACCAACGATTGCAAGTCCCTTGCCGTCAACTTCTGCACCCTTGCATATTTTTTTCACATCCGACACCATACGCCCAAGGCCCGAGCCTTCGTGTGTGCTTATCACCTTGACGGTCTTTCCGCTGAAATCAAGCCCTGTCAGGGCTGTTTCGACTTCGGGAGCATAAGTACCCCAATAGATAGGACTCATAATATAGACAGTATCGTATGCAGAAATGTCGGTCAGCTTTTCCTTGATCGGTGCATTCCCTATACGCTGTTTTGCTTCCTCGATGCAGGTCTTGTAGTCTGCCGCATACGGAACGTCAGGCTCGACCTTGAACATATCAGCACCCGTCAGCTCCTGCACGAACTCCGCCACTATCTCGGTATTGCCCTTGTTGATATAACCGACTGCGTAGTTTTCATCAGCTCTGCTGAAATAAATGATAAGTGCTTTCATAAATTCCTCCTGTTTTAGAAATTCGTATTCAGTTTCTTTATTTACTCCTTGTTCAAAGATCTTCTCTGATAAAATGTGTAGGCTGCCATGGCTCTTTCTCAGGCAGTCCGTATTTTTCCTTTCCGAGAGCGATAGACTTCATCAGAAAGCTCATATTCTTTGCAAGTGTTCTCATAGTCTGCAAGCCCTCTGCGTCCTTTTCGGCTTCACCGATCTCACGCCCGTGAATACTGTTCCAGTATTGGCTCGAAGCTATTGGCATATTGCTTATGGTGAAATACTTATTCAGCTCGTCGAATGTTGCTGAACAGCCACCGCGCCTTGCGACAACAACACTTGCTCCGACCTTCATGGTCTTATCGAAGCGGGTGCTGAAAAACAGTCTGTCAAGGCAGGCGATGAGCGTTGCGTTTGCTGAAGCAAAATATACTGGTGAAGCTACCACAAGTCCGTCAGCTTCTTCAAATTTCGGTGCAAGCTCATTGACCGCATCATTGAATACACAATGCCCAAGCTCTGCACATTTGTGGCAAGCGATACAGCCGCGAATATCCTTGTTGCCGATATGACAGACTTCAGTTTCTATGCCCTGCGCTTCATAGGTCTTTACAAGCTCGTTTACAGCTATCGCAGTATTGCCTTTAGCGTGGGGACTGCCGTTAATTATCAATACTTTCATGCAAGTTCCTCCGTTTCTATTTAACAATAAATTCTTTATCCTTATCGGGAATACCGTCCTCATCGGAGATATACCGTTCCACTTTCATTTTCAGACCGTACTTCTCCCGAAGCTCTGCTATCGTTTGCATCATGGGAGAAGCGTGGTGGACATCAATTGCGTCCTGACTTGTCCATTGGTCAATCAGCAGTACCGTTTCGTGATCGTCAAACGGCTGAAAATAGTCATAGCGGAGATTGCCTTGCTCGTTCCGTATCTTATCCACCGTACCGCTTTGTATCATTTTCTCTGCGAATTTGCGGGCGTTTCCGTTTTCGCCGGAGTAGTAGATGTTTACCGTGATGCTCATAGTCTCACATACTCTCTTTCAAAATCTGCACGACCTCATCACGGTCAAGCACTTTGTAGCCGCCGTTCAGTATCAGCGTCGCATCGGCGATGCCCTCGATCATTTCATCTGTTGCGCCGAGATCTTTGAGGTTCATCACAAGCCCGATCTCCTTCATCCAGCTTTCCAGAGCGGCGAGACCTTCATTTGCAAGCTGTTCGTCGGTCTTGTCATCTGCGGAGATGCCCCAGACTTCCGTTGCAAAACGGGCGAACTTCTTCAAGCCGTAAGGCATGATATAACGGTAATACGGCAGAGATACCGCCGAAAGGGTCATACCGTGAGTCGCATCGGTGTATGCGCCCGCCGCCTGACCCAGCATATGAACCATCCAGTCCTCGGACTTTCCTCGGGATACAAGAGTATTCAACGCCCATGTCGCTGTCCACATGATGTTGGAGCGTGCTTCGTAATCCTGCGGGTCGTTGACGGCTATACGGCTCGAATGGATGAGGGAACGCATCAGTCCCTCGCTGATATAGTCTGAGGTGTTGTCGTCCTCGCCGGAGAAATACTGCTCGCAGATGTGGTTGAAAATATCGTAGATTCCCGCGCACATCTGATACTTCGGCAGCGTCATTGTGTATCTCGGGTTGAGTATCGAGAATTTCGGCATTACGTCGTCGCCGAAAACGTGACCGATCTTGAGCTTGGCTTCGTGGTTTGTGATGACCGAGCCGCCGTTCATCTCCGAGCCTGTGCCTGCCATAGTCAGCACACAGCCCACAGGGATGATCTCGCAGTCGGGCTCCTCAAAGCGGATATAGTATTTCTCCCAGGGGTCATCGCTGCAGTTGATCGAAACCGACAGAGCCTTTGAGTAGTCGCAGACAGAACCGCCGCCAACCGCAAGGATAAAATCTGTCTTATGCTCACGGGCGATCGCCACGCCCTCGTTCAGCTTGTCGGATGTGGGGTTCGGCATTACGCCCGAAACCTCTGCAACGTTCTTGCCGCAGTCTTTGAGGATAGCGATGATCTCGTCATACAGACCGCTTTTCTTGATCGAACCGCCGCCGTAGACAAACAGAATGTTCTCGCCGTAGTTTGCAAGCTCAGGTTTAAGATTGCCGAGGGAGTCCTCGCCGAAATAGAGCTTGGTCGGGTTGTGGTAGCTGAAACTTCCTAACATGATACTTACCTCCGTTTTTTATTTCAGGGAGAGCGTAACAGTCACATCGCCCTCGCCCAATACTGTTTTTATTTCTTCCTGCGTTGTGTTTTCGATATGCCCGAGTTTTGTATAGCTCCACGAATTGGAGTTATAGAATATCGTCATCTTGTCGCCCTGATAGAGCATTATGTCGCCCGGTTCTGTTTCGGTATCTTCATCGGACTTAGTGAGCGGCCAAGGAAGATCACCGACTTTTTCAAAACCGCCGTATTCACTCAACGTAACGGTGACAGGCTCGTCTTTGAGCTTTTCAGCAAACTCCTTTGCGGCTGTGGTGTCTGCCAAAGAAGCGGTAAGCTCCCTGCCGTTCACGGATATAAGCAGCTTCGCTTCGGCTTTTTCATTGTTCAGCGGCAGCGTATCGACCCATTCCTTAACCTCGTCCTTTGATGCACCTGCAGTGAACCGCCTGCCTTTGAGCTGATTCCCGATAGTCACAAGTTCTGCGATATCCTTCTCGCTTGTCGCAATGTCGCTGCTGCCCGAGGTGCAGAAGGGAATGACCGTTTTTTCCGAGAAGTCATAGCTCTCAAGGAAGGTGTCAATGATGCGGGGCTCCTGCCCCCACCATATCGGATAGCCGAGGAATACCGTATCATAGCTACCGATAGAAGAAATCGGGTCTGCAATTTCGGGGCGGACAGACTTGTCGTTCTGTTCCTTGTTGGCTCGGCAGTTGTCGTCCTGATATTTGATATCATCGTCTGTATAGGGTTCGGCAGCTTCGATCACGTAGCTGTCGGCACCGGTCAGCTCGACCAGGTATTCCGCTATCTGCGCTGTGTTTCCCGTACGGGAAAAATAGATCACAAGCGTATCTTTTTCGGTTGCCGTACTGTTTTGATCTGCGGTTTGTTCGGAGCTGTCCCCGCTTTTTTCGCTTTCAGCGGGATCGGTGCTTTTGGTTTGCGTTACCTCCGCAGATGATGATACAGAGGATGTGCTTGCAGACGAGCCCGAACTGCTGTCAGCAGCCCCGCAGGAAACAAAGCACAGCCCCACGATACTTGTGATTAATAACAATAACTTTTTCATTTTCAACCCTCGCTTTCTTTGTGTTCGGTACACCAGATAACATAATCAAGCCTGTCCAGCAATGCCTGTTCCTTGTGGATAGAATCAAGGAGTGTGCGCCTTGCATTCCGCAGGATACGCACCTTTTCGGCACAGCAGTCCTTGCCGCAGCATTCGGATAGAAAAGCCTTGATCTGATTCTCGTCCATTCCCGCCTGTGATAAGACCTCGGCAAGCTCCTTGTCGGTAATGCTTGTATTCGTCACTTTCATTCTATCACCCCGCAAAACAAAATGAGTACAGATCGCTTTTGGTCCTGTACTCATTATAGCATAGTTTTCTCAATATGTAAAATGCTTATATCTTATACTTTGGTATGCCTGAAATGTATAGTTTTGCAAAACAAACTTGATTATATGTAATAGGTTTCAGAATTTACAGTTCAATGTAGTATGGGCAGATATTCGCAAATGAACCGTCTTTCATTCTGAACCCCTTCGGAATAACGCCCAACTGTGTAAAACCTATTCTTTCATAAAGATGACGGGCGTGAATGTTGGTCTCTACGACTGCATTGAACTGCAAGATGCCGAAACCGATCTCCTTTGCTTTTCTTATGCAGTCGGTAACGAGCTTTTCACCGATATGCTGTCCACGGCAGGATGAAGAAACAGCATAGCTCGCATTGCAAATATGTCCGCATCTTCCCACATTGTTCGGGTGAAGTATATACAAGCCGACTACAGAGCCGCTGTCATCAACTGCAACTCCGCAATAACTTTGTGAGGAGAAGAATGTCTCACCTGTATCATCATTCAAAAGTTCTTCCTGCGGGAAAGCTATTCCTTCTTCTACAATCTCGTTCCAGATACTGATCATCTGTTTTAAGTCATCCGAGCTGTATTTTCTGATAGTCATTATATAACCTCCAAAAAATGATTTGAATACTTGCTAAGTATGCACGCTCTTGATACGTTCTCCTCACGCACGACGGTGAGAAAGTATTCCAGTAGGCGCAGTTCCATGACAATTCCTCCGGGCACAGCAGATTATATGTCAATTATACCACATCGGGGCTAAAAGGTCAACGTCAGATTACTTGTTATATAAAATGCAAAGCGGTCAGCCCTGCACAGGTTCACCGCCCTTTTTGCTTTATGGGGAACTCTGACTTCTTTCTGATATTCCGGGCTCCGCTGACATTGTCACCGACAGCTCGTCAGTGCGGGCGCTTTTTAGTGTCCTGAAAAAAATATTTCAAGTTTTTTTGAAAACCCCTGTTTTTTGTAAGACTGTTGTAATACCGGGTGTGTTATTATGTAATCACAGAAGAGGAAAACACCTCAGAAAACCAAAGACTTAAACGAAAAGGAGAGATCACTATGAAAAACATCACTAAGAAAATTTCAGCAATAGGCGCAGCAGCAATGATGATGACAACATTAGCATCAGTTACGGCTTCGGCTGAATATGATGAGAACCTGGAGATCAAAGACGCAGCGATCGAAAACCTTGATCTTGAAGAGACGTGGATAGATGTAATAGAAAATCCTTACAACGACAGCGAACTGAAAATCGTCGAAGACCTTCTGGAAAGACTCGGCATCCACTGCACCGCCGACGTCTGGGATAACAACATTTATCAGACTGAAGACGGAATGCGCCTCACTCATCAGCAGATACTTGAAATAATCAGCACTGCAAAGCCCGACGGACTTATCACCAACGAACTGTACGAGCTTTACAAGCAGACAGGCGAGCTTCTCAACCTTGATACCACCGACCATCATCAGCAGGGAAAGGTCCTGCCGATAGGCAGAGGCTTGAGCAAGCGCCAGGTCATCGCAAAGCGGCTCAAAGAGCGTATTTACAAGCACGCTGACAGCGTAAAGAATCAGTCTTAAAATGCGGGAGCTTTTTGTGCCGGAAAAAATTTCAAGTTTTTTTGAAAACCCATGTTTTTGTAAGACTGTTGTAATACCGGGTGTGTTATTATGTAATCACAGAAGAGGAAAAACACCTCAGACAACCAAAGACTTAAACGAAAAGGAGAGATCACTATGAAAAACATCACTAAGAAAATTTCAGCAATAGGCGCAGCAGCAATGATGATGACAACAGTCGGCGCGGTAAGCGCTTCGGCAGACAGCGGGAAGATCAAGCTTTATCCAATAGAATGTGTACAGGCAAGCAGGCAGACTTACGTTCCCGATAGCGTTACGATAGTAATAGTAACCACCAGCGGCGAGGGCATCATAAGAGGAGTGAGAACCACAAGCAATTCACAGTTTGATGTTGAAGCCTGCGGGGATAACATAACAGTCGATCTCTGGTCTGAGAAAGGCGAGGATCTTATTTTCACAGCAGAAGCAAGAGAGGGCTGGAGATTTGTCCGCTGGGCAGAAGCAAAGACGGGCGAAACATATTCCACTGCAAATGAACTGACCTTCGCTCCGGGCGAGTCGGCAGTGCTTGTCGCAGAATTTGAAGAGATCATCGTCAGCGAAAACAAGCCCACCGTCACAAGAAAAGAAAACGACGGCTGGAAAAACATTCCTCAGCTGCCCCTCCCGGGCTGGCTGCCGACGACAGTTACCCCAGGGACATCCATTATCCCGTTCATTTTTCCGGATATCGAAGAGCTGGTCAAGCATATCACTCCGATCATCTGCTGACAGTCACTCATACAAACCAAAACGAAAGGAGAATCAATATGATCACATTTTGTCTGGTAATGCTCGGCGTTAGCACATCTTCAATGATCGTGGGAGGCATCCTCACGACGAACTTCGGATAACAAACTCAACAAACTGAAACGAGGAGGAAAAACAATGTTTACATGGCTTTGTATCACGACCGTATTTATCGTAGTAGACGTAGTTGTAATTGAGATCATTTCATAACAGGATTAAAAACCGAACCGAGAGGAGGAAAAACAATGTTTGCAGCCTGGTGCATCGTAGGAGCAGTTTTCGCAGCAGAGACCGTTATTTACCTGCTCAATCACTGATAAGAAAAACAAGGAGTATCCAATGACATTCAATATGACCGAGTAAAGCGTCCGTGCAACAGTGCGGGCGCTTTTTTGTGCGCCGAAAGCCTTTAAATAAGAGTTCTGCTACAATTATGCGTCGCCGTGTCGCATAAGCGGCGGTTCGTTGCACTTGTGTTGTTTACTCAACAGAGCCGCCTTGTATTGCTGATTGAAAAGGTCGCAAATGCGTGGTATTATATAGACACAGCAAGGGAAAAGATCCGAAATACTTCGGATCACCAAAAACAACAAACAAACGGAGGAATAAAAAATGACAAATACGCCTTCACTCGTTCTATCCGGTACGCACCGTCAATGCCTTTAGCGAAGTCTGCGTCCAGCTGTTTGACCTGCGGCAGTACATTGAGCACTTCCAGTGTCGCGGACGTAAGTTTCTTCTGCTTGGATATCTTCCTGTAAATCGTGTCTCTGAAATCTGCGTGCCAGTCGTTCATACTGTTCAGCAGGGGGACCCGATCGCGCATTATTTGCCGAAAAGGGATTTAATACTGAGTAATAATATAGTTGTGTAAAAAGCGCCCGCACTCACGGACGCTCATACTATCTCTATAGCCGCCACATCCCCCAGCCCTATCCGTTCCTTCCCGACAGTAATGCTCCCGAACACCGTATCCACATTCATCACGACGCCCTCAACTGTCACGTACCTCCCCAGCCGCAAAAATGCCTCGCTGTTCGGGTCGTCGCAGGGGACATAATACGTCACCCGCACCGTGATGTTATTCTCCTTCGCTGCCCGGCTGTCCGTTATCAGCGCACTCAGTACTGTGATCTTCTCGTTCAGTTCCTCGCAGTCGTTCTCGCAGAGTTCACGGCGCTCGACATAGCGTATCTCCTTGGATGCCACAGCATCGTTGAAGCCTTTCAGCGCATCAAACGGGCTAAATATCTTGGCTCGCTTGCCGACATTCATTGTCGGGTGCTTCATATAGAATTTGTCGAACTTTTCGTGCCGGGGACGGCCTCTTGCAGCTGTTTTGGCGTAACGAAACCCCGGAGGCATCGGCATCTGCCCGATATCTGAATAGTATCTTGTCTCCATATTTTTCTCCTTATGCTCGGTGGCCTCCGATCTGCTTGTTCCGTTCAAGTGTGGTGGCACCTTCCAAAAGATTGATACCCTTGAAAACAGCATTCGCACCGAAGCGCACCCTTACGTCCTGCATCGCTCGCTGCAGGGCTTTTTCTTTCTCCTGCTTCTCGAAGTCCGTGAAGAAATCGAGCTGAAAAACGCCGTCATCGGCGGTGACTTCCTGAGCACATAAGCCTATCCGACGGTACAGCAAACGGTGGTCTGTCCTGCTGTCAAATGACGGCAGCAGCGCGGCTTCCATATCGTTAAAAACGTTGGTGCGGTTAGTCAGCCGCACGACCCCGACCGAATGCTTCGGGTGCAGCCGCCCGTAGAAATCAAGGCAAAGCGGGCCGTCATAGTAAGGGCAGTATTCAAGGCTCTTGTAGTCGTAGCTCACCCACCACGAGAATATCTTTGATGTGAGATTCTTGCGGAACAAGTCAATGCTCAGCACATCGGTCATTTCTGAAAACACGATCCGCGCCTCGTCGTACTTATACGGCCTCGGCAGGACTTGACCGTGGGAAACGCTGTGGCTGCTGCTCTTGTATGATTTGATGTCCTTCATCGTGACCGGCTCGATGCCCCAGGCGTGGTCGATCAGAATCTCGCCGTCGATGCCGAAGGTCTTATAAAACCATTCCTCATCATACAGCGAGCGCTCGGCAATATCGCCCATTGTGTACATATACGCCTTTTGCAGGCGATTGGCCTTGCCGAATCCGATCTGCCAGAAGTCGGTCAGCGGGGTGTGATCCAAGAGCAGATACTTGTAGCTGTCCTCGTTCAGTTCTGCGATGCGGACTCCGTCCTTGTCAGGGGGAGCTTTCTTCGCGACGATGTCCATAGCGACTTTGGCGAGATACATATTCGTCCCGATGCCGACGGTGGCGGTGATGCCTGTCGTCCGCAGCACATCACGGATCATCGTCATAGCCATGATGTGCGCGGGATGCTTATGCTCCCGCCGTGCCTTCGCTTCATAGTGATGAAGATACGCCGTGCAGTCGATAAAGCACTCGTCTATGCTGTAAACGTGGATGTCCTCGCAGGCCACATACCGCAGATAGACCGAATAGATTAGCGCCGACACGCGCTCGTACTCCGCCATTCGCGGAACGGCGATGATGTAATCGACCTTCGTGCGGTGACTGCGCTCGTACCTCTCGATAGCCTGCTTCGCCTCAAACAGCCGGGGGCGGCTGGGCACGCCTATGGCTTTCAGCGGCGGGGAGACCGCCAGGCAGATCGTCTGATCGGAACGGCTCTCATCAGCCACCAGCAGCCGCGCCTTCAGCGGGTCAAGCCCCCGGCTGACGCACTCCACCGAAGCATAGAAGCTTTTAAGATCAATACAAATATATATCCTGTCCATCGGTTCACCGTCTCTCAAAATCGAACATTTGTACTAATGATAGTATAGCATAGAACGTTTGTTTTGTCAAGACGTTTGTTCGATTTTTAAATTGGAAATTGACATTACGGCTTTTGGCTGGTATAAATGATCATAACCGTGAAAAAATTTATATGATCCGCTGGACTTCCAGCCGATATTGTGCTATAATAAAAGTGGATCAGACGATCTCTGAAAACCCGTGTGTGATAAAGATGCACTGCAGATCTGCTGCCGGGCTTTTCAGAGGTCACCATAATATTGTAGGAGGTAATGCAATGAAAAGAAAAGCTTTGACAAGGACTGCAAGTATTCTTCTTGCAGGCATGATGACTGTAGGGGCTGCTGCGCTGCCGGTGATGAATTCTCCGGCTGTTGTGGGAGTGTATGCTGATGCTTCCACGACTGCGGTAAAAACCGTCTGGAAAACAGGAATGAATGCTCTGGCAGGTGTGTTTCCCTTCGTAAAGTTGTTTGAACCTCTGTCAGATCTGATGTTCAATTCCACTATGGATGCTCTCAGAAATATAAATGAGAATATAAATCAACTCCGGGATGAGCTGAACGAGAGGATCGACGAGCTTGAAAACCGTGTCGATCATAATACTAAACAGGTGCTCAACAAGATAAAGAACCAGACATTCATCAACGGTATGGGCACCGAGCTTGATAAGCTCCATACATCTGTTGAGGGTATCGCCCGGCAGATAACTGTTATCCAAAAAGACTCTTCGATGTCTGAGGAGGAAAAGGCCGTAGAGATCGCTGCACAGATCGGCAGCAACACCGAGTGGAACAGGGACGGCTCGCTTGTTTTCAGAATAAAGACGCTTGGAAATGTGCTGGCCGGAAAGAGCTTTGCGGATACCGACGGAAGAGATTTTTATCAGGTAGTCTTTGATAATGCAGCAGGGGACGTTATGTTCAGCGGCGAAGCCTATGATGCGGCAGCGCCCTATATCGACAGGGTAATGTATGAATATATGCTGGCCTATACTGTGCTTGCTGACTGCTTCAAGGAGGCTGATACAGTTTCCAAACTAACTGATGAGCAGATAGATGCGCTCCCGGCAAAGGTCAGAAACACCTATTTCAATACAGTCTCGCCGACAAGCCTTGTTGAGAATGAGTTTGACACGATAACCGACCGGATATTCAACGGAAATGACCGCGACAGCGTTTCCAGCCGCTTCTGCCAGTTCAGATACAAGAAGGATAATGACAGGAACGTTTTCGTGAACAAGGGCACCGTACACATTCCGATAGCAAAGCAGGCGGTGAAATGCGGAGCAGCAAAAGGCTTTTCCAACGATTACGACCAACATGAATCACTTTATTGGTCAAGCCAGGACGAGGTACAGAATTACCTTAATTCCAGTGCGATAAACCCAAACGATATAAATGCGATGCTTTCGTATTATAAAAGCAAATATCCCGGCACTGCGTTCACGGCTTTCCTGAAAAAAGCAAATATAGATGTCCCTGTCGGCGCTGATTCGTATTTCCCGACTCAGGGCAAGGTATTGGTGAAGACTACTTACGGAAGATACAGGCGTGACGAGCACATCGGCTTCAAAGGCTTTGACCCGTTTTCCTCTGCCCCATCAGAGGTCGAAGCGTTTCTTTACTTCTGGCTGCGGGCGGGTCTTTCGACGAGATTCAGCTTCACTCCGCAGAACGCCAAAATGCTCATATTCAAAAAGGCCGAGCAGGAAGACTTTCCCGAAACTGCCGAAGAGATACTTGCAAAAGATCCCGAATACGGCATTTCAGTAAATATTGCACCTAAGAAAGAACAGAACGAAATCGTCGTGGGCGGCGGCGCCGTATTTCCAGATGATCTGTTCAAAGTTACTGTAACAGACCACAACGGCAATAACGTCTCCAACGCCGGCTATTCCTGGGATATCATGGAACTGCCGCGCAACGGAGTTACTATGGATTATAACAGAAGGCTTTATTTTACCAAATCAGGCATTTTCCATATCAGAGCAGTCTATACTGCTGCATCGGGAAAAACTGTTTATTCAAACTGGACACCTCTTTATGTACACTACAACGGTGCAAGTGATGACGAGTTCGATATCGACGAGACGGATTTTCCTGACCCGCAGCCTGTGAAGGCTGATGAGAACACGGTCTTTGTTATCAGAAACAGCTATACCGGTCTTGTAGGTGCAGAGCCGGACAGGATCGAAAAGCCCTCAGAGCCGGAGCCGGTCTACAGATCGGAAATTCCTGAGGAATACCCTGCTCACCAGAGACTTATGGTGAATGCTTACGACGGCACCGGAAAGGAGATAAACGTTCCCTATATCTGGGAGTCAGAGGGATCAGACGGTATTGCTCTTTCAAGCGACGGAACAGTTTCCTTCACTGAGGAGGGTTCCTACAAGGTCCGCGTAAGAAGCGGAGAGTATGTGTCTGAGTGGTTCTGGGTAGAGGCAGTGACTGAGTCGGAGGAATATGCCACAGTTTCATTCTTTGACGATGACGGTAAGCTGATAAAGAACGTCATTCAGCCCTGGGGAACAGAATTGGAAGCACCTGATGTTCCCGAAAGAGAGGGTTACACCTTTGCAGGCTGGTCACCCGCCTTACCGCAGAAGGTCCCGGCCGATGATCTGTCATTGACCGCAGTGTGGGTAAAAGCTCAGGAGCCCGCAGACGAAAACTCCTCTTCCGGAGATAACAGTGAAGCCGGCAAACCGGCCGGAAACAATGCAGGCAGCAACCCCGAGACCGGAAAAGCAGCCGGTGTCCTTGCCGTAACAGCCGCCGCAGCTGCCGCCGCAGCGATCACAAAGATCACAAGGAAAAAGTCCCGCTGATATCAGTTCTTAACAAAAAAGGTAATTTTCCCGCAACGCTTGAAACAGATAAACGATAACATCAACACCCTCCGCAAGGAGATGAAGGAGCTGTATATGGTTTTTGAAAAGCTCCTGCACGATCCGGACGATAAGGTGAGAATGGAAGCTCCCGGGATCTTCCGCGTCCTCGGCAAGCGCAGACCAGAGTTTGTCAAACCCTATACTGAACTGCTCCAAAAGATCTCGGAGACGGATGAAAACCGTGTAGTCAAAATCCACTGCCTCGGAGCGATAAAAGCAATAAAAACCGACCTTAGATCTCCGAAAGGAAAACTGATATGTTTAGCGATGATATACTTCTCGCCCGTGAAAGCGACGAGGAAATAAGCCAAAAGACCTACACCAAAGAGGTCATCACCTCTGCGGATTGCAGCGGGACAGAGTTTCAGACGGTCACCTTCGACGGCTGTCGATTCATCGACTGCGACTTTACCAAAGCGAGCTTTTACGGCTGCACCTTCCTGCACTGCGACCTCTCCAACTGCAAGCTGCCGGAGAGCTACTGGAAGGAGTGCGAAGTCAAGGGATGCAAGTTCAACGGCGCAGACCTCAAGAGCAGTACATTGAAGCAGAGCAATTTCAGCTCTACTGGCTTTTCCTACGCGCTGTTCTCCGAGAGCCTTTTCGACGGCTGCCGGCTCACGGTCTGCGATCTCTCAAACGCCGTGCTGTCGGAGGTGAAGCTGAAACGCATCAAATTCAATGAGTGCCGAATGATGCGAACAGAGCTGTTCAGGACGCCACTGAAAGGGATAGATCTGTCAAACTGCGATATTTCGGGTATCATAGTTTCCGATGTATTCTCCGAGCTGCGGGGCGCAGAGGTCTCATACGATCAGGCGGCAGAGCTTGCGGGGCTGTTGGGGATAAAGATAAAGTGAAGGTGATTTGATGAACGAGATATATTTATCAGCACTTACCCCCGATGACCGTGAGCAGTTCATCCGCGATAATCAGGATGCGTTCAACTACGGTACGCTTGAAGAATTCGGACGCCGCGACGATCATTTTGAAGATGACGGCGAGATCATTTCCCGCGAAACAATAGAACATTCCATTGACGGCGGCGAAGCATACCGGATAATGCAGGGCTCCGAAAAGGTCGGCGGCGTTGTCATTAAGGTGGACGGCACCAGAGGTGATTTGGAACTGCTTTTCGTTTCGCCGAAGGTACACAGCAAGGGCATCGGATATGCTGCGTGGTGTGCTGTAGAGAAGCTCCACCCCGAGGTCGAGGTGTGGGAGACCGTCACGCCGTATTTTGAAACGCGCAACATCCATTTCTATGTCAACCGCTGCGGCTTTCATATAGTCGAATTCTATAACAGTCATCACCCCAATCCGAACGATCCCGATATGTCAGAACAGCTTGATGAGCAGTTCCCGGACGGAATGTTCAGATTTGAAAAGAGGTCAAGTCATGTCAAAAACCTCTAAGAAAAAGAAGAAAGAAAAACGGATCAGGCTTCCTGCAGAATACACAGAAGGCACATTCCGTTTCAAAACCGGCCCGGGCTGGAAAGCCTGTTATGACAGCGAAAGAGAGCTTTATACCGCTGAGACCTTTTGGGCGGGTTACTATGATCTGTATGAGATAAATGAAGAGATATTCAGCAAGCTGAAGACGAAAGGAATGGATCGCAGGGACGCCCATGAACTGATCCACGCAGGCAGGCATCTGTATAAAAGTGTCAGCGACCGCAACGGTTCATATGATGTTGCGCTTGATGAAAACTATGCCTCGCTCTGTCCTTGGGCTGATGTACAAAAGACCGGGGAGATGTGGGATCCCGAGCTGACCGATCTTGCGGTGGCTGTTTTTGATTCCGAAAAGCAGAACCGTGAGTTAAGGTTGAAAAAACAGAAAGAGCAAGAAGATACGCCCCCGTGAGTTCGACACATTTTGATTTATCACCATTACAATATTACCAGCCGCCCCGCCCGGAGCGGCGATGCTCCTTGCGGCGAAACGCAGGAAGAGCTGACAGCAAATAGCTAACGAATACAGCGGCAGGGTACCCACAGTATTTGTGAGTACCCTGTTGTTTGTACCGGTTGGGGATTTCAGAGCAGCGGCTCAATATTTTTTGATGATCGGCGGCCTATTGATTTATCCATAGAAATGATGTACAATATGAGTACAACGATCATTGAAACGGAGCTAACCAAACTATGACAGTCTATATTGACGCCGATGCCTGCCCGGTAACACGCATCGCGGAGCAGGTCACAAAAGAATACAGTATCCCTGTCGTGCTGCTGTGCGATACCAACCATGTGCTGTCCTCCGATTACAGCACCGTAAAGGTCATCGGAGCAGGCGCAGATGCGGTGGATATCGCGCTGATAAATCTTGTCTGTCCCGGAGATATTGTTATCACTCAGGACTACGGTGTTGCGGCTATGGCGCTGGGCAAGGGAGCAAAAGCAATACATCAGAGCGGCAGGATCTACTCCGAGGACAACATCAGCGGACTGCTCGAAAGCCGCCACATCGCTAAGGTGCAGCGGCGTAAAAGCAAGAATCATCTGAAAGGCCCGCGCAAGAGAACAGCCGGGGACGATAAGCATTTTGAGGCGAGCTTCAGGGCACTGATCTTTGAGAGCTTAGGCTGAACAGATAGCAAAAAATAATCCCCATCATCAGGGCATCGTGCCTCGATGATGGGGATAGTTTTTTTATTCGTCAGCGATGCGAATCTATTGTATTAACGCACCACGCGAACCCCTTAGCTGTCCTAAGCGCGGTGACTGTGAAATGATTGCCCTCGTTCCATTCAAGAGCGCAGCTGATGTCCTGCGAGAGCAGCAGTTCGTACTGCTTGCGGATGTTGTCACCGACTGTCGCCATGACCCTGTTGCGGGTCTTTTCTTCTTTAAGGCCGAGGCTGAGGTAAATGCTTTCGGCGGCGGGAGTACGCTTACCGATAAAATCAAGCCACCCCGGGAACCATACCGAGGGCGATACTGCGGCGACGGCGTCGAATCTGTCGGAGGTGTACCCCGCCCACAGCGCAAACAAAGCGGCAAGCGAATAGCCTCCCAGAATGACCGGCGCACAGGCATCAAGTGACAGCCTTCTGCTCACCTCGGGGATAAGATGTTGTTCGATATATGCAAGTGTTACAGCCGCGCCGCAGCCGAAGGGATCAGAGCCGAAAACGGGCGGTGCAATCCACGGCGAAAGCTCGCTGTTCCAGTCGGTGATCTCGAAGGCTGCGAAAGCGAAAGGCACATCGGTGAGCGACTTGATATGTTCTATCTCTTTTTCAAAGAACTCCAGCTCACGCGCATCTGCGGGCTGTATCAGCAGATATTTCGGAGAAGGATCGGTATATACGGTACATGATCTGCCGCCCGCAAGGGTGTATTTTTCCATATCGTTCACTCCGCCGCCAGATCAATATAAGTCGGCGTGTGACCCGTCGCTTTGATGTATTTCAGCATATCCTCGCGGGTGAGCCGCAGCGTGGAGGTGGAGATCCCCGGGTGTCGTGCGCAGATACTCCTGCATCTTATCCGCATCGCCGAAGGACAGTCTCGCGCAGTTAAGCTGAGCCGTGAGGTTCTTCGTCTTGAAGGGCTTGTCGCCGGGCATCATCAGCATATAGAACTGGGTCTTCTGTCTGTTGCAGAGGAACAGATTCTTGCAGATCTTCGCGCCCAGCACAGCCTCGACCGCAAGGCAGTCCTCCATAGTGTCGGCGTGATCGTGATCGACTCTGTGATAGGTTATCCCCAGCTCATCGAGCTTGTCGTAGATGGCTTCTTCAACCTCGGAACGCTTGTCCGAGGGACGGCCTGTGAATAGTTCATTGTTGACTGTCATTTTTATCTGTCCTTACATTGTTTTGCTGCTAAGTCAGCATTTTTCTTAATTATATCAGACCTCAGGGGAAAAGTCAATTTTTATATACGGCAAAGCGCCCGCACTCATTGTACGGACGCTCTATACATTACTATTCATTAAAACACTCCTGTTTCTCATTTTATATCATTATTTGCAGTTGTGCAAAACTATCAGAATTACTGTGGGTGCTGCGCAGAAAATAAGTGTGCCGATTGCAAGTCCTATCATCGTATTTCCCTCCTTTTCGGTTTGATGATTTTTTGTGATCATTTACTTGCAGATGTAAGCGGTGACTGTTCCGATACCGAGCAGAACTACCATTGTGCAGCATACTAACATTTCTTTCAGCTCCTTTGATTTTGGATCGTTTTCTTTACTGTGTCTTTAGTATATCATACACTTCTTTGCAGAGCTCTCAGCATTTAAAAAGCACCCGGATATACAGAAGCCCCGCCGCCGGGAGCCCGGCAGGGGGGGAGGTTTCTGCTGTATGATCTGATCTGCATATTCCTTATATAATAATATCCCCGTCATCAAGGCTTGCTGCCTCGGTGGCGGGGATGATCATTTTCT
The DNA here is from genome assembly GCA_017529875.1 of Ruminococcus sp. Taxonomy (GTDB): domain Bacteria; phylum Bacillota; class Clostridia; order Oscillospirales; family Ruminococcaceae; genus FB2012. The sequence continues at coordinate 919 of JAFXNC010000005.1, read as the reverse complement.
CTTCCTATATATTTTTACTTACGGAACTGCTGCAACAGGCCCCTTTTTTATTGTAAACATTATCCTGAAATATCGTATATTATCTTTCTGCACTTTCAGAGATAATTACTGTAGAACTGATCTTATTATGCAGATCACGTCCTTACATCTGTTATTATTTCCGTTACATAGTTCCACGGAATATCCTCCGATTGCCAGACACCGTTATCGGACAGCTTGAAAACATAGCCGTCCTCGTGCATCTGTTTTGTGTCGACGACAAGCACTATCGGGCTCCCGTGTCTTTTGCCGACTGTTAAAGCCGTTTTTATGTCCTTTGAAAGATGCACATACAGCCTGCTCATTTTCCTTATCCCGTCTTTTTTTATGGCATCAAGGAACCGCGAGGCAGTTCCGTGGTAGAGCTTATCGGGAGGAACGAGAGTCTGCATACCCACTTCCACCGGAATACTGTGTCCCTGGTTGGCTCTGATCTTTGTTTTGTCCTCGTTGAAGCTGTACCGCTGTTTGTTGTTCTCTCTGACTATCCTTTCGAGAGTTTCCATATCTATTCTTCTGCCCGAGGCATTGATGCCGTCAAGCAGCTCCTGTGTATCTGCCCAACCCTCTTTGTCAAGAGTGATGCCTATTGTTTCGGGCTGATGGCGCAGTATCAGGCTTATGAAACGTCCTAAATTCACATCGTTGTTTCTGTTGTTGTTCATTTTATTTCACCTTTTCCTTGTTTCTGCATATCAGCTGAGTTAGAGTTTGCGGCGTAAAATCATTCAGATCTACGCCGGCATTGAAAGCATTCGGGACAGCCTGCATGATACGGTTGGCTTCGTTGTCGTTGTTGTGAATATGTCCGTAGAGGTGGTAATATCCCCTGTAATACCCGTCCCACTCGACGATCGGATAATGGAACAGTATCACCCGC
>JAFXNC010000004.1 GCA_017529875.1 Ruminococcus sp. | reverse complement strand
GGTTCGATTCCGTCCGGAAGCACCATAATTTGCGGATTTAGCTCATCTGGTAGAGCGCCACCTTGCCAAGGTGGAGGTAGCGAGTTCGAGCCTCGTAATCCGCTCCACTTCAAGCCCTCTGCAATGCAGAGGGCTTTTTTGTGCCTGTATGCATAACACACTAACGGGTATCCCCGCCTGCGCGGAGATACCCGTTTTTGCTTATTTGAAGTACATGAACAGCTCGCACTTTATCATGCCGTTGTAGAGCTTGCGTTTCTTGTCAGCCTTCCTGCCGAAGAATGTCTCGAACTCCTCGTGGGGCGATATGATAAAACACGGATTCTCCTTCGACGGACACAGTTTCTCTCCCATGACCCGATACAGCTCCTCCGCCTCCCGGATCTCCAGCATCCGCTCGCCGTAGGGCGGGTTGACGATCACAGTCGCCCCGGGGACGCGCTCATACTGCGCTATACCGCGTTTCTCAGCCTGCACCCTTGAAATGACCCCCGCCTTCCTGGCGTTGTCGTTGGTCAGCGTAACGGCCTCTGCGTCGATGTCGAAGCCGTACCCCCGGAACCGGGTGTCACGCTTCACGTCAGCCAGGGCGCTCTCCTTCTCGCGTTTCCAGATCTCCCCGCCGAACTGCTCCCACTGCTCCGCTGAGAAGTGCCTCCTGAGCCCCGGAGCGATGTTCAGCGCCTTGTAGGCCGCCTCTATCAGAAACGTCCCTGAGCCGCACATAGGATCGACTACAACGCTGTTCTCCCTTATCCTCGCCAGGTCGATGATACCCGCCGCAAGGGTCTCCTTGATAGGCGCGTCGTTGGAGTTGCGGCGGTAGCCCCGCTTGTGAAGCCCCGCGCCGGTGGTATCGAGATACAGCGAGCAGACGTCCTTCCTGATGACGAATTGCAGCTGATGCACCGCGCCGGTCTCCTCGAACCAGTTCACGCCGTACTTGCTTTTGAGCCGCTCCACGGCGGCCTTCTTGATGATACGCTGGCAGTCGGGGATGCTGTGGAGCTTGGAGTCCAGGGAGTGTCCCTTCACCGGGAAGGCGTCCTTTCTGCCGATGAACCGCTCCAGCGGGGCGTTCTTCACCCCCTGAAAGAGCTGCTCGAAGGTCTCCGCCCGGAACGTCCCCAACTCTATGAGCACCCGCTCAGCCGAGGCCAGGCGGTAATTGGCTCTTGCGATCATCTCGTCGCTGCCGGAAAAGCTTATCCTGCCGTCGCTGACAGTCATATCCTGAGCGCCTATCCTGCCCAGCTCGAATTTCAGTATGCTTTCCAGCCCGAAGTGGCAGGGAGCGCAGAATCTGATGTCCTTCATAAAATACCTCACATATCAAATTCGGGACCCGGTTCTCGGATCCCGAAATAGTCGTTATCAGTGGTATCCCGAGCAGGTAGCCGGGAGATTGGTCTGCTTGTAGTAGCCGATGCCGGTGCTGGTGCAGGAGTTTCCTGCCAGGAGGCCTGTTCTTGTGCAGTACTTAGCCTCCACAACGGTATCGGGCATCTCAAAGTTGTGATGCGTCTCGGTCTCAGCCACGTCGCCGAAGATGTTCTTCCAGATCGCGCCGATGTTCTGGTACTTGTCTCTGGGGATCTCCTCCAGGAACTCGTAACCGATCCACACGCCGCTGACATAGTCCGGAGTAACGCCCACGAATGAAAGGTCCTTCCAGTCGGAGGAAGTACCGGTCTTGCCGGCGAGGGCGGTCTTGGTGAGCTTGGCGTAACGTCCTGTACCGTTAGACTCGGTGATGACCTTCTGCATCATCTGATTCATAACATAGGCCGAGGACTCGCTGATAGCCTGCTTGTAGCCGTCGCTCTTCTCGTAGATGACCTCGTCGTTGGCATCCACGATGCTGGTAACGTAAGTCACCTCATACTTCTTGCCGCCGTTGCCGAAGATCATATACGCGCCGACCAGTTCTTCAAGGTGCAGACCGTTGGTCAGACCGCCGACCGTTACAGGGGCGTAGTTGATATCACTTTCGGAGAGCGTTGAAATATCGAGCTTCTCTTTAAGGAAGTTATAGCAGTAAGCGGGGGTCATTTTCTCAACCAGCTGAGCAGGTGCGGTATTGAGGGAGCGTGCCAGCATCTGCCAGGTGAAGAGATCCTGTCCTGACCAGTGACCGCTTTCATCTACCTCGGAATAGTTGACAGGCCATTTCTGCTTCTCGCCGTTCTCATCGATGATTTCGATAGGTTTATCGTTTATCAGCGTGGAGTAGGTGATCAGATCCTGATCCACAGCCGGCGCAAAGGATGCGATAGGCTTGATACATGAACCGGGGGACCTTGTACCGTCGGTGGCGATGTTGAACTCGTCCCACTCGGTCTTTTCGGTACGCTTGCCCACTACCGCCTTGACGTTGCCCTGATAGTCGATGCAGATGAAGCAGGACAGCAGGTCATCCTCCGCCAGGTTATAGAGCTGGAAGTTGGATGCATCCTGCATCTCCTTCTCTACCTTCTTCTGCATATTCATGTCCACGCTGGTATAGATCTTGTAGCCGCCGTTGTAGAGCTCCTGTCTCGCGTCTTTGAAGGATATGCCCTTCTTCTCGGCGATACGGGTAGCGGCCTCGTCTATGGCCTCGTCCATGAACCAGTCGGTAAGCCCCTGATTGTTCAGCTCATCCTCGTCCACGTCTATCCTGCTCTGGAAGTCGGGATCGGCGGTGACCTTGAGCTCCTCCTTCATGGCGTACTGATACTCGGCGTCGGTGATAGAGCCCAGCTCCAGCATCTTGCCCAGTACCCATTCCTTACGGTAGCCGTTTTCCTCGGCTGCGGTATAGGGATTGAGGGTGGCAGGTGACTTTGTAGTAGCCGCCAGCGCCGCCGCCTCAGCGATATCCAGCTGAGTAACGTCCTTGCCGAAGTAGTAGTTCGCGGCAGCCTGGATACCGATGATATCCTGCTGACCGTCGCCCAGAGGCACGATATTCAGGTAGCACTGGAGGATATCCTCCTTGGTGTAGACCTTCTCGGTGTTGATAGCCCGGAATATCTCCTTGATCTTACGTTCGATACCCGCAACGCCGCGCTGCTCGTCCTCCCCGGTGATCTGCTTGATGGTCTGCTGAGTGATCGTAGAACCACCCTGAGTTCTTCCCAGCAGGGTGTTGGCGATAGCCGAAAAAGTTCTGAGAAAATCCACGCCGTCGTGCTGCATGAAACGCTCGTCCTCGGCTGCCATATAGGCATCCTGCACATGGAGCGGTATCTCGGACAGATCGATCCACTGGCTCTTGCGGTTGGGGTTTTTCAGCGCGTAGTAAAGCAGATACTCCTCCGAATCCGGGTCGTCGGGATCGTAGTTGGGGTTCTCGTACATGAACTTGGTGATATTGCTGTAAATGACCTCTCTGTCGAGAGAAATGGTCTCATCCACATTGGCGAAATTCAGGACATAGATAGTCAGCACAGTCACGAAGATCGAGCCTGTGATAATGATTATCAAAAACAGCGAAAGCAGGAACGTGCCGATGACCTTCACAGATCTGATGGCAACAGCAGCGCCGAAGCTTCTTTTCTTCTTTCTCTTTTTGCCGCTGCTTCGCTTTACCCCCTCGGGTCTGCGCTTCCTTACGGGGCGCTCCTCCGTGGGCTCGATCCCTGCGGGAGCTCTTTTATTCGTATTATCCATAGCTTCTCCGCTCGGAGCGGATATTATGCCTCCCTTCGGGCGCCAAAGTCCTTCCGGCGCCGTACAAACGGAAAAGGGGACGAAGCCCGCCCCCTTGTTGCTTTTTCAAACCGTGCGTTTCACGCAGTTGAACGAGCGAAAATATTATAACGCGAACCGGGGATGATTATTCCTCGTCGCCCTCCTCGTACTCCTCTGCGTCTGCCTCGTCCTCGGAAGACTCGTAAACGGGCTCATTCTCGGGGAGCAGTGCTCTCATGGAAAGGCTGATGCGCTTCTTCTCGGGATCGATCTCGGTGATCATTACCTCCACCTCGTCGCCCACCTTGAGCACGTCTGCAACGTTGTCAACTCTCTTGTTGGCGATCTGCGAGATGTGGATAAGGCCGTCAACGCCGTTGATGATCTGAGCGAATGCACCGAAGGAAGTGATAGAAACAACGGTAGCCTTGATGACCTGACCCTGCTCATAGTTGGCTCTGAAGATCTCCCAGGGATTCTCAGAATCCTTCTTGTAGGTGAGAGCCACCTTCTTGGTCTCGGGGTCGATGTCCTTGATAGTAACGTCGATCTTGTCGCCGACAGAAACGATCTCAGAGGGGTGCTTGAAGCGGTTCCAGGACAGGTCAGCCCTTCTTACGAGGCCGTCCACGCCGCCCAGGTCAACGAATACGCCGTAATCGGTGATGCTCTTGACCTCACCGGTCATGGTGTCGCCCACCTTGGTGTTCTCAAAGAAGGAGCTCATAGCCTCGGCTCTGCGCTGCATAGCAACTTCTCTGATAGAGCCCACAGCCTTCTGTCTCGAAGGATTGAGCTCAGTGATCTTGAACTCAACGGTCTGGTTGACCAGCTGGTTAAGGTCAAAGTCTCTTGCGGTGGATGCAAGCTTGGCGGGGATGAATACCCTTACGCCGTCAGCAACAGCGATAACGCCTGCAACATTGCCGCTCTTGTTTTTGGTGATGCCGGTAACGACGCCCGATACAGGCTCGCCGGACTCCTTGGCTGCGAAGAGCTTCTCCAGTCCGATAGCGGCGTCAACGCGCTTCTTGGACAGGGTAACGATGCCCTCCTGGTCGTTGGGCTTGAGGACGATCAGCTCGAGAACGTCGCCCACCTTAACGATATCCTCAGGCTTTGCCGAGGGATCGCTGCTGAGCTCAGACGCCGAGATAACGCCCTGCTGCTTGGTTCCGAGGTCAACATAGACTTCGTTGCTGTTAACACTTAAAACAGTGCCCTGCACTCTCTTTCCTATATGTATAGGCTTCAGCGATGCCTCCAGAGCCTCCTCGAAGTTGAATTCCTCGTCGTTGTTGATAATTTCACTCATGGTCCGTAGTACCTCCTTGATTATATAAGCAGGGGTCGATGCTCCTGCTGAAATCCCGATCAATTTTGCTGCCGAAAGGTCAATATCCTTCAGCTCGTCCGCCCCCTCGATGAGATAACAGGGGCAGTACTGCTCACACACGGCTGCCAGCTTATGGGTATTCGAGCTGTGTCTGCCGCCGACTATCACCATAAGGTCGGCCTTCTGCGCCAGGCGTCTGGCTTCATCCTGCCGCTCGGCAGTGGCGCTGCAAATGGTATGGCAGATCCGTGCATTGGGTAGGAGCCTCTGTGCAAGGGCACAGCAATCCTCCCACTTCTTTTTATTATAAGTCGTCTGGGCAAGAATTACAAGTGATTTTTGTCCAAGAACGCCGCTTTTCACAAGATTTTCAAGCTGTTCACACCCGTCGAACACAAAGCTCTCTCCCGAGCAGTGGCCTCTGATGCCCTCCACCTCGGGGTGAGCGGCGTCACCGGCGATAAGCACGGTACAGCCTTCCGCGGAGCTTTCCGCAGCGATCTTGTGTATCCTCGATACGAAGGGGCAGGTGGCGTCCACGACCTCGCAGCCGATCTCACTAAGCCTGTCGTAGACATCTCTTGAAACTCCGTGGGAGCGAATAATGACGGTGTTGTCCCGCGTTACCTCGTCGAGCCCGACTGCGCGGCAGCCCTTGCTCTCCAGGTCGGCGACGACATTTCCGTTATGGATTATGGGTCCCAACGTCACAACATTATTCCGGATATCTAATTCATTATACACTATTTTTACCGCTCTGTCTACACCAAAACAGAATCCTGCGGTTTTTGCAACACAAATTTTACAATCTGTCCACATTTCAATGCACCAGTTCAATGATAGCATCGGAAACCGTCGTCCGAAGCAGCTTCAGTTCCTTGGCACCGGGGGTGGTGATCTTGAGCTGCTCGGGGCTTATGGGCTTGCCGAAGCGTATTACAACTTTACGTCTGAATTTGAGCTTGCCCTCGAAGTTGATGCCCACAGGGATAACGGGGCACTGAGCCACCGCCGCGATCAGCGCCACGCCGGTCTTGATCTTGCCCACCTTACCGTCGTGGGAGCGGGTGCCCTCGGGGAATATCACCAGATTGCGCCCCATGTTCAGCTTTTCAAAGGACAGGTTTATGGCGTCCATATCGCCCTTGCCGCGCTCCACCGGGAACGCGCCGAACTTCTTGATGATCCACACGAAGAACTTCTTGGTGTGGAACAGCTCCTCCTTGGCCATGAAGGAATTGGGCGTACGGCAGGCAAGGCTGATGAAGACGGGATCCACGTAGCTGCGGTGATTGGAGGCAAAGATGTTGCTGCCGTCCTTGGGCACGTTCTCCTTGCCCTCGTATTTAAGGTTATAAGCGATCTTGAATCCCCCGATGACCAGTATCCGCAGGAAGTTATAGAAGAACATCCTGAAAGGGTTGAGCTTTTTGCCACGCTTCACAGGCTCCACGTTGGAGAAATCCAGCAGGGGCTTGCGTTCCTTCTTCTCCCGGGGAGGTTTCTCTTTGGGAGGCTGCTTTGTGCCGGTCTTTGAGAGAATAATACCTTTAATATGCTCCACCGTTTCGTCGAGGGTCATGGAGGTGGAATCCACCTCGATAGCGTCATCGGCCTTTTTGAGAGGCGCGGTCTCGCGGTGGGTATCGTTGTAGTCACGCTGGTTTATGTCAGCGAGGACTTCCTCGTATGTGGAGGGGTCGCCCTTTTCCTGAAGCTCCTTGAAGCGCCTGTTGGCGCGTTCCTCGGCGGAAGCGGTGAGGAAGATCTTGACCTGGGCGTTAGGCAGCACGACAGTGCCGATATCCCGGCCGTCCATGATGATATCGTTATTGGCGGCGATATCCCTTTGCAGATCAAACAGGAACGCCCTGACCTCCGGAACAGCGGAGACCTTTGAGGCAGCCATGGAGATCTCGGGGGTACGGATCTTATCGGAGACATCCTCGCCGTTGACGAGAACGTGCTGGGAGCCGTCGATATATTTGAGCTCGGCCTTTATATCAGGCAGGGCTGCGATGACCTTAGCGCTGTCGGCGGGGTCGATGCCCTGAGACACGACATAATAAGCCACGGAGCGGTAGAGAGCTCCGGTATCGACATAGACATATTTGAGCGCTGCGGCGAGCTTTTTGGCGATAGTAGATTTACCCGCGCCGGAAGGGCCGTCGAGAGCAACATTTATACCCATTTCATCTACCTCCTGTCAGGTAACTTTCATTATACCACAACCGGGCGATAATGTCAACTATTTTTAATGGGGGCACTGCCCCCATACCCCCGGCTTCGTCGGGGCTTGTCCTTTGGCGCTGCGTTCACTTCGTTCCCTTTGGTCGCTACGCTCCCGCCGGTCTCTCCGTTCACTCCGCACCAAAAGCCCCTCCTCGCCTGGTAATCACTATACCTGTCTGCAAAAACGACCCACTCAGTTGTGCAAGACCACACGCCCCGATAACCAGTTGCCCCCCCGGAGTGCGGCAAAAAGGTCTGCCCGCCGTCCGACCAAGGAGGCACACCGCACAAGTGAGGCAAGAGGCGGAGTTTAAAAATATTTGTGCAATAAGACGGCACAGCACCCGCCAATATTAACTTTTTCCGACTAACTGTAAAATATTCAAAAAAGGGGTTTATTTTTTCAAACAAATGTACTATAATAAAAATAGGTATGAACTCAGACCGATAACAATATGAAGGAAACGGGGCATAACTTAATGATCTCAGCAGAGCTTCTCAATAAATCAAAGCATATCCACTTTATCGGCATAGGCGGGTCGGGTATGTACCCTCTCGTGCAGATACTCCACGGGAAGGGCTTTTTCATCACCGGCTCGGACAACAACGAGACCGAGACCCTTGAAGCAGTCAGAAAAATGGGCATAAAGGTCTTCCTCGGACAGAGGGCTGAAAACATTGACGGCGCAGACCTCATCGTCTACACCGCCGCCATAATGGACGACAATCCCGAACTCATCGCAGCAAAGGCCAGCGGTGCAGCCGTGGCGGAGAGAGCCGAGATGCTCGGCCTGCTCACCGCTCAGTACGACAACGCTGTCTGCGTCTGCGGCACCCACGGCAAGACTACCGCCACCTCCATGCTGTCTCAGATCTTTCTGGAGAGCGGCAGGGACATTTCCTGCTTCATCGGCGGAAAGCTCCCCCTCATCGGCGGCTCCGGCAGATCCGGAAGCTCCGATACTATCGTGGTGGAGGCCTGCGAGTTCCGGGATCATTTTTTGCAGCTCTATCCCGATATCGCGGTGATACTCAACGTTGACGCGGATCATCTGGAGTACTTCAAGAACATCGACAACATCATCAAGTCCTTCGGCAGGTTCGCCGACAAGACCACCAAGGTGCTGGTCATCAACGGCGACGACGCCAATACCCTCAAAGCCGTTGAGGGCACCGACAAGCAGAAGATCACCTTCGGTTTTGGCAGGCAGAACGATTACAGCGCCGTCATCACCGGCAAGAAAGGCCTTCGCACCGACTTCGACCTCTATGTAAAGGGCGAGAAAAAGGCGGAGCTCGCCATTCACGTCCCCGGCGATCACAACGTGCTCAACGCCCTTGCGGCTATCGCGGCAGCGGAGTACTGCGGCGTGGAGACCGAGGGCATCAGGAAGGGTCTTGACGGCTTCACAGGGGCACTGAGGCGCTTCCAGAAGATCGACGAGGTGAACGGCGTGACCATAGTTGACGACTACGCCCACCACCCCGCAGAGCTGGCCTGCACCCTGACCGCCGCCAAGGGACTGGACTTCGAGCGGGTATGGGCGGTGTTCCAGCCCTTCACCTACTCCCGGACGAAGGTGCTGCTCAACGACTTCGTGAAGGCTCTCTCTATTGCGGATATCCCGGTGATAACCGATATCATGGGGGGCAGGGAGAAGAATACCGACCATATCTACTCGGAGGATCTTGCCTCCAAGATAGAGGGCGCGGTGTGGTTCGAGACCGACCATGAGCTGGCGGATAAGCAGACCGCCGAGCAGAAGGAATACAATTTCAGACAGTGCGTTGAATATATCGCGGAGAACTGCGCTCCGGGGGATCTTGTGATGACCCTGGGCTGCGGCGACGCCTACAAGGCCGCCAAGATGCTGGCAGAACGGCTCCGTCAGGGAAAATGAAAGGAGGAGGCTTATGAAGCTTTCCGAGAATGAGAAGAAAGTATACGATTACGTCAAGCAGCGCATCGAGGACGGCTACGCTCCCTCTATACGCGAGATCTGCGCGGAGTTCGGGTTCAGATCCACCTCCACCGCACACAGATATATAAACTCCCTCAAGGACAAAGGGCTCCTGGAAAAGGGTGAGAACCTCAACCGGGCTATCAAGCTCACAGGTGCCAGGCAGACGCTGGTGCCGGTGCTGGGTACCGTTACGGCGGGTCAGCCTATCACGGCTGTGGAGGACATCACCGGGTATATTAGCTTCGTGCCCAACAAGACCTACACCTATCCGCTGTTCGCTCTGAAAGTCCGGGGCGAGTCCATGATAAATGCCGCTATCCTTGACGGCGACGTTGTCATCGCCGAGCAGGTGCCGGTGGTAGCCAACGGCGAGATAGCGGTATGCCTGGTGGAGGGGGAGAGCGCCACGGTAAAGCGCTTCTACAAGGAGAACGGCACCTACCGCCTCCAGCCGGAGAACGACACCATGGAGCCCATCTACTCGGACAGCGTTTCCATACTGGGCAAGGTCATCGCCGTGGTGAGATATATCAAGTAAGCAGGAGGACAAACTGCATATGAGCAGACGCTGCAGCAGCTGCAACGCTGTGGTCGGGGACGGCATGAAGCTCTGCCCCAACTGCGGCAGGCTTATCTCCGCTATCGGCGAAAAGCATGAATATCAGCCCCCGGAAAGGGCGGCACGTCCCGCCTCGGGCGAGCTGAGACGGTCTGACAGGCCGGGGACGTCAAGGTCTCCCGCGGGCAGGACCGCGAAGAAAGGCTCTCCCCGCAGGGCTCAGCCCTCCCGGGAGGATGCTCATGCCCGCAGGGCTCAGCCTGACCGCAGGCCGGTCCGGGCGGCAGAGCCGGAGGGCAACAGAAGAAAAAAAGCTCATACCGTGCCGCAGTCTCACAGGCACGAGGAAAAGGAGCTGCCCGCCTGGACGGGGATAGTCAAGGTGTCGGTGCTCATCGTCGTGATACTTGCGGCGGTGTATTTTGCACTGTTCACCCTCCAGGTGCTGAGGGTGAAGAAGGCCACCTATGAGTTCAACACGACTATGACCCTGACTGCATCCAATTACGGCGAGGCATTTGAAAACTCGGTGAAGGACGGCAGCTGGTCATACAATCCGTTTACATTTACAGTTACATACAAGGGCATACACGACGGCGAGGATATCGCCGTGAAGTTCTCGGCATGGCTGGATCTCAAGGTCGAGAGCATAACCGTCGGCAAAGAAGTCAAGACGGAGGCAGAGCAGATAAACAACTACCTTATGGGGCTGTTCATTTAGCCGCTGCTGCCGTCTGAAGCGGAAGGGATAGGGTATGAACAAGAGTACGTTCTGGAAAAAGTTAGCAAGAATACTGTTTTCGCAGAAGACTACCATTATCCTGCTTCTGCTTTTACAGATAGTCTTTCTGATGTCGATGATACTCGGCGCACTGGAATATACCCAATGGATATACTACCTGCTGACGGCGCTGGGGCTGGTGCTGGCGGTGTACATCTGCAACCAGGACGTGAACCCCGGCTACAAGCTGGCCTGGGTGGTGCCGCTGCTGGGAATACCCATGTTTGCCACGGTGGCATACTTTATCCTCTCCAACCAGTACAGCACCAAGCGTGCCCGCCGGGTGCATATGCAGAAATGCGAGCTCACCAAGCCCTATCTTAAGCAGGAGAGCTCGGTAACGACGAGCCTTATGATAGAGGACAGCGGGCTGTATCAGCTTTCGAGATATCTTGACCGCTACGGTGGCTATCCCACCTGCTGCAACACCACGGTGGAATACTTTTCCAGCGGCATGAAGAAATTCCAGGCCATGCTCCGGGAGCTGAGGAAGGCTGAGCGGTTCATCTACATGGAGTACTTCATCGTGGGTCAGGGCGAGATGTGGAGCGAGATAGAGACTATACTGGTGCAGAAGGCTGCCGCCGGAGTTGACGTGCGGCTGATGTACGACGGCATGGGCTCCCTTGACCTGCTGCCCCTGAGATACGACAGGACGCTGCGGGAGCGGGGCATCAAGTGCCATGTATTCAACCCATTCCGGCCGCTGCTGTCAAGCATACAGAACAACCGCGACCACCGGAAGATATGCGTCATCGACGGGAACGTGGCCTTCAACGGCGGCGTGAACCTGGCTGACGAATACATCAACCGCAGGAACCGCTTCGGCTACTGGAAGGACACGGCGGTGATGCTCCGGGGAGACGCGGTGTGGAACTTCACCATGATGTTCCTGCAAATGTGGGAGATAGTGGATGACGAGCCCAACGACTACAACGCGCTCCGTCCCACGCTGACCGAGGTCGAGAAGCGTGCGAAGGGATTTGTGATCCCCTACGGCGACTCCCCTCTTGACAGCGAAAACGTGGGCGAGATGGTCTACCTTGACATCATCAGCAGGGCGCGGAAGTATGTCTACATCACCACCCCCTATCTGATGCCCAACAACGAGCTGGTGACAGCCCTTGAATATGCCGCCAAGAGCGGCGTTGACGTAAGGATCATAACCCCCGGCACCCCGGACAAATGGTACTGCCGCTCTATCGCATGGAGCTTCTACCGGGATCTGCTGGAGCTCGGGGTGAAGATATACGAGTTCGACGGCTTCATACACGCCAAGAACTTTGTCTCGGACGACAAGACTGCCGTGGTCGGGACGATAAACCTTGATTACAGGAGCCTCTACCTGCACTTCGAGTGCGCCACCTTTATGTACGGCACCGGTGCGGAGCCCGGCATCAGGCGGGATTTCGAGGCCACCCTGGAGCACAGCCGGGAGATAACCCTCGCCGACTGCGACAGGCGCTCGCTGGCAAGCTATGCTGTGTCGGCGGTGCTGAGGATGTTCTCACCGCTGCTGTGAGCAGTCTTGCAGGCTATTAGCCTGCAAGACAAGAGCCCCAATAAATTTGGAAGGAACGAAAAAACATGAACGATCACTACCGCAAGACCCCTGCCGAGATCGCCGAGGAATTCGGCACCAGCGAGCAGGGACTCACCTCCGAGCAGGCAAGGCAGAGCGCCGAAAAGTACGGCAAGAACGCCCTTGCCGAGGGCAAGAAGAAGACCCCGCTGAGGATATTCCTCGAGCAGTACAAGGACTTTCTCGTTATCATCCTGATAATCGCGGCGATCATCTCCGCGATCACCGGGGACGTGGAAAGCACCGTCGTCATCATCACCGTTATCACCATGAACGCCATACTGGGTACGGTGCAGACCCTCAAGGCCGAAAAGAGCCTCTCGAACCTCAAAAAGCTCTCCTCCCCCAACGCCAAGGTGCTGAGAAACGGCGAGGCCGCAGTCATTCCCTCGGAGGACGTCTGTGTGGGTGATGTGGTCATCATCGAGGCCGGCGACCAGATACCCGCCGACGGACGCCTCATCGAGAGCGCATCACTGCAAGTCAACGAGAGCGCCCTCACCGGCGAGAGCATCAACATTGACAAGAACACCGGCAGCATTGACCGGGACTGCCCTCTTGCCGAGCGCACCAATATGGTATACTCCGGTTCCTTCGTGACCTACGGCCGCGGCAAGTTCATCGCCACCGAGATCGGCATGAAGACCGAGGTGGGCAAGATCGCCTCCCTAATACAGAACGCCGAGGAACGCAAGACTCCCCTCCAGCGTACTCTTGATTCTTTTGGGCGCAAGCTCTCGATCGGCATACTGCTGATCTGTGCGCTGGTGTTCGGCCTGAGCATGATAAGAGCTGCCGATATCAACTCCAATACCGTTATGGATTCGCTGATGTTCGCTATCGCTCTGGCTGTTGCCGCGATACCCGAGGCGCTGTCCTCTATCGTTACCATAGTGCTGTCCTTCGGTACCCAGAAGATGTCCCGCGAGAATGCCATCATCCGCAAGCTCCAGGCCGTTGAGGGTCTGGGCTCGGTGTCTGTCATCTGCTCCGACAAGACAGGTACCCTTACTCAGAACAAGATGACCGTCCGCAAGATCGTGGTAGCCGGTCATACCATAGCCGCCGACGACGGCAATATGGATAATGCCTCCGAGAAGCAGCTCGTCATCGCATCTGTGCTCTGCAACGACTCGCAGATCAAGGAGGGCACCGAGATCGGCGACCCCACCGAGACCGCCCTCATCGCCTACGCCCGCAACAGAGCCCTCTCCGACGATCAGATCAGGATAGACTACAAGCGTATCAGCGAGATACCCTTCGACTCCGACAGAAAGCTCATGTCCACCCTTAACGTGGTCAACGGCGAGAACATCATGTACACCAAGGGCGCCGCAGACGTGCTCACCGAGCGCATGAACATCACCCATGAGCAGAAAGAGCAGATCAAGGCTCAGGTGGCGGAGCTGTCCTCCCAGGGACTGCGTGTGCTCTGCTTTGCCTGCAAGAGCTTCAACGCCACACAGATCGACCTGGAGGACGAGAACGGCCTGGAATACATGGGCCTTATCGCCATGATGGATCCCCCGAGAGCAGAGTCCAAGCAGGCTGTTGCCGAGTGTAAGGCCGCAGGCATCAAGCCGGTAATGATAACCGGAGACCACGTAGTTACGGCCTCCGCTATCGCCAAGGAGATCGGCATACTTGAAAACATGAGCGAAGCCGTAGAGGGCGCGGAGCTTGACAAGTACTCCGACGAGGAGCTCATCACCTACGTCCGGGACAAGAGCGTTTACGCCCGCGTTACCCCGGAGCACAAGATCAGGATAGTCAAGGCATGGCAGCATAACGACAAGATCGTATCTATGACCGGTGACGGCGTCAACGACGCTCCCGCCCTCAAACAGGCCGATGTGGGCGTGGCTATGGGCATCACCGGCACTGAGGTCTCCAAGGACGCCGCCGCCATGGTGCTGGCGGACGACAACTTCGCTACCATCGTCAAGGCCGTCAAGAACGGCAGAAACATCTACGACAACATCAAGAAATCCATACTCTTCCTGCTTTCGGGCAACCTGGCGGGCATCATCACGGTGCTGTTCTGCTCTCTGGGCGGACTGCCTGTGCCCTTCGCAGCCATACATCTGCTGTTTATTAACC
The DNA here is from genome assembly GCA_017529875.1 of Ruminococcus sp. Classification (GTDB taxonomy): domain Bacteria; phylum Bacillota; class Clostridia; order Oscillospirales; family Ruminococcaceae; genus FB2012. Next base: position 75,477 of record JAFXNC010000004.1, on the reverse strand, counting down.
TGCTCACCGACTCGCTGCCTGCCATCGCACTGGGTCTTGAGCCCCACACCGACGAGGTCATGAAGCGCAAGCCCCGTCCCGCCAACGAGTCCATACTCACCAAGAGCTTCTTAGGCAAGATCGGCTGGAGCGGCCTTGTGATCGCGGCGGCGACTGTCGCGGCATTCCTCATAGGCAACACCGTTGACGCCGTCACCGCCTCGACTATGGCCTTCGCTACCCTCTGCCTTGCAAGACTGTTCCACGGCTTCAGCTGCAAGGCCGACGAGCCTGTTATCCTCTCCAGGAGGTTTTTCGACAACAAGGCCGGACTTGCGGCCTTCGGCATAGGCTTCGTGCTTATCAGCGCGGTGCTGTTCATAAACCCCATTCACACCTTCTTCAAGGTGACCGAGCTCTCCGCCGGTATGATGGGGGCTGTTTACGGACTGGCCTTCTGCTCCATGATCGTAATTCAGATCATCAAGGGCATCATCAAGGCTGCAAAGAAGTAATAAAGAGGTGGTACCGTGTTCACTGCCCTGATAGTTATAGATATGCAAAACGACTACCTGTGGGATAAGCGCAAGCCCAAATTTGCCTACGACACCAAGGGTCTGACCGCCGCCGTCAACGAGCTGATACACGAGTATCACGACAAGGAGCAGGATGTCATCTACATCAGGCACATCATCCAGGACCTGCCCACCAACCGGCTGATCTTCGGATTCTCCATAGCCGGGACAAAGGGTGCGGAACTCTACGACGGGCTGGATATCGTCTCGGATCACTGCTTTGACAAGCTGGTGGGGGACGCCCTCTCCAACAAGCAGCTCCGGGAGCTTATCGACAAAAAGGGCTACAAGGAACTGCACCTCTGCGGCCTCGACGAGTGCGGCTGCGTGACCTCGACGGCTCTCGGCGCCGCAAAGCGGGGCATCACCGCCAAGATCATCCGCCGGGGGACGGCTTCGGTCTTCCCGGAGAAGAAGATAGAAAAAGCTCACCAAAAGCTGAGAAAGGCAAATGTAGAATTCATCTAAGGAGTACCCATGATACAGGATATTTACCCCAGCAGGCTTGACAACAGCTTCAAAAACTGCACCCCCGCACCCGGGGACTTCCTGCTGTACTTCGACGGCACCGGCAGGCTGCTCACCAGGACTGATAACGGCGTCATCATCTTCCCGACCTGGTCGGAGGGGGCGGCGGTGTATCTGTTCTCGGTGGACGACAGGCGTTACTTCCTCTCCCCCCTGAGAGACCGTGACCCGGAGGGCGGCTTTGAATACCGCACCGTAAGAGAACTCAGGGACAGCTGCTCCGGCAAGGAGCTGTTCGCCGCATTCACCGCATACCACCTGTGGAAGTGGTACGACGACAACCGTTTCTGCTCAAAATGCGCGGGTAAGCTCACCTATGACGATACCGAACGAGCCCTGTTCTGCCCTGCCTGCCAGAGCAAGATATACCCCCGGATAAACCCCGCAGTCATCGTGGGGGTAACGAAGGGGGACTCTATCCTCATAACCCGCTACCGCCGGGGCTATGCCCACAACGCCCTTGTTGCGGGCTTCACCGAGATCGGCGAGACCCTGGAGCAGACCGTGGAGCGTGAGGTCATGGAGGAGACCGGCGTTAAGGTGGGGAACATCCGCTACTACAAGTCCCAGCCCTGGGGAATGGCTCAGGATATGCTGGTAGGCTTCTTCTGCGATGCGCAGGAGGGCAGCGAGATACATATGGATGAGGGCGAGCTCAAATACGCCCAGTGGGTAGACCGCCGGGATATCGTATTGCAGCCCGGCAGCGCCAGTCTCACCAATGAGATGATGCGTGTGTTCCGGGACGGGCTTGTATAAATACTCAAAGGAGGGAAAGCTATGAATTTGCTCGGCGCGATACTTCTGCTTATAGGCATGACAGCCGTGGGCATCGGCGCATGGATAGCTCTGGAACAGCGGCTGTGCTGGGTCACAAAGCTGCGCAGACGCTTTCCCGTATTGGGGAAGAACCCCTGGCTGGTGGTAGCTGTGATGACCGGTGCGGTGCTGGTTATAGGAGCCTTCATGCTGGCGGCAAGAGCCCCCGAGGCGCTGTACTATGTGATAGGCGGGCTCATGGTGGCAACGGTACTGAGCCTCGTTACGGTGAATAACCGGGAATGAGGATACATATATTATTATGAGGTGATTGTATGATCGAGATAAAGGATTACAGAGGACATATCCGCAACCACAAAGCGCTGTGCAAGGAGCTGGGTCTGCCGGAGGGTATGCCCAGGCGTGAGCGGGAGGAAAAGATCATCGCCTCCGCCTACGAAAAGTGGGGGCGCGATATGGCGGAGCATCTGTACGGTATGTTCGCCTTCGCCCTTTACGATACCGGGGCGGATAAGCTGTTCTGCCTGAGGGATCATTTCGGCACCAAGCCTTTCTACTACTATCAGACCGCCGGCGGCAAGCTGCTTTACGGCACCAACATCTCAAAGATAATGGGGCAGGAGGGCTTTGTCAAGGAGCTCAACGTGGATATGTTACAGATCTACATGACCCTGACCTATGTTGCGGGCGAGGACACCTTCTTCAAGGGCGTCAAAAAGCTGATGCCGGGTCACTGGCTGGAATTTTCCGAGGGCAAGCTCACCGTTGAGCGCTACTGGACTCCCACCTTCAAGCCCGACAACGACAAGTCTTTGGATGCCTGGGCTGACGAGATACACGAAACTGTCAAGCTGATGATGACCGAGGTAAAGGACCCCGACGAGACCGCAGAGAGTTTCCTCTCCGGCGGCGTGGACAGCTCCTATGTCTTCGCCATGAGCGACGCGCAGATGTCTGACAGCTGCGGCTACGAGGAGGAACGCTTCGACGAGTCGCCCCTGGCAAGAAAGACCGCCGAGCTGCTGGGCAGGAAGAACTCCACCGCCCTCATCACCCCGGAGCAGTACTTCTCTATCGTCCCCTACGTGATGAAGAACATGGAGCAGCCCCTTGCGGATGCATCGGCGATAGTCTTCTCCATAGGCTGCATCGAGACTGCAAAGCACACCAAGCTCTGCTACTCCGGCGAGGGCGCGGACGAATTCTTCGGCGGCTACAATATGTACCGCAACGCCGAACGCTACGGCGACAACCTGAAAACCTTCTATGTGGGCAACACCAACATCATGAAGGAGGACGAAAAGCAGCGGCTGTTAAAGCACTACGACCCCTCCGTGCTGCCCATTGATCTTGTGAAGTACATCTACGACGAGACTGAGGGCCTCGACCCCCTGTCCAGGATGTCGGATGTGGATATCCAGATCTGGCTGGAGGGGGACATCTACCTCAACGTTGACAAGATGAGCGAGGCGGCAGGTCTCGAGATCCGTATGCCCCTCACCGACAGGCGTGTGTTCGACATCGCATCCCGGCTGCCCTCCAGGTACAAGGTCACTGAGGAGCAGAACAAGATAGCCTTCCGCACCGCAGCTGCGAAGGTACTCCCGGAGGAGATCGCCTTCCGCAAGAAGCTGGGATTCATCGTGCCCATACGCATCTGGCTGGCTGACGAGCGCTACAACACCGACGTCCGGGCGAAGCTGACCGCTGACTGGGCGGGAGAGTTCTTCGATCTTGAAGCGGTGGACGCTATCTGGCAGGATTACGTCGGCGGCAACTCCGACAACTGGCGCAAGATCTGGACGATATACACCTTCCTGGTGTGGTATGAGGAGTACTTTATCAAGTAATGCAAATCGCACAATGCACAGTCTCTCGTTCCAAGAGGCTGTGCATTGTGCATTAAAACAGCATTGTGAAGTTGTGCATTGTGCATTGTGACCATTGACACCGGGTTAAAATAATGATATAATGGTATTGTTAAAGAATTAACGACGCGGGGCGGCGGCTCCGCGTCTGCTTGCATATCCCCGCCTGTGCGCGGGTCTGAAGGATAGGGGGCATACCCCCATGGAAGGAGGTCTCGGTATGGGCAAACTGCGCCTGCTTGCGAAAACGTTTTCGATACTCTTAGCTGCGGCGATCTGTGCCTCGCAGTCTGTTCCCGCCTGCGCCGATGAGCGCAACACCTTCTTCCCCGACAGCGAGGAAATAAACGTCGATGACGGCAGACTGCACATCAAGGACACCTTCCCCGAGACCTTCGACCTGCGAAACGTGAACGGCAAAAACTACGTCACCCCGGTCAAGAGCCAGGGGCTTTGGAGCACCTGCTGGGGATTCGCTGCCGTGGCTGCCTGCGAGACCAGCATACTCTATGAGGTGAACAACGTGCTGGGGTACCCCATGTCCCCGGAGGAGCTGGACCTCTCGGAATTGCAGACGGCCTGGTTCGCCAATACCCCTCTGCCGGAAGGCAATACCCTTTACCCCTCACAGGCGGGAGAGGGGGGCTCATATCTCGATCTCGACGGCAGCGACACCGACAACACCATGTGTACCGGGGGCGTGCCGTACAGCGCAACATCGGTGTTCTCCATGGGCATAGGCCCCACGTTAGAGAAGGACATCCCCTACAAAAACAAGAGCGGCCGCACCGAAAAGGGCAGCTACGCCACCGAGGGGGAGGACTGGAGCCTGGACGAGAGCCTGCGGTTCCGCTCGGTGCTGGAGCTGGAGGAAAGCAATCTGCTGCCCTCGCCGGCGACCCTGACCCAGGAAAACGGCGGCCTCACCTATGAGTACAACCACCAGGGCACCCTGGCTATCAAGCAGGAGCTCACCCGGGGGAGGGCTGTTTCCGTCGGCTATTATGCCGACGACCCCACACGCCCCACTGCCCCCGGCGCAGCAAGGTTCATCAGCGAGAGCTACGCCCAGTACTGCTATGTCCCACAGGAGGCCAACCACAGCGTATGCATCGTGGGCTGGGACGACAGCTACCCGCGATCCAATTTCTTGCAGGGCGGCGACGGCTCCGGTCACAGCAGAACTCCCCCATACGACGGCGCATGGATAGTCAAGAACAGCTGGGGCTCCGCTCAGAGCAGCTTCCCAAACAGCGGAGAATGGGGCGTTGACGGCAGCGGGTACTTCTACCTGTCCTATTACGACCAGTCGCTGGCCTGCCCGGAGAGCTTTGATTTCTATGTGGACAGTATGCCCGCCGAGAAGTCCCTGCTCATCGACCAGTACGACCTAATGCCCACCAGCCAGCCCATTGGCACCTCGGCGCCTGTACCGGTGAGCATGGCGAACGTCTTCACCGCCGGCAGCGACCAGCTGGTCAAGGCCCTCTCCACCGAGACCCTGCTGCCCCGCACCGAGGTCAGGTATCAGGTCTTCCGGCTCACCGACCAGTCCAAAGACCCATCCGACGGAATACAGATATTGGAGGCTACTCAGACCTATGATTATGCGGGCTATCACCGCCTCGAGCTGGAAAAGGCCTTCACCGTTAAGCATGGGGAGCGGTATTCCGTGGTAGTCACACAGAGCGCCGGCACTGAGTACGTCATGATGATAAAACGCGCCGAGAACCGCCTCAAAGCCGAGACCGCCATTTCAGATCCTGAATCGGCGGAGCGGCTCAGGAGCATGGGCGCCAAGGCCGCCGCCTACTCGGTGGGGGTCATCAACGAGGGGGAGAGCTTCTATTTCGACGTGGGGGACAGCAAGTGGCATGACCTGCTGGACTACGTTAAGGTCATGAAGCAGAGCGACGCCGACGAATACGGCGCGGCGGTCTTCGACTACGACAACTACCCCATAAAGGCCTACGCCCTGCCCCTCGGCGCGGTGGAGCTGCCTTTCAGCGGCACATGGCTCTCCGACGAGGGCAGCGGTTACAGATACTTGCAGGCTGGCGCCGACGGCAGGAGCGTCAGCTTCATCGACCCCGGCACAGGCCTCGGAGAGCAGTACAGCGTGATCTTCTCGGAGGACGGGCGGCTGCTGCTGACCCAAAGCGAGGGCGAGGACAGCATAGACACTGTAAAGCTCTACGTGGAGCTGAAAGCCGACGGTTCGGCACTGATACGCAGCGAGAGCGGCAAGACCGCCTATACAAAGCTCTCGGACAAGACCGGGACGGATTTCGCCTATTACAACGATGCGGCGCTGAGGCTGCTGGCTGCATCCTACTATGCCGCAGTCTCCGGGGAGGACGAGAGTTCTCTGACGGCGACGGTGGAGCCGACCTCCGGCAACAGGGCGAAGGTGACAGTCCTCCAAGCCGGCAGGAGCGCGGCTGCATACGAGGTTGACCGTCTGACTGCGGCAGGCACCGACTCTGACGGCGCAGAGATCTCCCTGACAGAGAAGCGCAAAGCCGAAAGATCCGGGAGCGAGGCTGTCTCAAAAGCCGAAGAAAGCGACGGCAACCCCGGCACCAAGGGCATCAGCGGCGGGGTCAAGGCTGTGCTGATAGGAGGGGCGGTCATCGCGGCGGGAGCGGCGGTGTTCAGGAGGAGAAAGTCCGGCAATAACACCTGACGAACATTGGGGGCACCGCAAAGCGCAGGCGCGATAAAGATGTTTCATTTAAGGCACTTCTGTCGTTATTATGACGGAAGTGCCTTTGCGTTTACTTTGTGCAGCGCCTGCTAAGAAGAATACCGTGCAAAAGCACGGAGAAGAAAGAATAAATAAGAAATAATAATTAAGGTATCGCCTTTGGCGATAATCTATAATTCGTCCGCTTCGCGGACACCACTATTATTCTTTATTCTTTCTTCTTTATTATTTTTTATTTTAGCGGCGGCGCGCACAAAAATATGATATACAAATACTTCTATATCGCCGCCGCGCCAAGGATGTCCCCCTTTCGTGATGCGCTCATATATTATGCATATCCCGCGCCCGAAAATTGCACAAATCACAAAAAAATCACGCAAGGCACTTGAAATATGCAGGAAAAGGTGGTATAATGTTTAATAGCAATTTTTTTAGAAAGAAGGATCATTTCAATGGACATCAGATTAGAGCTTACCAAGACCCCCAAGGCTAAACCCCAGGACGAGACCAAGCTCGGCTTCGGTCATATCTTCACCGACCATATGTTCGTTATGAACTACGATACCGGTGAGGGCTGGCACGACGCCCGCATCGTTCCCTACGGCGATATCACCCTCTCCCCTGCCGCCATGTGCCTGCACTACGGTCAGGAGATCTTCGAGGGTCTTAAAGCTTACAGACGCGCTGACGGCGGAATCCAGCTGTTCAGACCCGACGAGAACTACAAGCGTCTCAACAACTCCGCTGCCAGAATGGTCATCCCCGAGATCGACGAGGAGTTCATGATCGAGGCTACCAAAAAGCTTGTGGAGATCGAGAAGGACTGGGTGCCCCACACCGACGGCGCTGCACTCTACATCCGTCCCTTCATCTTCGCCACCGACCCCTATGTAGGCGTGCGTCCCGCTGACCACTACACCTTCCTCATCATCCTCTCCCCCTCCGGCGCTTACTACTCCACCGGACTTAACCCTGTTAAGATCTACGTTGAGAACAACTATGTAAGAGCTGTCCGCGGCGGTACAGGCTTTGCCAAGACTGCTGCCAACTACGCTATCTCACTGAAGGGTCAGGAGGAGGCTCATGAGCAGGACTACGAGCAGGTACTGTGGCTCGACGGCGTTGAGAGAAAGTACATCGAGGAAGTAGGCTCCATGAACATCTTCTTCGTTATCGACGGCGAGGTCATCACTCCCGAGCTCCAGGGCTCCGTTCTCCCCGGCATCACCAGAAAGTCCGCTCTCGAGGTCTGCAAGTCCAAGGGCATCAAGGCTACCGAGAGACGCATCACCATCCAGGAGGTCGCCGAGGCTTACGACAACGGCAAGCTGGACGAGGTATTCGGCACCGGCACCGCTGCTGTTATCTCCCCTGTCGGTCATCTCAAATGGGGCGACAAGATCATGACCATCAACAACAACGAGATCGGACCTATCTCCCAGATGCTCTACGATACCATGACCGGTATCCAGTGGGGCAAGATCGAAGATACCTTCGGCTGGATCGTTCCGGTCTGCGAAGGCTGATAACTCACAAAGCAATAACAAACCCCCGCAGGGATACTGCGGGGGTCTTTTGTTTGCAGGTTATGCGAGGGTCATTTGTTTGCAGGTTATGCGGGGGTTTTGTGTTCTGTACAGCTTATTTCAGCGAGTTCAGCAGGCCGTTGGCGTTGATAATGTTTATCAAAAACTCCGGGAAGGACTGACCCTGATAGCTCTCGCCCTTGGTGATGTCGGTGATGACGCCGGTGTCGAAGTCGATCTCCACCTCGTCGCCTGCCTCGATCTTCTCGGCAGCCTCGTCACACTCGATGATAGGCAGGCCGATGTTGATAGCGTTGCGGAAGAAGATCCGGGCAAAGCTCTTGGCGATAACGCAGCTGATGCCGCTGGCCTTGATAGAAGCGGGAGCGTGCTCTCTCGAGGAGCCGCAGCCGAAATTGGCCTTAGCCACCATGATATCCCCGGCCTTTACCCGGGAGGCGAACTCGATGTCTATATCCTCCATGCAGTGCTTGGCAAGCTCCTGCATATCGGCAGTGTTTAAGTATCTTGCGGGGATGATAACGTCGGTATCAACGTTGTCGCCGTACTTGTGGACGGTACCGTATGCTTTCATATTACTGGTGTTCCTTTCCTAATTACTTATTTACATAGTCGGGTGCGCCGAATACATTTTCGCCGTTGGCCTGACGGTTGAGCTCATCATAGATCTTCTCGAGGTAAGGGCCGTCGATAGTGTCCTTGTTACGGGTGATGAAATAGCATATCTTGGCCTTGCCGAACAGACCGGTCTTAGCCAGCTTGAACACAGACTGACCCTTGACGCTGGCCGACTCGAAATAGTTGAGACCCTTCTTGTCGATGATCGACTGCGTCATGTCAATCGTGAACCCGAACTGGCTTTTCAGCTCGGCAATAATGTCCTCGGCCTTTGCCTCACGCTGTGAGTCGCTGAGGGTGGAACCGTATTTTCTTGTGATGATACTGAGAAGCGTATCCCATAAAACATCCTTTAAAAAGTCTTTCATAGGTACATTCTCCTTTCAGTGAGCTCAGATCTCGATATCTGCGCAGCTCCTGTGCGAGGTCACACTCTTTACAAGGGCGGCGACCTTGAGATGCTCAGGGTGCGTTTGATAGCCCGCCAGAGCCTCCCTGCTCTCAAACACTGAATCCAGCATGATATCGCCGTTTGATGAGCTCAGCAGCTCTGTATGGACCTTTATTTCCTTCAGGCCGGGGACTATGCCTTTCAGACCCTCCAGACCCTTCTTTATTATTTCAGCCTGTGTTTTCTTCTCGGTCTCATTCAGCCTTTCGTCGAAATCCCAGATTATTATATGCCTTACCATAGTCTTCTCCTGTTCATTCAAGCTCCGAAGGCTGGGAGATCTTTCCGGTGACAGCCGAGGCCGCCGCTACATAGGGCGATGCGAGATATACCTCGCTCTCGGGGTGTCCCATTCTTCCCACGAAGTTTCTGTTGGTAGTTGCCACTGCCCTCTCGCCCTTGGCAAGTATACCCATGTGTCCGCCCAGGCAGGGGCCGCAGGTAGGTGTGGATACTGCGCAGCCTGCGTTGATGAATATTTCCAGCAGGCCCTCCTTCATGGCGGTGAGATATACCTTCTGTGTGGCGGGTATCACGATGCAACGCACGTCCTTGGCGATATGTCTGCCCTTGAGTATCTCGGCGGCAGCTCTGATATCCTCGATGCGTCCGTTGGTGCAGGAGCCGATGACCACCTGATCTATCTTCACCTCGCCGATCTCGTCGAAGGTCTTTGCATTCTCCGGCAGATGCGGGAAAGCCACCGTGGGCTTGATCCGGCTCAGGTCGATGTCATAGACTGCGTCGTACTCGGCGTCGGGGTCGGCCTCGTAGACCTTGTAGGGCTTTGTCACCTTATCCTTAATGTAGTCGAGCGTTACCTCGTCAACGGCGAAGATGCCGTTCTTGGCGCCGGCTTCTATTGCCATGTTAGCCATGCAGAGGCGATCCTCCATAGTCAGGTTTTTGAGTCCCTCACCGGAGAACTCCATGCTCTTGTAGAGGGCGCCGTCAACGCCTATCATGCCGATGATGTGCAGGATAACGTCCTTGGCTGCGGAGTACCTGGGCAGCTTGCCGGTGATGTTGAACTTTATCGCCGAGGGTACTCTGAACCAGTCCTTGCCCTTGGCCATGCCCGCGCACATATCGGTGGAGCCCACGCCTGTGGAGAAGGCGCCGAGAGCGCCGTAGGTGCAGGTGTGGCTGTCTGCGCCGATAACGCAGTCGCCGGGGGCGACAAGGCCTTTCTCGGGGAGCAGGGCGTGCTCTATGCCCATATCGCCCACGTCAAAATAATTCTTGATGCCGTACTGATGCACGAAATCCCGGCACTGCTTGCACTGTGCAGCGGCCTTGATATCCTTGTTGGGGGTGAAGTGATCCATTACCATCGTGATCTTGTCCTGGCTGAAAATGGAGTCAAACCCCGCCTTGTTGAACTCGTTGATCGCTACCGGCGAGGTCACGTCGTTACCGAGTACCAGGTCAAGGTCAGCCATGATGAGCTGTCCCGCCTTAACCTCGTCAAGCCCCGCATGAGCGGCAAGGATCTTCTGAGTCATTGTCATTCCCATAGTAAAATCTCCTTAAAATTTTTATATCGCACTAATAATATTATAACATAATGCACAACAATAGTAAAGAACAAAAGAACAATAAGTTATGAATAAAGTGTTAAATTATCACGTTCTAAACTCAATTAACATTTGTTGGCATTTATCAAATATCTGTGTTATTTGTAATTGACCCCGCCGTTCCCGGTCTGCATACCCAAATGGTACGTATCTCCGTACCCGTGGAGGCGGAAGTTCACCACGTCCTCGAACCGGTCGTCGGTGCAGAGGGTGGCTACTGCCGTGGGGTCTGCGCTGAACCCCTGCAAGGTTATCATGGGCGATACCCCCAGCAGGTGGGCTATCACCACGCAGCCTGCCCCGAAATGGCAGAACAGCGCCAGCGTAGTGTCCGTGTTCCCCTGCTTGCGGAAGGCTCCCCCCTCCCGGATCAGGCCGTGGCGTGCAAGCAGCTCATCGAGGCCCTTCCTCACCGCCTCAGAGCGGGGGAACATATCCGAGCCGACCAGCTCGGGGGCGTCCTTAAAGCCTGTCCTCTCAAACAGTTTCTCGCTTGCTGTCCATATTTTAGGACGCATATCCCAGGTGATGACCTTCTCCCCGGCGGTGACATCGGTGATGGCCGCGTCGAACTCATGGAGCCAGTCGCACACCGTCGCCTCATGCCCGGAGAGAGCCGTATAAGCTGCCGCAGTCTCTCTTGCCCTGCCCATGGGGGAGGTGTAGACGGCGGCTATGTCCTCTTTCATAAGCCTCTGAGCCAGCAGGTCGGCCTCTGCTTTGCCCCGCTCGGTGAGGCAGTCGTGTTCGTAATCGGGGCTGCCGTGACGTATCACCAGAAGTTTCATATATTGTCCCTCCAAATGTCTTCAAATCTGCCGATCTCCACCGTAAGGCCGTCATCGCCCTCGGTGAGCCTGCCGGCAAGGCGCTCTGTGTTGAGCCAGGACAGCGCCCTTGAATCTGTCAGCACCGCAGGCTCGGTGAACACCTGCCCCACAGTGCCGTTGTTCTCCACGAATATCCGGCAGCACTCCCCTGCGCAGTCAACGCCTTCCAGGATATACCGGGCGCTGAGAGTGCCCCCGGCACCGTTGAGCTTCTGCACGTCGCAGGCTGCGGGAAGTATCTCCCCTTCAAAAAGCCCGCCCTCGCAGTGCCCCTCAAAAAGCACCGTATTCACGGCACGTTCTCCGGCTCTGACCTCAACGCAGCCCCGGAGCTTAACTTTTATCACAAGTCTGTCCATAGGTCTACCTCATCTTCCCGCGTATTTCCTTCCAGTCGGGGCAGTACTGCGCCACGAGAGCCCAGAATTCCCTGCTGTGATCCATATACCTCAAATGGCACAGCTCATGTATGATAACATAGTCGATACACTCCGGCGGGTAGTAGATCATGTCAACATTCAGGGAGATATTCCCCGCAGAGTTGCACCGTCCCCAGGAGGCGGTGAGCTTCTTGACCGTGATCTTCGCGGGATGCAGGCCGGTGAGCTCCGTCAGCTCCTCGGCACGCTGCTTGATGTACTGCACGGCAAAGGTGATTATCCCCCGGCGTGCCTGGGTGTCGATGTAGGCGCTGAGATCCTTCGCGGAGCGCCCGTCCCTCAGGGGCGCTGAGATCAGCAGGCTGCCGTTTATGAGGGTGGGCTTTTCGTACTCGTCGCTGCGGATGCATCTGACCGTGAACTCCTTGCCCACCAAGGTGAACAGGGTCTGGTCGGTGAAATGCTCCGGATGTATAAAACACTGGGGTCTCTCGGTAAGCTTTTCCAGGAGCCACGCCTGCTTTCTGCGCAGGCATCTCTCGCCGTGGCGGATATCGGCATAGGAGGGCAGCTTCAGGATAACGGTGCCGTTCTTCACCACGATATAGACGTTCTTGCGGTCGCCCCTGTCAAGAATATACTCAAGCGTCGTGCCGTCGGGGAACACGATCTCTCTTTTCTCAGTGATCATGGTCATTCCCCCGCAGCTGTGGTGGCCTGGGTCTCTATCAGCGGAGCAGGCTGCTCCTTGGTGGTGGCGGCTGTTGTGTCAGCGGGAGCCTGTGCCAGGGTCTCCTCGGGAGCCTCGGTCTGAGCGGCAGTGGTCCTCTCCACCGGTGCCGGGGACAGGTACTCTGTCTTGACGTAGCCGGTGATGTTGGTGCCGTCGCCGTTCAAGAACGTCAGCTGTATATAGCCGTCGGTGCGGCGCTCCAGTACCTTGACCTTGACGTTGGGGGACATACAGATGACGTTCGCCGAATCCGGATCCGGCTGAGCTTTAAGCTGCACATATGTCACCACATAGGCGATATCGTCGGCCTGCTCGTACTGGGTGGCGGTGGTGCCTGCGGAAGTGTCCGAAACGCTCCCTGCGCCGCTCTGAGAAACGCTGCTGCTCTGCGCCGTGGTGACAGCAGTGGTGACTGTGGTCACAGTGGTCTGCCCGGAGACAGCCAGAGTGGCAGTATTCAGTCCTGCGGGAACGTCGCTGTTGTTGCTGGCAACCAGTTTTTTCGCTAAAAACAGCACCAGCAGCACCACTGCCAGCGTAGCCGCCAGCAGAGTGATGATATTCACGGCATTTGGAGAGGAGAACAGTCCCCCGCGCCTTTGCTTGTCTTTATTCAAAGCACACACCTCCGGAAGTGTACAAAAAAATACATTTTCTCAGTTTGATTATAGCACAGTTTTTTACAAATGTACATTACCCATAAGGAAATTAACCTAAAATTTAACTAACCGATTATTCAAGGGCGTTCAGCGGATCATTTAATCCCTTGTCAATCAGCTTGTAATAGATATGGATCTCACGCTCGTTCATGCGTGATCTGCTTCTGGGGTTTTTGTCAATTGTCACATACTCGATAAGCTGTAAAGCCATTTCACGGGTAAAGACCTCTGCTCCTGCAAACATCTTCAAACGGCGGATAAATTCATCAACGTCATCGCTGTCCTGCTTTTGCGCTTCGAGCCTGCTTTTCAGCTCGTCAAGTTCCAAGGACAGCTTTTCTTTCTCCTGCTGATAGTCATTAAGAAGCGAGAGAGCCATATCCTCTGCCACTCTGCCCATAACCTTGTCCTCATACACAGAACGGATCAGTTTATCAAGCTCCGCAAGACGTTTTTCAGCCTGCTTTATCTTTTTGGTGTTCTCTGCGGTCTGAATAGCTCTGGTACCCGACTTGCGTTTCAGAAAATACGCTCTTGCCTTATCTTCATCAACGGTCAGTTTCAGCATAGAGCGAATGTCAGCAAGGATAACCTGTTCAAGCATATTCACTCTGATATAATGCGTACTGCAAACTGTTCTGCCAGACTTTGAGTATCTTCCGCAGATATATGCTGACGGCTCACCGCTCTGACGCATTTTGTGTCCGCAGTCAGCACAATAACAGAATCCCGAAAGAGGGAGAGTGACACCTTCCTTTGTGCATTTACCTCTGCTGCACGAATTGTCGATCTCAACACATCTGTCCCAAAGCTCCTGTGAAATAAGAGGTTCGTGAGCGTTTTCGACTACCGCCCATTCGGACTCGTCCCTGCCGATCACCTTATGATTTTTGTGTGATACAGTAGTGGTGCGAAGCTGTACAAGTATGCCGATATATGATTGATTATGAACAATAGACTTGATCACTTCTTCACTCCACACTCCGCTTGTTGTTCTCGGATTGGGTCTGCCGAGTTTATCATAACGATACTGTGACGGAGTAGGTATTTTGGCAAGATTCATTTCTCTTGCAACCTTGCGATATGACAGCCCTGATGCCCGTAATTCAAAGACCTTTCTAACATACGGAGCGGCTTCGGGATCGATAACAAGCGTATGATTCGGTGTGTCGCTCCTGACATAACCGAAGGGAGCGAGTGCGCCCATATAGTTGCCTGCCTTTGCATTTGCTTCATAGACAGCTCTGATTTTTTTGCTCGTGGAACTGCTGTGCCACTCGTTAAAGAGATTGACAATAGGCATCATTTCAAGTGCGGCACTGTTGCGTTCTGCCGTATCAACATTGTCATTGATCGCAATAAAGCGAATGTTGTTCATCGGAAAAATATAGTCAATGTAGCGGCCTACCTCAATATAATTTCGACCAAAGCGAGAAAGGTCTTTTACTACGATGATATTGATTTTTCCGGACTGGGCATCGGCAAGGAGTTTCTGTACCCCCGGTCGTTCAAAATCAGTTCCTGTGTAACCATCGTCCACATATTCCGAAACGAGCTTCCACCCCTTGTCCTCGACATATTTTGTCAGTATCAGTTTTTGGTTTTCTATTGAAAGGGAATCTCCCTCACGCAAATCCTCTTGACTAAGGCGGAGGTAGATACCCACATTGTATTCGGTCTGCTTTGCCATTTAGCAACTCCTTTCAAATCAAAGCAGTACCAAATCCGACATATCCATTATAGCGCAATATATCGGATTTGACAAGTGCTTTTTCCAATATTTTTACGCCGTAACAGTTTCTTTCATAGCGGCATCATACGCAAGCTGTTCCATAACTTCATCAAGGTCTTTGTCACCGACAAAATGACTATGGACGGTATACTTGCAGCCGCCTATCTCATAGACGCTGACACGTTCGGGGCAGCCCTTAAACTGCTCCTCAAGTGTCTGCACAGTTTTGAATACTGCCTTCTCTCTATCTACGGCAGTTGTTGTCTCTTTCAAATTGCTCCTTTCCGCCTGCGATATCTTTTTCTCTACACGCAATGGCTTTTTGTTGCAGGGTCGTTACTCCTGCACAGAACGTTTTGCTGTCGGATATATGTTAATCCGAGTAAGGATTTTTCTTCTCAAAGAAAGAAGTCTGACCGAGCATTTCTTCCTCGTCAGCATCATCGGCAGAGCTGTTATCCGACACAGATTTATCATCAGCATCGGACGTAGCTGCCTGCTCGTGTTCTCTTGCGATCATATCGGCAAGAGCCTGCCCCTCACAGCTATACTGCTTGCACAGCGATTGATAGATCAGCAGAGCTTTCTGCTCACTTAGCTTTTCACATTCAGCCGTGTCGGTCTTGATACGCTCTTTCAGCTTGACGATCTTCTCATCGAGCTTAGAGATCTTCTTTGCGATGTCAGCCATATCATCACCACCGTTCGTTTCAGATTTCGGAATCATACCCGATGATAATATTATAGCGCGCAACGCTTCACTTTGTCTATTGGCAGTGCGCATGAACTTTGGTGTGTCAGATGAGTTTTGCGTTCGACAAATTGTTATGGGGAATTTGATTCTATCACGAAGTTGCATAACTCTAAACGCTCTGAGGAGCGCCTGAGCGACTATTAAAGTTCGCTCAGAAATATTTTCACGCAAACGAGGAAAATAAACCAATCCGACCTGAACGGTCGGAAGAATATCAAAATCAAACCCAGCAAGCTCTGCATATTGTGTACACAAGTTCACAATATGCGCTGGCTTTCAAACCCAGCAAGCACGGTATTCATGGGGTACATTTTGAAAAATGACCACCCTGAATACAGGAGCTTGTTAGAGGGTTTTGCACCCCTAAGACCCCGCTTGATTTATGAAAGAAAAAGTGATATAATAGATAATAAAAATGGGCGAATACTAAGATTTTGGAGGTTTGTTTATGAATGTAAAATCGGACGAGGAACGGAAGTCAAAGGTGCTGAAAGTCCGCTTGAATGACAAGGAGTTTGCCAAGCTGAAACAGTACACGGAGGAAAGCGGTCTGCGCTCGATGTCGGAATATATTTTTAACTCTATTATCGCCACTCCCATAATTGAGTTGACGGACGAGGAGCTTGCACCCGAAAAGGCAAGATTCAAAGAGATTGCTGACCGCATAAATTCCATAGCAATTCAGGTCAATCAGACAGGAAATATTTATCCCGAAGATTTGCAGGAAATACGTCAGGGAGTTGAGGAAATATCCGCAAGACTTGCAGAGTATCAGGCAAAGTTGGGACGCTTTGCCGTGACACCGCAGACGTTCAGAGCGATAGTTGATAAGGCTCACGAGGACGTAAAGAAATAGGAGAAAAATGCACCGAGGAAATGCTTTTATTGCTGCGCCCTGCACAAAGATTATTACAGTTTCTCACCAACGCTGGACTCCTGCGTGATTGCAGTATATAATGTATCTATAATAATGATTTGGAGGTACACAGCTATGTTGAAAACACCTGAATTGGCAATGCCGAGAACACGCAAGGTCACTACCGTCTGCAACGGCAGGCATGAGGTCTGGACTGACTACGAACAGGCAAAGGCATATTTCCTTGAAATGATGATGACCGCCGAGGACGAGGAACGTGAACGAGCAGAGTGCATTTATATTCAGCTCATACACGGGCTTGACGAGTGTTCAGACGAATAATTATCAGCGGAGAGAGTTATCGAAAATGGTAGCTCGCTTTTGCTATGCCTTGCGGCGAACGGGAAAGCCCCTCAGAGCCGTTCATGAAGATTATGGGGGAATCTATCCGCTGATAAGAAAAAGCCCTCAGACTCGCTCCAAGGACTTGATGATAGTAATGCGGCATACCCACCAATGCAGGTATGCCGCAAATCAGTATTCACTTTTCCACACAAAGCATAACAGCAGGCGCAGGTCTGTCATAGCCTTTCAAAAACAGCCCTTTCTCCCTTGCTTCAAGTATAACAGCCGAGGGGAAATAGCTGCAGCAGTCCATATAACGCAGCCAATCAGGAACGGATTTCAAATGCTTCGGCAGCTTTACGGGATTTTTCATAAGTTCCATAAATCTGTCATGAAACCTCTCGGAAATTATATTGTCGTACTTCTCGCTCAGCTCGTAAATATCCCATCTGTCCTGCATGGAGATAACTGGGATATTGACCTGCAATTTACCCTCATCATCACGGAGCAGAGTATTCTGTTCTATCATCGTGCCTATATTTTCAAGCAGCTTTTTGTCAAGCATTTCAAGCATATCGGTCTGACCGAGATATATTGAATATATCAGCTTCGAGAACGAGTCAATATAAAAATATTCTTTATAGGTAGTGCCGAGAACAGAAGCATCTGTGTCATACAGACACAGGGACAGAGCTTTTGCTCCGATCACATTTTTCATATTGTTGACACTTTCACCGCTAAACTGATAGCGGCTGTAGGGGCAATGATCGTAATCATATCCGTGAGGATACAGTGAACCCATAGCATACCACTTGCCGCCGTTTGGTCTGTCGGGATAGCTCTCAAAGGGTTCTCTTCCGCCGCTGACTTCATCACGCACTCCATTGACAGCGTGAAGAAGTGTCCTGAACACTAAAAAGCTCTCCAGTTTGATAGCCTGTTCTTTGGTTTTAGACTTGTAATAATCACGCTGGAACAGCTCGGCAAGCCCTTCGTCAACAATCTCCCATATCTCGGAGCATAGCTCTTTTGCAAGACTTAATTGCAGATCAAGCGAAGCAAGTCTTTCATCCTCGGTGTGAATGATGAAATCAGTATAAACCTTATCTGATACCTTTTTCATCAGTTCACCATCCACAAGCCGTTCTACTATCGGCTCAATATATGTAGTCGAAATGCCTATCGCCTTTGAAAGCTCAGTCAGTGTGACGGGCTGCTCGTAGGCGAGTATCAGCAGATTCATAGCGATACGATCTTGACCGACCAGCTTCCACGGCTCATCATCAATACCTGTCTGACCCGTACTGGCTATCCAAAGATCATCAGGTTCATAGCTCTGCTTAGTATAATTCTCCATAGCAAACTCCTTCCGAATATGCTTTCTGCCTGTAAACAAACGATTCTTGACGGTGTTTTCGGGTATACCAAGGCTCTGCGCTATCTCGGCAACGCTCCTGCCGTTCATATAGTGCTGCACCATTACCTCACGGTAAATTTTGGTAAGATTTGCAAGGCAGCGGCGGATATTTTCCGCATCGTCCGAATTATCATCAATGCTGCTCTCATCGGCTATTTCCCCGACAACGTCAATGCAGACGGTAGGCTTGCGGTATTTCTCCCTCAGCATATCGTAATACTTGCGGTTCAGAACCGTCATCAGCCAGTTTTTAGGCTCGGCTATTTCCTTACCGTTCTCGATAGCTATCAATGCAATAAGCAGAGTTTCCTGAACCAGATCCTGTGCATCAGCGAGGTTATCACATTTTCGCACAGCCGCTTGCAGAAGCAGATCGGCATATTCTGTTAATTCATTCTTATTCATAGGCGCACCTCTTTTTGAAGCTTCACTTATTAGTCGCAGAAATGAGCGGAAGGTTTGGTGGGTTTTATTATACCATAATTTATTTTTTTATGCAAGAAAAAGGCATACCCGCACAAGGCAGGTATGCCGCTTACTTTTAAAAAATATAATCACTCACACAATCATACCAATGCACATACGTCTCACCGTTGACTGAAAGTCTCTCATTGTCGGGCAGAGCCTCTGTCCACAGCTTGCCGTAGCGGTCAAACTCCCAATCGTTGCGGTTGAACCTGCGCCATAAGATCGTTCTGCCGTTCTTGTCAAGAAACTGCTCGCTGAGGACACCTTCATTATATGTCCCGACATCAATAACACAAACGGCATCATAGGTCTTGCCATTTATCTCAACTGTGTATCTGCCGACTATGTCAAGCGGAGCTTTCTCACTATTTACAGTTATTTCGTTGCCCTTTTTAACGATTATCCCCTTTGGCGAAATAATTATTTCATTTCCGCAGTTGTCCTCGCCGTAGCCCCAGTTAGGCAGGAATGCGTCACCGTCAAGGAAGGTGTACAGCTTCCTTACGCCGTTCACAACATGGCTTTCGGCAAGATAACGGCAATGTGTATCGGTAAGCTGTGCCACAAATCTGCGTTCGGTGCAGGGCTGTGTCTTATCAAAATTGCCCTCTTTAGCGATTATTTCAACGCCCTCTACGCCGTGTATCTCTGCCTTGCCGATGACCTCCATTTCGTAGAAATAATCACCCTTGCGGGACGGCTGGTCGTAGATAGCCCAAGTCAGCTTTTCACCTATCTTCGGGACGATAAACCAGCCCATAAGCTCCTCCCACTTGACCGCAAATGGCTCTTTGTCGCTGGGAATGATCTTGTATTCGGGCATAGTTTTCGGTAGCTTAAACATAGTATCTTCTCCTTTCGGCGGATATGGGTATGCGTTTTTGAAATTGCGTCTTGCGGTGTTCAAGCGGCTTTTGACCGTTCCGAGCGGTATGCCGAGCCTGTCCGCTATCTCGTTCTGCGGCATATTCTCAAAGTAGTAAAGCCTGAGTATCTGCTTATCATTTTCGTTCAGACACTCTATAGTCTCGTGAACAGGCAAATACTCCACAAGTCCGTAACGGCTTTGAACAAGCTCGCTCTCGGGCAGTTCATCAATGCCGAGCGTATCACGCCTGCTGCGGAAATAGTCCTTGACCTTGTGACGGGCTATCCCTATGACCCAAGCCTTAAAGCTGCTTTTGTTCAGCAGTTTGTCAAACTGTCTGTATGCCGCCAGCCATACCTCCTGCAAAACGTCATCGCTGTCAGCCTTAGTCGGAATATTGAACCGCACATACCGCTCGACCGCACCACGGTGTTCACTAACCAGCATTTCAAATTCGCTCATATCCTCACCTCTGATTTGTAATTGAAAGCGCTTTCATTTATATAGTCGGAGAATTTGGGTAAAAGGTTCAGTCTGTGTAAAATAAATTATAGCACATCTTTATCATATATGCAAATAACTTTGTAAGTTTGCAAGTTCACCTGTGGATTGAAAAGTCAATCAGCTGAAAAAGAAATGAACATAGCCCTATGTTAAGAGACTATGTTCATATTGGTAGCATTTTCTTGTCGGATTGATACTGCTAATTGCCTAAGTTTCTATTTGGGTATTCTACAAATGTCAATGCATGAGCATTGTCAGCCCGGACAGCCAAACACCCTGCCGCTGCGTTCTTTGCAATATGCCCTGACTTCTTCGGATGTGTGCGGCGCAAAGCGCTTACTGTCTTCTTTTCTGTTATCTTTTTTGTTATCTTTTTATTAATATGTGGAGATGGATGTTTGTACGACCCTGCCTTGTACGTATGACCAACCCTGCCTTGTATGTACGGCCAACCCTGCCTTGTACGTATGTACAATGCTGCATTGGCTGCTTGTACGACCCTGTTTTGTTCACAGCATCACGACCTCTTTCACTTATAGCGGGAAAAATCCGAAAAGTTGCACGCAAATGTGCATCTTTTCCGAAAAAATCCGACGCTTTCCGGACGGCAGGGAGAATAATTACGCTTATCCGATCCTTGACATTCCACCGCTTTTGTATTATAATTAGAATGATATATTATGTCACAGCCATGTGAACGCCGCCCCAAACCGGGGGTATCCCCCCATTAAGAAAGGAGAATAGGTATGATAAACACAAGCATCAAGAAACTCGTAAGCTATGCCTTCGTTACCGGGCTCATCGGGGAGGAGGATATTGTCTGGGCGACTAACCGCGTCCTGGAGACCCTTGGGCTCTCAGCCTATGAGGAGCCGGAGGAGTGCTTTACTCAGGAGCTGGAGCTCATGTCCGAGGCGGAGCAGGGGGACTTTCTGGAGCAGGTGCTCAAGGAGCTGCTGGACTTTGCCTGCGCTCAGGGGCTCTGCGAGGACAACGTCACCAGCCGCGATCTCTTCGACACTAAGCTCATGGGACTGCTCACGCCGCGGCCTTCGGTAATGATCCGGGACTTTTACAGGATCTATGAGGACACCACCCCCCGCATGGCTACCGATATGTTCTACAAGTGGTCGCAGGACTCGGATTACATCCGGCGCTACCGCATCAAGAAGGATATGCGCTGGCTGGCCCCCACAGAGTACGGGGATATTGACATTACGATCAACCTCTCCAAGCCGGAAAAAGATCCAAAAGCTATCGCCGCCGCCAGGAAAGCGGTGCAGTCGGGCTATCCCAAGTGCCTGCTGTGCTATGAGAACGTGGGCTACGCCGGCAGAGCCGACTCCCCTGCAAGGCAGAACCACAGGGTCATCCCCCTGTCCATAAACAACGAGGAATGGGGTTTCCAGTACTCCCCCTATGTGTACTACAACGAGCACTGCATCGTCTTCAACCGCAGGCATACCCCCATGGTGATAGACAGATCGGTGTTTGTAAAGCTCTTTGACTTTATAGACCGGTTCCCTCACTACACCATCGGCTCCAATGCCGACCTGCCCATCGTGGGCGGATCCATCCTCTCCCACGAGCACTTCCAGGGAGGCAATTACGAATTTGCCATGGCTAAGGCCCCTGTGGAGCAGGAGCTGACGTTCACGGCCTTTGAGCAGGTCAAGGCGGGCATCGTCAAGTGGCCTATGTCGGTCATCAGACTGCGCAGCGCAGACAGGTTCACCCTCACCGAGCTTGCCGACAGGATACAGCGGCAGTGGAGAGGCTACACCGACGAGAGCCTGTTCATCTTCGCCGAGACCGACGGCGAGCCCCACAACACCGTCACCCCCATAGCCCGTATGCGCGACGGCGAGTATGAGCTTGACTTAGTGCTGCGCAACAACATCACCACCCCCGAGCATCCTTTGGGAGTGTATCACCCTCATGCCGAGCTGCATCACATCAAGAAGGAGAACATCGGCCTTATCGAGGTAATGGGACTTGCGGTGCTGCCTTCGAGGCTGAAAGGCGAGATGTCACAGCTGGCTGAGGCCATACTTGCGGGCAAAGACCTCCGCGCAGACGAGACCCTTGCCAAGCACGCCGACTGGGCTGAGGACTTCCTCTCACGCAATACCGTGACCGCGGATAACATCCATGAGATCATCCGCAACGAGATAGGCACGGTCTTTGCAAAGGTGCTTGAACACGCAGGCGTATACAAGCGCGACGAGGCCGGAAAGGCCGGATTCATGCGCTTTGCGGAGTACGTGAACGCAAACCTCTGATATCTCATACTCATAAAGGAACGGAGACGGCATACATATGTCACGAAAGAGAAAGACCTTCCGGATGAGCCGGAAAGACAAGCTGAAGCTGCTGGGTTCACTGCTGGCGGCGGTGATATTCTTAGCGGGATTCGGCACCTTCAAGTTCATCTGGGAGCACAACATCACCGCAGCCCATACTGTGGACAATCTCACGGTGGAGCAGGTGAGAAACGCAAACTTCGTCAACGCCGACAAGCTGCTGATCCTCGCCCACCCGGACGATGACGCTCTGTGGGCAGGGGGACATCTTGCTGAGGGGAACTGGCTGGTGGTCTGCATCACCAACGGCCGCAACGACACCCGCCGCAACGAGTTCAACCGCGCCATGAACGCCGCAGGCTGCGCCCATATGATACTTGAATACCCCGACAAGGTCAACGGCTCCCGGGATGACTGGAGCGCCGTCAAGGAGGGTCTGAAAAAAGACCTGAACCTGCTGCTGAGCTACAAGAACTGGGACACCATCGCCACCCACAACCCCGACGGCGAGTACGGTCACGAGCATCACAAAATGACCTCTCAGCTGGTGACGGAGGCCTGTCAGACTTTGGGTCTCACGGGCAGGCTCAGCTACATGGGAAAATATTACAGCAAGGCCAAGCTCGCCAAGGTGCAGGACACCCTCACCCCCATTTCCGACGAGCAGTTACAGTTCAAAGAGTACCTGCTGAAATTCTACGAATCACAGAAAAGCACTATTGAAAAACTGGGGCACATGAACCCCTATGAAATGTGGCAGACCTTCGATGAATACTATGCAGACAAGAAGTAAACGCCTTGACCGCCGGGACTGGCTGATAATGCTCGGCTTCGGCGCTTTGACAGCAGTGCTTGTGCTGCTGCTGACACGCTTTAAATATCTTTTCGGGGCGACCCTTGACTGGTCAGACCAGCACTTTGCCATACCCGACTACTTCCGCAAGCTCTACTACGAGACCGGGGAGCTGTTCCCAAGCTTTGCCCCAAATCTGGGCGGCGGCGAGAACATCTACTACCTGTCCTACTACGGGCTCTGCTCCCCTGTTATCCTGCTGTCTTACCTGATGCCCTTTGTGAGCATGGCGGTGTATATACAGGTAAGCTCCGCGGTGCTCTGCTGGCTCAGTACGGCGCTTTTGTACCGGTTCATGCGCAAGCGGCACAGCCGTCTGCGCTCGGCACTGCTGGCATTGGCATATCTGACCGCCACGCCCATATTCTTTCATGCTCACCGGCATATCATGTTCGTGAGCATGATGCCCTTCGTGATACTGGCTTTCGAGGCTGTGGACAAATTCTTCGAGGGCAGGGGCAAATGGCAGCTGGTGCTGTGGACGTTTTTTGTCATCATGTGCAACTGGTTCTTTGCCGTATCTGCGGTCGCTGCGATAACCGTCTACGGCATTTACCGCTATCTCTCGCTGTGCGGGCAGTTCAGAGCCGGGGACTTCTTCAAGGCCGCCGGCAGCTTCGCGCTGCGCATCATAAACGCCGTTATGCTCTCCGGGGTACTGCTGCTGCCTACGGTGAACGTGCTTATGTCCGGGCGGGACAAGAGCAATTCCGGCATAACCCTCACCGACCTGATACCCCAGGTCAGCACCGAGGTCATGGGCTACTCCCCCTATTCTATGGGTCTCGGAGTATTCGCGGTACTGGCGGTGATCTGCGCCGTATCCGCCAAAGGCGACAAGGCGCGGCGCTTCTTAGGCGGGGTATTCGCGGTGATAAGCTGCTTTCCGGTGTTCATGTACGCCCTCAACGGCACCATGTACTTGGAGGCTAAGGTGTTCATACCCTTTATACCCCTTGCCCTTATCCTCTGCGGAGACCTGTTTGACGACCTTGACAAGCGGCGGCTGCCAATACCCTCGGCGGGGCTGTGTGCAATAGTCATCGGCCTGAGCACGGCCTTTGCGCAGATGCACATGACCCCCGACTATCAGCGCATAGCCAAGCTTGGCATCGTCATAGACGCGGGCATACTGGCTGTGGTGCTGATACTGCACTACGCCAAAGGGTACAGGGTGCCCTTTTACTTCTCCATGCTGCTGCTGCCGGTGATACTGCTGGTCCCGGTGAACCAGCGGGATGCGCTGGTCACTGCGGAGAACCTTGACAAGTGGACCTCCCCGGCCTACACCGCTCTGAGCCGTGAGGCATACACCCGCTCCGACAGCCTGTGGAGATGCGCTGCCGCAGACAACCGCGACGACACGGTGAACATGGTCTACGACACGACCTATTACAGCTCATACATTTATTCGAGCCTCCACCACAAGGGCTACAACGACTTCTACTTCAAAGTCATGAACAACGAGAACGAGTATCGCAACTCAGCCCTCACCACGCGCTCGCAGAACCCGTTTTTCACGGCCTTCATGGGAGAGAGGTACCTGATCTCCCGCTCCGGGACTGCGCCTTACGGCTATGTTCATGAGGCTCAGAGCGAGGATCTGTTCCTCTATGAGAACCCCTCGGCCTTCCCCATAGGCCGCACCGGCGAGACCCTCGGCGAGGACGTTTTCGACAGCCTCAACTCCGCCGAGAAAATGGAGGCGCTGACAAAGTACATCGTCACCGGCACAGGCGGCAGCTTTGAAGGCACCGTCACCGAAGCGGGCACAGTAGATCTGCCGGAGGACAGCCGCATCAGGCGCGAGGGCTCCGGCTGGCGCATCACGTCAGGCGAGAAGTTCACCGCAAGCGCTGCCCTGCCCTTTGAAGTGCCGGAGGGCAAGCTGCTGGTGCTGGAAACGGTCTGCGACAACACCGTGGGCGAGCGCATAGACGCCCGGGTGACTATCAACGGCATACGCAACGCCCTCACCGCCCCCGACTGGAAGTACTACAACAACAACACCCTTTTCACCTATGTGCTGACCCCCTGCGAGAGCCTTGAATTCATCTTCACGGCGGGAGACTTCGCACTGACGGAGCTGAAAGCCTGGCTGGTGGACGCCCCGCAGTACACCGGGGACGCCCTCATCATCGACAAGGCCGCCACCAAGGGTGACGTCATGGAGGGCACTGTCTACTGCGAGGAAGATACATACTTCGAGCTGGCAGTCCCCTACGACAAGGGCTTTACCATCACCGTGGACGGGCGGGGATACCTGTATGAGTGCGTTGACAAGGCCTTCATAGGTCTGCCCCTCAAAGCCGGCGAGCATAAGATCCGGGTGGAATACAAAGCCCCCCTTCTCAAGGAGGGCAAGCTGATGTCGGCGGCGGGAGCGCTGCTGTTCATCCTGCTGATAATACTGGATATACTCAACAAACGGAGGAAAGAAAATGGAGCTTTACAGCACTGAGCGCCTTGAAAAGGCGAGAGAGTTTTTCAAAAACGACCGCTTCGCCACCGAGAACGGCGCAGTCATCGAGGCGGTGGGCAAGCACTACGCGAAGATCAGCCTGAAAATAGGCAGCCGCCACAAGAACGCCGTTGGCGGGGTCATGGGCGGGGTGTATTTCACCATTGCCGATTTCGCTTTTGCGGTAGCCACCAACGTTGACGAGCCGGGAACGGTCTCGCTGACCAGCGATATCTCGTTTATCGGCGTGCCAAAGAGCGACACTCTCATCGCCGAGACCGAGCTTATCAAAGACGGCCGGAAGGTCTGCACCTACAACGTAAAGGTCACCGACAGCCTGGGAACTCCCGTGGCAGCGGTGAAGACGGTGGGGTTCAAGACCGGCAGCTGACATAACGCAAAAAAGACCTGACTCGCACAAGCAGTCAGGTCTTTTGTTATAGCTTCACTTGTTCTTGTACATCAGCTTGGCCTTGATGTCCACCTGATCGTAGCCCCAGCGGAAGCTGAGCCAGGAAGTTATGATAAAGCTCAGGGGCAGCACCGCGTAGAGTATGAAGCAGGCCGGGTTCATCTCGTTTATGTCCGCCGTGTGGGAGACAATGTCGATAACGGGGAAGAAGAATGCGTTGATGATCTTGTAGGCCGGCAGGAAGTTGAACAGTATCCCCGCTTTGGACAGCACCAGCAGCAGCAGCGACAGATAGCAGGGCGCAGCAGCCGCAGCCCCTATCGCCGCACCGAAATTGCGGCAGGGCTTTTCACCGTGGAGCTTTACCTTGTTGTAGCACTTCTCGCCCTGTTTGAGGCCGTAGTCCGCGTTTACGGCGAAGACCGTCGCCAGTCCCACAAAGCCGAAGAGGATGTTCCCCGCCAGCCCGAAGGCTTTCGATACCGCCCAGAAGAACAGGAACACGAATATACCCAGCAGCTCGGTCATCAGATAGCCCTTGACCAGCCCCCCTATGAGCAGCAGGCGCTTTTTGTTGATCGTATTATCCATGGTGCCGCCTTACATTTTCTCGGGGCAGTCGATCTTGAGCATACCCAGTATGTTGGCGATGACCTGCTTTACCGCAAGGCACAGCGACGCTCTCGCCTGAGTGGTGTTCCCGTCGTCGGTCATGATGCGGCAGTTGGTGTAGAAGCGGTGATACTTGGTGGCAAGCTCCCATACATAGCGGGTGATGCGGGCAGGGTCAAAGTTCTTTGCACTCTCGTTTATCACGTTGGGCAGCGTTGCGATGTACTTGATGAGCTCAGCCTCGTCGGGCTCGCCCAGGGATGCCAGGATATTCTTGTCCGCGGGCTTAAGCTCCACGCCCTCCTCGGCAAGCTTGCGCAGTACCGAGCAGATGCGGGCATGAGCGTACTGAACGTAGTACACCGGGTTGTCCGAGGTCTGGGAGATAGCCAGCTC
This sequence comes from Ruminococcus sp., assembly GCA_017529875.1. Lineage (GTDB taxonomy): Bacteria > Bacillota > Clostridia > Oscillospirales > Ruminococcaceae > FB2012. The sequence continues at coordinate 48,264 of JAFXNC010000004.1, read as the reverse complement.
TAAGTCAAAGTCGAACTGGGAGTTGGGCTCACGCAGGTTGAAGAAGAACCTGGCCGCGTCTATGGGTATCTCGTCCAGCAGAGTGGAGAGGGTGATAGCCTTGCCGGAGCGCTTGGAGAGCTTGTACTTCTCGCCGCCGCGCACAAGGTTCACCATCTGCATGATGACCATTTCAAGCCTCTTGGGGTCAACGCCCAAAGCCTGCATGGCGGCCTTCATGCGGGGGATGTAGCCGTGGTGGTCTGCACCGAGGATGTCGATAGCGATGTCAAAACCGCGGGTAACGAGCTTGTTGTAGTGGTAGGCGATATCCGGAACGAAGTAGGTGGGTATGCCGTTGTCACGCACCAGTACCCTGTCCTTCTCGTCCCCTAAGTCGCTGGACTTGAACCACAGAGCGCCGTCCTGCTCGTAGGTGTAGCCGCTATCCTTGAGCATCTCGATTATCTCGGCTACGGCGCCGTTTTTGTGCAGCTCGCTCTCGCGGAACCACTTGTCGTATACGATGCGGTACTTTTTCAGGTCGCGCTCCAGCCCCTCGATGTTCAGGGGCAGCGCATAGTCGCAGAGAGCCTGACGGCGCTCGGTGGGGTCGGCGTCAACGTACTTGTCGCCGTTTATCTCGGCGAAGTTCTTTGCGTGCTGGGTGATGTCCTCCCCCAGGTATGCGTCCTCGGGCATCTCTATGCCCTCCTTGTAGAGCTGGAGATACCGGGTCTCCAGGGAGGTCTTGAACTTCTCTATCTGATTGCCGGCGTCGTTGACATAGAACTCCCTTGCAACGTGATAGCCCGCGTGCTCCATGACGGAGGCCAGACAGTCGCCGATAGCGCCGCCTCTGGCGTTGCCGATGTGCATGGGGCCGGTGGGGTTGGCGGAAACGTATTCAAGCAGCACGCTCTTGCCGGTGCCCATGTGGGTCTTGCCGTAGTCCTCCTTCTCGGAGAGCACGTCCTCCACTACCTCGGAGAACCAGTCCTTGGAGAAGAAGAAGTTGATGAACCCAGCACCCGCTACCTCGCACTTCTCATAGTAGGAGCCCTCGAGATAGATGTGCTCGACTATGGCCTCGCCGATCTTCCGGGGAGCCTGTCTGAATGCCCTGGCGCAGACCATGGCGGTGTTGGCGGACATATCGCCGTTCTTGGGGTCGGCGGGTATCTCAACGTTGAAGCCGGGTATGGGCTCCGCGGGGAATATCCCCTGAGCCACGCACTCGCCCAGCGCTTTCATTATCAGCTCTCTTACCTGATCCTGAGCCTTCTTTATCATATCGGACATTTTGTTTTACCTCCGTTGTATTTATTTGTCAGCTTACGGGCTTGACCCCGATGTTTATCTCGAAGTCGCCCACATAGCCGGAATTTACGTCTATCACATAGCTGAAATCCAGCCTGCCGCCGTTCTCGGTCATATCCGAGCGGATAGTCTTGGCGGTGACTCCCACCATGAACTCGCCGTAGGGCGTGCCGTAGTGGCAGTGATGCTTTTTGCCCAGCTCGATCACAAGATCTGTGCCCGACGCCCCTGTCCGGGACATGACCACCTTGCTGTGCTCGGTGACAGAGAGCTTGGTGACTGCGCCTTCAAAGCCGGTGGCATCGGTCTCCTCGTAGGAGAGCTCGTAGCCGTCCTTGCAGTAGCGCAGCAGACCCTCGGTGAGCAGCTCGATCTGCTCGGTGTTCTCCCCGTCGGACTGCTTGCTGATGAGGGATATGTTTACGTTCTTTTTCAATTTCATTCTCCTTGGTTTCGTTTTACCTGTATGTTATGCTGTCTTTGATCTGTGCTTATTTCACCGAGCAGGTGGACACGGTTATGTTCTCCCTGCTGCCGAGGAAGGTCTCCACGTTCTCGGAGAACAGCTCCTCGCTGTCGGTGCAGTAGAGGGTGAGCTTGCCCCGCTCTGTGCGCTGGGCTGCCATGCCCCCGGATATCAGTGTACGTTCGGCATACTTGGCGATCTCTGCGCCGGAGGATATGAGTTTCACGCCCTCCCCCATGACCGCGCTTATTACCCCCTCCAAATGGGGATAATGGGTGCATCCCAGTATCAGCGTATCGACCTGCTCCCGCTTCAAGCCCTCCAGATACTCCTCGGCGATGAGGCGTGCGACTTTGTTGTCAACGTCGGTATAGCCGTTCTCCACCAGCGGCACGAACATGGGGCAGGCCTTGGAGAAGACCCTGATATCGCTCCTGATCTCCCGGATAGCCTTGCCGTAGCAGCCTGAGCGTACCGTGGCAGGCGTACCGATAACGCCGATGCGGTTGTTTCTCGTAGCGGCGCAGGCGGCGGTGACAGTGGGGTAGATAACTCCGCTGTATACCCCTACCGAGCTGTCCTCGAACAGCGGCCTTGACATCAGTACCGATGATACGGTGCCGCAGGCTATGAGTATCATCTTGACGTTGAAACGTTCCAGAAAGGCTATATCCTCCCTGGCGTACTTGGCTATGGTATCAACGCTCTTGGTGCCGTAGGGGACGCGGGCGGTGTCTCCGAGGTAGATTATGTCCTCGTGGGGCATGAGCTTTGTCAGCTCCTTGACGCAGGTGAGGCCGCCTACTCCCGAATCGAAGACCCCGATAGCAAGCTCACTCATAGTCTACCCCCGCTCTGTCAAGGGCAAGCTTGATAAGTCTGTCCTCCTGCTCCTCGCAGGAGATGCCGATGTTCTCCATGAGCATGGGGTACATACTGATGCCGGTGTGTCCGGGCATGGTGTTGATCTCGTTGAGGATGACGGTGCCGTCCTCCTTGAGGAAGAAGTCCACTCTTGACAGTCCGCCGCAGCCCAGAGCCTTGTAGGCCTTGACTGCCACGGTGCGGATAGCCTCCCTGTCGGCGTCGCTGATCTTGGCGGGGATGACGGTCATTGAACCGGCGTCGTTGTACTTGGCGTCGTAATCATAGAAGTCGTTGGCGGGCAGTATCTCGCCGATATCCGAGGCAAAGGGCTCCAAATTGCCCATGACGGCGCACTCCATCTCCCGGCCTGCTATGCCCTCCTCAACGATGACCTTCTTGTCATAGACGAAGGCCTGCTTGATGCCGGCTTCCAGCTCATCGCGGTCGGTGACCTTGGATATACCCACCGACGAGCCGCAGTTGCAGGGCTTGACGAACATGGGGTATGTCAGCTCCCGCTCCATGATGTCGCACTTCTCCGAGAGCTTATCATCCAGCTCCGAGCGGAGTATGCGCACCCACTTGGCGGTGCTGATGCCGTTGGCTTCAAGTATGGTGTGGGTGGTATCCTTATCCATGCACATAGCCGACGAGATCAGGTCGCAGCCCACATAGGGCATACCCGCCAGCTCCAAAAGCCCCTGCACGGTGCCGTCCTCGCCGTTCCTGCCGTGGAGCACCGGGAACACGCAGTCCACCTTGAGGCTCACTGCCTCGCCGTCCCGCTCGAAGACGATAAAGCCCTTGTGTATGGGGTCGGGGCTGAGTATGCAGGGAACGTTGTCGGGGTGCTTTTCCCACTCGCCGGAGGCGATGAGCCCGGTATCGCCGTTGAAGCGGAACCAGTGACCCTTCTTGGTGATGCCCACCGTCACAACGTCGTATTTGTCCTTGGGGATGCTCTCGATAACGTGTACCGCCGAGATCCTTGAAATGTCATGTTCGTTTGATCTGCCGCCGAACAGCACGGCGACTTTTAGCCTTGCCATAGTAATACATCGCCCTTCGTGTAATTGTATAATATATCATATGATCTTGATGTAAAGATTATTGCTTGCTTTTGATGTAAAGTATATTGCTGAAAAACGTCCCGAACAGGTTTATATACGCGGTGTACTCCGCCCAGTCGATGTAGTAGCGCTCGCCCCAGGAGGATATTTCCAGCATAGTACGGTCGCCGTACTCACAGACCGCCGTCACCGTGACGTAGTGATCCTTCACCAGTCCCGACCGCCACCCGGGCAGCACATAGCCCCCCTTGCCGTCGCTGACATAGAAGCTCACCCCCGAGGGGCGTTTCTTTTTGAACAGCAGCTGAGGCCCCGCCGCGATAGTCACCGGGGTGTCGTTATTCAGCATCTCCTTGATGCGGGGGAGCATCTTGCGCTTGGAAAAGCACCAGCACACCTTTGACCTCATGCCCCGCTCCTTTAAGAGCTTTCTTATGCCCCGCGCCATGCTCAGACCGTTGAGACCCAGCTTTCTGCGGACTTTGAGGCGCTTAGCCCCCAGCTCCCGCACGAAAGTCATATACTCGTCCCGGTCGAGCTTGGTGCGCCCGGACTTGTATAGCAGCACGTCGGCGCAGGAGATGAGCCCGCAGCCCAAGGGCGGTATATACCCGTCCTCCCTGCCGAACCAGCCCTGATTTCCTCCGTAGGAGAAGCCGTCGGGCATGGTCTTTGCCAGCCACCCTGCATAGCAGTTGACCCGGACGTAGCCGCTTTTCAGCGCGGTAACTGTCTCAGCCATTTTTTTCCTCCGCGTAGCGCACTACCTTCTCAAAGGGCATATCCCCTCCGAAGATATCCAGCGCAGAGCCCACAGTGAAATCCACACGCCCGCGCCCGTATTCATAGAGCCTGTCAAGGTCGTCAAAGGAGGATATCCCTCCCGCGTAGGTGGCGGGGAAGATATACTCTCCCAACGTCTGAGCAACGTGCCTGTCAATGCCGCACTTTGCCCCCTCCACATCCACCGCGTGGACAAGCAGCTCCGCGCAGAACTCCGAGAAGTAGCTGAGCGCATCGGCGCCAAACTCAATTGAAGTGAACCTCTGCCAGCGGTCTGTGACCACGTAGTATCTGCCCTCGTCGGCCTTGCAGCGGCAGCTCAGGTCAAGCACCAGTCGCTCTCTGCCCACCGCCGAGACAAGGCGTTTGAGGTTTTCCTCGTTGACCTCGCCGTTTTTGAAAACATAGCTGGTGACGATGACGTGTGAAGCCCCCATATCAAGGAACTGGGCGGCATTTTCAGCCGTCACGCCTCCGCCTATCTGAAAGCCGCCGGGCCAGGACTGCAGGGCAAGCTTTGCCTGCTGGCAGTCGGCCTCGTATTCGGGGGTATTGGCGGGGTCAAGCAGTATGATATGCCCTCCGGTAAGGCCGTAGCTCTTGTACAGCTCGCCGTAGTAGCCGCCGCACATCCTGGAGACGAAATTCTCCTCAGCGAAGCCGCCGTCACGCAGCGTCCCGCCCACGATCTGCTTTACGCTGCCGCCGTGGATGTCTATACAGGGTCGAAATCTCATGTTCCCTCCGTAGTATGGTCGGTGTCACCGGTCTGATCGGCTGTCTCGCCGCCGTTGTCGGTCTGCGCCTGAGAAGACGAGCTCTCGTTCTCCGACGAGGACTGGCTGTCCTTATCGGCGTTTTCAGAGGAGCTTTCGCTGTCGGTCTCGCTGCTGCTGTCCTCCTCGTAGGTGGGGTCGCCTTCCTCGAAGGTCTTGAAGCATATCATTATGGCGGTGCCGTTGTCGGTATCGCAGGTACACTCCTGATAGAAGGTATAGCCGTTGCGGTAAAGCAGGCGGCGTATCTCGGTGAACTTATCGCTGGCCTCGAAGTTGCCGTACCAGAGCTCCAGCACCTCGCTGTCGGGGATGAACACCGCCTCGCCGATGCCCTTGGCAGCATTGGACTGCACAAGCTCCTCCAGCTGTTCCAGGTCGGCGATGTAGACCGCCTCCATGTTCATGTAGGAGTACTGGGTGCCTATGGCGTCGGAGTAATCCTTGTCGTCCCATACATGGTCATGCTCTGCAAAGAAGTCATCGGTGCCGTTGAAGAACCTGTGTTTGAGATACAGGTCTCCGGTATCGGAGTGCATATCGTCCCAGGTCATGTCAACGCCGTACCACTTGCCGTCGTCCAGCTTGACCTTGTTCCAGAGATGCTCCTCGCCCTCCTTGTTGGTGCCCACCACGGTGACGCACTTGATGCCCGCCATTTCCGCCAGCAGGTTGAAGGTCAGGGCATACCCGGTGCAGATAGCCTTGTTGTTCACCAGAGCGCCGTAGGGGGTCTCGGAATCCGGGTCGTGCTGATACTCGTCGGCATCGAGAGCATCAAGCTCGGCCGCGTCGTAGTCCACCAGCTCGGCTATCTTGTCGTGGATAGTCAGCTCCTTCTGGTACTGGGTCATGTCGTCGGTCAGATAGTCCTCCAAAAAGTGCTTTGCGCTGTCCAGGACTTCCTTCTGCTCATAGGTAAGCTCATTGCGGGTGCCGTCGCGGTAAGCATTGAGTATGGGCTTTATATCGTAATAGGGAGATTCTTCCTTTTCCACCTCGCTGTCGTCAATGGGCTTGCGGGTAGCGAGGGTCTTCTTGGTGGTAGTGACAGAGGTGGCAGCCGTGGTCACGGTGGTGACTGCGGTACTGTCGTCTGTGCCGGAGTCCAGTGCGCTGAGTACTGTATCGGTGCTGCCGCAGGAGGCGAGCATCCCGGCCGCCAGCAGCAGGCTGACGAGTTTTGTATATCTCACTTGCTTGTTCTCTCCTTGTATCAGAATAGTCCACCTTACATTATAGCCTATCTGCGTCTAAATGTCAATCGCAAAATGTTTCAAATCGACTTGCAAAACGAGAAGATTTATGTTATAATCATATAGGCAAGTCCCAATTCAATAATAAGGAAGGTATTACTATGTCAGTACTTGTTACCGGCGGTGCCGGATTTATCGGAAGCCACACCTGCGTTGAGCTGCTGGAGGCAGGCTATGAGCTGGTGGTAGTGGACAACTACTCCAACTCCAAGCCGGAGGCTCTCAAAAGAGTAAAGCAGATCACCGGGAAGGACCTGAAATTCTATGAGGCGGATATCCTTGACCTTGCCGCCCTCAACAGGATCTTCGACGAGAACAGCATCGAGGCTGTTATACACTTCGCGGGGCTCAAGGCCGTGGGCGAGAGCGTTGAAAAGCCCGTGGAGTACTACCACAACAACATCACCGGAACGCTGATGCTCATTGAGGCCATGCGCTCTCACGGCTGCAAGAAGATCGTATTTTCTTCTTCGGCGACTGTATACGGCATGGACAACCCTGTCCCCTATGTGGAGACCATGCCCACCCATACCTCCACCAACCCCTACGGCTACACCAAGGTCATGATCGAGCAGATACTCAAGGACGTGGCTGTTGCTGATAAGGACTGGTCTATCGCCCTGCTGCGGTACTTCAACCCCATAGGCGCTCACAGCAGCGGCCTTATCGGCGAGGACCCCAACGGCATACCCAACAACCTTTTCCCCTACATCCAGCAGGTGGCTGTGGGCAAGCGTGAGTATCTGGGCGTGTTCGGCAACGACTACGACACCCCCGACGGCACCGGCGTAAGAGACTACATCCATGTAGTGGATCTGGCGAAGGGTCACATCTGCGCCCTGAAATACGTCTTGGAGCACAAGGGCGTCGAGGCTGTGAACCTGGGCACCGGCAAGGGCTCCAGCGTGCTGGACGTGCTCCATGCCTTTGAGAAGGCCTGCGGACGTGAGCTGCCCTACAAGATCATGCCCCGCCGTGCCGGAGACATCGCCTGGTGCTACTCCGACCCAAAGAAGGCCAGGGAACTCTTCGGCTGGGAGGCGCAGTACGATCTCGACGATATGTGCCGCGACGGCTGGAACTTCGCCCAGAAGAACCCCAACGGGCTCTGAACGGGGGCTGAGCTCATGTTTCGGATAGGTCACGGCTACGACGTACACAGGCTTGCAGAGGGCAGAAAGCTGATCCTTGGGGGCGTGGATATACCTCACACCCTGGGGCTGCTGGGTCACTCCGACGCGGACGTTCTCGCCCACGCAATTATGGATTCGCTCCTCGGTGCGGCGGCTATGGGGGATATCGGAAAGCTGTTCCCCGACAGCGACGAGCGTTACAGGGGCGCTGACAGCCTCCTGCTCATGACCGAGGTGGTGCGCAGGGTCAGAGAGGCCGGCTATGAGATCGGCAACATCGACTCAACAGTCTGTGCTCAGGCACCGAAGCTCGCCCCCCACATCATGCAGATGCGGGAGAACATCGCCAGAGCCTGCGGTACAGATATCTCCCGGATCTCGGTGAAGGCCACCACAGAGGAAGGCCTTGGCTTCACGGGAGAGCGCCTCGGCATTTCCGCCACGGCAGTATGCCTTCTTATGCCGCTGACGCTGTAAAGAATAAAGAAGAATAATAAAGAATAAAGAATAATTAAGGTATCGCCTTCGGCGATGATTTTTAAAATCGTCCGCAAAGCGGACTCCTTAATTATTCTTTATTCTTTTTTCTTTATTCTTTCTTCTTTTAGCGAATCCGCGCATCCGTTTCTTGTTCGACTATGGTGATGACGTCATTCAGGACGTAGCAGAAGGTCGGCGCGGATGAGTGCTCGTTCTCGGTGTAGCCTCCGCTCAGGTCTATGGTCTTGTTGGGATCGGTGGGGTCAACACCGGTGTAGCTGCCCTTGAAGACCTCGTTCCAGCCGTCCTTGAACTTGTCGGTGAGCTCCGTGATCTTGTCGGCGCTGCCCTCGGCGGCTATGAGAGAGTTGAGCTCCAGCATCTGTACCCAGTCCAGGTCAAAGCCCGCTCCCAGGTCGTTGCCGTTCTCGTCGCCCTGTACATAGTCCTCGATGCGCTTTCCCGCAAGGACTGCCTCGCTGGCGCTGACTATGTAGGGGGTCCAGTTGATGCAGGAGCTTATTATGGAGGTGGTGGGCGCCACGTCGATCATGCTCTGGTTGTAGCCCACATGGTAGACGTTCTGGGCTTCCTCGCAGGCCACCGCAGGGCCTGTGGTATCGGAGTGCTGTGAGATCACGACGCAGCCGTCGGCGATGAGCTGCTTGGCGCACTTCTTCTCCACGGCGTAGCTCGACCAGGTGTTGGTGTACATGACCTCCATGACCGCCTCGGGCGCCTCAGACCTGACGCCAAGCAGGAAGGCCGTATATCCCGAGATGACCTCAGCCGTCTCGTAGGCTGCCACATAGCCGATCCTGGCCTTGTCAGGGGAGATCCTGCCGCTGTCGATGAGCTCTCGCAGCTTCATGCCGGCTATGGCGCCTGAGATGTATCTGCCCTGATAGATCTCGCCCATGAAGGTATGATAATTGTCCAGCACCGGCTCGGTGCCGGCATTGTCGCCGGTGGCCTGGCAGAACTGTATGTCCGGGTACTGCTCGGCATATTCCTTGGCGGCCTTGCTGTAACCTATACTGGTGGTGAAGATGAGGTCGCAGCCCTCGTTGACCAGCTCGCTGACGGCCTTTTTGCCGCCGTCCCTGTCGTAGATGTTGGACTTGACCACCGTTACCACCTTGCTGCCCAGCTGACGTTCAAGAGCCTTCTGCGCCTTGATGAAATTGGCGGTGTAGGGGGTGCTCTCGTCGCTGTCGTAAACGAAGCCCACCTTGATCTGCTCCTTGGAGGAATCGTTTATCAGCTTCACCAGATGGAATATGGAAAACATCATGATAACGATCAGCGAGGCGACCGCTGTCACGATCAGATCTCTTTTAGCCTCACTCGTCATTCTTCGGCACCTCGCTTCCGTACAGGCGTTCAAAGTCTATCTTGCCCTCGTGAATCAGTTTGAGCATGATGTCGGCGATCTTCGGGTCGAACTGGCTGCCCTTGCACCGCTCCAGCTCCTCGATGACGAAGTTGAAATCCAGTTTCTTTCTGTAAACACGGTTGGCGGTCATGGCGTCGAAGGCGTCCGCTACGCCGATGATCCTGCCGTAGAGAGGTATGTCCTCGCCCTTGAGGCCGTGGACGTAGCCCTTGCCGTCGTAGCGCTCATGGTGATAGAGAGCGCCGTCCACCACGTTCTCTATGAGGGTGAAGTCTTTGAGTATCTTGGCGCCTCTGGTAACGTGGGTCTTCATTATGGCGTACTCCTCGTCGGTGAGGCGGGCGGGCTTGTTGAGTATGCGGTCGGGTATGCCGATCTTGCCTATGTCATGAAGCAATGCGGCGTTTCTCAGCTTTTCCTGCTCCTCCTTGCTGAAGCCCAGCTCCTGAGCTATCATCACGGAGTACTCGGAGACACGCTGCGAGTGCTGGCTGGTGTTCTCGTCCTTGGCGTCCACGGTACGGGCTATGGCGAGGATCGTCTCGTTGCCCATGCGTACCTGCTTTTCTGCAAGCTCCAGCTGTTGGCGCTGGATAGTCAGGGTGCGCTGTATGCGGGTCCTTGCCAGGAACCAGGTGAACCAGATGATCGCCAGCATGGCAACGATGAGCATATAGGCGGTGAACCAGCCGTTGTCGTAGATCTCCCGCTCCTTGGTGATGGTGTAGGAGCTTTCCTCCAGCACGCCCTCCTTGCTGTTGTCCAGCACAGAGAGGCGGAACACATAGCTGCCCTTGGGGAGGTTGGTATACACTATGGAGGACAGCTCGCTCTGATTGATGACTGTGGGAGCGGTGTCGAAGCCCTCCAGGTAGTAGCTTACGTAGGGGTTCTCGGTGGTGTAGTTGATGACCTCCGGGAATATCTCTATCCTGCCGGTGCCACGGGGGATGCTCAGCTCAACGCCCCGCTCCACCGGGTATACCACGCCGTCTATCTTGGCGGAGGACACCAGCAGACGGTAGGTGTGCTTCTTGGAGGCGTAGGTGTCCATATCCATGCTGTACACGCCGCTGTCGCAGGAGAGGTAAAGCATATTGTCCTCGTCGCAGTAGTTCCAGGAATTGGCAGTCAGTGAGGCTGTCATGCCCCTTTTGGAGTCCAGCAGCTCGTAGTACATATCCGGGGTGTCGTTTATGACGTCCTTCTCGTCAGCCACATAGATGCCGGCGCTGCTCATGACGAAGAGCTTTCCGGAGGGGCCGGTCCAGGCGTCGTAGTTGTTGGAGTAGGGGAACTCGTCGAGGGTCCTGATGTTGTAGGAGCTGTCCATGCAGCACAGGCCGTTGCTGGTGACGATAAGGATATGCTCGCCGTCGGAGCAGGCCACCATTCGCAGGATAACTCCCGAGGAAAGGCCGTCGTAGCGGGTCAGCATCCTGACCACCGAGCCGTCCCTGATGACCGCGATGCCGTCGCCGTCGGTGCCTGCCAGCAGAGCGCCGTCGGAGTGTTCAAGCAGGCTCAGTATCATGGTGTTTGAAAGCCCGCTGCCGTAGGTCAGGGTCTTTTCGATGCCGCTCTCGGTGATGAAGCTCATGCCGGTATCGCCTGCGGCGGCTATCCTGCCGTCTGAGAGCTCGATGACCACTCTTGCCCGGTTGCCGAAGGTGCCCTCGGCGGTGCCGAAATCCTCGGTGGAGCCGTCGGGCTTGACCTTCACCAGACCCATGCCGTAGGTGCAGATCCACAGGTTGCCCCGGGAGTCCTTCCTGATGCAGCGTATGCGGGAGCCCTCAAGCTTTTTGGTGAGGTCGTTTGTCACAGGCTTTCTGGTGTTCTTGTCGGCGATATCCAGGCCGGCGTCCGTGCCGAAATAGAGCTTGCCGTTCCATTCCTCCACGGTGTTGACTACCTTGTTTTCAAGCCCGCAGATGCGGTACACATCGGCAAAGGGGGTCTCGCTGAGCCTGAGCAGTCCCAGTCTCGACGAGGTGAACCACAGGTTGCCCTGATAGTCTATGGTCATGTTGTCTATGGAGTTGTTGAAGTCCCCGGTGTTGATGTCGTGGTATACTCCGTCGGGGCCGATGAAGCCCACGCCGTTGTCGGCGCAGATGAAGCACAGCCCATCCTCGGAGAAGGTTATGGACTGTATGCTCACCAGGGAATCAAAGCTGAGCTCCCTCAGCTGGGAGAGCTTGCCATCCTTGATCTCATAGACGAAGACCCTGCTGCCGGTGGTGCCGGCGTAGAGCAGACCGTCATCGGAGAAGGTGGCGCAGTTGAAGACCTCGCTGTCGCCGGAGGGCTCCAAGGTGTCTCTGATCTCCCGGTCGCCCAGCAGGAAAAGCTTTCCCTCGGAGTTGACCACGGCGGCATGACCGTCCTCGTCGGCGGTGGCGGTGACGGCATAGTGTATGGGTATCTCGTTGAGGACTTTAAGGCCGCTGTCCAGGGTTATGATAGCCATGCTCTCGGTGGTGCCGATGTAGTAGTCGCCCTCAGAGCTCTGGGTCACGCACTTGATAGAATCGGAGGGCAGCCCGGTGTCCTTGTCCACCACGTTTGAGACGGTCTCGTTGATGCTTATGGTGAGACCGTTGTCGTTGGTGCCTATCCACAGGCGGCCTTCGGCGTCAACATAGAGGCAGTTGACGTTTCGCACCGAGGAATACTCGTTCATCCACCTGAACTCGCTGCCGTTGTAGCGGTACAGACCCGCATAGGTGCCTATCCACAGCACGCCGTCATTGGTCTGAGCCACGTCGTTGGCCTCGCCGCAGGGCAGGCCGTTGTCGCTGCTGAAAACGGTATGGACGTAGTCGCTGTAATCGTAGTACTTGTCGGCGGCGTCAGCCCTGAGACCGCCGGCGGTCACAGCCGCTGTCATGCCGCAGATGAGCATGGCGGCAAGCTTTGCAGCCTTTCCCGGACCCGAGCCGGAGCCTGTATCATCCGGGGCGTCGGCTGTATCATCGCCGGAGCTGTCGTCAGTATCGCCGGTATCGCTGTCGGAGGGGGTCTCAGCCCCTTGCCGGGCGGTATTGCGCTCATGGAACCTCGCCACCAGATACAGCGCAAAGAGCGTTATGATCTTGTCGAGGAACTCCACATAGAACTCTCCCGCCACCACGCAGAGCCAGAAGGGGACGTCCTTTTCCTCCAGCATCTTTATGACGCCGTCGCCCCAGATGTTGCTGGTCATGCCGTTGTGGAAGATGAGGTTTATGGGCACGCACACCACGATAGCCGCCACGGTGGCAAGGACGCTGGCGGTCATGGTGCCGAAAACGGTCTTGAAGGATCCCCGCTTGGCGGACATACCTATGACGATGCCCAGCACGATGCTCACAATGCAGTACTCATAAGCGCCTGCATCCACGATGCCGAAGATGATATTGCTGGTGACGCCCACAATAGCGCCGCAGACAGGGCCGAAGGCAAAGGAAGTCACCGCCGTGCCTATGGTGTCCAGCCACAGGGGCAGCTCAAAGTGTCCGGCGAACACCCTGCCGCCGTAGTTTATCATTATGCATACGGCGATGAACACCGCCATGAGATAGTTATGCTTGTTTTTCATACACTTCACCTCAGCAGATGCAAGTCTATAATTTCTCAATTATATTTTAGCAGATTATGTCCGAAGTGTCAATACGAAATGACAATTTTTCCCTGTCAGGACTTCTTCTTTTTATAGGCAGAACACAGGTCTTGAAGGGGGCAGGCATCGCACCGCTCGCCCCGGGCTTTGCAGACCTCCCTGCCGAAAAGCACCAGCCTGTGGCACAGGTCGCCGGAACGCTCCGGGGGGAGTATCTTTCGCAGATCTGTCTCAACTTTCACGGGGTCGGTGTTGGATGTCAGACCCAGCCTTCCCGTGATGCGTATGCAGTGGGTGTCGGTGACGACGGCGGGCTTGCCGAAGACGTCCCCGATGATGAGGTTGGCGGTCTTGCGGCCTATGCCCGGGAGGGTGGTGAGCTCTTCTATGGTATCGGGTATCTGCCCGCCGAAGCGCTCGTTTATGGCCTTGCACATCCCCACCAGGGACTGAGCCTTGGTCTTGTAGAGGCCGCAGGGACGTATTATCTCCTCGATATCCCTGACGTCGGCGGCGGCGAAGTCGTCGATGGAGCGGTACTTGGCAAAAAGCTCTTTGGTGACGATATTGACCCGCTCGTCGGTGCACTGCGCCGAGAGCCTTCCGGCGATCATCAGCTCATGGGGCTTATCATATGTAAGGGAGCATATGGCGTCGGGGTATTTTTCCTCCAGCCTGTCGCAGACTGCGAGGGCTTTTTCTTTCCTGGTCACGGTCATTCCTCCTTTTTCAATGCACAATTATTGTATATTCAGGCTAAGTGAGTAATTTTTTACCCTGTTGAGCTGTTACAGCCCGGTCATCTGACTTGTCGGTTGCACGTTCGCGTGCAACTTTTTGCCCTTTTCCGGATATAAGTGAGAGGCGTCAGTGAATAGTACCGCGTACCCTGTCTGTTATTCGGACTGCCCTATCCAAATAATAGACTGCCCTATCCAAATAATAGACTACCCTATCCAAATAATAGACTACCCTATCCAGTTTTTAGACTACCCCTATCCAAAAAATGGACTGCCTACATCTTATAAGAAAGAATATAAGAAACTATCTATGAGTATAGGCGCGTGACCGCGCACGACCTTGTCAAAATGACAACCTTACCTTGGCAAAATGACAAGCTTACCTTGGCAAAATGACAACCTTACCTTGGCAAAATGACAACCTTACCTTGGCAAAATGACAAGCCTCTACATCTTATATAAAAAGAGAATAATAAATAATTGAGTATAGGCGCGTTACCGCGCACAAACGTGATAGTGCATCGTAATAATTATAACATTTTCCTCCCTGCCTGTCAATAGATGAGCCGTCCAAACCGCGCTGTTCAGGGGTTTGCGGCATTTAAGGATTATTTAATAATTCCCGTGTTATACTTAAACCACAGTAAAGGAAACGACCCGCAGGACAAAAGAAAGGAGACAACAGCCATGACAAAGAACACATTCGCTAAGAGACTTTCAGAACAGACAGGACTTGACAGAGAGACAGCCATGAAGGTGCTGGGATGCATCGACGAGAGGAACATCTTCTCGAAGAAGGAACAGGCCCTCATCGCCGGGGATATCGCTGAGACAGCCGGCTGCGGCGCCGCTGAGGGCGAGAAGATCAGGAAAGCCATGATGAAGCTGATCTCCGACGAGATAAAGAGGCAGTCGAAGGTGATCCTCAAAGTCAGCGCAGCGGTACTTGTAATACTGACGGTAAGGGCAAAGCTGAAAAAGTAAGGAGAAGCAAAAATGTTTTTACGGATACTCAAAAAGGATATCAGGCGCAAGAAGACCATGAACATCATCCTGCTGCTGTTCGTGATACTGTCGGCGATGTTCGCGTCCTCCAGCGTCAACAACATAATCACCATAGTCGGCGGCACCGATTACTTCTTCGAGCAGGCAGGCATGGCGGATTACTACTTCATCACCATCGACGGCAAGAACGGCGACACCCTCTCCGCAAAGCTGGAAGCCGAGCCCGCAGTAAACAGGTTCAGGCGTGAGAGCGTGCTCTACACCAACGCCGAGAAGATCACGCGGGACGGCAAAAAGGCCTTGGAGTTCTCCAACTCCTCTATCCTGCTCCTGTCGGTGGACGAAGCAAAGATAAACTACTTCGACAAGGACAACGATCCCCTGACCGAGGTGCCCGAGGGCGGGTTCTATATGTCGGGCTCCGCTCCCGAAAACTCCGGCATCAAGGTGGGCGACAAGCTGGATTTCACCCTGGGCGGCACCACCCTCTCCCTTGAATACAAGGGCAGGATCAAGGACGCTCTGCTGGGCTCCGACTTCATGGGCAGCGGCAGAGTACTGCTCAACGCAAACGACTACGCCAGGTTCTTCGGCGACCCCTCGGCAGCAGGCTATCGCGGCAGCGTGTTCTATGTGGACACCGACGACACCAAGGCCGTTGAAGAAGCGGTAACGGAAGACACAAACATAGCCTTTGACGGCGCTCACAGCGTGATAAAGATGACCTACGTTTTAGAGATCATCACGGCAGGCAGCCTGCTCATCGTGTCCATAGCGCTGATCCTTATCTCGTTCGTGATGCTGCGGTTCACCATAGGCTTTACGATCGCCGAGGAATTCCGCGAGATCGGCGTTATGAAGGCCATAGGCATCAAGAACAGGCATATCAGGAGCCTCTACCTTGCCAAGTATCTTGGCATAGCGGTGATCGGTGCGGTGATAGGCTACTTCGCGAGCATACCCTTCGGGGCGCTGCTGCTTGAATCCGCCTCCAAGTCCATGTACCTGGGCAACGACAGCACCGTGCTCATCGGCGCTCTCAGCAGCATCGCGGTTGTGGGCATAATAATGCTCTTCTGCTGGGGCTGCACCCGCAGGATCAAGAAACTCTCCCCCATAGACGCAGTAAGGAACGGTCAGACCGGCGAGCGGTTCAAGAAACGCAGCTTCATGAACCTGGGCAAGACCAGGCTCCCGGCAACAGGCTTTCTTGCGGTCAACGACGTGGTGTCCGCCCCCAAGCAGTACAGCATAATGACGGTGGTATTCGCCCTCTGCCTGCTGCTGGTGATGGTGTTCGCAAACATCGCAAATACCCTCGGCGGCAGCGACAAGATGCTGTTCCTGCTGGGCAACACCAAGAGCGACCTCTACTACACTGCCAAGGACGCTATGGATCTTTTGGGCGGCGTAACTACGATAAAGGAGCACTGCTCCGGCATCGAGCAGGAGCTTGCCGGCCTGGGTATGCCTGCAAAGGTGCATATCGAGGCACAGTACAAGGTGCCGGTGGAGTTCGGTGATACCAGGCAGAACATCACGGCTCTCTGGAGCGCCGAGACCGACTGCTCCGAGTATGTATACGAGCGGGGCACGGCGCCTCAGTGCGAGACCGAGTTTGCCGCCACCACCCTGATCTGCGAGAAGTTCGGCTTCGACATCGGCGACAAGGTCAAGATCACCGTAAACGGCGAGACCAAAGAGTACCAGCTGACGGCGGTGTTCCAGAGCATGAACCAGCTGGGACAGGTCATCAGGCTGCATCAGGATGTGCCTCTCGGTGACGTGACCCCCGGCACCACATTCCCGGCGCAGATAGATTTTGACGATCACCCCGACGCCAAGACCATTGAAGAGCGCAAGGAGCAGCTCAAAAAGCACTGGGGCACCGACAAGGTTCAGAACGCAAACGAGTTCGTCAAGGAATCCACCAACTCCGCCGACGCTATCGCGGCTGTCAAGAACCTGGTGCTCATCATCTCGGTGCTGATAATCATAATGATCGTGGTGCTCATGGAGCGCTCCTTCATAGCAAAAGAGAAATCCGAGATCGCGCTGATGAAGGCTCTCGGCATCAAGGATAAGCTGATCGTCAAGCAGCACACCTTCCGGTTCGTGGTGGTGGCGGCGGTCTCGGGGATACTCTCCGCAGCCCTCTGCCTGCCGCTGACCAAGCTGGTAGCTGACCCGATCTTCGGGATGATGGGCGCCTCCGAGGGCATAGGCTATGAGCTGAACGTCCCCGAGATATTCGGCGTCTACCCTGCAATAATACTGGCGGCAGTCATCGCGGGAGCATTTTTCACGGCTCTCTACACCAGGTCGGTCAAGGCGTCCGACGCGGCTAACATAGAATAACAGTCCCCTAAAACAGATAAACGGAGGAAAGCATTATGGAAACCATTCTCGAAGTAAAGGATCTCTGCAAGACCTATATCATAAACAAAAGACAGAACAACGTGCTCAAAAACGTGAGCTTCTCGGTGGCCGCCGGGGAGATGATCGCGGTAATGGGACCCTCGGGTTCAGGCAAGTCCACCCTGCTCTACACCGCCTCCGGCATGGACGGCATGACCTCCGGCAGCGTCAGCTTCAAGGGCAGAGATATCTCCAAGCTGAAAAAGGACGAGCTCTCGGAGCTGCGCCTTGATGAAATGGGATTTATCTTTCAGCAGATGTATATGCTCAAGAACCTCTCGCTGCTGGATAACATCATCCTGCCGGCTATGAGATCGGAAAAGGATCACGCCTCCCGCGCCGACAAGAAGCGCCGGGGCGAGGAGCTGATGAAGAAGCTGGGCATCTCCGACATCGCCGACAACGACATCAACGAGGTCTCCGGCGGACAGCTGCAAAGAGCCTGCATAGCCCGGAGCATGATAAACTCCCCGACTATGATCTTCGCCGACGAGCCCACCGGCGCTCTGAACCGCACCTCCTCCGAGGAAGTCACCGACGAGCTGGTACGCCTCAACGCCGAGGGCACCACGATCCTGCTTGTCACCCATGACAGCCACGTTGCCGCCAAGTGCGACAGAGTACTCTACATCGTGGACGGCAACATCAAGGCCGAGCACACCCTGGGCAAATACAAAGGCCCCTCCTCCATGCGTGACAGAGAAAGGAGCCTCAATAACTGGCTTATGGATCTGGGCTGGTAAGGGGCAGGCTGACTGTGACTTCAAGGCCGTGGGGGGCGATATTGCGGAGCTTCACCTCTCCGCCCTGGGCCTCGGTCAGGTACCTGACGATGTACAGACCCAGTCCCGAACCGGGCTCGGAGCCGCAGTTGTGACCCCGGTAGAACTTACCGAAGATGAACGGCATATCCCCGTCGGGTATGCCGTTTCCTTTGTCGGTGAAACGCAGGACTGCGCAGCCGTCTTCTTTTGAGGCGGTGACGGTAACATCGGTGCGGGCGTACTTGCGGGCGTTGTTTATCAGGTTTTCGGTCATCTGCATCAGGCGGTTTTTGTCGGCGGAGATGTAGGCCTCCGGGTCGTTTCGGATAAAAGCAACATCCCCCTGCCCTGCGGAGAGTTCCTCCACCGCCCCCTCCATGAAGGACATGAGCTCGAACCGCTCCGGGTGGACAGCCAGCCTGTCCAGATCGGACAGGGAGTGCAAAAACAGGTCGTTGGTGAGGCGGGAGACCTCGTCGCACTTGCGCATTATCACAGAGAGGTACTTGCGGCGGCGCTCCGGGGAGGTATCGAGGTTGGCGTCGAGCCCCTCTGCGTAGGCTCTTATGGAGGACACCGGGGTCTTGATATCGTGGGAGAGAGTTGCTATGACCGTCTTGTTGTTGTCAATGGCCTCACGCTCGCAGGCGCGGGCGGCGGTTATCTCCCGGCGCATACTGTCGAAGGCCCATGTAAAGCTCCCGAACCAGTTTGAACGCTCGTACTCCAAAGGTACGTCCAGCTCCCCCCGGGCTATGCGGGCAGCGAAGAATCTCAGCTTGTCAAAGGGTCTGAGCACAGAGAAATAGACGTAGCAGAACACCGCCGCTGCAAAGACGCATCCCGCGGCGCAGAGGGGCACAGCCGCCGTGTTGTTGGCAGCGGGAGCCTCCTCCTGCATGAGCTGCTCTCGCAGCTTATCCGCCTCCCGGAGGGCGGCCTCGGTGTCGCCCTGTTTCACCAGCTGTTCTATCTCGCTGAGGGCAACGGCTTTCAGTCCTCCGGAATCGGGGTCGGAGGTGCTGCCGATACGGGTCAGCACCACCGTCAGGACTATGAACGCTGCCATAAAGCACAGGGTCATCCCTGCCAGTCTGCCTTTCATTTCTCCGCCTCCAGTATGTAGCCTACTTTGTATACGGTCTTGATGTACTTTGGGGATGCGGGGTCGTCCTCCAGCTTTTCACGCAGCCAGCGGATATGCACCGTCAGGGTGGAGGGCTCCACCTCCGAGAAGGCTCCCCACACCTCCGATAGAAGTTTTTCCTTCGGGAGGGCTGTGCCTGCGTGCTCGCAGAGGCAGGCCAGCAGGTCGAATTCTTTCAGTGAGAGGGTCACGGGGGCGCCCTTCCTGGTGACGGAACGCGCCGCGATATCCACGCTCACGTCCCCGAAGGTGACTGTCCTGCCGGAGGCGGTCTCTCTGCCGTAGGCGCGGCGCATCAGCGCCTTGACCCGGGAGATGAGCTCAGCCATTGAGTAGGGCTTCGGCAGGCAGTCGTCGCCGCCGATATCGAAGCCCGCTATCCTGTCGGTCTCGCCGGTGCGGGCGCTGGCGAATATCACCGGCACGTCGGAGACCCGCCTCAGCTCCCGGCAGATCTCAAAGCCGGTGGAGTCGGGCAGGTTGATATCCAGCAGTATCAGGTCGAATACTCTGTCCCCAAGTATGGCGAAGGCCTCCTCGGCACTGGCCGCAGAGGTGACGCAGTAGCCGTAGCTCTCCAGCATATCGGTTATCACAAAGGTCAGGTCTTCATCGTCGTCTACGATAAGGATGTTGTTTCTCACGCTGCTCCCTCCTGTCAGTTCATGCTGGGACTATTATACCACAATACAGGCGCATAGTCAAATATTATTCGCGGGTCAGATGAACCTGTAAAGGCAAAAGCTCAGCCTTTAAAGGTTCAGTTCACTTGCAGTTGTGTTCGCTTAATTGCGCAACTTTTCCCCGGCGCAGCCCCCCCGACTATACTTTTGACCAAAATTGGTTACGGATTGGCGAAAAATAGGTCAAAAATATTGACATACATAAGAAAATATAATATAATATTGTTTGGGCGGGC
Organism: Ruminococcus sp.; assembly: GCA_017529875.1. Classification (GTDB taxonomy): domain Bacteria; phylum Bacillota; class Clostridia; order Oscillospirales; family Ruminococcaceae; genus FB2012. The sequence continues at coordinate 28,141 of JAFXNC010000004.1, read as the reverse complement.
AAAGACCTGCCTTGTGAAAGTAAGAAGTAAGGAAAGGGGAGCTGACTGTGAAAAAGATAATGAACAGAATGCCCGTAAATGTACGGGGCGAATCGGATCATGAGCTTTTGCAGTTCTTCCTCGGATTTATGATGCTCGGCGGAGGTATCTACTGGGCTATGAATATGTTCGAGGTGAGCTGGAACTGGGGCTGGCGCATAGGCAGCTGGAACATGACCGCAGGCGTTATGCTGGTGCCGCTGCTGGTAGGCATATTCCTGATGTTTTTGCTGGAAAAGAAGGCTATCGGCGGAGCGATAACCGCGCTGGGCGTACTTATTATAATCATCGCTATGATAAACTCGGTGAGCTTCCATGCAAGGAGCGCTTCCCTGTGGGTATATGTGCTGATGTTCGGCATGATCTTCGCAGGCGCAGGCCTTGTTGCCAAGGTGCTGTTCCAGAAGAAGCCCCGCTCCAAGGATAACAGCGACGATCAGTTCAAGCTATGAACTTCTTTACCGCGGGATTCGTTCTCGCCTGCCTGCAGCTGGATCTGGGCTGGGGCATAGGATATGTGATAAAGCTTGCCGGAGGGCTGTTCATGCTGGGCGGTATCGCTGAGATGAACGCCGTTGATGACGGTGCGGCCAAATACAAGCCCCTTGTGCTGCTGATGATACCCGCCTGCGCAGGCTCTGCGGCGGCGATGTTCGCCCTGGCCGGAGAAAAGAACGACCTGACGAAAGTGCTGGGCATCGTCTGCGGCGCCGTGACAACGTTTTTGGCCTGCCTGTTTTTCCGCAAGCTCTTCGCACTGCTCAAAGAAAAGCCCTTCATCGCCGGCAACGCCCCCGAGACGGAAAGGCTCGCCGTGAGATATGAGCGGATGCTGGCCTTCACTGCCGTGGCTCTCATAGCCGACGGCGTGAACCGCTTCACAGGCGGCACCGAGGCCGCCGACGCCACCGGACTTATAGCTTTCTTTACAAAGCTCATAGTTCTGGCGTTCCTTATCAGCTGCACCCTTAGCGTCAACAAGCTGAGGGTAAGCTACAATTCAGTCCATGCGCCGGAATAGGACGCATAAGCTTCGTGACCTGCCGGACAGAGCGCCGGTGAAATATAATATCTTTTAGGAGGAAATCACAATGGCAATTTTTCAGAGAATAGGAGATATCCTTAAGGCTAACATCAACGACCTGCTGGACAAGTGCGAAGACCCTGAGAAGATGGTCAAGCAGATCATCATCGATATGGAGAAGGAGCAGGAGAAGTGCACAAATGCTCTCGGTCAGGCTATGGGCTCCCAGAGACAGCTGGGCAAGCAGCTCGACAAGGCCAAGACTGAATCCGCTTCCTGGGAAGCTAAGGCTAAGGCTGCTCTCCAGGCAGGCAACCAGGATCTTGCTAAGGTAGCTCTCCAGAGAAAGGTAAACGCCGACAAGCAGGTAGAGCAGTATCAGACCATGTATGACACCGCTACCGCTCAGGTGAACACCATCAAGGCTCAGGTCGATCAGCTGAAAATGAAGCTGGACGAGGCAAGGAGCAAGCAGAGCATGCTCATCGCCCGCTCCAAGATGGCAGACGCTCAGAAGAACCTGGCAAAGACCCTGGGCAACATGGATTCTTCCTCCGCATTCAGCAAGCTGGACAAGATGGAGGAGAAGATCGAGGCCAAGGAGGCTCAGGCAGAGGCGTTCTCCGACCTGGCAGGCACTACCTCCGAGCCCGATCCCTTCGCTCAGCTGGAGCAGGATTCTGCTGTTGACGCCGAGATGGCAAGACTTATGGCAGAGCTGGGTCAGACCGGTCAGCAGTAATTTTTCAGAACGGATAAAGCATTATGATAGGACTAATAATTATAGGGATACTTCTGGTGGCACTCGGAGTTTATCTCGCGGTGTTCCAGAGAGCCAAGAGCGCCAATGTCGCTCTGGAGATGCAGGTTCAGCCCACCAAGACCTTCGAGGAGGTCAAGGAGGCGCTGGAGGCCATGCAGGAGTACAACCCCGCTTACAGAGAGCTCGTTGAGGTAAAGGGCTATGCCGCTTCGAGCGAGGCAGTTAAGACGCCCTACACCAACCGTCAGGTGGCCTTCTACACCGCTGAGACCGTTCAGGTCAGCGAGACCACCGAGGAGTACAGAGACTCCGACGGCAACCGCAGGATGAGGACCACCAAGCACGAGGATAAGCTCAGCGAGGAGGAATCCAGCGCGGAGCTGATCCTTAAGGACAACGCGGGCAACGAGATCGTCATCGAGACCAGGGGCATCGCTTCCAAGCTCGACCTTGTGAAGACCCATGATATGCTGGAAACTCAGAACAATCAGAATCCGGCATATCTCAACGACCCCTTCCGCATCTACCGCAAGTTCAATCCTCCCAGCTACGGCACAGGCCACAGGATCCTGGGCTACAAGCGCATCGAGAAGACCTTCCCCCTCAACGGCCCCCTCTATGTGCTGGGTGAGGCTTACATGGTAGCCAACCGCATCTATATCGGCCCCCCGAAGGACAAGAAACAGCCCTTCATCGTGACCACCAAGTCCGAGGAGCAGATGCTCAAGGAGACTCAGAGCTCTCAGACCACCTCCACAGTTGTGGGCATCATCTGCGCGGTGCTCGGCCTTGTGCTGACTATCGTCGGCTTTACAAAGAAATAATACATCACGCGAAAACCCGCAGGCTGAAAATGCCTGCGGGCTTTGCGGCGTTATATGACAAGGGTGGAAAGTATGATCTCCATAGTTATACCGAGCTACAATGAGGAAGGCAACGTCTCTCATACGGCTGAGGTAGTCATCAGGATAATGGAAAAGAATAACATCCCCTTCGAGCTGGTCTTCGTCAACGACGGCTCCTCCGACGGCACCTGGGGCAGGCTGGAGGCTATGGCTCTGAAGGACGAGCGTATCGTCGCCGTCAATTTCAGCCGCAACTTCGGCAAGGAGGCGGCGATCTTCGCGGGTCTCGAAACTGCAAGGGGCGACGCTGTGGTGCTCATGGACTGCGACCTGCAGCATCCTCCGGAGACCATAGTGGAGATGTACAAGATCTGGAAGAACAACGATATCGACGTGGTAGAGGGCAGAAAGTCCGACCGGGGCAAGGAGAACAAGGCCTACCGGGGGATGTCGCTGCTGTTCTACAAGCTGATAAAGAAGACCTCCGGGCTGGATATGGACGCGGCCTCCGACTTCAAGCTGCTTGACCGCAGAGCCGTTGACGCCCTGCTGAGGATGCCCGAGCGCCTCACCTTTTTCCGGGCTATGAGCTCATGGGTGGGCTTCAAGACCGAGAAGGTCTACTTCGAGGTGGCAGAGCGGGAGGTGGGCGAGTCCAAGTGGACGACGAGACAGCTGATAAAGTTCGCCATCAACAACATCACCTCATTCACCTCCGCGCCCATGCAGATAGTTACCGTCTTCGGAGTGCTGACCTTTATCGTGTCGGTCATACTGGGCATATCCACCATAGTGCAGAAGATACTGGGCGAGTCCGACGCGGGCTTCCCTACCGTTATCATACTGCAGCTGCTGACTTCGAGCATTATTATGTTCAGCCTCGGAATAATCGGCTACTATATCTCCAAAATATATGAGGAGATCAAAAACCGACCGAGATATATCATCCGGGATGTAGTCCGGAAAAACGACAGAGGAGAGCTTTAAGTGAAGCAAACCGCCACCACCGCAAAAGAACCGGCGCTGACGCGCCTCAGACGATCTGTTATCCGCTTCGGGCGCCGGGACAAGAGCATTTATCTGCTGGTCTTCCTTGTGCCTGTGCTGGTCATGTATGCGGCCTATGCCCTGTTCGGGGTACACCCCTTCGGCAAGGGCTCGGCGCTGGTGCTTGACCTCAACGGGCAGTACGTCTACTACTACGAGAATATGCGCGACGCCTTCTGGGGCGAGGGCAGCTTCATCTACGACTGGTCAAGGAACCTCTCAGGGGAGATGTTCGGCATCTTCGGCTACTATCTGGCCAGCCCCTTCATGCTCGTTATCTGCCTGTTCCCGCGAAATGCCATGTGCGGCGCTATCGAGACCATGCAGCTGCTCAAAATGGGCACCGCCGCCGTCACCTTCGTGTTCTTCCTGAGAAAGCACTACAAGCCCTCCCGGACGGCGCAGGTGATATTCGGCAGCTGTTACGGCCTTATGAGCTACATGATAGTGCAGCTCATGGATCCCATGTGGCTGGACGGTCTGATCTACCTGCCGCTGATCTGCCACGGGGCTCACCGGCTCATCGAGGAAGGCAAAATGGCCCCCTACATCGTGCCGCTGGCGCTGATGTTCATAGCACACTTCTATATCGGGTATATGGTGGGGTTCTTCACCTTTATCTACTTCATCTATATCTGCCTCTCCAAGGAGGGCAGGATCCTGCCGAAACATTTCCTGCTGCGCACCCTGCAAGCCATAGCCGGCACGGTGATCGCCATAATGTGTGCGGCAGTGGTGCTGATACCGGTGTACAACTCCCTTAAACTGGGTAAGCTGGAATTCTCCACTCCCAACTGGGAGCTGGCGACACAGTTCGATTTCCTGACGCTGTTCACAAAGCTCTTTCCCATGAGCTACGACACCGTCAACGTCGAGGGTATGCCCATGATCTATGTGGGCTGCATCTCGCTGATGCTCATACCCCTGTTCTTCCTCAACTCCAAAATAGGCATCAAGGAGAAAGTCAGCAAGGGACTGCTGGCCTTCACCCTCATCATCTGTATGTATATCAAGCCCATAGACACCGTATGGCACGGCTTTCAGGTGCCTAACTGGCTCAACTTCCGGTACTCCTTCTGCCTGTCCTTCGTGCTGCTGCTCATGGCCTACCGCGCCTTTGAGAACTGCGACGGCTTTACGGTAAAGGAGCTGGGAGGGGTCTTCTTCGGGCTGTTCGTCTTCCTGATCTGGTGCGAGCGGGAGCAGTACGCTCACTTCACTATCTTCGAGGGGCGCACCACTCAGGGCGTGACCCACGGCGTTATGCAGGGCGTGTGGTTCTCGGGCATCGCCATAGGCATTTATTTCCTGCTCATCTACCTCTGGAAGAAATACCGCGCCAAGCGCATACTGGCGGTGATCATGTGCGTCGCGGTGCCTCTTGAGCTGCTGGTCAACGCTATGGATACCCTGCACAAGATAGACGTTGACGTGGTATACAGCAAATACACCTCCTACGAGCCCTACATGAGCGACACCAGGGACGCCGTGGAGAATCTCTACCGTTTCGACAAGGACGAATTCTACCGGGTGGAGGCCACCTTCCACAGGACGGTCAACGACCCCATAGGCACCAACTACAAGGGGATATCCCATTCGAGCTCGACCATGAATGCCACTGTGCTGACCATGCTGAAAAAGCTGGGCTACGCCTACGGCGGCCACTATGTCAAGTACGACGGCGAGACCATACTCACCGACTCTCTCTTTGGCATACGCTATATCATGGACAAGCAGGACAACAAGGGCGGCAACCACAACAAGGACAACCGCGCTGTTATCCCCGCGGAGTACAAGCTTGCCACCCACATACAGGAGACTGAGGCCAAGTATCTGTTCTACCGCAACCCCTACGACCTGAGCCTGGGCACAGTCACATCGGACAAGCTGCTGAACGTGACTCTCGGAGAGCACAACCCCTTTGAGAATCAGAACCTCGTCTACAATGCCCTGCTCTCGCCGGAGAGCGAGACGGAGTTCTTCACCCGCATAACCCCCTACAAGACCGACAGCGAGAACCTGGCGCGGGTGGGTCTTACCGACGGCTGCACCAAGTACTACTACAAGAACGAATCCTATCCGGAGTGCCACATAGACTATCTGGTGCGCATGGACAAGGACTCCGACCTCTATATGCACCTGCCCACCCTGCATGAGCACTCCTGCAACGTCTGGTATCAGCTGGAGCGGGAGTATGTGGACGGAGCAAACAATATGTCCTTTGCGGGGCAGTTCTTCGTGGGAGACAACTACTCTGTCATGAACATCGGACGTTTCCACGAGGGGGACGAAGTCAGGATACGCATAACCATCGCCAACGACGAAAAGGAAGGCGTATGGCTGGACGAGCTGTTCTACACCGTGGACACAGAGGCCTTCGCAGAAGCAGCGGCTCAGCTCCAGGCAAGGGGCTGGCAGCTCACAGAATTTGAGGATACCTTCCTTTCCGGCACCTGCACTGCCGGCGCTAACGAGTATCTGTTCACCACCATCCCCTATGAGGAGGGGTGGCTCATAACCGTCAACGGCAAGGACGTCAAGCCCGAAAAGTCCCTGGATTCGCTGATCATGATACCCCTCGAGGAGGGGGAGAACACCGTGGAGATGGAGTTCTCGCCCAACTACTTCAAGCTGGGCATCATCGTATCCATAGTGGGTCTGCTGATACTGCTGCTCATAGGATTCGTTGAATACAAGAACGGCAAGCTGCTCCACAGGCTGTTTGTCAAGGCGGAGTTCAGAGAAAAACCGGAGCCCAAGGCTCCCCGTGCGATCATCCCCGACCATGACGGGGACGACAGCGAATGAACCGGAGGTGCGGCCTGTGAGCATAGCATCCAAGTCCAAGCGCCTCACCGGCGCAGGGACGGCGCCCTTGGTTCTGGCGCTTATATCCGTGATCATATCCTTGATCGGCCTGCTCATCGAGCCGGTGGGCTATTACGGTCACAAAAGCGAATGGGGCATTGAGACCGGCGTGTTCAGCAGGGGCGGGCTTTACGGCTACATTGCGGCTTATGAGAGCATCATAGTGCTGTTCGGGCTCAGTGTGCTGCTGCTGGTGCTGTGCGTGAAGTCCTTCCGGTACAAGCGTATCGGCGCCGATCTCGGCGCTGCGGTAACGCTGATCTCCGGGATAATGCTGCTCACCGGCATCTGCAAGATCCTGAGCGTATCAGCGGAGGGAGCCTTCGAGCAGACGCTGATTCTCGAACAGTACACCGGCACAGACCGGTATCTGATACTCTTTGACCAGGCGCTGGCAAGGCTCTACCATACGCTGCCGGTGGTCTCGGCGGGGCTGTGCGCCGCAGCGGGTACGATACTGCTGATCCGGGCGCTGCGCTCGGAGCATACCGCCGACTGCCCTCCCGACAGCCGGTACTTCGAGGACGAATAAAACTCAGATAAAAGAAAAGAACTCCCACCAAACAAGGGCGGGAGCCAGATAAAAAATTATAGGGGAGAAGTTGGCAGTTTCCTGCCAATGTATATGAAGGCTTGGGGTAATAGCCGTCATACCGTTTCGATTGATATAATTCTAACCTGTGTTTGTGATAGCTAAATGAAAACTTCTCAAAATAATTATTAACATTATTGAACTTTTTGTTCAAATATGATAAGATATTTTACATGAAGTCTGTTTTCATCATAACAGGTCGGAACACATCACATTTTACATACAGAGGAGAAGTAATATGCCAAAATTCAACCTTCCGAGATTTTTCAAGGAATCCCGCCCCGAGGGGGAGACCGTCCTTACCGGTGAGGACGCCAGACACCTTGCCCTGAGCCTTAGAGTGCGCGTGGGCGAGAAGATAACACTTTGCTCCCGGGGCGTTGACTTCGAGTGCGAGATCATATCCGTAAGCCCCTCCGAGGTCAGGTGCCGCGTGGTGGACGAAAAGCCCTCCGAGGGGGAGCCCACCGTCAAGATCACGCTGTTCCAGGCGCTGCCCAAGTCCGGCAAGATGAGCATTATCGTGCAGAAGTCGGTGGAGCTGGGAGTTTGCAGGATCGTGCCGTTCATCTCATCGAGGTGCGTTGCCCGGCCTGACAGCAGGGGCATCGCCCGCAAGTCTGACCGCTGGAACAAGGTAGCGCTTGCCGCTGCAAGGCAGTGCGGCAGAGGGGCTATCCCGGAGGTGACGGAGATCGTGTCCTTTGAGGAGGCGATCAAGCAGGCGGCGACATTTGACCGGGCGTTTTTCTGCTACGAGGGCGGCGGAGAGAGCTTTCTGAAGACCGACTTTGAGGGCGCGGAGACTGTTGCCATCGTTATCGGCTCTGAGGGGGGCTTTGAGGAAGCCGAAGCTGAGGCTGCGAAGGCTGCCGGGCTGACCCCGATCACGCTGGGCAGGAGAGTGCTGAGATGCGAGACTGCGCCCCTTTCGGCGATCACTGCGGTCATGTTGCTTTCGGGGAATATGTGAGCGGAACGAATCGTCAGTTGTAACAGACAATTCGAGCTGAATCAGTGAAGAGCGAACAGCTGCGCAAGTATAACAGAGGACATCGATAGCCGGTGTCCTCTGCTTTGTTATTTGGGCGCACAAGACGAAACTCCCTGAGGTGAGCGTTTTTTGCGAACAGTGAACAGTCTCTTGTGAGCCGGGTATGATCCGCTTATTCCAAGGGTATACTATACATAGTGACCACCTGCCGCCAATAGTATGAACAAACTGTAAATTGTCCTCCTGCCCCCTTGACAAATCAAATTAAATTTGATACAATTTAATTGAACTAAACAAGAGGCTCCCATAAGAGACTTGACCACATCTGATAAGGAGGATACCCATATGACTATCTACGATCTGAAAGTAAAGAAGAGAAAGACCGGCGAGCTGGATCTGGCCGACCTCAAAGGCAAGGTGCTGCTCATCGTGAATACTGCCACCGGCTGCGGATTTACTCCCCAGTATGAGGGGCTGGAAAAGCTCTATGAGCTCTACCACGATAAGGGGCTGGAGATACTGGACTTCCCCTGCAACCAGTTCGCGGATCAGGCACCCGGCAGCGACGATGAGATCCACGAGTTCTGCACCCTCAAATACAAGACCAAGTTCGACCAGCTGGCTAAGATCGACGTAAACGGCGAGAACGAGTCCCCGCTGTTCACCTTCCTCAAGGAAAAGCAGCCCGCCGAGGAGGTCACCGGCATCAAGAACAAGGCGGCTATGGCGGCTATCAGCAAGATCAGCAAGACCACCAAGAAGCCCGGCGACATCAGGTGGAATTTCACCAAGTTCCTGGTGGACAAGGAGGGCAACGTGGTCAAGCGCTACGCCCCCACCGACAAGCCCGCAGCGATCTCCAAGGACATCGTTGCACTGATCAAGAACGGCAAGCTGGACTGAGCTGCCCTCGACTTTAATGCGAAAGGAGATACTGATATGAACGTTATGGAAGTAAACTTTGAGAATTTTGACACGGAGGTGCTTGCCTCGGACAAGCCCGTTATCGCGGATTTCTATGCAGACTGGTGCGGCCCCTGCCGCATGATGAGACCCGCCCTCGACCAGATCGCCGCGGAGAGAAGCGACGTCAAGGTGGTGGCGGTGAACGTTGACGACGAGGAGGAGCTGGCGGAGAAGTACGGTATCTCATCCATACCCTGCGTCATCGCCTTCAAGGGCGGTCAGGAGACAGACCGCAGCGTCGGCCTTGTGCCCAAGGATAGGATACTTGCGCTGGTGGGAGGCTGACTTATGTACGACATGATCATCATTGGCGCGGGGCCTGCGGGCATGACCGCCGCCATATACGCAAGACGTGCAGAAAAGAGCGTGCTGGTGCTTGAAGCCCGCAGCTACGGCGGTCAGATCGTCAGCACGCCGGATATCGAGAACTACCCTGCCGCCCCCCATATCTCGGGGTTCGACCTGGCGGTGAAGATGTATGAGCAGGCGACTGCACTGGGCGCGGAGTTCAAATTCGAGAGAGCTGTATCCATCAAGGACGGCGAGACCAAGACTGTGATCACCTCAGGGGGCAGCTATGAGGCTCACGCGGTGATAGTTGCGGTGGGCTCGGAGAACCGCCGGCTGGGCATCGAGGGCGAGGAGGAGCTTATCGGCAGGGGCATCAGCTACTGCGCCACCTGCGACGGAGCATTCTTCCGCAAGAAAGACGTTGCAGTGGTAGGCGGAGGCAATACCGCCCTTGAAGACGCGCTGTATCTTGCCGATCTTGCCAATACGGTCTATCTTATCCACAGGCGTGAGGGCTTCCGCGCCGACGAGTCCACGGTGGCGCGTCTGCGGGAGCGGGAGAATGTGAAATTCGTCCTCAACAGCCGTGTTACAAAGCTCATCGCCGAGGGCAGCCTCAAAGCGGTGGAGGTCACCGACAACGACGGCAGCAAGACCCTGCTGGAGGTCAAGGGGCTTTTCGCGGCTATCGGGCGCATCCCGGAGAACAAGGATTTCGGGGACGTCATCGACCTGGACGAGGGGGGCTACATCAGAGCCGGCGAGAACTGCCATACCAACGCTGCGGGTATCTTCGCGGCGGGGGACAACCGCACCAAGGAGCTTAGGCAGCTGGTGACGGCGGCGGCAGACGGCGCTGTGGCGGCTACCGAGGCCATAAAGTACATCGCGGAGCTGAAACAATAACATCGCACAAAACGGACGCGGAGCGTATCGGAGCCGGGGCTTTCCCCGAACTCCGACTCGCTCCGCGATCCTCGTTTATTGGCTTTTTCCCTCAAAAAAGCCTGTTATCTCTTGAAGTGTTCTGTTATCTCTTTCTCTGCTTTTTTCAGTATTGCTTCCGCGTCGGCGCCGATGAGGTCGAGACCCTCGGCTCTGAACTGCACACATTCCTCTATGCCGTAGAAGGACTGCGCCAGATACTTGATATACCCGAAGCCGAACTCCTCGCTTTCGATCCTGCCGCCGGAGGTGGTGACGTAGTAGAGGCGTTTGGCCTTGCACAGGCCGATGCGCTGCCCGTCCTCGGTATAGCCGAAGGTCACGCCTATGACGCAGATCTTCTCGATATACTCCTTGAGCTGCGCCGGGAAGGACAGATCCCAGTAGGGCGCCGCGATGACTATGGTATCTGCCGCGGCAAATTCCCGGGCGTACTTCAAGGCCTCGTGGCAGAACTCTCCGCCGGCGATAAGGCGGTCGCGCATCCTGAGATAGCTCTCGTCGGTGACGGGGAATTTGATCTCCCCCAGTTTAAGCTCTTTGTCCGCACCCCCCAGCTCAGTCAGCAGGCGGTCTGCAAGGCGTTTGGTGCGGGAGCAGGATCTTACACAGGCGTTGATGAAAAGCAGCATATCTGTACCTCCGTTGTATTATTTTGGTATCTTGCTTTCGGTGTCGGAAATGATCTTATCCGTGAGCTTGTCGAGGGCGGGGTGATCCATAGCGGCGATGTAGTAGGTTTCAAGCTCGTCGTGGACGGCCTTGGCCTCGCGTATGGCTGCCGCCGCCTCTGTTGTCAGGTCAGCCGCGGCCTGACGGTTCATCCTGATGCGTATGCGGCGGGCGGTGAGCAGGCTCTTGTCGTAGAAGCGCATGAGATTGAGCCGCTGCGCCCCGCGGTGCTGAGATTCTGCTGCTGCGGTGCCGCTGATGAAGGCGATGCCCAGCTCCGGTATCACAAGATGCTGATAGGCGGCGTCGGAGAGCATCTGATCCGGCGAGAGTATCACGTCAAAGCCCCGCAGACAGGCCTCGTCAGCCAGCCGCGACAGCAGGTAGTCCGTGGCGGCGTAAAGCTCGTCGCGCAGCGTGAATACGTCAAAGCAGCTCTCCAGCGTTTCGTGGTGGGTCATTATCCCGTACTCGGTGAGGGCGGTGAGGCGCAGCAGCCGGCGGCTCCCCTCCCCGCCGCTTTTTCTGCCCAGCAGCTTTTTGGCAGTCCTGCCCACGAAGCCCTCCAGCTTTTCCGCCAGCAGGCAGTCTGCGCCGATCTGGAACGTATCCGAGCAGATATCGGCGGCTGCCGAGGTGAAGCGCTTTGCCCGCGAGAGCAGGGAGCGGTTGCGGTCGGCGGCGTCGATGATGCCGGCCCGGTTTTCGGATAATCTGGCGCTGTCCCAGTACTGGCCCAGGTCGATATACTGCTGGCATATGCCGGGGTAGACCGGCTCGAAAACATGGGGCGCGGTGCCGTCGCATACTGCGGTCTTAAGCTCCGGTATCACCACGGCGTCAAGGGAGCCGGGGTCGGAGGAGCAGCAGTAGCGGACTATGTGGAAGCGGTTCTCGAAATGCTCCGCGATGCGCTTCATCATGGAAGACTTGCCCGTACCTGCGCCGCCCTTCAAAATGTAGGTAAAGTACGAGCTGTCGGCGATGATGCTGCCGAACTCGGTTCTGAAGCTCCCGCCGCTGACCGCACCGAGAAAATAGGTCTCTGACATTGAAATACCTCCCAGTGATTTGATGTTTTATTCTATGCCCGGGAGGGTTTTTGTGTGAGTTTTGGGGCGTTCAGAGTTTGACGCTGTCCAGCTCGGAATCTATCATGCTCTTGTAGTAATCCGAGAGCTGTCCTGCAAGGGTGTTGAGCAGCAGCAGCGCCTCAGACCTGACAGAGGCGTTGGCGAACAGCCCCTTGTCCGAGAGCTGTACTGCCTGCCGTGCAAGCTCGGCGGCCTTTTGCAGGGCGCCTATGTCCTTGCTGTCGGCGCGTCGTGCCAGCTCCAGGCAGGCTCTTGCCCGCAGGGCGGTGAGCTCGTCGGAGAAGCCGGGGATATCCGGCAGGTCGGCTACGCGGGCGTAATCCTCTTTATTGAACAGAGCCCTGGCGCTCATGTAATCGGCGGCGCCGTCGGCGGAGGGCTCCTCCTCCGGCATCAGCTGCGCCATAGGCACCTCCAGCACCCGGCTCAGATACTCGAGGGTCTTCACCGAGGGCAGCGCCGCGCCGCTCTCGATCTGGCTGAGCATATTCCTTGTGATGAAGTCCCCCACCACCTCGGCCTGGGTCAGCTTTTTGGCAAGCCGCGCTTCTTTGATACGCCGTCCAAGCTCGTTGCTGTTCATAATGGTTCCTCCTTTCCTTCGGATGAGCAGTCTGTGGCAGACTGACAAGTTTCTATATAACCTATGCCTCCCCGCCGGGGCGGTATGGAGGGTGCGCAGCAGGATATCTGCCTTTCGGGGATATCCTGTTGCGCGTTTGATGCTGTCGAGGTAAATCTAATTTACATTTATTATAGCAACAGAACCATGCTTTGTCAATAGGCAGAAGTGATTTTGGTTTAAAAAACTTGCACAAAACCGCGTTTTTGTGAATACTATACAAAACGAGACCAAAAAATTTTAGCAAAAAGCTATTGACAAACGAGCGAAAACGTTATATAATCTATGTAAATGAGATTTACATTCGCAGAAACAAAATATATGACCGAAGGGAGAGACAGATATGAATGAATGGTGGGAAGGATTAAGCACGGTGCTTAAAGTGCTCTACTGCATAGCACTGCCCTCGACGCTGCTGCTGCTGATACAAACGCTGCTGGCGATAATCGTCGGCGCACACGCGGGAGGCGCGGGCTTTGATGTGTCCGACACCTCGGGCATAGACTTCGACGGCGGCGGGATGCACGGCGGATTCGACGTACATACCGATATATCCGGAGCTGCCATGCACGATATGTCCCTCGGACACGACATGGCGGGCGGTCATTCGGTGGACGGCGGGAACCCCTCGGATTTCGGCACCATGAGGATGTTCACCCTGCAAACCATCGTGGCGTTTTTGACGGTGTTCAGCTGGACGACTATCGTGGCGATACAGGGCGGCCTGCCCCAGGGACTGGCTTTCGCGATAGGCTTTGCGCTGGGCTTCATAGTGATGTTCGCTATCGCCAAGATCGTGCAGCTCTCCGCTAAGCTCGCCGAGAACGGCACCCTCGATGTGCGCAACTGCCTGGGTCTGACCGGTACGGTCTACATTCCCATACCCGGAAAGGGTCAGGGCGAGGGCAAGGTCAACGTCACTGTGCAGGGACAGCTCAGGGAGCTTTCCGCGGTGACGGCGGGCGAAGAAACTATCAGGACCGGCACACAGGTGCGGGTCACCGATCTGCGGGGCGATACCGTGGTGGTAGAGCGTGAGGATTGATACCGCCTTCGCATACCTGAGTGCCGCCGAGGAGCATCCCACGGGACACTTTTCGGGACACGTTCTGCTGCTGGTCTACTATGGGATGATAATTTTAGTGGCACTAATACTGGTCATCGGAACATCAGTTCTCGTTGTCAGCAGACTCAAACGCAGCGGCGTACTCCACGGCGAGGGCGACAGGCTCCTTGAGACCGCATCCCGGCGGGGGATGATACTCCCGGCGGAGGTGGTGGGGCTTGAGGCGGTGAAAACTCAGAAGCTCGAATTGCGGGCTTTCAAAAAAAGTCGGGGCAGATCCGGCGATCCCCAGCCTATGCGCAAGGCCTATCACAATTTACAGGACAGCAGAGTGTCATATAAGCCCACCGTCCGGGTGATGCTTGACGGCAAAAAACGGGAGCTTGAATACTTCCGTTTCGTCAGCGACCGGGAACTGCGGCTCCGGGAGGGACAGACCGTGAGAATATGTATAGACCCCAAGGCACCGGATGCTTTTGTGATAGTGGGCGATCATGCGGCGTACAGATATCTGAATAAGATAGTAAGGTAAGCCGGCAGCCGATACCGCCCGGATAAAACGGCAAGACAAAATCCCGCAAAATAGTGCATAGATTTCAACGGTAGGTTTTGTGCAAATCAAACAATAGTTAATATCTTCGTAAAAAAATATTGCAATACGGTAACTTGTATTGTATAATAATGTAGAGCAATTTTGTTTTTAAACAGAAGGAGGAAAACAATATGCCAGTTGAAACAATCATCATCATCTGCGTGGTGGCAGTAGTATTGTTCGCGGCTATCGCGGCGATACTGTCAAGGTACCGCAAGTGCCCGTCCGACAAGGTGCTGGTCATCTACGGTAAGGTCGGCACCGACAAGAACGGTCAGACCAAGAGCGCCAAGTGCATCCACGGCGGCGCGGCCTTCATCGTGCCGGTGCTGCAAAGCTACCAGTACATGGATCTGACGCCGATCTCCATCAACGTCGATCTGAAAAACGCCCTCTCGAAGCAGAACATCCGTATCAACGTGCCTTCGAGATTCACGGTGGGCATCTCCACCGAGCCCGGCGTTATGCAGAACGCGGCTGAGCGTCTTCTCGGACTGAAAATGCTCGAGGTGCAGGAGCTTGCAAAGGATATCATCTTCGGTCAGCTCCGTCTTATCATCGCAACGATGGACATCGAGGAGATCAACTCCGACCGTGACAAGTTCCTGATCGCGGTATCGAACAACGTGGAGATCGAGCTGAAAAAGATCGGTCTGAGACTTATCAACGTAAACGTAACGGATATCACCGATGAGTCCGGATATCTGGAATCTCTCGGTAAAGAGGCTGCCGCCAAGGCTATCAACGACGCGAAGAAGTCTGTTGCCGAAAAACACCGCGACGGTGAGATCGGTCAGGCCAACGCTCAGAAGGATCAGCGTATCCAGGTAGCATCCGCCAACGCATTCGCTATCGACGGTGAAAACGCCGCCAAGATCGAGGTCGCTCAGTCCGAGGCCAAGCGCCGTGAGGCAGAGGCCGAGGCTCTGCGTCAGGCTACCGCTGCCGAGGCCGTTCAGGCTGCAAAGGCAAAGCAGGAAGCCTACGTTGCTCAGCAGGAAGCAGAGCGTACCCGTGCCGAACTGGAAAGAGCTACTCAGCAGGCTGATATCATCGTTAAGGCTCAGGTCGCCAAGCAGCAGGCCGAGATCGCCGCAGAGGCGGAGGCCGAGGTGGCAAGGCGCAAGGCACGAGGCGAAGCGGACGCTATCTTTGCCAAGATGGAGGCAGAGGCTAAAGGTAATCAGGAGATACTCACCAAGCAGGCCGAAGGTATGCGCAGACTGGTGCAGGCTGCCGGCGGCGATGCAGATGCAGCTGTTAAGCTGATCGTGGCTGACAAGCTGGAGCAGCTGGTAGCTATCCAGGTTGAGGCTATCAAGAACATCAAGATCGACAAGATCACCGTTTGGGATTCCGGTGCCAGCGGCAACGGCTCAGGCTCTACCGCCAACTTTCTAAGCGGTCTGATGAAGAGCGTTCCTCCGCTGGGCGACCTGTTCAAGCAGGCCGGTATGGAGCTGCCGGATTTCCTCGGCAAGGACATCACCGACGCACTTGAAAAGTCCCGCGAGGAGGCTATCAAGCGTGCCGCTGAGGAGAACGTTGAGAGCGTAGACGGCTCCGCCGAGATCATCGACAAGAAGTAAGCAAGACATAACAAGACCGCCCGGCTGAGGCTCAGCCGGGCGGTTATTTGCTTTTTTTACCAGGTATCGCTGTTGATAGTCTTGACGGCGGCAGGGTCGAAAAGCTGCTTGCGCTCGTCGAGCTTGATAGTCCTGATGCGCTGACGCAGCGGCAGCACCTGTGACGGGGTCACGGAGATCTCGTCGATGCCCATTTTCAGGAATTCCTCGGTCAGCTCCAGGTCGGCGCCCAGCTCTCCGCAGATGCCTACGGGTATGCCGTGGCGGTGGGCGTTGTCGCAGACCATTCTCATGGCGCGGAGCAGGGGCTCGTGGTCCTTATGCTCGTAGTAGGTCTCGAGGGTCAGGTTCTGGCGGTCAAGAGCCATGATATACTGCTCCAAGTCGTTGGTGCCTATGGAGAAGAAGTCCACCTCCCGGGCGAAATCCTCGCTCATGAGCACAGCCGCAGGGGTCTCCACCATGATGCCGATGGGCACGTTCTCCTTGAAGGGCACGCCCTTGGCGCGGAGCTGATCCTTGGCCTCCTCGATGAGGACTTTGGCACGGTGTATCTCCTCGGTGGCGGTGACGAGGGGCAGCATGATGGACAGGTCGCCGTACATGGATGCCCTGAACAGCGCCCTGAGCTGGGTCTTGAACATCTCGGGGCGCAGCAGGCAGAGCCTTATGGAGCGCACTCCGAGAGCGGGGTTTTCTTCCTTGGCCAGGCCGAAGGACTTGATGTTCTTGTCGGCGCCGGCGTCCATTGTTCTGATTATGACCTTGCGGCCGCCCATGCGTTCAAGCACCTGGCGGTAGTTGAAGTACTGCTCGTCCTCGTCGGGCATATGGATGCGCCCAAGATAGAGGAACTCGCTTCTGAACAGCCCTATGCCGCCGGCGTCGTTTTCCAGAGCGTAGTTGAGGTCGTTGAGTCCGGCGATGTTGGCGAAGACCTCGATCTCGGTGCCGTCGAGGGTGACGTTCTTTCTGCCTTTGAAGCGTTTGAGCATCTCGCGCTTCTTGGCCTCGTTTTCCTCCAGCTGTTCGATCCTGCGCAGTGCGGCCTCGTCGGGCTCTATATATACAGAGCCGCTGTAACCGTCAACGATAGCCTCCATATCTCTGAGCATACTGAGCCTGTCCGCACCGATGCCGATAATGGCGGGGATGTTCATGGTGCGGGCGAGGATAGCGGTATGGGAATTGGATGAGCCGTAACGGGTGATTATGGCAAGCACATTTGAAAGGTCGATCTGCATGGTCTCGGAGGGCATGAGGTCGTCGGCGCAGAGGATGACCTTTTCATTGAGCTCGATGCGCTTTTCGTCCTTATTCTGGATATGGCGGATCAGCCTGTCGCAGACGTCTTTAAGGTCGGCGGCACGCTCCTTGATATAGTTTGAGCCTAAATTCGAGAAGGCTGCGGAAAGGTCGCGGGAGGTCTGCGCCACGGCGTAATCGGCGCTGAAACGGTCGTTTTTGATCCTGTCGCGGACGCCGGAATCGAAGGTGCTGTCCTCGATGAGCATTTTGTGTATGATGAAGATGCTGGCGTCGTTCTCGCCCACCTTTTCGATGGCCTTTGAATAAAGCTCATCGAGCTCCTCGAGGGCGTGCTTTTTGGCAGTCTCGTATCTGCCCAGCTCGCGGTCGGTATCCTTGATCAGCCGCTTGACTACTTCATTTTCATCCTGCTGGAAGTAGAAAAGCTTTCCTCTTGCGATCCCTCCGAAAACAGGTTTTCCGGATAAGACAAGCATTTTGTTCACTCCTTATTATATATATGTATAGCTAAGTTAATTTTATAACAAAAACATGAAAATTGCAAGTTATTTATAGATGATTTACAGAATGTTAAGATTTGAACAGTTCTCACAACGGCAAAAACTTGACGCAATGAGAATAGTATGTTAATATACTATTGTGAGATTGTAACGTCAGACCCCGCAGGAGGTATAAGCTATATGAGAAAACACCGCATCACCGCCCTGCTCAGCGCACTTGCGCTGACCGTATCACTGTTCGCTGTCTGACATCAGCCTGGGTGTTTTCAGGACGCCTGCCGTGTAAGCGAGCCGGATAGATATTACTTTTGTGTAATGTTACTATATTATCACATGATATTTGTACAAATTCTCTGATTAGCTTAATTGACGTAATATGTGCCCTGTGATATAATTATTAAAGACGGAGTAATATGTTATTAACAATATAAAGAAGGAGAAGAAAGATGAAGAAAACCTTTGCTATGCTTATTGGAGCTGCGGCTGCAATAGCTCTCAGCGCGTTTTCTGCAGCAGCAGCCGATATCACAGTCGATACAAGATCCGCAGTCGAAACTGCCGACGGCACTTCCTTTACCGTAAACTCAAACAAGCTCTCCCTCGCGCAGTTCGGCGAAGATTCCACTCTTACCGTCACCTGCGAAGGCGGCGAAGGCGAGGAATGTCCTTTCAGGCTCATGCTCGATTACTGGGACAGAAAGAGCAACGATGCTTTTGACTTCGGAGCGCCCCTGATGGCGGAGGTCCCCTATAAGGAATACAAGGACGGCACAGCCGTTTACACCTACGACGATCTCACCAAGGTCCTGGGGGAAGTGACCCCGGATATGGTCTTCGCAATGGAGATCGTTCCCGCAGGCGCGTCGCCCATAACCTGCAAGAGCGTTGAGGCCGCCAACGTCCTCTCCGCCAATGAAATGGCTGAGAACAACAAATACCACGCCACCTGGGTACACACCGCCGACGCCAAGCCCAGCAAGGACTGGCATCAGAGCGTTTCGGTGGGCGTGGACAGGTTCGATACCAGCACCCTTACCCCGGATTCCTACGTTATCGTAAGATACGAGCTGGATGCCACCGACACCGTTTACTCGGATCCGGTGGAGTTCATCCTCCAGAGCACCGACGATAAAGTCTCCCCCAAGGCCAAGAACGGCACCGTATGGGCGAAGGTCGCTCCCATGGACTTCAATAACAGCTTTGCATACTTCAACTACAAGTCTATCGTTGACGCCTACGGCACCGACGATTTCAGCTGTGTTTACACGGTATATGTGGGGGACACCGGACAGTACACCATGACCTGCACCGATATCTACGTCATGAACTGCAAGACCCTGGCTGTAGATGAGCCGGAGCCTCCCGCAGAATCGAAGTCCGAGGACAGCTCTGCTGCCGAGACCGCCACCGCCGCCGAGACATCGTCGGCTTCCGAAATGACCTCAGCTGCCGAGTCCGCAGCAGCATCCGCTGCCGCTGCCGCAGCCACAAGCTCCGAGGGAGATTCCTCCATAGGCAGCCATGTGGTGTTCATCATCATAGGCGTTGTGGCAGGCGTGGTCATCGCGGGCGTTGCGGTGTTCATCATCCTGGGCAGAAAGAGCAACAAGACCTACGACATCAGCAGACGGAGATTCGTCAAGAAAAAGTAAGACCAATACGGGCAGACTCCCCAAACGTCTGCCCGGTATTTTTATCCGGGGAGGATATATGGACATCAGGGTCATCCGCGCCTCCGAGACCTGGCAGCAGGCAGGCGCATACTACGTCAGGATACAGGGCATGGCAAGGCAGCACGGCATCACGCTGCGCAGAGAATTTGACAGCCACGATACTCCCGACACCAAATACATAGTGCTGACCGACGGAGACTTCCCGGTGGCCACCAGCAGGTTCTATCCCCTCGGGGACGGCGCTGCCATGATAGGCCGGGTGGTGGTGCTGCCGGAGTACCGGGGCAAGGGGCTCGGGCTAAAAGTCGTGCGTGAAGCCGAAAAATGGCTTTGCGACCTGGGCTTTGTCAAGGCCGTGGTGGAGAGCCGCGACGTGGCGGTGGGCTTCTACGAAAAGCTGGGCTACGCAGTCACCGACAGAACAATGATACACGGGGACACCTTCGACTGCATACGCATGGAAAAGACCCTTTCCGGGGAGGACTGAGGAGGAGCTATGGCAAGATTCTATCCGCTGTTTTCATCCAGCAGCGGCAACTGCTCATTCGTGGGCGACGAACGGGGCGGCATACTCATAGACGCGGGAGTGAGCCGCAAGCGCATCTGCGACGCCCTGAGATACAACGGCATAGAGCCGGAGGCGGTCAAGGCGGTGTTCGTCACCCACACCCACAGCGACCACATCGGCGGGCTGGGGGCCTTTGTGTCGAAATACCGCTGCAAGGTCTACGCTCAGGAGGCCAACCTCCGGGAGCTTTTTGACAGCGGCAAGCTCAAGCCCGGCTTAGATGCCGTCCCTCTTGAGAACGGCACCGCTGACCTGGGGATAATGGCGGTGACGCATTTTGCCACCAGTCACGACTGCCCTGCCAGCTGCGGCTTCGTCATCGACCACGAGGACGGCAAACGCTCCGCCCTCTGCACCGACCTGGGGGTCATGACCGACACGGTACGGCAAGCGATAACAGGCTGCGACATGATACTGCTCGAATCCAACTACGACGTGAGGATGCTGCGAAACGGCCCCTACCCTTATCCGGTGGTGGAGCGGATACTCTCGTCGGTGGGGCATCTGTCCAACGACGACTGCTCCGAGACCCTTTCAATGCTTATCAGAAGCGGCACTAAGCACTTCGTACTGGGGCACATCAGCCGCAACAGCAATCTGCCCCGGCTGGTGCGGGAGTCGGCGCTGAAAGGGCTGGCGGGGTTTGAGGAAAACTACGATTACAGGCTCATCATAGCGGAGCCGGAGTGCTACACAAGGGCGGTGATCTTCTGATACGGATAAATCTGATAACGGTGGGCAAGCTGAAAGAGGCCTACTGGCGGGACGCTGCCGCGGAGTACTCCAAGCGGCTGTCCGCGGACTGCAAGCTGGTCATCACCGAGCTTGCGGAGAGCCGTCTGCCCGACGCTCCCTCCGACAAGGAGATACAAAGAGCCCTCGCCGACGAGGCGAAGGCCATGGAGCCGCTGTTCTCTGCCAAGGGGGCTTACAACATCGCCATGTGCATCGAGGGCGGGCAGATCACAAGCCCTGAGCTGTCGGAGAAGCTTTCCTCCCTGGCGGTGGGGGGCTGCCCGGTGGTGAACTTCATCATCGGTTCCTCCTTCGGCATCAGCGACGAGGTAAAGCGCCGCGCCGACCTGCGGCTGTCCATGTCCAGGATGACCTTCCCCCACCAGCTCGCCCGGATAATGCTGTTAGAGCAGATATACAGGGCGTTCCAGATCGGGCGTAGGACGAAGTACCACAAGTGAGTGGATACCGGCAGATAAAAGAAAAGAGTGAACAGTGATCTGCTTTCAGAACAGAGGCAGATACTGTTCACTCTTTGTTTTACCGTCGATCATACGCACGCATAGGCCGTGGAGAAGGCTATCTGCAGGTTGAAACCTCCGGTGTAGGCGTCTACGTCGAGGATCTCGCCGATGAAGTGTAAATTCTTGATGATCTTGGACTCCATGTTTTTCGGGCTGATCTCGTCGGTGCTGACGCCGCCCCGGGTGATGATGGCTTCCTCCACCGGGCGCAGACCCTTAACAGGAAATTCCAGGCCTTTGAGCAGCCTGATGAGCCTGCTCCGTTCCTCAGCGGTGATCTGATTGCCCTTTTTAAAGCCCTCGATGCCGCTGCGCTTCACGATCACCGGTATCATCTTGGCGGGGAGCAGCTTGCGCAGGAGGTTTGAGAAGTCCTTGTTGGGCTGCTCGGCGATGTCCCGGAGGATGCGCTCGTCAAGCTTCTGCTCCGACAGGGCGGGCTTTAAGTCGATGACGATGCGGTACTTCTTCTCCCGTATGTCCGCGATATGCGCCGACGCCGACAGCACCAGAGGGCCGCTCATGCCGAAGTGGGTGAACAGCATCTCCCCCAGCTCGGTGTAGAGGGGCTTGGGGCTGCCCTCCTCGAAAAGTGAGAGGGTGCAGTTGCGCAGGGAGAGCCCCATCATTTCAGCGCAGTCCCGGCCTTCGCAGACCAGAGGCACCAGTGAGGGCTGTATCTCGGTGACGGTGTGGCCTGCGCTGCGGGCAAGCTCATAGCCGCTGCCGTCGGAGCCGGTGACGGGGTAGCTTTTGCCGCCGGTGGCGATGACCACTTTGTCAGCGTGATACTCGCCTGTCCGGCCTACCGCTCCGGTGCATACGCCCTCGGAGACAATGAGCCCGGTGATCTCGTCGGTGACGATGCGCACACCTGCGTCACGGCAGGCGTTCAGCAGTGCCGAGCGGATATCCTCCGCCCTGTCGCTCTCCGGAAAGACCCGGTTTCCCCGCTCGGTTTTCAGCGGCACTCCAAGGCTCTCGAAAAAGGCCATAGTGTCCTCGGGGGCGAAGCGCGACAGCGCCGAGAACATGAACTTCGGGTTCCGGGGGATGTTCTTCATGACGGTCTGCACGTCGCAGTTGTTGGTGACGTTGCAGCGCCCCTTGCCGGTGATGAGCAGCTTCTGACCGCACTTCCTGCCGTGCTCGGCGACGATGACTTCTTCCCCCTGCCAGGCCGCCTGCACCGCGCAGAACAGCCCTGCGGCTCCCCCGCCGACTATCAGCCTGCCGCAGTTCACAGCGGTGAGCCCGGCTTTGCGGGCGCTATGGGGTGGCGGATGACGGTCTTGAGCTTGGCGGGCTCCACCTTCCGGGCGTCCGAGAGGTATATCTCGTGATGCAGGCGCTTGTCGGTGATATCGAGGGCATAGCCCTGACTCTCCGCGAACCTGTGCATCAGCTCCACTGTGGCGGGCTCGTCGTCGTAGCTGCCGATATGCATACACTGCACGCACAGCCCCTCGTCATAGGTCATGAACTCGGCCTTGGAGAAGTCGCCGCCCTTTTTCCTTGCCGCCTCTGAGACTGCCCAGTCGAAGTCAGCCCTGGTGACGAAATCCGGCAGGCGTATCACGGAGATCCAGTTGAAATCGGCCTTGCGGGAGTAGTCGATGCCGCTGACCCCCTCCTGCCACCAGAAGCCCTCAAGGGGCGGCACCACATAGTCAAAGTAGCCCTCGATAGCCCGGGAGCCCTTTTTGCTCATCTTTATCGTGTAGGCTATGCCGTAGAGCAGCTCGATGCTCTGCTTGTACTCGCCGCCCTCGGCGTTGGGGTCGCCCTTGCCCCTGACCGCGATGTAGTTCACGGCGGGCAGGGTCACGACAGTCGGGGTCTTTGGGGGCATATAGAATTCCTTGTATTCCTTTTTGAAGTCAAAAGCCATGGGGCTCTCCTTTCGTTAAGCGGCGGGCGGTTCAGTCCTTGCTGCTCTCGTTGTCCGATTTTTCGTACACATCGTATTCCTCCCAGATCTGTTCCAGGCGCTCGAAGTTCTGCGATACCCGGTCAATGTCGTTGATAGACACCGCCACGATAAGGGCGTTTATCAGGCTCAGAGGCGCTACGAGGGAGTCCACGAAGGATGCCATATCGCTGTGAGCCAGCAGCAGAGTGTCTGCGTACTGGGCGAGGGGTGAGCTGATAGAGTCGGTGAGGGCGATGACGTGAGTGCCCTTGCTCTTGGCGAATCTCAGCGCCTTGACGGTCTGCTTGGAGTAGCGGGGGAAGGATATGCCGATGATGACGTCCTTCTCGTCGATGTGCATGATCTGCTCGAACATCTCGCTGGTGGTGGAGTTGTGGACCAGCTTCACCTTGGGGAAGATCAGCGTGAAGTAGTACCCCAGAAAGCTTGCCAGCGGCGCGGTGGAGCGGGCGGCAAGGATATAGATGGTGTTGGCGGAGGAGATCATGTCCACGGCGCGGTTGAAGTCCTCCACCGAGGTCTCCTCCAGGGTGCGCCTGATCTTTTCGATGTCGAGGGAGAGCACCCGCTCGAGAACGTCGTCCCGGGTGAGGCGGTCGTTCATCACCTCGATGCGCTGAACGGCGGTGAGCTTGTTGCGCATGAGCCCCTGCAAAGCCCGCTGCAGCGCGGGATAGCCGTCATAGCCCAGCTCGGTGGCGAATCTGACCACGGTGGATTCGCTGACCCCTACGGTGAGACCCAGCTTCTGCGCGGTCATGAACGCGGCCTTGTCATAGTGCGAAAGGATAAAATTTGCGATCAGCTTATGCCCCTTTGAGAGCTTGGGCAGCCTTTCATTTATCAGCGCAAAAAGATCCTTTTCCATAATTATCCTCCTGACATCGGTTATTTCTTGCCGAAAAGCTCCCGCTGCAAAGCGGCAAGCTCTTTGCGGCGCTTATCTGTTAGGCGGCGGCTCGGGCGGTATTTATCCCCGCGTTTTATCAGGACGTCGCCTTCTTTTATTTCTCCGTCACACATATCCGGGGTGAGCTTTACCCGCCCGCCGGACCGGTCTTCGCAGAGGATGAGCCCCTCTGCTATGCGCTGGGCATAGAGCATCGTCATGTCCCTCTTTCTGTTTCCACGGTCAGCCCCTTGCCGTCGGAGAGAAAAGTCACCGTGCCGCTGTCGCGGGTGATGTACAGTTTCACCGAGAGGGCTTTGAGGCGCATCAGCGTCTTTTCGTGGGGGTGGCCGTAGTCGTTGTCCGCAGAGCAGGATATCACCGCATAGGACGGCCTGACTGCCGCCAGAAACTCCTCGGAGCTGGCAGAGGCGCTGCCGTGATGCCCGACTTTCAGCACATCGGCGCTGAGGTCGAAGCCCTGAGTGAGCAGGTCTTTTTCCTCCTCACGTTCGCAGTCGCCGGTTATCAGGAAGCTGTTCTCACCGTGGGTGAGCTTTACCACCGTTGAGCAGTTATTGAGCTTTTCGGTGTACTCCCGGGGAATGAAAGTGTCTACCCTGATATCTCCGAGGGTGAAGCCGGTGTTCGAGGCTGCCTCCAATTTGATATCCCTGCTGTTTATCACTTTCAGCAGCTTTTCATAGGAGTAGCCGGTGGGAACAAGCTCGTCGGGGAGCCGGGGCATTATGACCCTGCCCACGTCGAAGGCCTCCAGTATGTCCGGCATCTCCCCCATGTGGTCTGAGTGGGGGTGGGTGATGAGGACGCAGTCAAGGCGGCTTATGCCAAGGCTCTTGATGTATGAGATGACCCTGTCCTTGCCGTCGCTTTCGCCGGAGTCTATGAGCATGGCAGAGCCCCCGGAGCAGACCAGGGTGCAGTCCCCCTGCCCCACGTCTATGGATCTCACCGAGGTGGATGCGCCGTCAGCGGCGGGAGGCTTAGTGATGCCGAAGACTGCCGGGTCGATGACCCCCAGCCATACCAGCAGCGACACTGCTCCCACAGCCGCCAGCACCGTCAGCAGCACTATGCCCCTGAGACAGCGGCGGGTCAGCTTTTTTCTGCGTTTTTTGTATCTGCGTTTACTCATTTCTTTCTGCGGGTCGGTTTGCTTCGCGGCGGGTTCCCGCCGGACTGACTATTGCCGTGACGTTGTTTTGCGCCGGGCTTGCCGGGTTTGGGGGTGCGCTTTTCGGCGGCCCTGCGTTTGAGGTACTCGGTATCGGGAGGGACAAGCTTGCCCTCGCCGTGACCGATGAGGTCTTCCCTGCCCGCCTTGCACAGCGCCTCGATGATACGGCGGCGGTTCTCCGGACGGAAGTATTGCAGCAGAGCACGCTGCATGGCCTTTTCCTCCGGCTTCTTGGCCACGTATACCGGTTCAAGGGTATAGGGGTCAAGCTCGGTGTAGAACATACAGGTGGAAAGCGTCCCCGGGGTGGGATAGAAGTCCTGCACCTGCTCCGGGTGGATCTTGTTCTCTTTTAAAAACAGCGCCAGCTCCACTGCGTCCTGTAACCGGGAGCCGGGGTGGGAGCTCATGAGGTAGGGCACAAGATACTGCTCCATGCCCTCACGCCGGTTTATCTCGTAGTAGCGTTTCTGGAATTTCTTATACCCCTCGATGTGGGGCTTGCCCATTTTGTCCAGCACCGCTGCAGAGCAATGCTCCGGGGCGACCTTCAGCTGTCCGCTGATGTGATACTTGATGAGCTCGGTGAGAAATTCCTCGTTCTTGTCCTCGTTGACGTAATCGTAGCGGATGCCGGAGCGGATAAAGACCTTCTTGATGCCCTTGATCGCCCGCATCTTCCGGAGTATGCGGATGTACTCGGTGTGGTCTGCCACCAGGGCGGGACAGGCTTTCGGTGCGAGGCACTTCCTGCCCTTGCAGAGGCCGGCCTTGAGCTGCTTGTCGCAGGAGGGGCGGCGGAAGTTCGCCGTAGGGCCGCCCACATCGTGGATATAGCCCTTGAAATCCGGCAGCGTGGTGAGATACTCCGCCTCCTTGAGCACGCTTTCCTCGCTCCTGACCGTGACCCGGCGCCCCTGATGCAGGGCTATGGAGCAGAAGTTGCAAAAGCCGAAGCAGCCCCGGTTATGGGTTATGGAGAAACGCACCTCCTTGATAGAGGGCACGCCCCCCTCGGCCTCGTAGACCGGGTGATAGGTGCGCTCGTAGGGCAGCGAATAGACCTCGTCCAGCTCGGCTGTGGTCAGGGATAGGGCGGGCGGGTTCTGCACCAGCATCTTGTCGCCGTGGCGCTGGATTATCATTTTGCCGTAGACCTCGTCCTGCTGGTCGTACTGTATGCGGCAGGCGCGGGCGTACATCTCCCGGCTCTCGGAGACCTCCTTGTAGGAGGGGCACTGCACCGCCCCTATGGGGGTATCCTTGGGGTCGCAGAGGTAGCAGGTGCCCCGGACATCCCTGATGTCCGAGACCGCCTCTCCGGCGTTGAGCCGGTCGGCAAGCTCGACGATGGAGTGCTCCCCCATGCCGAACATAAGTATATCCGCGCCGCTGTCCACCAGTACCGATGGCATGACGCAGTCGTTCCAGTAATCGTAATGAGCAAAGCGCCTCAGAGAGACTTCGAGGCCTCCGCAGAGTATGGGTATCTCCGGAGCCACCCTCCGGCACATACGGGAATAGACCGTAGCTGCGCGGTCGGGGCGTCTGCCGGCCTTGCCTCCGGGGGAGTAGAGGTCGTCGGAGCGCTTTTTCCTGGCGGCGGTGTAGTGAGCCACCATGGAGTCGATGTTCCCGGCGCTGACCAGCCAGGCCAGCCGGGGCTTTCCCAGGCGCAGATAGGCGCCGGGGTCGTTCCAGGCGGGCTGGGCGATGATGCCGCAGGTGTAGCCGTGATGCTCCAGGACGCGGGTGATTATGGACGCGCCGAAGCTGGGGTGATCCACATAGGCGTCACCCAGGATATACACAAAGTCCAGCTGCCCGATGCCCCGGGTACGCAGATCTTCCTTGCTTATCGGCATGAACATTTCACAGGCCTCCTTTGCTGCCTCAGTTGAGCCCTCTGCTCTTTACCCATGAATAGTAGTCGTTTATATTCCCCGGAAGATAATCGTAATCCGTCAGGGGTCCAAAGCTCTCAGCCGCAGCGTAAGCCTCCTCCAACACCTGCTCTGCGGTCTTGCCCGCCACGTCGATGCTCAGCTCGTTGGGCAGCAGCGGTCTGCGGCTTATCTTTTGGTTCATGCGCTCCGCGAGGGTGAGGTCGAAAAGCCCGCCCTCGTTTTTGGCGCGGCGTATCATCTGCACCTTTAGCTGCTCGGGGTCGGAGGAATACAGCCTGAGTATCAGGAACCTCTGCCCCTTGAAGACCAGCGGCAGCTCCCGGGTGCGCAGGTCGTCGAAATCCAGTATCACGATATTGCGCATACCGAGGCCCTTGAAGAACTCCGCCTGCCTGAGCACACAGCCCCAGCAGACCCGCTCCTCGTATGCCCCTTCGTCCAGGACGTAGGGGGGTATGGTGAACTCCGGGACGGCGTTCTGCTCGATGTATACCCCGCCCAGGCGCTTGTAGAGCTCCCTGGCAAGGGTGGTCTTGCCCACCGCCGAGGGGCCGGTTATGAAAATGAAATCAAGCACAGCCATATCTCAGTTCCTGCCCTGACGCTCGTACCATTCTTCCTTGGTTATGTTGATCTTGCGGGGCTTGGAGCCCTCCTGGGGACCGATTATGCCCATCTGCTCGATCTCGTCCATGATACGCGCCGCCCTGGGGAAGCCCAGTTTCAGCCGGCGCTGCAAGAAGGCGGTGGAGGCGTTGCCGGTCTCCACGATTATGGTTATGGCCTGGTTCACAAGATCGTCGTCGGGGTTGAGCTCTATGTCGTCAACATCCACGGTGTTCTTGTTCTTCTTCTGTTCAAGGTCGCTCTGACGGCGCTCAACGTCGTGGACGATCTCCTCGTCGTAGCCCCCACTGGAATATCCTTAGAGATAAG
>JAFXNC010000057.1 GCA_017529875.1 Ruminococcus sp. | reverse complement strand
GATTATATCTACTTCTACAATCATCAACGTATCCAACTCAAAACAAAACTGACTCCGCTTGAGTTACGAAGCCAGTTCGTTGCTTAATTAATTTGCCATAGGGACTTTTTTGTGCTGTACGCACAATGTGGGGCGGTTCAGCGAAGGGGACAGATGCTTTCGGTAACTTATTTTTGTTTCAGCAGCAGCTTTTGGAGCAGCGCGTAGTCGCGCATATTGACCTTGCCGTCGCCGCTGAGGTCGGCGGCTGCGAGGCTTATCTCGATCTTGGTGGGGTCGAGCAGGTACTTTTGCAGTATTGCGTAGTCGCGCATATTGATCTTGCCGTCCTTATTGACGTCGCCGGGGATGAAGTCTTCGCCCTTGACGATGAGAACATTCAGGGCTGTCTCTGTGCCAGTGCAGATGCTGCCGTCCTTTGCGGCAGCGTCGGAGGGGGTCTTCACATAGCAGTCGGTCAGGGAGATGCCGCCGGTAAAGCCTGATACTGCGTATGCCCCTGCGCCTTCCTCGGCGTTGAGGTCGAGCTGTGACTTGCTGATGACCAGTGACGAGCCCTCTGAGCCTGCGATCGCGTGCTTAACGCCCAGGATAACCACCTCGGCCTCGGTAACAGTGAGCGCAGCTCCGTTGTTCACCCGGATGCCGTCGGAGGTGCCGTCGCCCGTGATCGTCAGGCAGCCGCCGGTCACGGTCATATCCACGTCGGTCTCGATGCCGGCATCGCTGACTGTGAACTCCGCGTCCTCGTTGACGATGACAGTGAGCCCCTCGCAGTTGCCGTTGCGGATGCCGATATCGGCCTCCTTAGAGAAGCCGGGCAGCTCTATCCACATATACTTCAAGTCACGGTCGAACCATACCGAGGTGTCACCCAGGATGTTGTCCTGATTCCCGGCTGTGACCTGTACGCCGCATACCCACAGGTCATAGGGGCGCTCTATCCTGACTTTGGCAGCGCGGGAGCCGTCCTCGCCGCAGATGCTGAATGCGTGCACCGATCCGCCGCCCAGGTCCAGCTTTTTATACTTCTCGGGCGCGGTCACATAGCACTCGCCCAGGTCGATGCCGTTGCCGAAATTGCCTATGGCAAAGGACTTGCCCTCCGCCTCCACGTCGGAGTTGCGGATAACGAGAGCATCACTGCTCATGCGGCCTGAAAAGCCTATGCTGCCGGAGGCGAAGACGTTGGCGTCCTTTATCCAGAGGGTGCAGTTGTTCACATAGACTGCTGCGTTGGAGCTTTCGGTGATGAGGCTCAGCTTGCCGGGGCCGGTTATGGTGGTTTCCCCGGTGCAGGTGAAGGCCGAATACGCCTCAGAGGTAAGCGTAACGTCACGGTTGACCTTAACAGTCAGCCCCACGATGCCGCTTACGATGCAGTTAGGATTGTTGACCTTGATATCGCCGTCCAGCTCAAGGATCCTGGTCTGCGGGTCGTAAGAGGCTTCACCGTCGCCCAGGATATCCTTCGCGTTGAGATTCGTGACCTGCTTGCCTGCAATATGGAGGTCGTACCTGTCAAGCTGCTGACCGTCCTTGACGATGATGACGCTTTTGGCAGGGGTCTTGCCGTCGCTCTCGTAAATCGTGCCGTCATCCACCACCGCGCCTGCGGGAGCAAGGAACTTACAGTTGTAGAGCTTTATACCGTAGGAGAACTGGCTCACAGCCATTGCCCTGCCGTAGAGACACACGGTAGAATCATTAACGGTCAGTTTGTCACATCCGTTATCTCCGATGATGCCCCAGCCGCTGAGGACGTCCAGGTAGGTATCGTATAAGGCGAGGTTGCCTTTTTTGAATAAGATGCCGCTGGAGCCGGCATTCTCAGCATTGATGGTCAGTCTGCCGCCTGTAATGGTGGTATTGCCTTCCAGGTACATGGCGGAAGCTCCGGTGTGCAGAGTAACACTGCCGTTCACAATGATGATCAGATCGCTTATGCTGCTTTTGACGGCGTAGGTGCTGCAGGTGATGCTCTTGTTCAGAGTAAGTATGTTGGTTTGAGAGTCATAAGATGCCTCGCCGTTGCCCAGGATATCGCTGCAGTTGGTATCCATGACCTTTCTGCCTGCAATATAAAGATCGTAGCCTAACAATGCCTCGGTCTCAAACGCTCCCTCCGGCACTGCCGCGAACAGCGACAGCACCAGCATCAGCGCCGTCACAATGCTTGACATTCTTCGTTTTTTCATAGCTCTTACCTCCTGTTCAAATTAAATAAAAAACAACAGAAATTACATTTATCCATATTAAATTTTACCATACATAATGCAATTTGTCAAGAAAAAATTAACTCCCCCGTAACAATACGGGGGAGCCTGTAATTCAGGATAATGCCTTATGAGATACGTGTCATGCCCTCGTGGGCGATCTCTACGGTCTCGATAGCGATCTCGGAGGCGGTGGCGTTGAAGTCGGGAGCCGTGTACTTCATAGGCCATGCGTTGATGATCTGCCATGAAGCTGCGGGAGCCTCCTCCTCGTCCAGCAGAGTGATGGTGAGGGTCTTTCTCTCTACGGCGCCGTTTACGCCTGCGATCATCCAGTCATACATAACTGTTGAATCAATGAGACCCTGCTTCAAGGTCACGTTGCCGTATCTTTTCAGACCGGGCACCTTCTGAGGGGTAGTCACCTTGTCGCCCTCTCTGTACTCAACAACGTCTATCGAAGCGTCGAAGCCCGTTACCTCGGAGAAACCGCCGGCGTCAAGTCCTTCGATCTCTACTTTATATCTGAATCTGGTATGCGGATATGCCATAACTGATCAAACTCCTTTCTCGGTCATTCTGCGCTGCCCGTGTTCTGGGTTATCCTGAAGATCACGAATTCAGCAGGCTTAACGGGAGCCACGCCTATCACGCATACGAGGCGGCCGTTATCAATGTCATCCTGGCTCATGGTGTTGCGTCCGATGTTCACGAAGAAGGCCTCATCAGCCGACGAGCCTGCCAGCGAACCGTTGCGCCACATATTGTTGAGGAACACGCTGATAGTCCTCTGTACTCTTGTCCAGAGCGCCTGATCGTTGGGCTCGAATACTGCCCAGTTGGTGTTGGCCTTGATCGACTCCTCCAGGAAGATAAACAGACGGCGGACGTTGACATACTTCCAGCTGGGATCGCCGGAGGCAGTTCTTGCGCCCCATACTCTGATGCCCTGTCCCGGGAAGGAGCGGATGAGGTTGACGCCCTTGGGATTGAGGATATCCTGCTCGCCCTTGTTGAACTGTGTATCGAGACCCACGCAGGCTCTTACCACTTCATTTGCGGGAGCCTTATGTACGCCCCTTGCGTTGTCGCTGCGGGCGAAGATGCCTGCTACCGAGCCGGAGGGCGGGATAGCGATGTTCTTCTTATCCAGCGGGTCGAACACCTGTAACCAGGGGTGATAGAGTGCCGCATAGCTCGACGAGAAGATGTCCCTGTGGGCTATGATCTCGTCCACCATCCTTGCGTCTCTGGGCAGGTCGAGGATAGCGAATCTGCTGGCCAGATTCTCGCAGTGAGCCACGAGAGTGAGCTGAACGTTGGGGTCTGTGATGCCCGGAACGGCCATGATAGATACAACGTCGTTGTCCAGGAAGGACTGTATGCCTGTCCTGTTGCCTGCGCCGCCGTCGGTGCCGATGAAGTCAGCCGCGCTGATATCCGAAGCGGAGCCGTTGCTGCCGCCGGTGAACTCAACTGTGACTGTATCCGCGCCGTCCTCGGAGAGTGCAGCGAAGGGGTCGCCGATGTCGTTGGCGCCGGTGTAAGCCACCTCGATGAGCTCGGACTTGGCGGTCTTCTTGGCGATGAAGTTGGGAGCCTCGATGTTGAAGGAAACATTGTCGTAGCTCTCGGTGGTCTCGCCGTATCTTACCTCCAGAGCAAGCTCACAGGTAGTGAGCAGCTTGGAGGGGAGCAGCTCGGTATCGGTGATATCCGCGCCGAACTCGTTTACGAAGGTGATGATATTATCCTGGTTCTTCTCCACCTTGTTGTACTCGGTGGTCTCGCCCTCGGTGAAGGCTACGATGTCGCCGGGATTGAAGCCTGCGCCGCTCTTAACTCTGTACTTGCGCTCGCCCAGCTTTTCCAGAGCCTGAGTTCTGGCCTTGGAGGAACGTCCCAGCTTAAGGCTGATAGCGTCGCCCCATGCGCCGGGGTCCTTGGCGGTGAAAGTAAGATCTCCTGCCTGAGCCTGAGCGCACTTGGCGCTTTCGGGAGCCACTCTGGTGATGAAGCAGCGTGTGCCGCCGTTCACGAAGAAATGCTCAACGGCATATGCCAGGAAGCGGTACTCGCCGAACTCGTTCTCGGAGAGAAAGCCGCCGTAAGTCCTTCTGAAATCTGCGAAATTGGTGATAAGACGGGGAACTCCGCCCACGGGGCCTTTTTCTGCAAGTCCCACGAAGCCCGCCGTACTGGTGCCGACGCCCTCCATAGGCTTGCCGCCCGATTCAAATTCCTCAACGTACACACCGGGAGATAAATACTCTGCCATAATGATCGGTCAGACCCTCTCGGGGTATGACCTTTCCTCCTTTCGGTAACGGGATTTGACACCTTCCTCGGTATCATGATCGTCATGATTATATTATAGCAGAGGATTATAACCGGAATAATAATCCGGGCTATAACCGGGAGCAGCGGACAGCGGATAGTAAAGGCCGCCCCGACGGTCTTCGCTGACGCGGTATCTGTATCTGTACGATTTTTTGCCCTCGTTTCCGTTTGTTTCCCGAACACAAAAGAAAAAGTTGCACTGAGGTGTGCAACTTTTGGCTGTTTCC
Source organism: Ruminococcus sp. (assembly GCA_017529875.1). Taxonomy (GTDB): domain Bacteria; phylum Bacillota; class Clostridia; order Oscillospirales; family Ruminococcaceae; genus FB2012. The sequence continues at coordinate 108,744 of JAFXNC010000057.1, read as the reverse complement.
GGCTATAAGTGAGGGGTGTCTGAAAGCTGTCCCTTACCTTGCAGAAACGACAAGGCTGCCTGTGCAGAAACGACAAGGCTGCCTGTGCAGAAACGACAAGGCAGGGTTGTCCAAATGTACAAGGCAGCATAGAACAAAAAGACACCCTACCATTAATAGAAAAATTAATAAAACAGTTAATATATTGTGTGTGCACACTCATACATCATTTTCTGTATCTGTTTCATTGTCTGAATCATCATCATTATCTGTGACTTGCTCATTTTGCTTTATCGGCTCCGGCTCTGCGGGGGCAGGTCGGGCTATCGTCCTGCGGCGGGCTATGCGGAGCTTGCGGATGAAGCGGTTCTCAAGCTCGGTCTTGCGCTGGATAGTCCGTTCTGCGGCAAGGCGTTCATCAAGGTTCTCTGATCCCTTGCTCCTGAGCTCCGAGAGCTGCCGCCTGTCCTCATCTAAGGTCAGGAAAGGCGCTGCCTCCAGCTGAGAGGGGGCGGTGTGTTTCTTTGAGACCTCCTTGAAGTCCCGGAGTATGCGGGTCTCGGAGAGGTTTTTCCTCGTCCTGAACGCGAAGGCTCCCCTGCCCCGGGCAGCGGGGTCGGTGAAGAACTCTCCGAAATGCTCATAGACCGTGCGTCGGCGCGAGCCCCGGAGTTTCTTCTTTGTGGCATCGAGAGTGGGGGCATGGCAGCCCTTTTCAGAGCTTACCGCAAGTGTCAGGCGGCCCTTTTCGTCGGCGCTGACAGAGATATCGTCGAAGGAGTTTTTCAGCCCGAAGACCTCATAGGCCTTGTCATCGGCGGGGTGCTGCTCATAGCCGCGAGGGGGCTTTTTCTTCTCCGGCTCGCTCTCCCGCTCCCGGATGACGCCCTCGGAGACCTCTAACTTCCTGTCGTAAAGCGCCATGGTCTCACCGCCTTTCAGCTCTCACCCAGCAGGTGGTGATACTCCCCTGCCTCGGCCTTTGTGAATGCTTTCCCGCTCTTGGCATACTCGTTGCGAAGCGCCGCCATGATATGCTCCATACCTATGCTGCTGCCTTGCGACGCCGCCAAAAATGCGCTGTGCAGAGCGATGCTGCGGATGTTGCTGCCCGACAGCTCATAGTGCTCCACCAGGAAGTCAAAGTCCACTGCTCCAAGGGGCGCCTTGTCCGGGAAGGCCCGTTTCCACAGCTCTCTGCGGCGGTCCGCGTCGGGGAAGGGAAAGTCCACGATGAACCTCATGCGGCGCTTGAAGGCCTCGTCGAAGTTCTGCACCAGGTTGGTGGCCAGTATCACTACACCGCTGAATTCCTCGGTCTTTTGCAGCAGGAAGGCGGCCTCCATGTTGCTGTATTTGTCGTTTGAATCCCTGACCTCGGTGCGCCGGGAGAACAGGGCGTCGGCCTCGTCGAAGAAGAGTATGGCGCGGGTCTTTCTGGCGCGGTCGAATATCTCGTTTAAGTTCTTCTCAGTCTCGCCGATGTACTTGCTGACCACGTTGGCGAGGCTTATGCGGTAGATCTCCATTCCCAGCTCTGAGGCGATTATCTGCGCCGCCATGGTCTTGCCGGTGCCGGGAGGGCCGGTGAATATCATTGACACGCTCCGCCCGTAGGGGAGCTTGCTGCCGAAGCCCCAGTTATCGAAGACCTTGTGCCGCAGCCTCACCTGGTCGCAGGCGGCGCGGAGCAGCCCCTTGCTGTGTTCCGGCAGGACGAGGTCATCCCAGGTGAACACCGGTTCTATCTTTACGGCACGGCTGCCCATGTCCCCCTCGAAGGAGCGGCAGCAGCCGGCCTTGATATCGTGCAGGGTCAGGGGTCTGTCCCCGGTGAGCAGCGAGGCGCAGCGCAGGGCTTTGACTATGGCCCCGGGGGTCATGCCGAATTCCCCGGCAAGCTCTGCAAAGTCGGTACCGGGGGCGGTATCGCTGCTCAGGGTCTGCCACAGGGTGAGCTGTTCCTCCATTGTGGGCAGGGGCAGCGCAACGGTGTATGCGGGGCAGCCGCAGTCCTCGGGGGCGGCGGTCCCGGTTATGAGGATCACTGTACCCACCTCGTCGGCGATGCGGCTGACGGTCTGAGCCGTGACCTGTCTGCTGTTTATGACAGGCACACAGTTCAGCAGCAGCAGCTTGGTACACAGCTCTGTAATACCATGCTGTCTGATATCCGGGGGCAGCTCCAGGGGTATGCAGCGCAGTCCAAGGCGGTCGAAGGCTCTGTACACTGCGGTATGCCGCCCGGAGCCTTCCTCGCCGCAGACGCGGATCACCGCAGGCTCTGCTGGGTCAAGTCCCCGCAGCAGCGAGCATATCTCTGCGACGGCTGTCTCGGCGCCCCTCCAGGGCACATAGCTCTCGACGTGACCCGGGGTGTCAAAGCAGGGGTCGGAGAGCTCCCCGGTGAACAGGTATACCGCTATGCTGCTGCGCAGAGTAAGCTGTGTGCAGGCGTCGGCGGTGATGCCCTCGAAAAGCCTTGCAAGGGCGCCTTCCTCCGCGAGGTACTCATAGAAAGGCATGATGTCGCCGCTGCCGTAGAACAGCGCCGCCGTGTCCAGAGGGGAGATGCAGGCGTTCCCGGTATCCCCCGGCAGTCCCCCGCTGTATGCCCCGGATGAGGCATATGCCCCCAAAACTACGGTAAAGGCCTCATAGTCCTCGCAGCCGAAGGTGCGCAGGATGTTGCCCAAAGGGGTGTCGGCGCAGGCGGTAATGCCGGCTCTGACAGCCTCGCTTCGCATAGGATCGACTCCGGTCTGCAAGAAACCGTCGATGCAGTCCTCCAAGGCGGAAAAGAGCTCTCTGTATTGCTGTGTCATGGTGGTTCACCTACCTATTCGTCCGAAAAACAGGACAGATATCTGCTCCGCAGCCACTTGCTGGGACGGGTGCCGAAGTCGGCGTCCAGCCTTGCGGAGTATTCCTCGTAGTACTTGCTGGCCTTGTCGGGCTTGCCCAGCGCCGAGCAGCAGACCAGTATGTCTCCGACCAGCTGCTCGGAGTAGGGGTCGAGTTTCAGGGCGTTTTTCAGGAAGACCAGCTCCCGGTCAAGCTCCCCTGTCCCCCGGTAATGCTCCGCCAGCATCACGCAGGCGTTGATGTAGCAGCGGTCGTAGTATTCCTTCTTCTCCCGCGCCCACAGGCTGTCAGATGAGCCGAGATAGCTGCCCCAGTAGGTCCCGGCGGCGCTTTCGTGAGCCAAGAGCCCCTCGGCATCCTGTTCCTCGGCACAGCGGCAGGCCGAAAGGATATCGCTGTCGGCCTCCCTTATCATGGACATATCGAGGGAGTAGCACTTGTTCTTGTAGCTGATGATATTTTCCAGTCCGCAGCCGGACAGCTCCCGGCGTAAATTATAGATCATATTATGGAGCATGGCAACGGCGTTGGCGGGCATATCCTCAGGCCAGAATGCGCTGAGTATCTCCTCCCGGCCTATGGAGCGGCTGCGGTGTTCCAGCAGGTATGCAATTAGCTCCAGGCTGCGGCGGGATTTGCACTGTATCACCGTGTCTCCCGCAGTCAGGCGCAGCTCCCCGAACCTGTACACCGACAGCACCGGCGACTGCGGCTGGGGTGCGGTCTTCTCGGTGAGCATATCGTAGAGAGCCTGCTCCTTCTGGTACAGGAAAGGCAGGGGCAGGCCGTTTGCGGTGAGATATTCTGCGGCCTTGCGGATGTTGGCGGCGTATACGGCGGGCGAGCCGGGGTATCTGAGCAGCCCCTTGTAGAGCATACGGTATACCCCGAACTTGTTTTCCTTGCCGAACATACTGTCCGCTAAATTGCAGGCGCGTTCCATTTTGTCATACTCGCCGCTGTAATAGTGGTACTGGGCGAGAGCGCCCAAGACCTCCGGGTCGGTGATGACCTCGGGGCGGCCTATGATCCTGCCGCAGTAGCCGATGAGCTCGAACTCGCAGTTTGCAAGGAGCTCGCTGCCGTAGATGCGCAGTATACGCTCCGCCGCAGAGGAATCGCCGTCGGTCTCGAAGAGGGCGACTGCCTCGGCAAAGCGCTTGTTTCTGATGTAGTGGTCGGCGGCGCGTTCCACAAGGGCCTTGCGCCTGTCCGCAGGGAGCATCACCGAGAGTATGCGCCGGAGGACCTCCGGGTACCGCTCCCCCTCACGGGAGGCTATGCCCAGGTCGGCAAGGGCTGACAGTCTTGCCCCCGCATCGGATATGCCGAAGACCTCCCGGGAGAGGCCGGCCTCGTCGGAGATGAAGGAGCTCATCAGCAGAAAGTCTTTCAGGTCGTCGCTGAGCCCCCGGAGGATATTGCTGCTCACATACCGGGGGAGCAGGGTGCTGTCGAGTGCCGGCTCCGGGTCGCCCTCTGCCCTTGCAAGGGCTGCCGCCGCGACACACCAGCCTCCGCTGAATGAGTGCAGGGCGTTGACGTACACATCCGCAGGGTCGGGGCGTATGGCGGCTGCCAGCTCAGCGGTCTCGGCGCGGGTGAAGCGCAGCTCCGGGATGCCTACGAGGGCGGCGGTGCCGTTCATCACAAAGGGCAGCAGGAAGTCGGGTATCTGCCTTGCGGCGAAGACTGCCGAAAACTGCCCTGCCGCGGCGGCCTTTGCCAGCAGTCCCAGCAGCGACTGTGCGGCACTGTCCGTTATGAGGGAGGCGTTGTCAAAGAGCAGCTGTCTGCCCTTTGAGAGGGCATCGGCGGCCTTGCTGACGGCTTCATACCCGCCCTCCCCGGGGGCTATGCCCGCCTCCGGCAGCGCCTCCGATAGCAGCGCCGTGAGCCTTTCACAGCTGTTGTCCTCGGCTCCGGCGCTGATGCAGGCGCTGGTCGGGTCATCCTCTGCCAGCTGCGCGAGGCAGGCGGTCTTGCCCCACCCGGCACAGGCGGAGATCACAGTCAGTCCGGTCCACGGCTTTATGCCCCTGCGCCGGATGAAGGGCGAGGGGCTTTCAAAGCTGTGTTTGAGTTTTACGAAGTAATCATATGCCATAGTTAATTCTCATATCCCAGGACCTCTGCCACCTGATCCACAGAGGCGTTCACGTCCAGCTCCAGGGCGGTCATCATTTGTGTTTTCTCCGGCCCGGTCAGCTGGGTCAGATACTTGGCGCGGCGCAGTGTGATGCGGTTGAAAAGCTCCTTCCTCTCGTCCTCGCTGAGGCCGGAGGGGTCTGTGATGTCGAGGTTTATGCCGAGCCTTGCCACCGCGATCCTGTCGGCAACGTTGTCGCTGACCTGTATCCCGCTGGTATGCGGGTCGGCGCTGATATCGGCCTTGATCTTGGGGCGCTTGTTGTCCAGGTAGTCCCTGATGACCTGATCCTTCTTGCCTTGCAGGGCTTTCTTGTTCTTGCCGCTCTTGTAAAGCTCTCTGCCCTTGCCGATGTATTTGAGGGTCATAGCGGCAGTGCCCAGGATGCCTCCCACAAGGCCGCTGGTCTTCAGATCGGTGAAGGCCGACCCGTAGCTGCCGGCCAGACTGCAAAGCGTTCCCAGACCGTTGTAGAACAGGTCTCTGTGAGCCTTGCTCTTTTCCTGCTGCGCCTTCAGGCTGTTCATATCCGCCGCCTGTGACATGGAGAAGGCCTTTGCCTTGGCGAGCCTGCGGGCGTTCTTGGAGGCGTCGTCCTTGCCATTGCCGGCGGCTGTCATATCGGCGTCGAACTGATCCTTACCGATCCTGAAGCTGCTGCCTGCGGATGCCATTCTGCTGCGTTGGTTGGCGTTTGAATAGCTCCCTATGATACTGCCGATGCTCCCGAGAGCGCCTATGGTGCTTGACGCCAGCGCGAGACCCTTGATAGTACCTGCATCGGCCTTATCGAGTCCTGCAAAGCCCGCTGCCGCCGACAGTGCTCCCGCAGCTGCCGAGGTGAAGCCGGAGAAGGCCTTGAACCCCGCCTGCCTTTTCTCGTTTTTGTTCTTGCGCTTATAGCCGTCGTACAGTGAGCCCAGACCCATGCCCATATCCATGAGACCCATCATTGATCTGAAACTGCCGACCATACTGGCTACCGTATTTGATCCGGAGGTGATCTCGTTGCCGGTCTCATCCTTCTCGTCGAGGTCCTTGTCGATAGCGTAGCCGGAATTTGCGACAGCCAGCACCGACGAGGTCAGAGCCCCCACGTCGAGAGCGACCCTGAAACCCTTTTCCACCACATTGTCCTTGTCCTCGGCCAGGGGGTTCCTGGGATTGTCGTTCCTGTGCTTGTCGTAGTGGGGCTTGACTATGTACTGCCACAGAAGATCTTTCTCCGCTTTGGTGATCCCGCCCTGCGCGGAGCCGTCTGAGGGGTTATTGTCATCATTGTCGGAGACATCTTTTTTCTCCTGCCCGACGCCGTCGCCGTCCTGTTCCGGGGGCTTATTGGCGGGATTCCCGACGTCTTCCGGTTTTTTGGGTTCCGGTGATGTGGTAGAGGCAAGCGTAGCCGTCGTAGAAGTAGTTCCTCCGCCCGGTGCGGGTGCCTGTGATTCGCCTCCCATACTTTTTCCTCCTTTCCTGTGAGATCATTCGCCTTTCAGGGCGTTCAACACGTCTTCCTCGGTGGCATTGTCTGTCAGGCCGAGGGCTTCCAGGACAGCCGCTTTGTCAGCAGCCGCGCCGTTGACGATCTTATGTGCACGCTTCTCAGCCAGCTTATCGAAGGCCTGCTCTTTAAGATTCGAAGTGACTTCGCTGTTGTCCAGCGTCACCCGGACTCCGAGAGAGCTGATAGCCATACGCGCCATTTCGTTTTCACGCAGCGGCGTATTACTGAACTCGGATAAAGCCGCCGCATCCGTGATCCTCTGTGCTCTTGCCAGATACTTCACTTTCTTCCGTTCGATGTATTCATCTATGACAGCGGCCTTTTGACGTGCTATCCTGCTCTTGAGCCTGGCGTCCGAGGCTGCCTCGGAGATCTTGCCGGTGTATTTGAGGAGCTTGTCGGTAAGATCCACCGCGAATTTCAGCACCTTGCCCGTGCCGGTCTTCCCGAAGCCGGGCATGAACCCGGTGATGGCGTTGATACCGCTGATAACGGAGCCTGCAAATCCGAATGCCCCCTTGTTGAGACGGTGGTTTTTGATATCGTGCATCCTGCCGGCTATATCCATGCCGTACATTTTCTTTTTATGGATATCGTTTCCGAACAGGCGACCGGTACTTTCAACTGTATCGGCATGGCGGGCGCGGTTTATCCTGTCGGCGTTCATGGCGGCAAAGGAGCCTGCGATGGAGGAGGCAACGGCTGCGGCGCCGAATACCGCGGACACGGTGGAGAACTTCTTGTTCCTGGAGGAGGTGCTTTCCGGGTCGGTGAACAGGCTGAATCCCTTGGCAACTGATCTGCTGCCGCTGCCTGCTGCGCCGAAGATGCTGGCGATGAACGTGTTCAGAGCTTCGTTGGACCGGCTGTGATCCGTGTACTTCTTATTGGCGCCGGACTCCTGCGCTTTGAGGCGGTTGTATCTTTTTGAAGCCCCGTAGCTCTTGTAGATGCCGTTTAACGCATCGAGGCCGGAGGCGACCATAGCAGTGCCGTTGGCGACCTTGTCGGTCTTTTTGAGGCGCTCCCTGTCATGCCTGTTGGTCAGCCCCGGTATAGCCTTGTCAGCCTCGCTGACCACGGTCTCCCAGTCCGCGAAGGAGTTCCCCAGCAGCGTGAGATAGTCCGTGCCCTTTGACAGGTTCTCCGCCCATCCGGAGGGCTCATCATTCTGGGCGGCACCGTCTCCGGCGTCCTCCCCGAAGGGGTTCAGCATATCTGTATTGTTGTTATCGTTGCTGATGTTGTTGTCGTTGCTGATGTTGTTATTGTTGCTAATGTTGTTATCGTTGTTGATGTTGTTATTGTTATCGTTGTTGTTCTGAACGTTACCCTGATCGTTCCGGATCACGTTCCGATCTAATACTTCTTCATCCTCCTGATCCTCGTGATCGTTGTTTGCGATATTGTTGGGTTCCTCTACCTGATCATCGGGGGGCTGGTTCTGCTGAATGCCCTGAGGGGCGTTGCTGTTGTCGCCGGCAGGGACATTCTGCGGGTTGGGCTGAGGCGGGCTCGGCAGCGGGTGCTTCGGCATGATGTACTGCCGCAGCAGAGTTATACGGTCGGTCGTGTTCGGCGGCATATCATTCACCTCCCTGAGCCGGGAAAATATCCCGGTCTATGATCTGCTGGCAGGTCAGCTCCCCTGTGATAAGCGGCATCAGCAGCCGCTTGCCCTGTGAAGCGCCGTCTGTGGCGGCATCCAGCGATGCGGTCAGCGCAGACAGCAGGCTCTCTGCCGGGAGCTGATCCTCGATGACGAAGGCATAGCTGTAAAACAGCACGTCCTCCTCCGGCAGGATGAAGCAGCCTATGTCCAAATACCGGTTGAACTTCCCGATGACCCGGCGCAGGTCTGCGGTCTGCTCTGCCGTCAGTCCCGAGAAGACGGTCATCAGCAGGCGCACCGCCCTGACGCCCTCGGCAGGTTCCTCGACGGTCACGGAGCAGTCCTCCGGGAGGTATTCTCCCTCGCCGTACCGGATCGTCACAGCCTCTCTGCCGCCGATGACCTCGGTCTCGCAGGAGATGCCGCAGGCAGTGAGATAGCCTGCGATGATATCGGTCAGAGTGAGTTCTTCATTCATTTGCCCCCGCCTCCTTTGCTGCAAGCTCCGCCCTGATATCCTCTGCGGTACACTCACCTTTCAGCAGCCGGTCGATATAGTCGCCGGCGATCGCGGCTGCGTTCTCCATAAGGTGGATGCTGCGCAGGAGAGTCTGTGCGGCAAGGTCAAGCCCCACTTCGGTGCCCAGCAGGAAACCGTGGCTGAGCATCACCGTGTGCCCCTCTTCGAACAGTATGAAGCTGCCCACCGTCAGCCGCAGATCAAGCTCGTTGATGACCTGCGCCAGCTCCCCGAACCTGTCCTCCGGGACGTCGGTAAAGCAGTATATCACGGTGTGAAAGAGCAGCATATCCTCCCCCCGGGGCTCCAGTTCGATACAGTAGGTCAGCACCCGGTCTTCGCCGTAGGGCGAGGGGGCTGTTATCATAAGCGCGGCACCGTCTTCGGTGTCACGCACCGCTGCTTCGTGTATGATGTCCTTTGCCAGCAGGGCGATCTGTGATAGATATTCTTTGGCCGAGATCTGTTCCATATCAGTACCTCCGGTTCACCTGGCGAGATAGTCGAAATCCGCGTCAGTGAGTATTTTGCCGTATTTTGAGAAGTTGAGCTTCACCGCCTCGATGATGTGGCGGTTTTTAAGGCCGGTACCCTCCGAGGCGGCGAGGAATGCCGCGTTGGTGAGTATCTCCTTGATGTTGCTGCCCGAAAGCTCGAAGTGCTCCGCGAAGAACTCGAAGTCAAGCGCCTCGTCGGTGACAGCAGATGCGGGCAGTATGGTCTGCCAAAGTCTTGATCTGACATCGGCATCCGGGAAGACGAAGTTTATCATAAACTTGATCCTGCGCTTGAAAGCGTCGTCGATGTTGTTGACGTAGTTGGTGGCGAGGATGGTTATGCCCTCGTGTTCCTCCAGCTTTTGCAGCAGGAAGGCCGTATCTGCGTTGGCGTAGCGGTCGTTGGCGTCCCTGACCTCGGAGCGCTTGGCGAACATGGAGTCCGCCTCGTCGAAGAACAGCATGGCGTTGATGTTCCTGGCCCGCTCGAAAAGGGCGCTGATGTTCTTCTGGGTCTCGCCGATGTACTTGCTGGAAAGCTGGGACAGGTCTATCCGGTAGAGGTCGAGCCCCAGGTCGTTTGCCATGACCTGCACCGCCATAGTCTTGCCGGTGCCGGGTGAGCCGTAGAACATGGCGCAGAGCCCCCTGCCGTAGGGGGTCTTCTTGCGGAAGCCCCAGTCCTCGTTGACCACGCTCCGATACCTGACCTGATCGCAGATCATTTTCATCCTGCGTTTCTGATCGTCGCCGATCACAAGGTCGTCCCAGGTGAAGACGGCGTTTATCTTGGCGGCATAGCTGCCCAGAGGGTTCACCGAGTGCTGCTTTACGCCCCGGGTGAGCAGCTGTTCTGTAAGAGCTGTACCCTGTGCGGAGGCCAGCTCTCTTGCAGTGCGGCAGGCGCGGCTTATGTACAGCGGCGTGAGTATGTAGCGGTTTGCAAAGGAGGCCGCATCCATTCCGGTGCCTTCGAGGGAGCGTTCCCAGAACAGCCTCCGCTCGTTGGCGGTGAGCATGGGCAGCTCTATCCCGGCGCAGACCGCGTCGGCGGCGGCAAAGGAGGAGGACTTCTCCGGGGTCGCCCAGAAGATGAACCTAAACAGCCCCGCCGCATATGCCGCTATCCGGTCAGCCGCAGCTGCCGCGGGCGAGGGCTTCATGACCTCTTCGCCGTCGGAGACAGTGTCGGGGGTATCGCTGACAAAGCACACCGCCGCCCCCAGCAGCACAGTCTCGGTGCAGATCATGTCAAGATGCTTTTCGGGGTATGCGCCGGCGCGGTCTATGAGCCGTGCCAGGTCTACCCTGAGCAGGCGCAGTCCTGCGGAGGCGGCTGCCCTTGCCGCAAGATAGCTCCTGCCCACGCCCCGCGGTCCGAAGAGGTTCAGCACAAAGCATCCCCTGTCGGCGAAGGCGTTGGCTAAGAACAGCCCCGAGGCCTCCCTGTACTGCTCCTCCCGCAGTGGGATATGCTCCTGTCCGCCGCTTGCATCAAGGAGCGTGCAGAAACCTGACAGCTCCGGGTCGATGCCGCTGCTGCCGAGAATGAAGGAGCTTACCCGCCGGGACAGCAGCAGCCAGTCGGAGCTGCCGCACCGGTCACGGCGCAGCACTTCCCTGCTGCACAGGAACCTCATCAGCGGCGAGCGCCCGGAAAGCAGTTCAGAGCCCGCCGAGGGCGGCGTCCCGAACAGGTATCCGCTGAGCTTGACCGCCAGCCATACGGTGGCGTAGATATCAGAGCTGTTGTTGTGCAGCGACACGAAGACGCTCTCGTATTTTCTGTCGTACTCAGGGGCGAGGGCCAGCAGCATGGCAAAAGTCTCGAAATCGTTGAGGGAGAACTTTAGTCTCACCATCTCAAAGCGGGGCACGAAGTCCCGGGCAAGGCTCTTTTTGAGCCGGCAGCCCAGGTGAAAGAAGGCGTTCTCGATCTGCTCCCTTGCTTGCTCAGAGAGGGCGTCTCTGCCCTGCCCGGAGAGCAGCACCTTTGCGATATCCCGGGAGGCCACGGTCAGGCTGTGAGCCTCGCCTGCCCCCGCCTCGGGGATGCCCTCGCCCTTTAGCCCCCGTGCCCCGGACAGCGCCGCAAAGCACAGGTCAAGGAAAGCAAAGAGCTCGGACAGCTGCTCCGCGTCATCGGAGTAGGGCTTCATCAGCAGGCTAATATCGAAATAGGAGCTGTACAGATCTTTTATATCCATAGGCTCAAACAGTCCTTTCTGAGGGCTCAGCCGAAGTATCTGAACCCGACTATGGTGGTGTCACGCTCGTTCTCGCTGCCGCCCCGGAAGCTGTCGAGGCGTTTTTCAAGCTCGTCGGTCATGTCGCTGAGGGAGTATTTCTCCGAGGCGATCTGATTTATCTCGTCGGTAAGGCGCTCCACGGTGAAGCGCTCGTTCTCGCTGCTGCGCATCTCGGATACGCCGTAGGAGGTGAATATGAGCGTGCTGCCCTGGCTGAGGGTCATCTGCTCCTGCTCAAAGGACACCCGCCGCATCTCACCCAGGTCAAACTGCATCACAGGCTTTTCGGGCTCGTATCTCTCGCCGGGGCGCTTTATCATCAGCGGCGGCATACCGGCGTTGACATAGCGCAGCTCGCCGGTGGAAAGCTCTATCTCGGCTATGAGTATGCTGACGTTGAGGCTGTTGTCGGTGTGCTCGAAGGCGCAGAGCTGGTCGTTGGTCTCGGCGGCTATCCGGTAGGGCGGGTAGCCCATTTTTGCCAGACACTTGATGTTGGTGGAGGCCAGCATGGACATGAGCATGGCGGGGAGGGAGTTGCCCACCGACTCGCCAATGGCGATATACAGATGATCCTCGTCGCTGAGGATATAGTTGCAGAAGGAGCAGCTGTGGAAGACGGTGTTTTTAAGGCTGGCATAGAGCTCGAAGTCCCTCCGCTCCGGGAAGGCGGGAAATGTAAGCTCGGCTGAGGTGGCGGAGCGGATGCTCCTGGCGACGTCCAGGTCGGCCTTCATATGCTCCTTCTCGGCGGTGTCCCGCATGATGTCGTTGGTGTACTTGATGATGGACTCGGACATCTTGTTGTAGGCCTCGGCCATCTGCTGTATCTCATCCTTGGTCTTGATCTCGGTAACGGGTATGTAGCTCATCTCGTTGTAGTCCGAAACGAAGTTGTTCATCCGCTCCGAGAGCAGGTTCACCGGCTTGGTGACGTTGCGCCGCATAAATGCCAGCAGTATGATGACGAACGCCGCCATAAAGGCGCAGTAGATCGCAAGGAGGCCGATTATCTCCCGGATGACCTCGCCGCGGGTGCGGTCCTTGGTGCTGCCGGCGCCGATAATGGCGCAGACCTTGCCCTCACCGTCGGTCACGGGGTAGAAGGCGAAGACCATCTTGCCCTTGGTCCTGCTGGTGAGATTTTCAGTCACCTGATACTTTCCGGTGCTTACCACCTCTCTGAGGTACTCTATCTCCTGAACGCCTGTGAGGTGTTCGCCGAGACTCATGACTCTGGACCGGTCATCCTTACCGTTGTTAATATCGAAGATGAACTCCACCTCGTCCTTTATCCCGCCGCTGCCGTCGGGGACAGGCCGGTAGACGAACATATAAGGCAGATCAAAGGAGGCTGACATGGCCTGAAGATAGACCCTGGCGTCCTGATAATCCCCGTCGGAGTCGGAAGACAGCCACCTGTCAAGGTCGGCGGGATCAAGCAGCGTGCTCACATGGGTGCAAATGCGTACAAGGCGCTTTTCGGTGAGGGAAAGGGCGTCGGAGTAGACGATCCTGTATATCGTGAAGCCCATGGCCGCAGAGACAAGGACTGTTACGAGCAGGAACATGAATACTATTTTTTTGCTTAGCTTGCTGAGTTTTTTCATTCTGCTCATTCACCTCTGCTTTGCGGCTGTAATAGTTTCAGACTGATGCAAGATATTTGTGTTCCGGAGCGGTGTCCGGGTCGGCTATGAAACGGTCGCACTTGAAGATGTACTCCTTTGCAAGCAGGTCGCCCCGGTCGAATTTCAGAAGCTCGATAAAATAGGAGCGTGCCTGCATCCAGTTCTCCGACAAAAACAGCTCAACGCCCTTCTCGAAGAACAGCCTGCTGCGGTGCTTGTTGTACCGGCGCTCGGAGGGGTCGCCGTCGTAGACGTCGTAGATGCCGATGTCGCCGTCGTGGAAGGCGCTCTTTATAATGCCCAGCCGACGGCAGGAGTACCTGTTTGAAAAGCCTCTTATCTGTGCGGCGGCGCTGTCGGTCAGGAGTATGCGTGCGCCGAGACGCGAGGCGGTCTCGCTTATGCGCCGGGCAAGGCCGTTGTCGGTGGAGACGGCGATAAACGTGCTGAAATCCCCCCAGCTCACCGTCCCCATGCTCACCGAGCCGTAGTGGATGCCCACCGCGAAGTCGGCCCGGAGCTGCGGGGAGAACTCCACGGCGCAGCGAAGTGCGCTCTCGCAGTCGCCGGGAAAGATGGCTGTGATGCCGGTCTCGGAGACCCGGCTGACCTTGCCGCCGTACCTGACTATGACCGGTGCCAGCACTCTCAGCACGGAGCTGAGGGTGGAGATCACCAGATCACCGGTGAGGCTCTTTCTGTCCTTGGGAAAGCTGATGAATATGTTCATGAGCCCCGCATCTAAATCGGTCATGCCGGGGCGTACTGTACTGTTATCCAAACCGGGGACCTCCTGTCAGGGTATCTGTATGGTCATGGCGGCGGGGTTGACTATCTGTATGACCCCCGCCCATGCGCACATGAGCTTGCTGGTGTTGTTAAGCGCCGGACTGCCCGTGATGAGCACCGTGGGGCTGCCGGGAGCCCAGGGAGCCGTTGTCACCGGCACGCAGGGCATGGGGGTCAGTACCCCGAGGGCTGCCGCGGTAGCCGAGGCCACGGCGGGATTGGCAAGGCTGGTACACATACCGAAGGGCATGATATTGACCATAGGCTTGTTGTCCATGATGTTGGCAAGGGGTGCGCTGGTGAGGGTCTTGTTCACCGGCAGCACATTGAGCGCCGAGGGCGCCGCACCGAAGGAACACATGAGCTGTGCTCCCCCGCAGACTGCTGTACCCATAAGCCGAAACTCCTTTCTAATCTACGAGTGAAACGGTCAGCACGTTGCTTCGCTGATACTCTCTGCTGACGCCTCCGCCCTCCACGGTCACGGTGCCCTCGGGGGAGGCGCATCTGACCACGGCAAAGAATCTGCCCTTGTCGTCGGCCTCAGTCAGCGTGACCGGGGCTATCAACGTCCCTGACCGGGGGTAGGCGTTTTCAAGGGGGGCTGAGAGCTGATACAGGTCGGGGGCTTCGCCGGGGGCGGTGAGCCTTACCGTCTCGCTGACCCCCTCCGGGGAGCTGAACCGCAGCAGCTTCCCCACAGGCGGGTCGCCGCTGCAAAAGAGCGTCACCTCGGTGCTGCCGGCAGGGCTGTCTTTGAGCAGCTTGCAGGCAGGCTGTTTGCCTTGGGCGTACACCGAGATCTGTGTGCCCGGTGCGGCCTGACCCTCTATCCTGACGCAGCCGGAGGGCAGGCGGTAAAGCCTGTTGGGGCTCAGCCGGAGCAGGAGCGTTCCCACGCCCTCGCTGACCGCTGCCTCGGCGGAGCTCCTGCAATACATCCCGCCCTCAGCGATCACTGTATAGCTGCCCCGGGGCAGCTCGAGGAAGACGTTCCAGCCGTCGCTTTTCTTCACCGGGGGCTTGGCGCCCTCTATCCATGCCCGGGCGTTGCTGCCTGTTATGGGCTTGCCTGTCAGGTCGTCGATGAGCAGCACCGCAAGGGAGGCTCTCATCAGCGCCCTGTGGGAGATACTGTACAACCGATCCATACGCACACCTCAGATCTGACCGACGGTGATATCCGTCTCGGTTACTCTTGTGATGCCGGTGATCTTCTCGGACTCTATCTCTATGGGATAGACCTTGTAGAAGACCGAGAGCTTGTAGGGGATCTCGGTGCTGTTCCAGATGCGGTGCTTTTCCTCCGTTTCAAGGTCGAGCATCTCGATCTTCGGGGGATAGCGCAGGTCGGAGAAGGGCTTGCCGAAGACCTCCCCCCTTAGCACCGAATTGCCCTCCAGCAGTTGTATTGCCCGGCCTATGAGCTTGGATTCCTCCAGCATCCGGAACTTGATATCGCTGGCGGAGTAGGCGGTTATCATAAAGTAGAGATCCACATAGGAGGAGGGGCTGCGGAGCTTGTCGGTGCCTACCGCCACTCTCTCCGTGGGGATGATGTCGGTGTTGCGCCTGATGTCGTAAAGGCAGATACCGAGGCTCACATCCCCCCTGTCCGAAGGCTGGCAGACCCCTATGCCCTCGCTGTTGGGGATCATACCGGGCACCATGCCCTCCCGCAGCAGCCTGACCAGGGCTTCACCTGTCTCGGCTACGATATTGTAATTCGGCATAGCTACCGTCCTTTCTCGTTGGCTCAGGCCGCCTGGGAGGGATCGTCCTGGGTGCTGACTGCTGTGGTATCGTAGATCACATTGCCGTTCTCATCGTAGAGCACGCCTCTGCCGCTGTATTCGCCCAGCCTGAACTCGCCTATGTATTTGATCTTTCCGCTGTCAAAGAACTCCCTGCCCTGACCGTCGTACTTGCCCATGTAGAAGCTGCCGTCGTAGATCAGGGTGCCGCTTTGATTGAAGAGCTTTCCGGCGCCGCTGTATGAGTTCATATAGAAACTGCCGTCGTAGCGGAGGGAGCCGTTCTCATAGAGCTTTCCGGTGCCGTTATAGCTGCCGGAGGTGAAGCGTCCCTCGTAGATGAGGTCGCCGGAGTTCTTGTCGTAGAGCTTGCCGTCGCCGTCATAGCTGCCGTCCCTGATCTGACCGGCGTAGACTGTACGGCCGTTCTCCTTGATCGTTACGGTGCCTGTCACAACGTTGCCGCTGCTGTCGAGGACGCCGTCGGCGATGACGTTTCCGTCCTCGTCGTAGTAGGTGCCGCTGCCCACCTTCTGCCCGGCGCTGAATGTTCCTGAGAATGTCAGCACGCCCTTCTCATAGAGGGAGCCCTGACCGTCGTACTTGCCCTCCTTGAAGCTGCCGTCGTAGATCAGGTCGCCGGTGGAGGGGTCGTAGAGCTTGCCGCTGCCGTCGTATTTGCCGTCCTTGACGTTGCCGTCGAAGACGAGATTGCCGCTGCTGTCGGTGATCTTCGCGGCACCGTCCTTGACTGCGCCGCTGCCGTCCAGATTTCCGCTGGCGACCACGTTGCCGTCTTTGTCGTAGAGGGTGCCTTCGCCGCTCATCTCGCCGTCCTTGAAAGTACCGTCGTATTTGAGAGAGCCGTTTTCATAGAGCTTTCCGGCGCCGTCATACTTGCCCTTGGAGAAGCCGCCTTCGTAAAGGAGCTTGCCGTCCTTGTAGAGCTTGCCCTCGCCGTCGTACTTGCCCTTGACGAAGCTGCCGTCATAGAGCAGCCTGCCGTCCTTGTTGAGAGTGCCGTCACCGTCGTATTCGCCGTTCTTGAAGCCCCCCTCGTAGAGCAGCTTGCCGGTCTTCTTGTCGTAGAGCTTGCCTGTGCCGCTGTAAACGCCGTCTTCAACCTGTCCTGCGTAGAGGAGGCTGCCGCTGTCGGTGTATATGGTGGCGCTGCCGGAGATGACGGTAGTGCCGTTGACTGTTCCCTGCCCGGTCACAACGCCGTTCTCGTCGTAGAACACGCCCTGACCCAGGGGTTCGCCCATGGAGAACCCCCCCTCATACCAGAGCTTGCCGTTCTTGTAGAGGCTGCCGCTGCCGTCGTAGTAGTCGTCGGTGAACTCGCCGTCGTAGAGCAGCCGGATGCCGTCGTACTGCTTGCCCTTGCCGTTGAGCTTGCCGTCCATGAAGGTGCCTTCCTTGCACAGGCCGGTATCGCTGTACAGCTTGCCCTCGCCGTTGTATACTCCCTCGGAGAACTCCCCGGAATAGAGCAGCTTGTCGGTCTTGCTGTCGTAGAGGGTGCCCTTGCCGTCGATGTCGCCGTTGACAAAGCTGCCGCTGTAAGCCACCTTATGGGAGGCGAGATTGTAGAGCGTGCCCTGACCGTTGAACAGGCCGTTGCCGAACTCGCCCTCATAGATCATCGTTCTGGTGGTCTCGTCGAAGAAGGTGCCGAGGCCGTTGTATATCCCGCCGGAGAAATTGCCTGTGTACTTTACTCCGCCGCTGGTGTAGTACTCTGTGCCGGTGCCGTCGTAGAGATTGTTCAGAAAGCTCCCCTCATAGCATATGGAACCGTCGGGGTAGTAGAGCTTGCCCTTACCGGAGTACTCCCCGGAGACGAACTCCCCCACATACACCAGTACGCCGTCGTAGTCGTAGAGGGTGCCTTCGCCGTCTATCTTGCCCTTTTCAAGCCTGCCCTCAAAGAGCAGCACGCCGTGATCCACCGTATCGTAGAGCCTGACCTTGCCGGAGTACTCGGCGCACTCGGCGCTGTTGACCCACATGGAGCGGGTGAAGAATGTACTCACCAGCCAGGGGTACAGAAACCTTATAATGCACACTATCAGCGCGATGAGGATAAGAACAAGCACCGCTAAGAGCTTTTTAGCCACATACCTGTCGCCGATGACAACGTACTGCTTGATGTTGTTCGGCTTTTTGGTGATACCCTTTACTCCGTCCTTGACGTCGGTGGCCACCTTGCCCGCGATGTTCTGCGGGTTGAGCTTTCTCAGTATGCCCCGCCCGAAAAGCAGGACAGGGGTAATGAATATCCGCTGGAATTTCTTGAAAAACAGCTTGAAGGCTGAAATCAGGTCAAAATTCATCTGTTACATCACCTGGTCTGATCTATCTTAACTGTACCTATGCTGTCGTACTGGGGTTCGTTTTTGTTGCTTTTTCCCGGGTCGAATATAGTATATATCAGATACCCGAGAGCCGCCAGCAGCAGCAGCAGGATAAAGATCGTTTTCATCTTTGTGAAGACCCTCTTTATGGCGTCCCAGAGGGTGAACCAGAAGGTCTTTGGCTGCTCCGACTCGGCGTCGAAGCCTTCGAGAGCCGTGCAGAGGGCGTAGTATTCGCTGTAAAGGTCGATCATGCTCCCTGCCGCAAGCTCCGGCAGGCGTTCTAAAAAGTCCATGAGCAGCTCCGGCACCTTGCGCTCTGTCTCCCTGGCAAAGAGCAGCCGCAGCACCCGCACGGTGTTGACCTGTGCCGTACATTCCCGGGAGGTCATGATGTCCTCGATGGGGTAGTTGAAGCTCACCGTCAGGTCGGGTGCGACGGTGATGCACCCCGGGGAAAAGCACTTGCCCAGGAAGTACTCCGGGATGTCCTGGAGCACCGCCCGCTCGAGGATCTTTCTGCCCAGCTCCAGCCTCTCCGACAGGGAGAGGGATTCGGTGGAGAGCTTTTTCTCCAAAGTCAGCCCCTGGGTATAGCGCATGACGATGCATAGCCTGCCGTCGCAGTTGAAATGCTCTATAAAGTCGGTGAAGGCCTCCGGGTCCACCGTGTCGGTGAGCCAGCTCACCAGCGAGGGAAAGAGGCTCCTGTCCTTGATGCTGAGTATCCTGCAAAGTCCGCCTCCGCTGACGTTGCGGCAGATATAGCTGTCGTAGAGCTCATTGGTCTCTTTGACGCCGGTCACGGGATAATCGTGCTCATAGGTGCTGATCGTCACTGCGGGAGCCTCCTTTCTTTGGATCTGTTTGCGCGTCATTCCCTGACTATGACCATTATCGAAGCCTTGATCTCGGGGTAGGCGGCGCTCTGAGCCACTACCTCGTATACGCCCTCGGTGACAGGGGCGGTGTAAAGGCCGTTCTGGTCTATGCTGCCGCCGGAGGCCGGGATAACAGACCACCGGACGGTCTTGTTGGTCATGTTGGAGCAGACGGCTTCGAGGTATCTGTTCTCCCGGGGTCTTATGATGAGGGAGTTGGGCTTTATCATTATCCTCATGCTGCTCTTTTCGTTGACTGCCTCGTCAACGTCCCGGATCGCCGTCCATTTCACGTCAACGAAGTCGTCCAGCACCGTGGACTGGGTCATGGCTCCGATGACGAAGCTCCCCCGGGAGGGGTCGGTCTTTGCGGCGAGGGTGACCTGCGGGCAGTTCTCCTTGAAGATCTGCGCGTCGCCGTAGACGGTCTTCTTGTCGGGGGTGTTTATGCCTAAGTATACGGTCACGCTGCCCAGCCCCAGGCCGTGAGTGATCTCCTCGGAGTAGAAGACCTTGTTTTTGAGGCTGCCGGAGCTTAAGTCTATCCTGCATACGCCGCTGGCTACGTCCTTTTCTGAGGCCTTGGGACCCGCTGCGGGAGCCTTGGGTGAGGCGGGCTCGCCGGAGCTGTCAGAGGATTTCCCCCCCAGCTTTTGCAGCGCACTGAGCAGCACGCCGCTTGCCACATACTGTCCGAAGGGCACGCTGCGGACGTTTTCGATTATTGCAGTGCCCCCCGCGTTTATCAGGTCTATCCGTGCGAGGTAGAGCCTGTGTCCCAGGGTGCTGCGCAGCAGGGAGTCCATGTCCCTGCCGTAGCCTGCCCTGATGACTGCGTCCTCGACGCTGCCGGTGATGACCTCAACGGAGTTGGTGCCTGAGATGCTCCCGGGAGCGGACTGCTTGTCAAATGACAGCGTGAAGGCTGCAGGGTCGGCCTTGAGGGTGGCGGTGACGTCGGATACGTTGGTGGAGCGGAGCTTGTAAACGAGGGTGTACTTGCCGGTCTTGTCGAACAGCATCTCATTGAACCTGACAGGCAGCACCGAGCTGCTGTTTTCCTCACTGTTGATGCAGACCAGCTGCACATCGTAGGAGAAGGCCGCGAACTGCTTGGTAAAAGTTTCGATCTCTATCCGCAGCTCAAAGGGCATCATGGGGTTGACATACCGGGGGGTGATGTGCCTGATGCAGAGCTTGTCGCTGCTGTACACGGTGACGGTCTGCTGGCAGAGGTTGCGGACGCGGTCGATTCCGTCCTCCGGTTCGGCGGAGGTCAGGTAGAGGTTGTAGTTCTCTCTGATCCTGCCGTTGGGGGCCTTGCCGTCGCCTCCCGCGATGCTGTAAGCCGCGCCCCGCTCTCCCTCGCTGTATTCGAGGCAGAGATAGACATAGGCGTTGCTGCCGCTGCTCATGGCGGAGTCATAGCCGTTTATCATGGAGAGCTTCTTGGTGACGGGCACGTCCACCACGATCTCACGGCCGGTGTTGTCCAGAGCCATGCCGCTCTCCACCGAAACGGTCTGGTCGTCAAGGCGCACCACATTCAGCCCGCAGACCACGCCGATGCCGTGAACGAGCCTATTGAGCAGCCTGCGCTTGTCGTTCATATATCTCTGCTCGGCGTTGAAATCCTCAACGCTCAGCAGCATACCGTAGTAATACTTGTTTCTCTCAAAAGGATAAAGCTGTGTATTTTTCATAGTCATATCGCACCGCTGGGGCGCTCCTCCTTTTTACAAAGCTCTTGGGTCATTTGGGCTGTTCGTCAGGCGGCGGAGTGCCGCCGAGGGAGGTGAGGGTGAGCCTCGTCCTGCCGTCCAGCGCCGCAGGGCGGTACTGCCCCAGGGCGCTGTTCACGCCGAGATAGGCGTGCTTGCCGAGGAAGATATAGGGGTCCAGCTCCACCAAGTTGAGCTGCGCCGTAACAGGCAGCATTTCAAGGGCTATCCTCCGTATCACCCTCAGATCGTGCCCCGGGCGTACCAGCACCGTTACGGTGTTGGGCTCGGCTCCGCAGAGGGTCTTCTCGATCTCCTCCCGGAGCGCCCTGTCCTCGACGCCGCTGACGTCGGAGCCCTCGGTGATGAAGGGCTTTTCGCCGGTGTAGAGCTCGATGAGCTCGGACAGGCTCTCCTTGGTGCCGCGCCTGCGGTAGAAGCTCACCGCCCGCAGCAAAAGCTCTCTGAGCTGATCCTCCGACCATATCTTAGTGTCGGAGATACTGAGCCATTTTGCCAGCCATTCGAGGAAATCCGTCTCGGCACATTCGGGGTCGAACCGGTGGGCGATATCCGCGATCTCCCGGTCAAGCTCCTCGTAGAAGGTCTGGAATATCCCGAGGTAGCGTTCGAGGAAATGGGAATCCGCGTCGCTGCGCCGGTATATGGCCGGCAGGTGGTCTATCCAGGACCCTGCCGGGAGGTATATCCAGATATCGTTTATGGCGGCTGTGCGGCCGTCGGGGTTGTAGAGCTCCATGAACACCCATATGTAACGCCCGGTGACACTGTGCAAAAGCAGGTCGGTGACACCCGATGCCCGCTTTGCCGCACAGGGCTCAAAGGCTTTGAGGCGGTCATCTATCGTCAGGTCCTTCAGCTCCGAGAACTCGCTGAGAGTCAGCGTCCCGCCGTTGTACCGGATGCTGTCCTTGTCGGAGGCGTAGACCGTCACCCGGAGGGCTGCGGGGTCGAGATCATCGGCGTTGATGACCAGCCGGTGCCAGTTCATGCCCCGCTCTCCCGAGTCGAATACCCGCGTCAGGAACCTGCCCACGCCGGAGCCCTTCTCCGACGAAAAGCACAGCCTGCTGCCCGAGACAGCCATATTCTCACAGTAGCCCCGGTTGTAGTCGTAGGCCTTGTTTATTATGAAATATTTCAGCTTCTCTCTCATATTTCATGTTCCTTCTGTATCTGCCGGGCATGGGTCTATCCCACGCTGACCGTCAGCTCTGTTTCGTCAAGGTATGCCGTGACGTTGGGTGAAAGCAGCAGGTCTCCCTCGCGGGTGCGCTGAGCGCCGCTGCCGTCTGTTTCAAGGGTAAGCATATTTATGCTCAGCACGCAGTCGAGCCTGTCGATGAGCTCGTAGAGCCTGCTGTATATGATCTTTGCGCCGAACCTGTCCCGGAACGAGGCGAAGAACTCTGCCACCGTCCGCAGGACTGTCTCCCGCGCATCAGAGGCGGTATGCAGCACCGTCACGTCCGCGAATACCGTCACCGCCGAATACTCGGGGCGCACTATCCTGAAGCTGGTGCCGAGGAGCCTTCTGCGCTCCAGGGCGGCTAAAATATTCTTGATATATCTCTCGTCGGGAACACCTCTGCCGTCGGGGGAGTAGGGTCTGACTACTGCGGAGATCACGTTGTCGGGCTGACCGTCCATGCGTATGACGCTGCATTTTTCGATTTTGAGCCCCTGCACCGCCGAAATGAACCGCTCGCAGTCCTCGTCGGTGACAAGGGTCTCGGTGGTGCTCAGCAGACTGTGAGCCCTGACACAGCAGTCCTCCACAGTCTCCCCGGCACAGCCTCCCTCGGAGCGCCGGAGGTTGGAGACTGTCATCTCGCCTTCCTCGGCGGAGCCCATGCGGTCTATCTTGCCCGCGGAGACGTTGCCGTCGGCGCCGAAGGTCTGCGATGCCCCGACTATGAATATCCTGCCCTCGGGAGCCATGCCCCGGAGACAGTCCCCGAACCGGACAATGCCCCGGCTGCTGTCAAAGACGTACACAAAATCGTCGCTCCCGGAGCCGGAGAAATCTCTGACCTTCTTCCACTCCACCAATTTCCCGCCGCTGGCAGGCAGCTCGGTCATGAGGGTGAAGCTCTCGTATTCAAGCTGAGTTGTCCCCAGGTCGTATTCCTGATAAGGCAAGCCCATGCCGTAGCCTATCTCCCGGTCGGAGAGGAACTCCGGGGAGACGTTGACTATCCGCACCGAGACTGCCTCTCCGGTGTCGGGGATATTGTAGCTGACCTCGCCGGTCTCGCTGTCTACCTGCTTTTCAAAGCTGGGTGCCGCCTTGAACAGGCCGTCGCTGCCCCGCAGATACACCTGGGTCATGCCGGTCACGGAAAGCTCGCTGAAAGTCCTCAGCTCGCCGGTCAGGGGCAGGTCGAAGTACTCGGCAAGGGTGTCCCGCTGGGTCACGGGGAGCAGGTTGAACTCGATGCTCCCGATAAGCGGCAGCTCGTCGTATGCGCCGCCGGTGAGCCGGAACCTGATAAAGTATGCCTTGCGGCCTTCTATCCTGCAATCCCTGTGCTCCCGGTCAAGGCTGAACACCATGCAGCCGGAGGTGAGAAAGCCGTAGGTGCCGTCCTCGCAGCGGAGCCTGCGCCACAGGTGTCCGTCGTAGTATTCGGCGGTAACGTCGGCAAGGGGAAAGAAACTTTCGGGGTCGGTTATCGGGTTGCGCTTTACGGTCTGCTGATCCCGGATGCCGAAGTATATCCGGTGATCCTCGCCGCTCTGGAGGGGCTTGTCAAAGCCTATGCAGAACTCCCCGCTGTCCCGGTCGGGGAAGGGGCTTATGCGCAGGCTGCCCCCGAAGGAGAGCTCCCCGCCCTCGATGATGCGGCTGCCGAAGCTGCCCCGGCTGATGCAGCAGGTTATCCGCGAGGCTGAGATAAAAGTCCGCGCGTCTGCCTCAAAGCAGATGTTCCCGGCATAGAGCCTGGTGCCCTTGCCCGCGACTATGTCATCGCTGTACTCCACTCTGACCTCTGTGCGGGAGGGCTTCACAGTCCCGGGACGGATGCCCAGGAGTTTCAGGAACTTGTCCACGTTGGCGGGGCCGATCTTGTTGAGGTAGTACTGCTGTATCTCCTTGAGCCAGGCCAGCATTTCAAGTATGGTAATGCCGGGGTCGTGGTAGTTGAAATCCGTCCACTCGGGATAGATGCTGACTATCATGTTCCGGGCAGCTTCAAGTATATCGTCGTAGCGTTCGTTGTCGAGATCAAGCTCTGGCAGCATCATATCACCTCCGGGTAATTATTTCAGGGTTATGCTTATATCGCTGTCGCCGCAGACCGGCAGTATAAAGGGCATCGAGCTGTGCTTGTCGGTATCTGTTTCCTCGAAGCCTCCCGCCTTTGAGACAAAGACGGAGATGTTGATGCTCCTGATGAATTCTATGCTTGGTATTTTCAGCAGCGCACTTCTCAGCTGCTGCTCGTTGGGGATGCGCCCCAGCATCCAGCTGTGGGAGCCCTCGGCGCCGGAGTAGGCCTCGATGCACTCTCTGAGGCACTGCTCTGCGCGGCGTTTGAGCTCGAATATCCCGCCCAGCTCCGATGCGGCAAGCTCGGCCTTGATGTTCATTTTCACAAAGGTGGGCTCGGTGATGAAAAACTTCTCCGAGGCCGCAAGGCAGCCCGGCAGCCTGGGGAGCATACTGCTCCTGATCTCGCCACGGAGCCTGCTGAAGTCAGAGCTGCTGTCCTTCAGCACCACGAGGGTGACGGCGCCGTTTTCTTCCTCGCCCTGCATATTGACGCCGCAGAAGCATCTGACTTTTTTGATGCTGCGGGAGGCGTAGCGGGCCAGTTCTTCAATGTCCCTGGCGGTGACTGCCCTGCCCTGCGTGCGCAGCATCACAGAGCTGCGCCTGAGAGCCTCAAAGACGGTCTCGGTATCCCGCCCGCCGCAGAAGCTCCTGGGGTTGGTAACGCCGGAAACAAAGCCTATGGAGCGCTCCATGGTGCTGATCTGTCCGGCGGCGACGTTGGAGCGTTTTCCGCCGCCGGCGGTGTAGATGACTCTGATGTTCTCGGTATCGGAGGCCGGCGGTATCCTGCCCTTGCGCCCGCTGCCGAAGGTGACCGTGCCGCTGCTGCGGTCGGCGATGTAGATGCGGGAGCTGCTGTCGCCGCCGATGAAGGTGCTGACTTCCTCCCACCTGACCCAGCGTTCCCTGACCATGCCGGAGCTGTCGCAGACCTCGGTGAGCCTGCCCTCCTGTCTGAGCCTTGCGCACTCATCCTCGCTGAGGGTGGCAAACTCGTTGACGCTGACCTCGATACTCAGCAGCCCCGATGTTGACAGGGTGAAAGCTGCGTTCTCGGTGTAGACGTTCATGGCGAAGTATTCCTCCCGGCGGCTGTCGCAGTTGACAGCTCTCACCGAGTTATAGTACACTCCGGCTATCACCGGCGGAGAGGACGTCCCCGCGGCGTATGCGCCTGCGGCGTCGGATATCCTGACCCAGTAAAGCTCCTCTCCGAAAACGGACTTCTTTTCAAAGCCGTGGTTGTCGAGGAAGATAGTCGTGCCGGCGACGGTGAAGCTCTCGGTCTCGTCCACCATGTTCATATGCTTCCAGCCTGAGGCGGTCAGATACTCCCAGGTGAGCTTGGGCCTTGCTGCCAAAGGATCCTCCCGGATATCCCAGAAGATGCGGTAGGGGCCGTTGTCCGGCGGCGCGGTGAATCCCAGGTATACCGTTCTGCCGGTGCCGTCGGTGCCGTAAAAGGGGGTGAACGCCTCTCCGGAGATGCCGCCGGCGGGGTCATAGGAGCGTTCTTCAAGGCAGTTGACGGCGCTTGATACGCCGATGCGGCAGCCTGTGCCCGCATAATAATACTCGAAGGAAAGGTTCCTGATCTGCGGGGCGATATAGAAGCCCCGGAGCTTGTAGAGGTTCTCGGCTTTGAGTATACGCGCCCGGATGAACATATTCTCACCGGCGCCCACGAATGCGGGGCTGATGTCCTCGGGGCAGAGGAATGTCATGGATCTGAGGCTGGTCATGACCCCCTGGGTGTAGTTGAAGATATCGCTGTAAGAGCTGTCCTTGAACAGCCGGCTCCAGCCGTAGCCGTTATAGTACTCCCAGATGACCTCGGTAACAGAGATCTCGTAGTTGATCCGTTCCTTGAAATCCTCCTTGTTGGCCACCCATTTCCACTTGATGCCGTCCTCCAGCTGATTCTCGATAGGCACCCTAAACAGGTTCACGTCAAAGGTGACGGTGATGACTGCGCCGCGCTTGTCAAGCACCTCGCCGCAGCCTATATAGATCTCGTTGAAGAGCTGAAATCTCTCGCCGAAGGGGAAAAATGCGTCTGTGTTGAGCTCGGTGCTGCCGTCGAAGACGGTATCGGGGGCTATGCCTCTGCCGGAGGGCATGACCTCGGCGTAGGCGTAGCTGAATTCCCTGACGGCGCTGACGTCACTGACGGTTATCCTGACAGAAGTGCCGTCCTCGTCAGGGACGACCGGGGGCATATCCGGCTCCTTGCTGAGCAGGAGCCTGCCGCCGCTCTCACGGATATGCCGGAAAGGGACGTAGCCCTGTTCGGCGGTGTGGTACTCTATCCTGACGGCACCGGTGTCAGCGACGGCCCTGACGGCGTCGCTGAGAAGGGGGGCTCCGCCGCTGCGGTAAAAGCAGACTGCCAGCTCGCCCTCGCTCCTGATATTGAAGGCATACGGGTGGGCGACCCGGAGCACATGGCTTTGCAGGTCGTCACCGGGAAGGGCAAAGAGCCCCTCCGGGAAGGAGTCGGTACTGTCGTATCTGCCGATGCGGTCACGGTCGCTGTCGGTACAGAACGCGGCCTGAATACGGGCTGCCGAGACCAGCACCTCGTCGAGGGTCTCAAACCGGACGGGCTCGCCGTCCACCGCATAAGATGACAAAACAGTTCCGGCGGGCACCTCAGCTGAACCTATATCCTCGGAGGCCAGCTGAAAGCTCACATACCCCTCCGAGGGAGCTGAGGGCAGCAGCGAAGAATCGATCATATTGAAAAACGCGATCTCGTTTTTGAGGGGCAGGCCGTTGATCTTGCGCAGCGTGCCCTCGAACATCTCTGCGGCGGCAAGAGCCAATGCCGCTGCGATATCGGGATCCTCGGTATCCATATTCCACTCGGGGGTATAGCTTGCCGCACGCTTTTTCAGCTGCTCCTTTATCTCATCTCTGCCGCGAAGATCTATCTTCACCACTTTTCATCAGTTCCTCTCTCAGATCAGACTCTTGCGCCCTCGTTGTAGCCCTCGCTTATATAGAATGGGTACACAAGGTTGAAGGGCGTATTGGTGGATCTCACCGTATAGCTTATCTCGATGAGCAGCACTCCCTCCTTGCCCGGGGGCTGCGTGATCTCTACCTCTATATCCGTGATGCGGGGCTCCCACATCACCAGGGCGTTTTTGACCTCGTGCTTCATCAGCGCGATCGACGTATAGTCTGCGGTGCCGAAGACGAAGTTGTTTATGCCGCAGCCGAAGCTGGGCGTCATGGGACGTTCACCCGGCTGGGTGCCCAGGATTATCCTTATCGCCGCTTCGATGTCTTCCTCTCCCGAGGTGGTCACTACACGCCCGGTGTTCGGGTCTACACGCACCGGAAAGCCGAAGCCCGTGCCGAGAAAGCTCTTGCTGCCGTTCATTTTGATGCCTCCTTGCCGGGGTCTGGGCGGCTATTAGCCGCCCAAACGCCGCCGTGATCAGTTGATCTTAACGATAGTCCCCTTGACCTGGGTAGTGCCGCTGGACTCTGCCTGCAAGGAGCTTGCCCCCTTGAGCTTGAGCATGGTGCCCTCCAAAGAGCTGTCCTGCCCCTTGAGCTTCAAGTCCTTGTCGGCGCTGACCTCCACCGTGGTGCTTTTCAGCACCAGCTTGCTGCCGGAGCCGTCCAGCACCGCCGAAGTGCTGCCCGCTTTGAGGGTCAGCTTCTTGTCGGCGGTCACGGTGATCTCACCCTTTTTCGAGTCGATGACTATGCTGTTTTTGCTGTCCTTGTCGTGGAGGGTGATGCTGTCCTTTTCCTCGTCCAGCTCGATGCCCTTGCCGTTCTTGGTCAGGAGGGTCAACTTCTGCTTGCCGTCGGTGTCGTCCACCGTGATCTGATTGCCGCCCTTGGTGAGAAAAGTCTTGGTCAAGTTCTTCTCGGTGACAGACTGGGGGGGCTGCTTGTTCTTGCCGCTCCACAGGCAGCCGATCACTATCGGCCTGTTGCGGTCGCCCATGTTGAAGGCCACCACCACCTCAGCACCCACCTCCGGCAGAGCGTAAAGTCCGTGCTCTGCGCCGCCGTAGGGGGTCATGACCGGGATCCAGCCGGTGACGTTCCTGCCCTCCTCGCCGAGGAAAAGCTCCACCTTCACCATGCCGGGGGCGTCCTTGCTGTAATTTTCCTTGACGATGCCGGTGACTATGCCTCCGATAACGTCCTTTGCCGGCATATCCCGGATGCCCCTCATGTCTTCGTACAGGCTCATTTTATCCAACCTTTCGTTTCAAAAAACGTGGTGAAATGCGCTTCCGTGATGCTGTGCCGCACCTCGCTTATGTAGTACTTCCGGTCTGCCATGGGGTCGAGATCCTTTATCTCGATGTACCGCCCGGGGATTATCTCGGGCAGTCCCACCAGCTCTCCCTCAGCAAAGCAGGCGTTCATCTCTATGCTCTTGGCTATGGCCCCGGCACGCGCCTTGGCCTTGGCCTGACTGTCCGCATCGGCGTCGATAAAGAACTGCTGGGGGGTGGGAGTTATCACCGAGGACTGGCTCTCGGAGGACTTGACTTTCAGCTTTGAGCTCACGCTCTTGGCGTTGACCGGATCATATCCGATGACGTTTATCTCGGTGTCAAGGTACTCCGACATCATGCTGAAGCTCAGCAGAAGGCTGCCCAGCTCCGCTTTCATGATCGGGGTCTTGTTCTTGCCCCGCTCCCGGAAATACGCCTTGTCCGTCACCACGAAAAACTCCCGGTCGGACTTGCCCTTTGCTATCAGCTCCCGGTTCACGAAATCAAAATCGTTGGTGCTCTGGGACACCGGCGAGGTCAGCTCGTCGGAGGTGGCGTCGCATACCACCGAGCAGAGTTTCGAGTAGCTGCTCATGATCTTCTTGAATATATCCGAGTAGTTCTTGTCCTCGTAAAGCTGCCTCCTGACGCCGCCGGACATCATCAGCTTGCGCACGTCCATGAGCTTGACCGTCAGCACCGGGACGTCCCTAAACTCAGAGCCCAGCCCCGCCACATAGCCCTTGAACACCTCCGTGGTCTCGGAAAGATATCCCAGCTCCACGGTCATCACTGTGCCCAGCTTGAAGGCCGATACTATCTTGGAGGTGAAGCTGTGGCTCTCCACGTCGTAGGCTCCGCCGATCCTGATTATCACCATGCCCGCCGTTTCCAGTGAGAGAGTGACGTCCATCTCCACCACCGAAAGATCCAGGGTGGAGATCAGCTCCTTGCCCGAGGACTTGATCTTCATGGCGGGCACGACGAAGTTCCCGTATTTGTTTTCCAGCTTGGCACTGTCGGTGGTCGCCGTCATAAGATCTGCCATAGTCCTTTGCCTCCGTATCGCGTAAAATAAACATCAGTCGCCGTCATTGATCGAGGGTACCCGCAGCACCCTGCCCACCGGAATATCCAGGGGATTCATGATGTCGTTGGCGTCGGCGATGCGCCGCCATTCACGGGCGTCGCCGTACTCCTTCTCTGCGATGCCCCAGATGCTGGTGTCCTCGGTGAGGGTCCTGGCCTTGGTGCGGTCAGGGGAAAGGAAGGGGCTCTCCCGCTCGGAGGCGGCTCCGTTGAAGCCCCTCATGGCAAGATCCACCACCGCCCGGAGGGGCTTGCCGGTCTTGTCGAACATGGTGTAGGATACCCCCACGCTCTCAACATAACCGATGAATTGCAGTGATCCCCAAACGAAGATGCACCCCGGCGGCTTGTGGGTGTTGCCGTCGATGCGGGTAAGGGCGGTGATCTTGTTTATGGGCTTGGTTATGTCGTCTTCCTCGCCGCCCATGAGCATTTTGACCGCTCCGGATATCGCCCCGGAGGCAGAGAAGAACTCGTCGCTGTTGAAGTAAAGCTTCACCGTCAGCCGGGAGAGCTGGGTGCCGCTGTAATTGACCACCGGCTCGTCCTTCTTGCGCCGCTCCTTCTGAGCGTAGGTGGTGCCGTCGGTGATGCTGTACTCGGCGGGGTTGAACTGCACGGGTATCTGCTCAGGGGTGTCCTTCGCCACGATCAGCACGGCCTTTGAGCCCACGATCTTGCTCACCGCCTGTACAGCCGCCTTTGCCAGCGTCGATGTTATGCCCATACTTATCCCTCCCGTTCATCCGGTCAGCCGGAATATCTTGATCTGTCAAATCTCATCTCAGTCCGCAGCCTTGTGATGACCTCGTCGGAGATCACCCTCATGTCCCGGGCTTTGAGAGCCTCGCTCTCGATCTCGGACTGTTTCTTTTTAAGCTCGTCTATGACCTTGCTGTTGGCGGCGGTCTGCTCGGCGGCGGTCTTTATGGCCGCGGTGAGCTCCTCGAGAGCCTTCTGCGAGCCCTGCACGCTCACCGTACCCACATCCGCCGCAGCCCCTGTGGGGTCGGCGCCGTCGATCAGGTTGCCGAACTGCCGTATCAGCATATCGGTCGCAGGTGCCGTCCTGCGTGATGTTTCGCGGGCAGGCTCAGGGGGCTCATGCCCTGCCGCCGGACGCTCATGCAGAGAAAGCTGCTGCGAGGTCTCCCGGTACCGAACCGGCTCCGCCGCACCGGGCATCTGCGGCTCAGAGAGCGTATTTACGGCCTTTGCCGCCGGTGGAATGACTGTGATGCTGCGTGTCACCGCCCCCGGGAAAAACGCTCCCGCGGCGCGGATATTATAAATGTACTGCGGCGCCGGAATGCTTGGCATACCGCTCTCCCGCCCGGATACTTCTGCGGTAGACTGCCCTGGATCAAGTGCATCGGCGGCGGCCTGACCCGGCCTGAAAAGTACATTGTTCACGGCCTCGGAATACGCCTGACTGACCTGCTCTGTTGTGTAAGATGAACTGTTCACATTCACGGTGGACACCGGGCCTATGATATTGGTTTTGTTGACCAGGTCGCTTACGTTCGCCCTATAAACCGGACTGCTGATTTCCGTTTTGCTGTTCAGGTTATTCACGTTCCCGGTCAGTGTCCAGGTGCTGTTCGACGTTATGTTGAGGCGGTTATTCACGGTTTCATTATTCACAGAATCGGTGTGCTCCGACCTGTAAACAACGGTATCGTCTCTGCCGGGCACAGCTGCCGAAGAAGGCGGGTTTACGGCGTTTTCCGGCGCTGGCGGATGTGCATACCCGCGTGATGCGGCCTGGCGCTGTGAAGCTAAAATACTTATACTCTGTGCGGCAATGTCGCCTGCGAGATAGCGCGTCAGCAGAGTTGAAGCTTCGCTTTTGAGCTCGTCACCGGCGGGTGAAGATGCCTCCGGGAGCATGGCTGCGGGTTGTGATTCGCCGCGCTCCAAAAGCGTCATGACGGTCTCGGAGGCAGTCTCGGAAAAGAGCGTTTCGGTGAGCCCGGACTGGGATGTGATCAGCTTTTCGGCGGTAGCGATCTGTGCGGCAGCTGCCGCTGCTCCGGCCAGCTTTTCAGCCGCCCGGATCACCGGAGCGATGCCGTCCGGCGGGGGCAATTCGCGGCTCCTGCCGCGCCCCGAACCCAAGGGAACCCTCACGCCCCGCGGCATCACGCGCCGCCCTGCCAGCCCCGCGAAATACCGCGCTCCGCCGCCGTTGAAGCTGTTGAGCACAACGGACCCCTCCCCGCGCAGCACCATATCGGCACCGGCGTAATGGGTACCCTCTGAGGTGACGTTGACAGTTTCGCCGGGAACAGTGGGAGTGGGCCGCTCGGAGGTGTATGTGTCGCCGTAGTTAGTGACGTTGGCGGTTTGTTCGGCGGTGGTAAGCTGCGAGTTATCGGTGTGATTCTCTGTTTCGTTTTTTAGTATGAGCGTGTCGCCACTGTTGTAGTGGACGTCCTCTGATGTGACGTTGACAGTCTCGCCGGGGACGGTGGGGACAGGCTGCTCGGAGGTGTATGTGTCACCGTAGTTAGTGACGTTGGCGGTTTGCTTGGCGGTGGTAAGCAGCGAGTTATCGGTGTGATTCTCTGTTTCGTTTTTTAGTATGAGTGTGTCGCCGCTGTTGTAATGGACGTCCTCTGAGGTAACGTTGACAGTTTCGCCGAGGACGGCGGGAGCGGTTTGCTCGGAGGTGTAAGTGTCACCGTAGTTAGTGACGTTGGCTGTGTGTTCGGCAGTGGTAAGCTGTGAGTTATCGGTGTGATTCTCTGTTTCGTTTTTTAGTATGAGTGTATCGCCGTTGTTGTAGCGGACGTCCTCTGATGTGACGTTGACTGTCTCTCCGGGGACGACGGGAGCGGGTCGCTCGGAGGTGTATGTGTCACCGTAGTTAGTGACGTTGGCTGTGTGTTCGGCAGTGGTAAGCAGCGAGTTAACGGT
Source organism: Ruminococcus sp. (assembly GCA_017529875.1). GTDB lineage: Bacteria > Bacillota > Clostridia > Oscillospirales > Ruminococcaceae > FB2012. The sequence continues at coordinate 76,677 of JAFXNC010000057.1, read as the reverse complement.
GTGATTCTCTGTTTCGTTTTTTAGTACGAGTTTGTCGCCGCTGTTGTAGTGGACGTCCTCAGATGTGACGTTGACTGTCTCAGCGGGGACAGCGGGGACAGACTGCTCGGAGATGTATATGTCACCGTAGTTAGTGACGCTGGCGGTCTGCTCGGCAGTGGTAAGCTGCGAGTTATCGGTGTGATTCTCTGTTTCATTTTTTAGTATGAGCGTGTCGCCGCTGTTGTAGTGGACGTCCTCAGATGTGACGTTGACAGTTTCGCCGGGGACGGTGGGGACAGGCTGCTCGGAGGTGTATGTGTCGCCATAGTTAGTGACGTTGGCTGTGTGTTCGGCAGTGGATATGGCCTGACTGTTATCGGTGTGAATATCTGTTTCGTTTTTTAGTATGAGTGTGTCTCCGCTGTTGTAGTGAACGTCCTCTGAGATGACGTTGACAGCCTCGCCGTGGACAGTGGGAGCGGGCTGCTCGGAGGTGTATGTGTCGCCGTAGTTAGTGACGTTGGCGGTCTGCTCGGCAGTGGTAAGCTGCGAGTTATCAGTGCGATTCTCTGTTTCGTTTTTTAATATGAGTGTGTCGCCGCTGTTGTAGTGAACGTCCTCTGATGTGACGTTGACAGTCTCACCGGGGACAGCGGGAGTGGGCTGCTCAGAGGTGTATGTGTCACCGTAGTTAGTGACGTTGACGGTGTGTTCGGTAGTGGTAAGCTGCGAGTTATCGGTGTGATTCTCTGTTTCGTTTTTTAGTATGAGTGTGTCGCCGCTGTTGTAATGGACGTCCTCTGATGTGACGTTGACAGTCTCACCGGGGACGGTGGGAGCGGGTTGCTCGGAGGTGTATGTGTCACCGTGGTTAGTGACGTTGGCGGTTTGTTCGGCGGTGGATATGGCCTGACTGTGATCGGTGTGAATATCGGTTTCGTTTTTTAGTATAAGGGTGTCGCCGCTGTTGTAGTGAACGTCCTCTGATGTGACGTTGACAGTCTCAGCGGGGACGGCGGGGACAGGCTGCTCGGAGGTGTATGTGTCACCGTAGTTAGTGACGCTGGCGGTTTGCTGGGTAGTGGTGAGCTGCGAGTTATCGGAGTGATTCTCTGTTTCATTTTTTAGTATAATGGTGTCGCCGCTGTTGTAATGAACGTCCTCAGATGTGACGTTGACAGTCTCAGCGGAGACGGCGGGGGAAGGCTGCTCGGAGGTGTATGTGTCACCGTAATTAGTGACGTTGGCGGTTTGTTCGGTAGTGGATATGGCCTGACTGTTATCGGTGTGAATATCGGTTTCGTTTTTTAGTATGAGTGCGTCGCCGCTGTTGTAGTGAACGTCCTCAGATGTGACGTTGACAGTTTCGCCGGGGACAGTGGGGGCAGGCTGTTTTGAGATGTATGTATCGCCAAAAGCAGTTGTGTTGGCGGTGTTTTCGATGGTGGCAGACTGCAAGTTGTCAGCTTGGATATCAGTTTCGTTTTTTAATATAACGGTATCGGAATCGGCATAGTGTGTGTCCACCGATGTGACATTGAAAGTCTCCCCGGAAACGGCAGGTGCGGCTGCCTCAGCCGGCTCGGCGGGGAGGGTTGTCCCGGCCTGTGCTGTGGGGACAGTCGGTGCTGACGGTTCGGAGGGGGCGGGCTGCGGGGGGGCTGTGAGCGCCTTGAAAATCAGCGTTTCTGTGGGGAAAAGGGCGTATTGCAGCTCGGTTTTGGGGGCGTAGACGGTGCCGGTCTCTATATCGGTGCGGGACAGGGTGCTCAGGAGCTGAGCAGTGTTCACAGCGACGGTGCTGCCGTGGGTGGTGAGCTCGGTGCGGTCGGTGATGTACTGCGAGAAACCCTCTCCCTCTGAGATGAGGCTTTTCAGCTCCCGGAGGCGCTCCCATGCGTACCTGTCGGAGCTCCGTATTATGCTGGTGCTGCGCTCTATCAGCTGTTGCGCTGCGGCAAGATACTCCCCGGAGGGCATAGCCGTGCCGAGGCGGTTTGAGATCACCAGCTGCCGTGCGATCATCAGCCGGACGGTGAGCAGGTACTCGTTTTTCAGCTCCCGGGCGCGGTCGAGCTCGTCGGTCAGCTGCTTCAAGAACACCAGCGGCTCCGGGGAAATGTCGGCCTCAGTGAGCCCCTTGTACTTTTCAAGGATCTCCCGGGCGAACTGCGCGGCTTTCGAGAGCGCGGCAAAGCCCGCCGTCAGAGAAAGCCTTCTCACCGGCGGGTTGAGCGCTATGCTTTTGTTGCCCGCAATGACCATGATAAAAACCTCTGTTTCAGAACGCGAAGGGCAGCGGCACCTCTGTCAGACCGGTGTGAGCGATCTGCAGTGATTCCAGCAGTACGCCGCTTTCAAGGGAATCCAGCGGCGAATACTCCCGCCGGACGACTACCCCGCCGGTGATAAAGAACATCCTCACCGTGCTGCCGTTGCGCAGGACGTTTATGTTGATAGCCTCGATCTTGCTGCCCTCGGTGAACATGGTCATGAGCATATCCTTGGCGGAGGTGTAGGTGCCCTTTTCCAGCACCAGCATATCGGGGCTGCGCTTGGGCTTGCGCAGTATCACGGGGGCGTCGTTGGTGCCGCCGTCAACGATAGTTTCGATCTCCACCGTACCGGAGAGATTTGTCACCTTGGTAAAGCTGAAGGAGATACCGTCAAGGGTGACTTCAAAGGAATAACTGGGGATAAGATCGTCTGCGGAAGCCATAGCTGTTCACCTCTAAATCTTGAAAGCGTTCTCAGGCTCGTCGTTGAGCTTGCTGTTGATCTTGGAGATCTCCCTGCACCAGCGCTGGCGCTCCCTGTGACTGAGTGCAGCGATCTCGTCGTGAGGCCAGTGCATATAGTAGCCGATAAAGGCCATCTCCTCATATATCCTGTCAGCCGGATACACTGCTATACTCCGGCTTCGAGAAAATTTACGGGTATCTCGAGTTTCTGTCCGCAGTGGGGGCAGACCGACTTGTACACCGGGATATCCATTGTGTTGATCCTTGAATACATATCCTGCAAATAGGCAAGGTCTATGGTGAACAGCCCCTCGATTATCCGGGTGTCCACGGCGGGGAGGGTGCCCAGGCTCTTGATGACCCTCGACAGTATTATAATAGTGAGGTAGCCGGGGTTCTGCTGTACCCGGGGGTCTTTAAGGGGGATTATCTCGTCACCGGCGTTGGCAAGGCGCATAACGCCCTCCCGGTGCAGTATGCCGTTGCGGTCAAGATAGCCCTTGGGCAGTGTGAATCTGAATTCGGTCTCGAACATTTCTGCTCACTCCTTAATGCTCCCGGCGCATATGACGAACAATGCCCCGGGAAACGGTTTGATTATTAAACATTTTATAAACATAATAGCACAAATTATTTTCAATTATATCATAAATAGATAAAAAACGCAATAGCCAGCGGAAGTTTTTTACAGTTTTTCTCGTAAAATTACAGCCGTAACCGTCAAAGCGCCTAACTGCGCGGGGTATCAACTCATGTAAAGCTTTACTGTACGAATAAGTACACAAATCCGGCGGCAGCGGCTACTCTGTTTTCCGATTATTTACATTATCCGCAAGGAAAATTAACATTTGCAGTTGTATATAAGTACATAAACATCATTCCGGACAGGAGTGTGATACTATGACATTCAAACTGATACTCAGAAACCTCCGGGGGTTCATCACCGGGTCGCCGGCGGCCTTTGCGGTGGTGGTGCTACTGGAGATCTTCGGGGCGGCAGCGGTGGTGCTGTCCTACGGGATAGTGCGCAACGTCTTCACGGAGCAGGAGCAGGAGACCTACATGAGCCGCCAGTATATTATCTATATGTCGGAGGACAGGCAGGGCTATTTCGAGGACTCCGCCGCCTTCATGCAGGGGATGCAGCGGATGACCCGGGAGTTCGGCTCCGAGCTGGATGACGCCTTCTGCTCTGGGCGGCTCTTTGACGGCGACGTCAGGTACTCGGTGTCGATGAACTGGTTCCCCGATGAGGAGAGGTTTTCAAAGCTCTTAGACGCCCCCGGCGTAGACTACTCCCGGTACAGCTCGGGTGAAAGACTCGTTCACGTCAGCAGCGGGAGGTTCAAGGTATCTGCGGGGGACACGGTGACGGTCTGCGGCAGAGATTACAAGGCGTACAAGGTCTCCCCCGGCGACAATATGTGGTGCGATATCGGGTTCTTTTTCCCCTCAGCGCCCGACGGGATACAGGTGCAGGCGCTGTATCTTGATTTCGCAGACATCCCACTCAGGAGCCGGATTGAGGAGCTCAACGACTTAGTCCGTGAGCTGTTCGGCAGTGATCTGCTCATCGTGGAGCCGGATATCCCCGACCTGCTGATACAGCAGTTCAACCTGACCTCTCTGGGGATATGCGCGGCGATCGCGCTGATAGTGGTGTTCAACTGCATCACGGTGTATATGTACATCTTCGAGAAGCGCCGCAGCTGGCTGGCGGTGGTTAAGCTCTGCGGGTGCAAGGACCGTCGCTGCTCTGCTATATTTCTGGGTGAGGCCATGCTGGTGACGGCGGTATGCACGGCGGCGGGGACGCTCATCGCGGCGCTGGCGGTGATACCCGGGCTGGAAAGCTCCTTCAAGGCCTTCCCCCAGGTGTACTCGGTGGGGAGCTATCTCATCATAGCTGCGGCCTACTGCCTGCTCTCTCTGGTCATACTGACAATTTCTGTGACAGGCTTCGTGGGTGAGACGGTGGACGCCATGCGAAAGGAGGCGGCGCGATGAAGTATCTGAAACTTGCGCTGCTCTCCCTGGCTGAGAGAAAACGCACAAGCCTGATACTGCTGGTGCAGCTGACGGCGGTGTTCCTTGTGGTGAGCGTAGTGATAGGCTCGGTGAACAGCCGCTCTATACTCCACGAGCCCTACAAGGACATACTCACAAAGCAGGGCTGGTACATCGCTGCCTTCGGCGACCCGGAGGGTACAGCGGAGACCTACTTCAAGGACTGCTCCGTAAAGCCGGAGCTGCTGATAATACATCAGGCCTTTGCCCACGACAGCAGCGGACGCTACTACAAGATCGCAGTGCTGCCGGAAATGCTCTTTGAGGGGCTCATGCTGCCCTCTGCACACACATCGTCAGAAGGGGATGCGGGACGGGTGTACGGCTTTGCGCCGCGGGGCGATTTCGATGCGGGGGACAGCCTTGACCTCGACCTGGGGGACGGCAAAAGGATAAGCGGGCTCAAGGTCTCCCACCTGCTCACCGACCCCACCTACTACCCTATCTTCCGCAGCTACCGGGCAGACGGCGATATCTCCATGCTCTATCAGAGCATATCCTCAGATACCGAGCGGGACAACTATCTCATCATCTCGGAGCGCACCGCCGAGGCTCTCGGCATCCCGGAGGATTATCTATCCCCGGGGGCAGTATTCATAGCATGGTTCCCGGAGCCTCTCGATGACAGCGAATACGAGCCCCTTGCCGGATTCATCGAAAGCATGGGATGTGCGGTACCCTTAAAAGATATTCTAAGGCGCACCGATAAGCAGCTCAATGACGACGTCAAGCGCTACGCTCCGCTGGCGGTGATCTCGGTGATCGTAGTCATCATCGGGACGGCGGGAGCCATAGCCATACAGACGCTAAGGGAGATGAAGCGCAGCGCGGTGCTGTATCTCTGCGGCATGAAGTGGCGCAGGATAATGCTCATAAGCCTGTGCAGGATACTGCTGCTGCTGACGGCGGCGGCGATCATCAGCGGCGCAGCCATGATACTGCTGCAGACCGGCAGCATAGCGGCGAAGCTGGGAATGGTCTTTGACCGGAAGAACATTTACGCGGCTGCGGGGTTGGCGGCGCTGACGGTCTGCTCGTCCATGGTGATGCCGGCGGTGCTGCTGCGCAGGACTTCCCCCGCCGAGGCTGTAAGGAGGATCAAAAATGATTGAGATACAGAACCTGACCAAGACCTACAATTATGGCAAGCCCAACTCCCTCACCGCTCTGCGGGATATCTGCCTGACTGTCCGCGACGGAGAGATGACGGCGGTCATGGGTGCATCCGGCTCCGGGAAAAGCACCCTGCTCAACATGATAGGCTGCCTTGACAGCGCCGAGCAGGGCAAATGCATCATCGGCAGCACCGACGTCAACGCCCTCTCCGAGAACCGGAGGACGGAATTCAGAGCACAGAATATCGGCTTCGTGGTGCAGGACTTCGCGCTGATCGAAAGCTATACGGTGCTTGAAAACGTGCTGATACCCACCTGCTTCGTGAAGAAGCGCCGGGGCGCAAAAGAAAGAGCCCTCAGCCTCTTGGAGAGGCTGGGGCTGGGAGACAAGGCTAAGACGGCGGTGTCGAAGCTTTCCGGCGGGCAGAAGCAGCGAACGGCTATCGCAAGGGCGCTGATAAACGAGCCGGACATACTCCTGGCGGACGAGCCAACCGGCGCCCTGGACTCGAAGACCTCGGCGGAGATCATGGAGCTGTTTTTGCAGCAAAACGCTCAGGGGCGGACGGTCATCATCGTGACCCACGACCCCCGGGTAGCGGAAAAATGCAGCCGCGTCGTGGAGATCAGCGACGGCAGGATAATCAGAGACTGAAAAGAGCCGGTGCTCCGCGCACCGGCTCTGTCTTTGTCAGAAATGCTTTTCAAGGGTGAGGATGTTCTTGCCGTCGGTATACTCATAGGCCATGCTGTCCATGTACTTCTTGACCATGAATATCCCCAGGCCGCCGATGGCTCTTTCCTGTGCGGAGAGGGTCACGTCGGGGTCGGGCTTTGCCAGCGGGTCATAGGGCACGCCGCTGTCGATGAAGACGATGCGCACAGCCCTGGGGTCGCTGAGCAGCTCGAGACCCACCTCGGCATCGCCTGTGCCGGGGGTATAGGCATAGTTGGCGATATTCACGAAGATCTCCTCAATGGAGATATCTATCTGCATCTGCGCCTTTACAGGACATTCGGCAGCTTCGAGACGGCTGTCGATGAATTCTGTTACCGAGGCAAGATTATCTACAACGGCTTCGACCTTTATGCTCTCCATAAGTACCTCCCCGTTTTGCTCCCTGTCGGGATAGAATAGCTGTTATTCTCATTATAACATCTTATAAAGCATTTGTCAACACTATGGTCAGTTCTTGCCTGTGAATATCTTGCGGTCTTTTACCTTTTCCATGAACTGAGCCAGCCTGCCCATGCTGAGTATCCTTCCGGTCATGGGGAGCATATCAGCCACCTGCTCCACGGTGAGCTGCCGGTAGAAGTCTCGGGGCAGGTCGGTCCAGAAGGTGCCGCCGAAGCAGTTGCCCGCGGAGGAACCCGGCGAGGACACGTCCTGCTTGGCCTGTATGCTGCCGTCGCGGTGGAACACAAGCGTCATTACGGTGGTCTCGCTGGCGGGTTCATAGAAGTATCTTGCGATAACAAAGTCGGAGTGCCTGAAATGCAGTCCCTGCTCTGCGGCGAAGCGCTCCGCGAAGGAATCGAAGGTGCCCCGGATAAGGGTGTTGTTGTTTTTGAAGATCTCACGGATCTTCGGGGTCACTTCAAGCTCGGTTATTGAATCCGGCAGGATAAGCTCCCGGAGGTTTTCGAGCTGTTCAAGGAAGGCGGGGTCAATGGAGGTGAAGCCGTAGTCCAGGCCGTAGGAGAGGGTGTCCTCGATGAACAGCGAGACGCTGAAGGGGTCGCCGTTATACTCCTCTCTGTACCTTGCGAAAGCCTCAGCCGCGGTGGTGCTGAGCTCCTCGTCCCGGAGCCTGCCCTCGCCCCAGGCACTGAGCTCCAGGTCGTATTCTCCGCCGAAATGACAGTGCAGCAAACTCATGATATCAACTCCTTTTCTGCATTATAGCACATATTATCCCAAATTGCAATACTGTAATACAGTTTACCGCAGCTCTCCCGCAGACGTATCAAGGGGCTTTGTGACAGTCCGTTTGTGATTTTGTCCATTTATCGGCGGCGGGAGTGACTCAATCTGTTCAAAGTAATGATTTTTTGCAAGTCGGATAAAAACGACTTGCAAAATCAGGATAACAGGTATATAATAGTATAGGCTCCCGAAACGGCGCGTTCGGGTACTGATGACCGTTCGGGACGGCTTAGAATCATATCGGAGGAATTGTTATGCAGCTCAGTGAAATGAATAAACAACAGCTTGAAAAATTCAGAGACGAGGTCAAGGCGGAGTACGACGGCTACAAGGCCTTAGGGCTCTCTCTCAACATGGCAAGAGGCAAGCCCTCGTCCGAGCAGCTTGACCTTGCTATGAAGATGCTCGCAGCCGTAAACAGCTACGACGCGGACTACAAGGCCTCCGACGGCACCGACTGCCGCAACTACGGCGGTCTCGACGGTATCATCGACGCGAAGAACCTCTTTGCACCCATGCTGGGCGTACACACCGACGAGCTCATCATCTGCGGCAACTCCAGCCTTAACATAATGTACGACATGATCATGCGCTGCTACGTTTTCGGCGTTGACGGCGTTCAGAAGCCCTGGAAGGACGTTCCCAAGGTAAAGTGGCTCTGCCCTGTTCCCGGCTATGACAGGCACTTCGCTATCACCGAGCAGTTCGGGTTTGAGATGATAAACATTCCCACCGACGAGAACGGCCCCGACATGGACATGATCGAAAAGCTGGTCTCCGGGGACGACAGCATCAAGGGCATCTGGTGCGTACCCATGTACGCCAACCCCACCGGCATCACCTACTCCGACGAGGTGGTAAGGCGCTTTGCGGCGCTTAAGCCTGCGGCTAAGGACTTCCGCATCTTCTGGGACAACGCCTACTGCATCCACCACCTGACCGACACTCCCGACAAGCTGCTCAACCTGCTTGAAGAATGCAAGAAGAACGGCACCGAGGACATGGTCTATGAGTTCGCCTCAACCTCCAAGATCACATTCGCAGGCGGCGGTGTGGCTGTAATGGCGGCCTCTGTCAAGAACGTGGAGTATATCAAGTCCCTGATGACCATTCAGACCATCGGCTACGACAAGATCAACCAGCTGCGTCACGCAAAGTTCTTCGGCTCCTATGACGGACTCATGGCTCAGATGGAAAAGCACCGCGCTATCATCGCTCCCAAGTTCAAGGCAGTGCTCGACGCTCTCGACAGCGAGATCAAACCCCTGGGCATCGGCACATACACCCGTCCCAACGGCGGTTATTTCGTAAGCTTCAACACCCTGGACGGCTGCGCCAAGCGGGTAGTTTCCCTCTGCAAGGAGGCCGGCGTCGTTATGACAGGCGCTGGCGCCACATATCCCTACAAAAAGGACCCCCACGACTCCAACATCCGCATAGCACCCACCCTCCCGCCGGTATCCGAGCTGGAGCAGGCCATGAAGGTGTTCGTCTGTGCAGTGAAGCTGGCAAGCGCCGAAAAGCTGCTGGCAGAATAAGACCTCAAATAAAAGCTACGCCTCGCTGAAAACCAGCGAGGCGATTTTTTGTGTCTCAGTAAAAGCTGCATCCGCAGCGGCCGCGCTCTTTTGCCACATAGAGCGCCTCGTCGGCGTGCTTGGTCATGACCGAGATGTCGGTCTCCTTGGCGCCGAAGGCCACGCCCACGCTGATCGAAATGGGCGGGAAAGAATCTTTCGTAGGGTCGGAGAGCTGGCGGTTAATCATGGAGACCTTGTTGTCTATAAGATCCTGGAGCTCGGGGGTGGCGTGCATCATGAAGACTGCGAACTCGTCGCCGCCGATACGGCAGACGAAATCGTCGGAGCGGAAGGCGCGGTTAAGGGTGTTGGCGATCTTTTTGAGGACGCAGTCGCCTACGGTGTGACCGTGGGTGTCGTTGATAGTCTTGAAATTATCCGCGTCGATGAGCAGCAGCGCGGTGGTGCTGATGTCGATGTTATTGCGGACGAACTCATAGCCGGTGCGGTTGTAGATACCCGTGAGCTTGTCGTGGGAGGCGTCGTAGTTGAGGTTGGCGATGTCCTTCTTGAAGGCGTCGTACATCTTGTTGTAGGCCTCGGCAAGGTAGCGGAACTCCTTGGAGCCGCTTACCTCCAGAGGGCTGTCGGCCTTGATGCTGCGCACTCCCCGGAGTATGGGGGAGATGCCCAGCCGTGAGGTCATCCACAGCACCGCGATGACGGCGGCGGTCTCGAAGCCTATGAGCACCATGAGCCACATAGCGTGCCGGGAGACCTTCCTGTCGGAATCCAGCTGCTCGATGCGCACCTGAGCCTCGAGGCGGTCGAGGCAGTTTTTCATGTCAAGGCGGATGGTGCCCTTCATCCTGTCATACTCGGCGCCGAAGACCGTTTCCCGGGCAGCGGAGAGCTTTTGCTCCGGGGTGAGGGCTGCATCCTCCGGGGTGAGGGTGACTGCCGCCACAGCCTCGGGGTAATCGGTGTCCCCGGTGGCCTCGAGGACGAGGCGTATGGCGTAATACTCGGTCTGCATCAGCTCCACCGAGGTATCCATAGCCATTTTCAGCTGCTGATATGCCTCGGACTCCCCGCTTATGGCGGCGACCTTTTCAAGGGCTTTCTCCCGGCGGTTATCCACCTCGGCCTCGGTGAAATAGTTGTCCAGGTCGCTGCGCTGGCAGGTCACGGTGTAGTTCTGCACCTGCTCGGTAAGGTAGTCGGAGGCCTCCATGAGCTGATTGGCGTTTTTTTGAAGCTCTATAAAGTCGTCAGCCGCCTCGGAAAGCTCCCGGTACGAGAAGGAGGTAAGCACCGTCCCCAGCACAAGCAGCACGGCGATTATGACTGTAACGACGATCATCAGGGTATGGGCGGCTTTGAGGGAGATGCTCTTTTCCCTGATGTTGTTTGTGATCCTCATTATCGTTGATGCTCCGTTCCAGAATCATTGTACCGGGCGGTCACAAATGCCCGGTACTGCTTATAATTATAGCCCAATTTCTGTTTTTTGTCAACGATAAAACTGACGAATCGACGGCTTTCGCGTCAACACGGCTTTTGCAATCTGTCCAATGAAAACACAGCCGCACAGCGCAGATACGGTGCTTTTCCTACATTCGGCGTAGCTTTGACGGTATACCCCTGCAATATATCATATTTACTTGATAGGAATAGTAAACAAATAGGCATCAAAAGGGTCAAAAACTGTTGTTCAAAACTATAAAAATACAGAATACATATTGACAAAGTAGGGATTTAATGATAGAATGGATTTAATTCATAGTATATATGTAGGATTATTTCAAAAAAGCTGCTGCGGCGGCACTTTACGATATGCATTTCTAAGGAGGATAACAATGTCAGAATTACTCAGGATCGCCGGTCTTTCGGTAAGCGCGGAGGACAAGGAGCTGCTTCACGGGGTGAGCCTTTCGATCGGCGAGGGCGAGACCCATGTGATAATGGGACACAACGGCGCCGGAAAATCCACCCTGGGCTGTACTGTTATGGGCAGCCCGGAGTACACCGTGACCGGCGGTAAAATATACTTCGACGGCGAGGATATCACAGAACTGTCCGCCGACAAGCGTGCAAGGCTGGGGATATTCCTCTCCTTCCAGAACCCGGTGGAGATACCGGGGATAACCCTTTCGGAGTTCCTGCGCAACGCTCTGGAGCAGGTCACCGGGACGCGGATAAAGCTCTGGGATTTCAAGAAAAAGCTGGCCGCAGCCATGGAGCTGCTGGATATGGACAGTGCCTACGCCGAGCGGGAGCTGAATGTGGGCTTCTCCGGCGGCGAGAAGAAAAAGGCGGAGATCTTGCAGCTGCTGATGCTCAGACCAAGGCTCGCCATTCTCGACGAGACCGACTCGGGGCTGGACGTTGACGCGGTGAAGACCGTCTCCAAGGGCATCGAGGAATACAGAAAAAGTGTGGGCGGGTCGCTGATGATAATAACCCACAACGCAAGGCTGCTGGAGAATCTCAGCCTCGACAGGACGCACATCCTCTCAGAGGGGCAGGTAGTCAAAGAGGGCGACGGCGCACTTGCATTTGAGGTGCTCGAAAACGGTTTCGAGGCCTACGTCAGGAAGGACAGCTAATGAAGGAAAAGACACAGATAGGCGACATTGACCGCTCGCTATACGATTTCCGGTATGAGGAAAACGAGGGAGATTTTTTGGACAGTGGCATCACGCCGGAGATAATCTCCGAGATCTCTGACGAGAAGAACGACCCCGACTGGATGAGGGAGTTCCGCCAGAAGTCCCTGAGCATCTACAACAGGACGCCCATGGTCAGCTGGGGGCCGGATATCTCCGGGCTGGACGTTGACAGGATCGTCACGTATATCCGGCAGAAAAGCCGCATGAACACCGACTGGGAAAGCGTCCCCGAGGACATCAGGCAGACCTTTGAAAAGCTGGGCATCCCACAGGCGGAGCGGGAGAGCCTCGCCGGGGTCGGGGCGCAGTACGACAGCGAGCTGGTGTATCACAACGTGCGCCGGGAGGTAGCGGAGTCGGGGGTGGTCTACACAGACCTTGAAAGCGCCATGCACGACCCGAAATACGCGGAGCTGATACGCTCTCATTTCATGAAGCTGGTACCGCCCACCGATCACAAATTCGCGGCGCTCCACGGTGCGGTATGGTCGGGAGGATCGTTTGTATATGTCCCGAAAAACGTACACTTGGACATACCGCTGCAATCCTATTTCCGGCTCAACGCCAAGGGTGCGGGGCAGTTCGAGCACACGCTTATAATCCTCGAGGAGGGGTCGTATCTTCACTTCATCGAGGGGTGTTCGGCGCCGAAGTACTACGAGGCAGGACTGCACGCAGGCTGTGTGGAGCTGTACGTAGGCAAGGGCGCCACGCTGCGCTACTCGACTATTGAGAACTGGTCAAAGAATATGTACAATCTCAACACCAAACGCGCATTAGTCCAGGAAAACGGACGCATAGAGTGGGTATCCGGGAGCTTCGGTTCACACGTATCCTATCTCTATCCTATGAGTATATTAAACGGCCACGGAGCAAGTGCGGAGTTTACCGGCATCACATTTGCGGGCGAGGGTCAGAATCTGGATACGGGCGCTAAAATGATCCACAACGCCCCGGAGACCTCCTCCTACATGAACACGAAATCCATCAGCAAATCCGGGGGCATAAGCACCTTCAGAAGCGCCGTTGTGGTAAATGAAAACGCCGCGGGCAGCAAGAGCTCTGTCAACTGCGAATCGCTGATGCTGGACGGCATCTCGCGCTCCGACACAGTGCCGGCAATGGACATAAAGACCGATAAATGCGACGTCGGACACGAGGCGAGGATAGGCCGCATCAGCGACGAGGCGATCTTCTATCTGACCTCCCGAGGGCTCTCGGAGGAGGACGCCAGAGCCATGATCGTCAGGGGCTTCGCGGACAACGTCTCGAAGGAACTGCCCCTCGAATACGCAATGGAAATGAACAATCTCATCGGGCTTGAAATGCACGGGAGCATAGGGTGATGCAAATGGAAAAGACAATGCTTAACATACTTCCGGTGCCGACTTTTTCATGGCTGGGAGTGAACGGTTCGGAGCATACCGTAAAACAATATGAAACTGCCTATATAAGTGCCGATGACGGGATCGCAAGGCTCGATGTGCAGGAAGGCTCTTCATACAAGCTATCCGTCGCGGAAAACCAAAGGAGCACCGTGATACTGTACAATAATTCGGACAGCAGCACAAGCTTTGAGGTGAACGTCAGCGCCGCTGACGGTTCGGATGTAAAGCTTGTGGAGGTCTTCGACAGCAAAGCAGAGACCGTCACCAAAGTCAGGGCGGAGCTGGGGACGAGGGCGCGTTTCTCGCTGGTGCAGCTCTATCTCGGGGGCAGCGGGACTGTCAGCGAGATCGCTGTAGAGCAGGGTGCCAGGTCGGAATTCACCGCCGATATCGCCTACGAACTGAGGGGCAAAGACCGCCTCGATCTGAACCTGCTCACCGAGCAGTCCGGCAGAAAAAGCACCTCCCGCATCGACGTGAGGGGCGTGCTCAGCGGCGAGGCCTTCAAGATCTTCAAGGGCACTATCGACTTCAAGTCCGGGGCTTCCGGCGCCAAAGGCGAGGAGCGGGAGGACGTGCTGATGCTGGGCGGCAGCGCCGTCAACAAGACCGTTCCGCTGATCCTCTGTGCGGAGGAAGATGTGGAAGGCAGCCACGGTGCATCCATCGGGCGAGTGGACGAAAAGCAGGTCTTCTATATGCGTTCGCGGGGCATACCCGAGGATAAAATACTTGCATTGCTGGCGCAGTCGAGGACTGACAGAGTTATCAGACTTATCGGCGACAGCGTCACCGAGCAGCGGATAAAAGCTTCCCTTGGGAGGGGTGAGGAAGATGAGTGAGCTTATGTCGAAGGCACAGTTCCCGGTATTTCAAGTGTACAAAGAATTGGTCTACCTGGATAATGCCGCCACCACGCAGAAACCCCTCAAAGTCCTTGAGGACGAGGAAAACTACTACCGGGAGTGCAACGCCAATCCCCTGCGGGGGCTATACGATCTCGGTGTGAGATCCACCGAGGCTTACGAGGACGCAAGGGAGACCGTTCGCAGGTTCATAGGAGCCGAAAGCACTCAGGAGATAGTCTTCACCAGGGGTGCAACAGAGGGACTCAACCTGATCGCATACTCCTGGGGGCGGGCTAATATTCTTGCAGGGGACGAGATACTCATAGCGATCTCGGAGCATCACTCCGACCTGCTGCCCTGGCAGGCGCTTGCCAAAGAAAAGGGCGCCGTGCTGAAATATCTCGAATGTGACAGCCGTGGCGAATACACTCCCGACGCCCTCAAAGCCGCCCTCACTCCCCGCACAAAGCTCTTTGCCATGGCGCAGGTGTCAAACGTGCTGGGACGGCTCAACCCGGTGGCAGAGTTCGCCCGGATATGCCGGGAAAACGGCACCCTCACCGTCTGCGACGGCGCACAGAGCGTGCCTCATATGCCGGTAAACGTGCAGGAGCTGGGGGTAGATTTCCTGGTATTCTCGGGGCACAAGCTCATGGCACCCATGGGCATAGGCGTGCTTTACGGCAGGCGGGAGCTGCTAAACAGTATGCCGCCCTTCCACTACGGCGGCGAGATGATCGAGTACGTTACGAGAGACAGCGCAACCTTCGCGGAGCTGCCCCACAAATTCGAGGCAGGCACCGTCAACGCCGGCGGCGCGGTTGGACTGGCGGCGGCTATCGACTACATCAGCGAGATCGGCTTTGACCGCATCGTGAGCCGGGAGCGTGAGCTGACAGAGCTTGCCTTCAGCGAGATGAAGCAGATACCCCACGTCAACATCATCGGCTCCGAGAAAGCCTCGGAGCATCACGGCATACTGACCTTTACCATAGACGGGGTACACCCCCACGATATCGCGGCGATATTCGACGCGGACGGCATCGCGATCCGCGCCGGACACCACTGCGCACAGCCGCTCCACCAGTACCTCGGAGTGCAGTCAACGGCGAGGCTGAGCCTTGCATTCTACAACGACGAGGAGGACATCAGGCGGTTCATCGGCACATTAAAAACAATAAGGAGGCGAATGGGCTATGACGGATAGCTTTTACGGCGAGGTACTTGCCGACCACAATCTTCACCCGCTCCACAGACACGACCTGCCCGGAGCGACCCACGTCTGCAAGGGGCTCAATCCCACCTGCGGCGACGACATAGAGCTGCACCTGGATATCCGTGACGGCGTCATAGCGGACGGCTCATTCACAGGGCTTGGCTGCGCCATATCCCAGGCCAGCGCGGACATAATGCTGGATCTCATCATCGGCAAGACCCCCGAGGAGGCCAAGCACTACACCGGGCTGTTCCGGCGGATGATAAGCGGTGAGATCACCGAGGATGAGCTTGAAGAACTGGAGGAAGCGGGGGCTTTGCAGAACGTCTCGAAGATGCCTGCGCGGGTGAAATGCGCTCTGCTGAGCTGGAACACCATGGACAAGCTGCTTGACCAGAACAGGAAAGGAGAGGAATGAAATGAAGGTCTCCACAAGAGTTGAGCTGGGCATCGTGACGCTGGCGGACATCGCGGTGAGCACCGAAAACGGCGGCACAGTCTCGTCGGCGGAGATCGCCGAGAGGCAGAGGGTGTCTCAGAAGTACCTCGAACAGATCATACTGGGGCTCAGGCAGGGGGGCTTCGTCAAGGGGCTAAAAGGCTCCCGGGGCGGCTATCAGCTGTCGCGGCCGGCGGACAAGATCTACCTCTCGGAGATACTCAACGCCCTGGACAACACCATACTCTCCGACACTTTCGAGGGGGACGAGGCGCAGGGGGACGACATCCGCGCCTCGGTGAACACCTCCCTCTGGGACAAGCTCAACGGCTATATGCGAAGCTTCACCCAGCAGTTGACCCTCGCCGACCTGATAAAAGAGTACAAGGAACGCTGCGCCGATCCCAGCGACATGATGTGCTTCATATAAGCTGAAACGTAAAAAACCGGCTTCGCCATTCACAGCGAAGCCGGCAATTTTATTTCACAGCATCAAACGTCAAGATAAGACCTCACAAGCTCCTGGAGCAGTTCATCTCTGTCTATATGACGAACCAGGCTCCGAGCCTTGTTGTAGGTGGTTATGTAGGTGGGATCCTCGGAGAGGATATAGCCTACTATCTGGTTTATGGGGTTGTAGCCCTTCTCTTTCAGAGCATCGTAAATGATCGTCAGGTTCTTCTTGATCTCTGCTTTATTATCCTTGACGACCGAAAACTCCATTGTCTGTTCGTGCATATGTTCATCTCCTTTATGCCAACTGTACGATTTGTTGACCTGATACTATTATATAACAAAAAGCTTAAAATAACAATAGTTTTATAAAAAATTAGGCATAGAGCATAATTGAACGGCGCTTGATTTGTGGATTTTGTCTATATTTATCGTCTCTCGGCACCGAGCGCAGCCAGTGCCTTGACTACCTTCTCCATAGCCTTGTCAGCCTGTTCGTCGGTGAGAGTACCCTCGTGGGAGCGCATGGAAATGGAGTAGGAAACGGACTTCTTGCCCTCGCCGATCTGCTCGCCGGTGTAGACGTCAAAGAGGGTGACCTTCTCCAGTATGCCGCCTACTGCGCCGCGGATAGCCTTTTCAAGCTCTGCCGCCGGGAGCTCAGCGTCGCAGAGAACGGAGATATCTCTTGTGGTGGCGGGGAACTTGGGCAGCGGGGTGTACTTGTGCTCATCGGTGCCCTTCTCCATGAGCTCGGGAATGTTGATCTTGGCAGCGTAGGCGCGGGTGCCGATGCCGTAGTTCTCGCATACAGCCGGATGAAGCTCACCGAAGATGCCCAGCTCAACGCCGTCGCAGCTTATCACCGCAGACCTTCCGGGGTGGAAGGATACCACCTCGTCAAAAGTGCAGTTCTCGCCGGGACGGGATACCTCATAGCCGGTGACGCCGGCCTTCTTCATGATGCCCTCCACGATGCCTTTGAGGTCGAAGAAATCAAAGCTGTCCTGAGTGTCGTAAACGCCGATGCCGAGGCGTACAGGCTCCACAGGGAGCTCCTGACCCTCAACAGGCAGGTACTCGCTTGCCATTTCAAAGACATATGCCTCGGGGTTGCGGAAGTTGTAGTTGCGTGCCAGCACCTCGCATACGGAGGGCAGAACGGTGGTCCTCATGACGCTGGTGTCCTCGCCCAGGGGGTTGATGATCTTGACTGTATTGCGGAGCTTGGAATCCTCGGGCAGTCTGATCTTGTCGAAGTACTTGGGGGAGATGAAGGAGAATGTGGCGATCTCGTTGATGCCCATAGCGATCAGAGCCTGTCTGATGCTGCGCTCGAACTTCTGCTTGTCAGTCAGCTTGGCCTCGGCAACGCCCCGGATGATGGTGTCGGGGATGTTGTTATAGTCGTAGAGGCGGGCGACTTCCTCGGCGATATCGGCCTTGACGCCCAGGTCGATCCTGAACCAGGGAGAAATGGCCTTGCCGTTCTCCACCTTGATCTCCAGTCTGTTGAGGTACTCGATCATCTGTGCCTCGGGGATATCGGTGCCCAGGAAACGGTTGATCCAGTCGGCGTTGAACTCTACTGTGCGGGGTTCCTCGGACTGGTAGTTGCAGTCGATGTAATTGCGGATGACCTCGCCTGCGCCCAGCTCCTCGACCAGCTGGCAGGCACGCATCAGCGCCTCGTAGCACTCGTGGGGGTCGAGACCCTTTTCGTATCTTGCGGAGGCATCGGTGCGCATACCGAGCTTCTTGGAGGTGGTCATTACAGAGGCGCCGTCAAAGCAGGCCGACTCGAAGACAACAGTGGTGGTGTCCTCCATGATGCCGCTGTACTCGCCGCCCATGATGCCCGCTATGGCCACAGGTTTCTTAGCGTCGGCGATGACCAGCATATTCGAGGTGAGGGTCCTCTCCACGCCGTCGAGGGTGGTGATCTTCTCCCCCTCTGCGGCATTTCTCACATTGATCTCGCCGCCCTCCACATAGCGGAGGTCAAAGGCGTGCATGGGTCTGCCGTATTCGAGCATTACAAAGTTGGTGATATCCACCAGGTTATTGATAGGGCGCACGCCGCTGGCGCGGAGACGCTCTCTCATCCAGCGGGGGGAGGGCTCTATCTTGACGTTCTTGACGATAGCTCCGATGTACCTCTTGCAAAGGTCGGTGTTGTGGATGGCGACCTTGAGGTAGTCGTTCACATCGCCGTCGATGCCCTTGTATTCGGGCTTTTTAACGTTGTAGGGGATGCCGTAGGTGGCGGCGGTCTCTCTTGCAAGACCTATCACCGACATACAGTCGGGACGGTTGGAGGTTATCTCGAACTCGACAGTAGTATCGTTAAATCCGATAGCCTCGCGGATATCCATGCCGAGAGTTTTGTCGCAGTCGTCGCCCAGGATGAAGATGCCGTCCTCAATAGCGTAGGGGAAGTCATGCACGGTCAGTCCCAGCTCGGACAGGGAGCAGAGCATACCGTTGGAGGCGATGCCGCGGAGCTTGCCCTTGGTGATCTTGACCTCCTTGCCCTCATGGAGCACGGTGGACTTGTGAAGCGCCGCAGGTACATAGTCGCCCTTGTTGACGTTCTGAGCGCCGGTGACGATCTGCACCAGCTCTTCTGCGCCCACATTCACCTGGCATACAAACATATGATCCGAGTCGGGGTGACGCTCGATCTCCTCTACCCTGCCCACGACCACATTGGAGAGATAGGCGCCCTCCTCGCCGTAGGATTCTACCTTAGAGCCCGAGATAGTGATATCCGAGCAGAACTGTTTTACATCGGCTTTAAGATCAACATAATCCTTGAGCCATCTCATTGAAAGATCCATATTCTTTTACCTCCCTTAGAACTGCTCCAGAAATCTCATATCGTTCTCGTACAGCAGACGCATATCGTTGATGCTGTATCTGCCCATGGTGATACGCTCCAGGCCGATGCCGAAGGCGAAACCGGAATATACCTCCGGGTCGATGCCGCATTCTTCAAGCACCTTGGGATGCACCATGCCTGCGCCGAGAAGCTCCACATAGCCCTCATGCTTGCACATGGAGCAGCCCTTGCCGTGGCAGTTGAAGCACATCAGGTCTACCTCTGCCGAGGGCTCGGTGTAGGGGAAGTGGTGAGGACGGAGCCTGATCTTGGCCTCCTCGCCGTAGAGGCGCTTCATCAGCAGCTCGAGGGTGCCTTTGAGGTCAGCCATAGTCACGCCCTTGTCGATGACAAGTCCCTCGATCTGGTGGAAGATAGGCGAATGGGTGGCGTCAACGGCGTCGGAGCGGTAAACACGTCCCGGGGAGATTATCC
Organism: Ruminococcus sp.; assembly: GCA_017529875.1. Taxonomy (GTDB): domain Bacteria; phylum Bacillota; class Clostridia; order Oscillospirales; family Ruminococcaceae; genus FB2012. The sequence continues at coordinate 56,990 of JAFXNC010000057.1, read as the reverse complement.
TGATAGGGGGCTTTTTCTTTTCCATGGTCCTGATCTGGACCGACGAGGTCTGGGTGCGCAGCAGCACGTTCTCGTTGATGTAGAAAGTATCCTGAGTATCGCGGGCGGGGTGGTGCTTGGGCATATTCAGTGCCTCGAAGCAGTAGTAGTCGCTCTCCACCTCGGGGCCTTCAACGATGTCAAAGCCCATGCCGAGGAAGACTTCCTCCACCTCTGCGAGTACTGCGTTGAGGGGGTGGGGTCTGCCCACCTTGGGGGTCTTGCCGGGGAGAGTTACGTCCAGCCTCTCGGAGGCCAGTTTCTTCTCAGCCAGTTCCGACTTGATAAGCGCCTGCTTATCTGCAATGGCGGCCTCGATATCGGCGCGGACGGTGTTTGCCAACTGACCGATAACAGGTCTTTCCTCTGCGGAGAGCTTGCCCATCTGTTTGAGTATGCCGGTGAGCTCACCCTTCTTGCCTAAAAACCTGACTCTGATGTCCTCGAGCAGCTTGATGTCGGAGACCTGTTCAAGCTCCGCCTTGGCACGCTGTTCAATGCTTTTGAGCTGTTCCTTCATTTTTATTCCTCCTAAAATTATTTGCTGTATCAATTGTCAGAACCGTCTGACTGAAAGCTGTTGTTGGTCATGAGTATCATATAGTCCGAGGTGACGAAGCCCTGCCTCTGATAGTAGCCCTCCGTCCTCTCGCCCCGGGCGGTTATCAGGAAGATGTTCACAGCGCCCATATCCGAGAGCCGCTTTTTCAGCCCGTCAAGCAGCGCCTTGCCGTAGCCTCTGCCCTGCTCTGACGTCCTGACGCAGAACTCCTGTATCTGAAAATGTATGCCGTTGAAATACTGCTCCTTCTGCCCGAAGATGATGCCCTTGAGCTCGCCTCCGCTGTAAAGCGCCAGCCCCGCGAAGGTATTGGTGCGCATCATGTTCTCTATCCGCAGAGCTGCGGTATCGGTCGTCCATGCGTCGTTCCAGGGGTCGGCGTTGAACACCGACTTGAAAAGCTCCGCGTACTCCGGGAGAGAAGACAGCTCCATGTCCCTTATCTCACAGTCCATTGTCCTCACCTCACGGCTTTATAACTGTTTTAAGTATGTAGGTATCCTCGTACACCACTTTATTTCCATGCCGCAGCACAGCCTCCCGCAGCCCCTCGAAGAAAGGCGTTCTGTTGGGCTCCTCCAGCACGATATGGTCGCTGTGGGTGCCGATGTAGTTAAGGTACTCGTCGGCGGTGTATTCCCGCCTGCCCTTAAAGCACCTGGTCACAGGCTCCGTGAAGCCGTAGGCCGGGGCGTTGTCGTAGTCGAATTTCCCGTGCTGACAGCTGCGCTCGAAGTACCTGTCGTAGACCTTCTGTATGTCCGCGAACAGCTCCGGGTCGGGGCTTCGGTAATCGGCGCTCAGGTACATCATGGCCAGCATACCGCCGCTTTTCAACAGCTCAAAGCACTTGCCAAAGGCTGTATCCTCCGGTATCCACTGGATAGCCGCCGCCGAGTAGATCAGGTTGAACTTCTCATCCCCGAAGTCGTGGGTGATGAAATCGCCGTTTATCAGCTTGTAGTTTTCCCGGCTGCCGTATCTTTGGTGCAAAAGCTGCGCGAAGTTTTTCCCCAGCTCTATCGCCGTGTAGTCGCAGCCGGTGTCCAGTACCGGATCGGTGGCCTGTCCGGTGCCGGGGCCTATTTCAAGCACCTTGGTGCCCCTGCCGATGTGAGCGCTGCCGATAAGGCAGTCGAAGAGCTCCCGGCTGTAACGCACCCTGTACCGGTCGAACTGCTCCGGTATGGTGTCGAAGACAAGTCTGAACTCCATGGCTTTACAGCTTTTTGCGCACTATGGCGTAGTCTTCCTTCTGCTCATATACCTCAAAGCCCAGCTTCTCATAGAGCCTCACGGGGCCGGTGAAGGCGATGCCGTCGTAGCCGCCGTCATTGGCGGGGTAGCCCTCAACGTAGGTGTAGCCCTGGACTCTGGCGTCCTCGCAGACCTTGTTAAGCAGCATCGACGCAAGACCCTTCCCGCGGTAGTCCGGGGCGATCTCGAAGCACACCACCGACTTGATGATGCCCCTCTCCCCGCAGTAGCCGCAGCCCTCGTCCGGGGGTGTGTTTGAGGGGTCAAATTCGCTCACCCGGTAGTAGCTGAGCCTGTCGTTGGCGTTGCACCAACCCACAACGGTCCCGCCGTCGTAGAGCAGATAGCCCTGCACCTCGTCAGCGCTGACCATGCGGTCGGCACACTCCCGCAGGGCGCGTTTCCAGCCCTCGTCACCGCCGCCGTATTCCTTGCACTTGCAGTTGAACTCCCGGTCGATGCGCTCCTTGCTCATATTGTATGCGGTGCAGTAGCAAGGATAGAATGGCGAACCGTCTGAGAAGGCGCGGTTCTCAAAGAAGTCGAAGTAATCCTCCGCCAGCGCGGGAGACATTTTCTTTACGGTGTATGACAATCAGATCGCCTCAGCTCGTCAGAATAATAAGGATATGCCGTGTACAAAAAACAGACCTGCCCTGACAAAACAGGACAAGCCTTTGCTTGCTTATAAACCACCTATCGTCGTAAGGAGCCAACACTCCCGCGCCCTTAACGCAGGCTCAACGTCCCCGCTTACAACCGAAGGCTTCGGCAGGGCCACTCGCAAGTGAACTTCGGCTCAGTCTGCCCTGAACTGCTTTCAGCATACGCAGTCCTCTCTGAAAAGGCTTGTGACGGAGCTTACTCTCTTGGTCACCGTGTTTGTGCGATATTCAATACAGTACAATAGTATCACAAATCCCCGCAGATTGCAAGGGCATAACAAAAAATTTACAAACCGTGCTTGTGGAGGGGATCCCAGAGGTCGTCCTCGTCTTCCTCGTCCTCGATGACGTTGTAGTTTTTCTTGGGGTACTTTATCTTCTCATGCAGCTCGTTTATCAGGAAAAGCTTTGCGCGGGTATCCTGAAAGGTCAGGGTGATCTGATCGTGTTCAAGCTCCTTCGCCGCACGCTTTGTGGTGCCCTTGACTATTATCGCGGCATCCTTGCAGAGGGTGAAGACCAGCCTACCCTGGGGGTCCTGCTCGGTCTTTTCAACATCCTCGTATTCTATGACGACCTCCATGTACTTCCCGGTGAGCAGACTTCCCTGCTTGTGTTCAATATAATCGTCGTATATGCGGGTGTAGCATTCGGTGTCGCGGCTCATGGCGGAATAGCGGTACAAAAGCAGCGCCACGGCGATGTTCCCGCAGGCGATGAGCAGCAATAGTATCCTGACCACTGCCACCGGCACGAAAAACGCTATCACCCCGATGCCGCAGCCGATGAGCAGATTGCGGTACAGCGCCTTGCGCATCTTCTTGTGCTCCGTCAGGTCGCTGAGAGCCTTCTGCTGCCGCTGCTGACGGTTCAGCTTGGGCGGGTATTCGTATAACAGCATCGCTGCACCACCTTTCAATACCGGATAACGGCAATCAGCCGCCGGCTATGATCCTGAATATGTCATCAGGGGTCTGAGCTATGTACTCGCAGTTGTTGGCTTTCAGCTCAGCCTCCCCCCGGAAACCCCATACACAGCCTATGCAGGGCAGGCCGGCGTTGTGGGCGGTCTGCACGTCAACGCAGCTGTCCCCGATGAACACAGCCTCCGCAAGGTCGGCGCCCAGCTCGGCGGCGATGTTGTAGACTATCTGAGGCTGGGGCTTGGTGGGTACGCCGTCGCGCTTGCCCCGGACAAGATCGAATCTGACCTCCGGGAACAGCGCTGCGACTATCTCCCCGGAGAAACTGTCCGGTTTATTGGACGCTACCGCGCACATTATCCCCGCCTCGCGCAGGCGCTTCACCAGCTCCGGCATACCCTCGTAGGGGCGGGTCTTGTTGAGGCAGTTTTGGGCGTAGACCTCGGAGAAACGCCTTTGCAGGCTCACTATCTCCTCCTCGGTGCGCCTGTCCTCCGGGAGGGCTCGCTCGCAGAGCTTTTTGGCGCCGTTGCCTACCATAAAGTAATACTCATCCGTCTCGTGGACGGGATAGCCCTTCTCCGAAAGCGCCGTATTCACGGCGTCGGCAAGGTCAAAAATTGAATTGACGAGAGTTCCGTCAAGGTCGAATACTGCAAGTTTAAACATCTTCATCACCGTGTAAATAGTATTTGTAACCCACAAATCCGCTTTCAAAGCTGACCGTGGCAAAGAGATCGCCCTCCAGCCCCAGGAACACCAGTTCGCAGTTCACGCTGCTGTCCGAGATGCTCACATCAAGGAGCTTCAGCCCGGTGGGATAGACCCTTTCAAAGAGTATGCTGAAATCCGGCATCTCTTTTACCACCCGCTCAAACTCCTGCATGGCGGTCTGATAGATGAGCCCCCGCTCGGCAAAGAGCCTGTTGACGGTCTGCTCCACAAGGGCGCCGTTCACACGCTCGGCGGTGGAGGCAAGCTTCGGGGCCTCCCCCTCAGAGAATATAGGCGGGAGACTGCCCTGCAGCACGCTCTGCCTGATGCGCCGGTCATAGTCAAAGCGCAGCGTACCCAGCCAGCCGCAGTTGACCTCGTAGGAGGTGACGTACTGCTCTTTATACTTCTCGGCTTCTTTTTCGACGTGCTTATCAAATTTCTTTGAAGTCACCCTGGTGACCACCACCCATATCACAAGCAGCGGCAGACATATCAGGGCGTAAATAAACTCTCCGTTTACGACCCCCGCCATCAGGACTCCCAGCAGGATGACCGGTGCTGCGAACCATACCACATACAGCAGCGCATTGAACAGCACGCCTATGCCTTCTTTGGTGGTGAATTCTTTGTTTCTGTTACCCTTATCACTCATTGTCAATCCTCCAGCTTGGACGCCAGCAGCGGTGAATACTTGTTCCGAAACTCCGTAAACGTGCCGTTGTCCAGCGCCTCTCTGATGCGCTCGGTCAGAGTGTTGTAGAAGTAGAGATTGTGCTGCACCGTGAGCCGTCCCGCCAGCTGCTCCCCGGACTTGAACAGGTGCCGGATGTAGGAGCGGGAGAAATTGCGGCAGGTGGGACAGTCGCACTCGGTATCGAGGGGGCGCTCGTCCAGCTCGTAGCGCTTGTTGGGTATGTGCATGAGGCCGTTCCAGGTGAAGACACTGCCGTGGCGTGCGTTGCGGGAGGGCATTACGCAGTCGAAGAAATCTATCCCCCTGTACACCGCCTCGATGATGTTGGAGGGGGTACCCACACCCATGAGATACCGGGGCTTGTCCTTGGGCATGAAGGGCTCCACCTGCTCGATGACGTGATACATCACCTCGGTGGGCTCCCCTACCGCAAGGCCGCCTATGGCGAAGCCGTCAAGAGGCAGTTTCCGGATAGTCTTCATGTGCTCTATGCGCAGCTCGTCGTAGGTGCAGCCCTGATTGATGCCGAACAGCATCTGATGAGGATTTATGGTCTCCGGCAGGGAGTTGAGGCGCTTCATCTCGTTGATGCAGCGTATGAGCCAGCGGGTGGTGCGCTCACAGGAGGACTTGGCGTACTCCGGGGGAGCGGGGTTCTCAACGCACTCGTCAAAGGCCATGGCGATAGTCGAGGCAAGATGCGACTGTATCTGCATACTCTCCTCCGGCCCCATGAATATGCGCTTGCCGTCAACGTGGGAGTTGAAGGTCACGCCCTCCTCCTTGATCTTCCTGAGCTTTGCCAGCGAGAAGACCTGGAACCCGCCGCTGTCGGTGAGTATGGGCTTGTGCCAGTTCATGAACTTGTGCAGTCCGCCCATTTTGTATATGATCTCATCCCCGGGGCGGACGTGGAGATGATAGGTATTGCACAGCTCCACCTGAGTTTTCAGGTCGTTTGCCAGGTCTATGGACGAGATGCCGCCCTTAATGGCAGCGGAGGTGCCGACGTTCATAAATACAGGGGTCTGTATGGTGCCGTGGACAGTCTCGAACTGTCCCCGCCGCGCAGCGCCCTCGGTTTTCAGTAGTGTAAACATAGCTTCACCCTTTGTTGTTTAGTCTTGCCTCATGGTAACGTATTCCCAGCCGGGGTGGTGGTCGAAGTCCCACATGAGCATATCCGTCACCGAATAATATGTTCGGATCACGCCGTCGTCCCGGAGGACGAAGAGCTTGTCGGTGCTGCCCATGTAAACACTGTCGGAGTAGTAGTAGCCTATCGACGCCACCCACACCAGCGGCTCTCCGGCGCAGTCGGAAATGGTCTTCAGGTCTTCGGCGTATTCCTCCGCATAGCAGGGCTTGAAATAGCTCTCAGTCGCCCAGCCGCCGTCCGGGAAGACGCTGAACTCTATATCCGGGGCCCTGCCCGCCTGCTTTTCAAGCGGGATATTGAGATACCAGCTTCGCGTAAGGCCGTGATACTCCCGCAAAAACCTCACCGCTCCCGCAGGCAGCGTGATGCCGCCGGAGGCGTAGAAGCGCCTGATCCCGGTCATGTCCACCCGGCGGCCCTTATGCCAGCCCGCCGCTTCAAGGCAGGTTTTGATCCTTTCCTCGCTGCTCCCGGTCAGCAGCACTCTGTCTGTCATGGCTGACCTGTCCTTTTTATGTATACTCTCGAATCCCCGCCGCGCATATCGGTCATATTACGGAGGTATTCGCAGCCGTACTTTTCGTAGAGCCCAACATGGTCGGTTGAGATGTAGAGCGCCTCAAAGCCCTGCTCTGCGGCAAGACTTTCGCACTCGGAGAGCAGCTGCCCGAAGCAGCGTCTGCCCCGGTATTCCGGGTAGGTGAACACGAACCCCACCCAGGGCGTGAGCCCGGAGTCCGGGATGTCGTCGCGCTCGGAGAGGGAGCAGAAGGAGGCAAGCTTATCCCCGTCGGTCAGCAGCAGCAGCTTTGAGGTGCTGCCCACGGTCTCGAAAAACCAGCCCTTGTCGATCAGCTCGCAGAGCCACTTCCCGCCCGACCAGTCACAGAGCCGCAGCCGGGATAGCCAGTGTTCTCTGTCGGGAGCGGAGAAAAAACTTATGATCTTCATAAGTCAGTCTCCTATATCGTAGCGCTTCATGGTCTCGCGGTCACGGTACTCATGCTTTTCGTAGTAGCCTATGAGAGCGCCTTTGTCGTTTCGCAGAGCCACCATGTAAACGTCCTTGTTTTCCTTGTCGTTTCTGAACGTGTAAACTATGTTGTTGTCGTGAGACAGCATGAACCAGTCCAGCACCTTGGATATCTTCTTCCGGGATTCCTCGTTATGGCAGTCCAGCAGCGACTTTCCTATCAGCTCCGCACCTCCCCACTTGGCGTATCTCTCGCAGGCGGCGGGGTTCATGTATACTATCTCATGCCCCCATTTGCATAGCACGATCGGAGCTCTGTCCGCGTCGAGGACAGCCTTGTACAGCGGTGCCATACTCACAAGCTGTTCATCCTTTGCTTTCTGAGCCTGCTCCTCCTCATGTTTCTTTCTGTAATACTCATTCATAGCATCGGCACGCCTTTTGGCGTCAGACCATGGCGCGATCTCAGCATAGTTATCATCGTGAGCGATGCAGTAGGGCATGGTGTAATAATCGTCGTCGGATTCAAACAGACAACGCCCCTGACCTATCACCTTGTGGGGATCATGTACCTCATCGCCCAGTTCATCATAAATATCCTTGTTTATCTCGTAAAGATGATAAGCCCCCCTCCAGCTCCTCTCTGCGGTATAAAGGTCTCTCTCTTCGTCGTAACAGGCCTTCCAGCCCAGCCCCTGCTTGAATTCCATAAAATCTGCCTCCTAAACTATAAGCATACAGTCACCGAATGAAAAGAACCTGTACCGTTCCTCCACGGCGATCTTGTAGGCGTTCATGGTGTTCTCATAACCCGCGAAGGCCGACACCAGCATGATGAGGGTGCTCTCCGGCAGGTGGAAGTTGGTGATAAGGCCGTCCAGCACCTTGAACTCATACCCGGGGTAGATGAATATATCGGTGTAGCCGTCGCAGGGCTCGATGCAGCCCCGGAAAGTGGCTACGCTTTCAAGTGTGCGGCAGGAGGTGGTGCCCACGGCGATGACCCGCCCGCCATTTTGCCTGGTCTCGTTTATCAGCCGGGCGGTGCGTTCCGGGAGCTCGTAATGCTCCGAGTGCATCTTGTGGTCCAGGACCTTGTCCTCCTTCACCGGGCGGAAGGTCCCCAGCCCGACGTGCAGCGTCACATAGGCGATATTGACCCCCATAGCCTCGATCTGAGAGAGCAGCTCTTTGGTGAAGTGCAGCCCCGCAGTCGGCGCGGCGGCTGAGCCCAGCTCGTTGGAGTAGACGGTCTGATAGCGCTCCTTGTCTTCAAGCTTTTCTTTGATGTATGGGGGCAGGGGCATCTGACCGATCTCGTCGAGGACTGCGAAAATGCTCCCCTCACACTCGAACCGGGCGATGCGGTTGCCGTCCTCCAATACGTCCACGATCTCGGCGCGGAGCTTGCCCCCGCCGAAAGAAAAGCGAGTGCCCGGCTTGGCCTTCTTTCCCGGGCGGCAGAGTATCTCCCAGACCATGTTCTCCTTCTGCTCCAAAAGCAGGAACTCTATGAAGGTGCCGTTGTCCTCTTTCTCGCCGTAGATGCGGGCGGGGATGACACGGCTGTCGTTGAGCACCAGCAGGTCACCCTTTTTCAGACAGTCGCATATATTGTAGAAGTGACTGTGGGACACCTCCCCCGAAGCGCGGTCAATGAGCATCATCCGCGATGCGCTGCGGGGCTCGATAGGGGTCTGGGCGATAAGCTCCTCCGGGAGCTCGTAGAAAAAGTCAGAGCGTTTCATGTTGTTGATGTCAAGCATACTAATTCTCCGTTGCATAGATTTTTGAGGTGTTATTCCATTTTCCGCATTAACAAAAAATTCAGATATTTTTTCTCTTCCCTATTGACAAGTGAGTTTTTATTTGTTATTATGTAGTTTAAGAGATAGAGGCGCGGTCAAGATGATTAGCGTTTCCCGACGTTTTAAGCGTCAGGCCACCGGAGCTAATGGGAAACGTGAAAGGTGCGACCGCCGAAGCGCAGGTGTCGGGAGCCTGTGGCTGACTGCTGCTTTAACAGAGCATCGGTTGTCATCATACTTATGATGGAGTGCTATCGGCATAAATTTATTTGTGTCAACATTTCTATTATATTGTATGATGCGCCGGTTTTCAACCGGTTTTTTTATTATCTCTGTAAATTTTATGTTTTGTGCAGTTTGACCCCCGGTTAACATTTTTACTTTGGGCAAATGGCACATAAGAACAGGAAAGGGTGTTTTCAAAATGAAGAAATTCAAGGTAGGTATCATCGGTGCAACGGGTATGGTGGGTCAGAGATTTTCTCTGATACTTGACAAGCATCCCTGGTTCGACGTAGTTGCTCTGGCAGCATCCGCAAGGAGCGCAGGCAAGACCTATGCCGAGGCAGCAGGCAGCAAGTGGAAGCTTAAGGATCCGATGCCCGAGTCCATGAAGGATATGGTGATCCTCAACGCCGAGGAGGACGTTGAGAAGCTGGCATCCATGGTGGATTTCTGCTTCTGCGCAGTTGACATGAAGAAGGACGAGATCCGCGCACTGGAAGAAAAGTACGCCAAGGCTGAGTGCCCCATCGTATCCAACAACTCCGCTCACAGATTCACGGAGGATGTTCCCATGGTGATCCCTGAGATCAACCCCGAGCATATCGAGATCATCGCAGCTCAGAGAAAGCGTCTCGGCACCAAGAGAGGTTTCATCGCAGTCAAGTCCAACTGCTCGCTGCAGAGCTATGTTCCCGCCCTTGCTCCCCTCATGGATGAGTTCAAGGTAACGAAGGCTCTGGTCTGCACGTATCAGGCTATCTCCGGCGCAGGCAGAACGTTCGAGACGATGCCCGAGATCATCGACAACGTTATCCCCTACATCGGCGGCGAGGAGGAGAAGTCCGAGAAGGAGCCTCTGAAGATCTGGGGCAAGATCGAGGGCGACAAGATCGTTCCCGCAGCGGAGCCCTCTATCACGGCTCAGTGCCTGAGAGTTCCCGTTTCCGACGGTCACACGGCTGCTGTATTCGTAAGCTTTGAGAAGAAGCCCTCCAAGGAGCAGATGCTGGAGATCTGGAAGAACTTCAAGGGCGTTCCTCAGGAGCTGGAGCTGCCCTCCGCTCCCAAGCAGTTCCTCAACTACTTCACGGAGGACAACAGGCCCCAGGCCAAGCTCGACCGCGATCTTGAAGGCGGTATGGCTGTATCTATCGGCCGTCTCCGCGAGGATACGCAGTATGACTACAAGTTCGTATGCCTCTCCCACAACACGCTGAGAGGTGCAGCAGGCGGCGCTGTACTGCTTGCCGAGCTGCTGGCTGCAAAGGGTTATTTCGACTGAACCACTACACTTATTTAAGGAGTGACTTAAATGAAGAAGACTATTTTCACAGGCGCCGGCGTTGCAATCGTAACACCGTTCAATGAGGACGGCTCTATCAACTACGACGAGCTGGGCCGCCTGATAGATTTCAACATCGACAACGGCACCGACGCTATCATCATCTGCGGCACCACAGGCGAGAGCGCCACCATGTCCGACGAGGAGCATATCGAGTGCATCAGGTATGCCGTTGAGAAGACCGCAAAGAGAGTTCCGGTCATCGCAGGCACCGGCTCCAACGACACACGCTATGCGGTAAACCTCTCCAAGGAGGCCGAGAAGCTGGGCGCAGACGCGCTGCTGCTGGTGACCCCCTACTACAACAAGTGTTCCCAGGCAGGTCTTGTAAAGCACTACCGGGCCATTGCCGAGAGCGTATCTCTGCCGATCATCGTATACAGCGTAGCCTCGAGAACAGGTGTGAACATCACTCCCGAGACCTGCATCGAGCTTGCCAAGATCGACAACATCGTAGCTATCAAGGAGGCCAGCGGCAACATCAGCCAGATCGCACAGATCGCTGCTCTCTGCGGCGACAGCCTTGACATCTACTCCGGCAACGACGACCAGATACTCCCGATCATGGCGCTGGGCGCAAAGGGCGTTATTTCGGTACTTTCCAACGTTATGCCCTTCGAGACCCACGAAGTTGCCACCCTCTGTCTCGAAAACGACTATCCCCAGGCAAGGACTAAGATGTTCAAGCTCCAGCAGCTTGCAAAGGACTTGTTCTGCGACGTAAACCCCATACCCGTAAAGCACGCCCTGAACGCTATGGGCTTCAAGGCAGGCCCCTGCAGGATGCCTCTCTCGGAGCTCAGCGACGCCAACAAGGCAAAGCTGGAGGCTACCATGGCAAAGCTGGGACTCATCAAGTAACGGCGCTGCTGTAATATCCGCAAAAACGGGGCGGCATTGACCGCCCCATTTATATAGGAAAGGATGTTTTTCAATGATCAAAGTTGTAATTTGCGGTGCCTGCGGACACATGGGCAGGGTCATCGCGGACATAGTCAGCTCACGCAGCGACTGCGAGGTCATCGCGGGCATCGACAAGCTTGCGGGCGGGGCGCAGTTCCCGATCTTCCACAGCTTTGCTGCGCTGACCGAAAAGCCCGACGTCATCATCGACTTTTCCCACCCCTCGGTGCTGGACGATATGCTTGACTACTGCATGACCAACGGCGTTGCGGTAGTAGTTGCCACCACCGGCTACTCTCAGGAGCAGATCGCGCAGATACACAAGGCAGCCGAGCAGATCCCGGTATTCTTCACCTTCAATATGTCCCTGGGCATCAACCTCATGGCGGAGCTTGCCAAGAAGGCTGTTTCGGTACTTGGGGGGCAGTTCGACATTGAGATCGTTGAGAAGCATCACAACCAGAAGCTGGACGCACCCAGCGGCACGGCTATCATGCTTGCCGACGCCATCAACGCAGAGCTTGAAAAGCCCTACACCTACGTTTACGACCGCCACTCTGTCCGCGCCAAGCGCAGCAAGACCGAGATCGGTATGCACTCGATCCGGGGCGGCACGATAGTAGGCGAGCACGAGATCATCTTTGCGGGCCGCGACGAGGTAGTTACCCTCAAGCACGAGGCTCACTCCAAGTCGGTATTCGCAGTAGGCGCGGTGAACGCAGCTGTATTCCTCAGCGGCAAGCCCGCCGGACTGTACGCCATGAGCGATATGCTGTCCTGATTTTTGGACTGTTACATTATATATTAAAACAGCATATGTCCTGTTTTTGGGACATATGCTGTTTTGTTCGTGTGAGTGCTGCCCTCATCGCCCCACCCTGCTGATATGCTTTGTGGATCTGTGAGTTCGGTCCTGTCTCAGATCTTTTCGTTGCGGGATCGCTTATTGACAGACAAAGTATTCGGATGCGGCCCGCCAGTAGAGGTACAGCGCCTTGAGGAAGATACATCCAGCGGAGTTCGCCCCGCGATCAGGGTCTCAGCCTCATCAAGCCAGCGTGAACGACTTCATCATCGCACTTCCGCCGCCCCTGTACGTCAGGTATATCGCATTCACTCCGTCCGGTATCGCGCACTCCGTTGTGAAGGTCTCCCATACGTTCGTCGCGTCTATCTTTATTACCCCAAGCACTTCACCGTCCCACGCGGTCTTGACTTCAATGCTCGCCCCGAATGCATACCCCCGCGTGGTCACGCTCACCTGCTTTATCCCCTTGCAGTCAAAGAACTTGAACCCAGCTGTGCTCCCCTCGGTCAGGTTCGCTATGTAGCCCGGTTCTTCGTCGCCGTCACGGCCGTCCTGGGTTATCCTCGGCGCATTTGCCTCACCTAAATACAGCGAGTGCTTCGGGGTAAAGAGGTTGCAGGCCAGGTACGCCGGGTACTCTCCCCTGCCCTCCAAGGGGCCGCCGTTCAGCCCGCAGGAGGTCATCATGGCCTGAGTGAAGCTGCCGTCATCGTTGAGCGTTATCCGCTCGGCGCAGCCCTGTCGGCTATACCAGGTGCCGTTGGTGTGGCGGTGGTAGAAGATGTACCGCTCCCCGCCTATCTCAACAAGGCTGCCGTGGTTGTTGGCGCCCATTGCCATAGGCAGGTCGGCGGGTTTATAGCTGTCGATATGCAGGTCGGTATTGCTCACCAGCACGCCGCCGTAGACAAAGCCCTCGGTGGGCTTATCGCTCATGGCGTAGCACAGCTCATGCATGACCTCGGAGGAATAGATGAAGCAGTACTTGCCGTTCACCTTGCGTATGGAGGACGCCTCAAAGAAGGCGTGCCCCTCAAAGCTTGTGCCTGCGCTGTATTCGCTGCCCGGCACCACAAGGACAGGCTCATCCCTTACAGTGAGCATATCGGGCTCGAGGGTCACGACCTTAGAACCGGTGCGGGACTTGTCCCCTCTGCCGCAGAAACCGCTGTACAAGTAGGTAACGTCCCCCTCCGTGAGTACGCCGGGGTCGAACTGGGGCTCGTCGCCCTCGCGGTCGCCTAAGCGGGTGCCGTCGGGGTAGTGGACGCAGCCGTAGAACTCATACTTGCCCGCAGGGGTATCGCATACCGCCACAGACATAACGCCGACTTTGTCCAGCACATAGTAAAGATAGTACCTGCCGTCGGGGCCCACAGTGACGTCCGGGGCGTAGAGGCACATATTGCCCTCCTTGTTCATGGGGTCGGCGTTGCGGGGGTAGATGACCCCCTCATAGCGCCAGCTGCCCAGGTCGTCCACAGGTGCCGACCAGCAGACATAGTCCCCCATGCAGAAGACATAGCCGTTGAAAAAGTCATGGGAGCCGTAGACATACACCCTGTCCCCGAAAACATAGGGCTCGCCGTCGGGGATGTACTCCCAGCTGGGGAGATAGGGGTTGAAGGCCTGTTTCTTCATTTTCTTACCTCCTCTTAGCCAGCTGTTCAAGCAGGAACCTGATGAACGCGCTGTTGTCCGCCGAGGGCACGGCGCCGTCGGGTGTGAACTGCATCTCACGGCGGTTATCCCCGGTGTAGGTCTGCCATTCGGGGAGCCTGTTGCCGTTTAAGTCGAAGCCGTTGGGGTCGCCGGTCTTGATGAAGTTGCACCAGTAGTCGCAGATCTGCCTTGCGATATCGTAATGCCTGCCCTCATAGGGACGACTGCACTTGGCAAGGGTCTCGAAGAAGAACCACAGGTCGCAGGAGTGGAAGGTGCCGGGGTGGTCGTCGCCGGGGATATCGGGGACGAAACGGTAGTAGTAGCAGTCCTTGGCCTCCGGCAGGCTGCTCTCGCCCAGGAATGCGGACTTGACTCCCAGCTCCGGCGCACTCACCGGGGCAAAGCCGTCACCGGCGCGGAACTCCGCCTCCGGGAAGGACAGGAAACGCTCAGCATCCTCGCCGAAGTACTCCGAAGCCTTCTCACGCAGGGCGTTCTCGTCGGCAGCGTGGATGATCTCCATGAACTCGTCCCCGGTATTGCCCGCCAGCACCGGCACCCGGCAGCGGGTACCCTCACGGAAGGCCTTCATAGCGTCCTGAGTGCAGAAATGCCCGTCGTTGACGATAGAGAAGAACATCCTGCCCTGGTTTCTCAGCTCGCTGTACTTGCTCCTGATGAAGTCCGCATCGAGGGCACGCGCCTCGGCAAGGGTCTTGACGCCGAGACAGTCAAAGAGCTCAACCCCCAGCTTACCGGCCTGTTCAAGGCTCTTGGGGATGAAGAAATCGTTGACTGTGTAGGGCGAGGCAAACATCCCGCTGAGGACAGTCGCCCGCTGAAACAGCCCCTCGTTGTCCTTGCAGGCCATCTGCGCCATAACGCTGCCGCCTCCCGCCGACTGACCCGCGATAGTGATACAGTCGGGGTCGCCGCCGAAGGCCGCAATATTGCGCTTGACCCATTTGAGCCCCGCCTGCTGGTCGAGGCTGCCGAAGTTGGCGGGAGCCTCGGGCTGTGATACAGTCAGCTCCGGGTGAGCCAGAAAACCGAAGGCTCCCAGCCTGTAATTGACCGTCACCACGACGATGCCGCGCCTTGCGATGCGCTCGCCGTCGAACTCCATTTCCGAGGTGTAGCCCCACTGGAACCCGCCCCCGAAGAACCACACCAGCACCGGCTGACGCTCGGAGGATGTTTTGGCGCTTGTCCAGACGTTGAGGTAGAGACAGTCCTCGCTCATGGGTATCTCGGGGTCAACGTGCCATTCCCGGCAGTAGATATCGGTGCCGAGGCCGGGGGTGTCCTGCACCGAGATCGGCGCGAACTCAAAGCAGTCCCTGACCCCCTCCCAGTTTTCGCAGGGCTGAGGGGCACGCCAGCGGTTGTCGCCCACAGGGGGAGCGGCAAAGGGTATACCCTTGAAGGAGGTTATCCTGGGGTCTGCGGCGGGAAGGCCGCGGACTGTGCCGTTTTCGGTCTGAGCTGTTCTTATCATGATATATCTCTCCTTTGTTCGGTATAGTATTCTGAGTATATTGTATACCGGGAGAGGCAAGAAATCAAGCGCGAAACTGCGGTTTTAAGCAAGGGCTGACCGATAGTTGCGATATGCCCGCCGCCTGACGTACAACAGAAATGACCGCAGAGCTGCCAAAGAACTCTGCGGTCACTGTCATTGCCCTTACATCCCGTACCTCTCGGCATAGACCTCCAGACCGAACTCAGCATAGAAGTCTCCGTCAAGGGTGTCATCACGCTTCATGGAAACGCAGAAGTCGTCCTTCTCCTTGGTGTAGCCCACCTCCCGGGACTTCTTGTGCTCCACCGGCTTGAAGGCCGCATACCCCTCCGGCAGCTTGCCCTCCAGAGCCTTGAGGAAACCGTCCAGCACCGCATCAGCCTCCTCCTGGGTGAGACCCTCAAGCCTTACCGTCATTTTCTTGAGCTTGTCGCCCTTGAAGGTCACGGTGCAGAAGGTGTCGTACTCCTTGGCAAGGCTGACCCTGCCCCCGAGGATGCTGTTTTTCCTGCCCACGAAGTACTTGGCGTAGAGGTCGCCGTTCCCCTCGTCGGAGAAGACTGTGCAGTTTTTCTGCGAGAGCTCATACCCCGCCGCCGCGCTGAAATCCGCCAGGCTCATGTTGTAGTAGTCAGTCGTCCCGCCGGTGAGCTTGTCAAGAAAGTCCGGCTCTGTGAGGGCAGAGGCCGTATCAGCAGTGCTCTCCGCAGCCGTGACCGCCGGAGCCTGTGATGCCGCCCCCGCAGATGAGCTGTCGCTGCCGCAGCCTGCAAATACAGTCAGCGCCATAACAAGTGAAAACAAAGCCGCAAGTGTTCTTTTCATAACCGTATCTCCTTTTTAAAATATGCTGCTAAAAGTATACCACGCCCCGGCAGCTCTGTCAAGACTTAAGCTCCCGCTCTATCCAGTCCATCAGCACCCCCACGATGTACTCCCGCTCCACCAGATCCAGCTCCTTGCCGGAGGGGATGTTGTGCCACTTCTCCAAGCACCCCCGGCAGCAGCAGGCCGTGGCGTGCTGGGCGATGAACACCGGATGCCCCCGCATTGGGGTCTGCCTGCCGTCGTTGCGGGGGTTCTCAGGGGCGAGCTTTTGAGCGACGAAGTCCGCCGCGTGGGAGAGGACAGTCTCCATGCCTTTGGCGGCGATGTACTCCCTGTCCTTATCGGTGAGGCGGAACCTGCTGCGGAAATCCGACCTTGCCAGCCTTGCGAACAGCGCCCCCCGCTCCGGGAGAGTATACCGTATCTTCTCGGCGCAGCCTGTGCCGGGGACGTAGCTGTAACCGGACTTCTCCGCCTGGGGTATCTGCAAGCGCCGCTCCAGCCGGTAGAGCCTGCCGTCTTTCAGAAACGCCGCTCCGGTCTGCCGGAAGATGAAGGGCACCCCCCTCCTGACGCACTGCCGCCGCAGCTCCCTGACCCAGTTGAAGTCGCAGACCCGCGCCTTGTCGCCGGATTCGCCGCCGCAGCAGACCTGCTCGATAAGGCCGGAGGCAAGATACTTCTCTATGTTGATCTCCCCAAGCATGGGCTCGGAGGCCACCTGACGGTGCTTTATGGGCAGCGACAGCAGTATGGGTATCCGGTAGTCGGCACGCTCCTGATCCTCGCAGGTGCTGCTGACGGTCACGTTGTCCCAGCCCTCGCCCCAGTCGGGGGGCAGGCTTACTGTAAAGCGGTCTATGCGCTTGGTGATGATGTGAAAGCTCAGCTCCGGGCGCTGCCTGATGATGTCCCAGCAGCCCTGCCGCCACTGGTCGGCCTCGGGGAGGAAGAAATCCGAGGTCATGCAGGTGAACACCGTCCCGCCCTCCGGGGTGAGCTTGTACTGCCCGTGACGGTCCTTCTTCAGGGGCAGCGAATAGTCCCCGGTGCGGGTGACGACAGAGGCATCCTTGCCGATGCTCTCATCCCGGCGGTAGACATAGCAATTGAGGCAGCCGGGGCTGATCTTATGGCAGCCGTGCCAGGGGTTCCATATGGGCATACAAACACCTCCCGAGGTCTTTCTATGCTGATTATACCACAAATCTCCCGGCGATGCAACTGCCCGGGATGCCATAAGCCTTGCAATTCCGGGGTATTTGTGATATAATGATATATGCCGACCCCGAAACGCTGCGGCTCCCGGGGCTGTAAACAACACAAAGAGGTGACATCATGCTGATATTAGGCTCCTTCGGGTTGAGCTCAAAGGTCAACCGCCAAAAGCTGACAGAGCTGCTCCCGGACAGGAAGGGCAAAATGCTCATCATACCCCTGGCCTCGCCCTATGAAGCTGAGACAGGCCGCAAGGAGAAGGTCTACGCAGCCGAGGCGGGCTTTGACCCGGAGAGCATCTTCATCTTCGACTCGTCCAAGCCCGACGCGCTCCCGGGAATGAGATTCGACTACATCTCAGTGCCGGGAGGCAACACCTTCAAGCTGCTGCACTTAGTAAAGAAGTTCGCCCTTGACGGCTTTATCCGTCAGCAGGTGGCTGCCGGCGCGGTGTACTTAGGTTTCTCGGCGGGGGCATATCTTGCCTGCCCGGACGTCTGGTATGTGCACAATTTCGACGACAACAACCACATCACAAACGGAGATTTCACGGCTCTGGGGCTGACGGACAAGTACTTCCTCTGCCACTACGACCGCCGGGGCATCGAGGAGATCATGATGTGCCGCCGCGACTTGGGTTTCGGGCCGGAGCTCATAACGATCAAGGACGAGCAGCTCATAGTCCTCGGCGAGGCACAAAACGGTTGACAAGCGGCATAAGATGTGCTATAATATATCTGTTGTCATTGCTGCTGTGGCGGAACAGGCAGACGCAAGGGACTTAAAATCCCTCGGTGGAAACACCATACGGGTTCGATTCCCGTCAGCAGCACCAGTGCACGGCGTGCACCACGCTAATCCGCCTTTTGCAAGTGAGCAGAGGGCGGATAATTTTGTTTGACGGCGGTGTCGCTGCTTTGATATGAACCGTACTGTTTAAGTGATTTACGTACTTGGTTCATCGCCGAGTACATCATTTTGCAAGTGAGCAGAGGGCGGGCTCATGCCATACAAGTAAGATCAAACGCGAAACAAAACTCACTACTGCAAGACCACCAGCTTAGATAACCAGTTGCCCCCCGGAGCCCAAACCAAAGCCCTGCCCGCCGTCCGACCAAGTGAGAAGCGCGACACAAGTGATATTCAACGCGAACCAAACCTCAGTTGTGCAAGACCACGAGCCCCGATAACCATTTACCCCCCGGAGATCAAACCAAAGCCCTGCCCGCCGTCCGACCAAGTGAGAAGCGCGACACAAGTGAGATCAAATGCGAACCAAACCTCAGTTGTGCAAGACCACGAGCCCCGATAACCAGTTGCCCCCCGGAGCCCAAACCAAAGCCCTGCCCGCCGTCCGACCAAGTGAGAAGTTCTATCCGAGTGAGGCAAAAGGCGGAATTAAATAAGACGGAATTAAAAAAGAACACTTGACATGGGTACCGGAATATGATATAATCAGGGGGATCAGAGACTGAACAGGCGGCTATTGCGCAGCCGGGCCTCAGGGCAGCAGATACGGCATCTGCGGGACAGCACGTTCCGCAGGTGCCTTTTTTGACCTCCGGATAAAGCAAGGAGATGATCTAATGTCAGACAACACTTCCCGAACTGAAAAACAGTCCGTCAAGGCCGTGGCTATGCGGGTCTCGGTCATCAGCGTTGCTGTGAACCTTTTGCTGTCGCTGCTCAAGCTCATCGCAGGGCTCATCGCTCACTCCGGCGCCATGATCTCCGACGCGGTACACTCCGCCTCGGACGTATTCAGCACCTTCGTCGTCATGATCGGCGTATCCATATCCGAAAAAAAGCCCGACAAGGAGCATCCCTACGGTCACGAGCGGCTTGAAAGCGTTGCCGCCGTACTGCTGGCGGTGATACTTGCCGCCACGGGCTTCGGGATAGGCTTTTCCGGGGTGAAGAAGATCTCCGAGAGCGACCCATCGACCCTGGCTGTACCCGGACTGTTGGCGCTGATAGCCGCCGTGGTATCGGTAGTAGTCAAGGAGGTCATGTTCCGCTACACCCGCGCCGCAGCCCGGAAGGTCAACTCCGACGCTCTCATGGCTGACGCCTGGCATCACCGCTCGGATGCGCTGTCCTCCATAGGCTCATTTGCCGGAATACTGGGAGCCCGGCTGGGATTCCCGGTGCTTGACCCCCTGGCCAGCGTAGTCATCTGCGTATTCATCGTCAAGGCGGCCTTTGACATCTTCAAGGACGCTGTGGACAAGATGATCGACAAGTCCTGCCCGGAGGAGACCGTCACCGAGATGCATCGGGTCATCATGGAGACCCCGGACGTACTGGCGGTGGACGAACTGCGCACAAGGCTCTTCGGCTCCAAGATATATGTAGAGGTGGAGATACGCATGGACGCCTCCAAGACCTTTGTTGAAGCCCACGACACCGCGGAGAAAGTCCACGATACCATAGAAGCCACCTTCCCTGAGGTAAAGCACTGCATGGTACACGTAAACCCGGATATCTGAGTCTGCCGTTGTGCAATATGCCCAATGCTGTGCAAAAATATCAGGGCATTATGTGCATTGTAATCATGACTAAAATATAGTATAATAATTGTTGTGCTGAGTAAACTAATTATGCTCATGCACATCAAGCATCGACAACGGAAAGGACAGAAAACAAATGTGGGCTTACAACAGCGTATTCTATCAGATCTATCCCCTGGGATTCTGCGGGGCGCCCTTTGAAAACGACGGAGTGCAGGAGCACCGCATCCTGAAAGTGCTGGACTGGATAGAGCACATCAAGGCGCTGAACTGCGACGCCATATACTTCTCCCCGGTATTCGAGAGCGACACACACGGCTACAACACCCGGGACTACTCCAAGATCGACTGCCGTCTCGGCACCAACGAGGACTTCAAGCAGGTCTGCGACGCCCTCCACGAGGCGGGCATCAAGGTGGTTCTGGACGGCGTATTCAACCATGTGGGACGGGGCTTCTGGGCGTTTAAAGACGTGCTGGAGAAGAAGTGGGACTCCCCCTACAAGGACTGGTTCAACATAAACTTCAACGGCAACTCCAACTACAACGACGGCCTTTGGTATGAGGGCTGGGAGGGGCATTACGACCTTGTGAAGCTCAACCTGCGCAATCCTGCGGTCACAGAGCACATCTTCAGCTGCGTGCGCCGGTGGAAAGAGGAGTTCGGCATCGACGGCCTGCGCCTTGACGTGGCCTACTGTCTGGATCTCGACTTCCTCAAAAACCTCCACAACGTCTGCCGGAGCCTTGACCCGGAGTTCTTCATCTTAGGCGAGCTGCTCCACGGCGACTATGCCCGGTGGGTGAACCCGGAGATGCTGGATTCCGCCACCAACTACGAGTGCTACAAGGGGCTCCATTCCAGCTTCAACTCCTTGAATATGTTCGAGATCTGCCACTCGCTGAAAAACCAGTTCGGCCCTGAGCAGTGGTGCCGCTACAAGGGTATGCATCTGCTGTCCTTCGTGGACAATCACGACGTTTCCCGCATCGCATCGGTACTCAAGGACGAGAGACATCTGCCGCTGATCTATGCGCTGATGTTCGGTATGCCCGGCATCCCCTGCGTATACTACGGCTCCGAGTGGGGCACCAAGGCCGACAAAAAGGACGGCGACCCCGCACTGAGGGTGTCCTTCGATGCGCCTGTGGAGAACGAGCTGACAGAGTGGATAAGCAAGCTTGCCAAAATACACCGTGAGAGCAAGGCGCTGTGCCACGGTTCTATCTCGGTGCCTGTGCTGACCAACAAGCAGTGCATCATCGAGCGCGTTTTTGAGGACGAGCGTATGATGATAGCCATAAACGCCGACAGCGCCTCCTACACCGCTCATTTCGACGCGAAATGCGGACGTGCCGAGGACATGATAAACGGCGGCTGGCACGACTTCGGCGGAGGCAGCGAGCTGCCGCCCTTCTCCGCTGCGGTATGGAAGTGCGAGAGATAATACAGTTGACCCTGAGACTGCTGCGATGCCTGCGGCAGTCTCTTTTTGCTGCTCCAAAGAGAAACTGTTTGTTTCAAGTGCGCAAGCGGCGCCCCGCGCCGATATACACTTTTTATTAGATGTTTTATTAATTTATCTATTAATGTAAGGGGCGGAACTGTGTTCGGGGCAGCCTTATCATTTTGACAACTCTGCCTTGTCTTTCTGACAACCCTGCCCGGAACGGTATTCGGGGCTGCCTTATCTTTTTGACAACTCTGCCTTATCTTTCTGACAACCCTGCCCGGAACGGTATTCGGGGCAGCCTTGCACTTTTGCTGCACGGTATGATCTCATCACTTCTCCTGCAAAAAGTCCGACCTGAGGACCCTGCGGCGACCGTCGAAGTCGCTGCTCTCCACTATGCCCATGCGCCTGAATTTGGCGACTGTCTTTGTGACCATACGCTCTGTGCAGCCGCATATCCCTGCAAGATAGCCGTTGCCCGCATAGCAGCCCTCGCCGTTGTCAAGGCCGCAGATAAGCGCCAGCAGCACCTTCTCACCCAGCGTGAACCGCGCATCCAGCATGATCTCCTTCGGTATCCACAGACCCCTGAAACCCTTTTCTTCTGTCATATGACATCACTCCTTTCACTTATAGCCGGAAAAGGGCAAAAAGTTGCACGCGGGTGTGCAACTTTTACCGGAAAAAGCCGGGCGTTTCCGGGCAAGTGGGCAAATAACAGCACAGGCGAGGATGGGAAGTTTCTTGCTCGTCTGCGCTCGCAAGAGACTGGGGCAGAGTGAGCGGAGCACAGGCGAGGAGGGGCCTTTGGCGTGGAGTGAACGCAGCGACGAAGGAGCGGAGAGAACGGAGCGCCAAAACCGGGGCCCCGACGAGCCGGGGGTATGGGGGCGGCAGCCCCCATTTAGATAACCGGAGAGAACGCCGCCCCAAAGGTCGAGCCCCGACGAAGCCGGGGGGAAGTTTCTTGCTCGTCTGCGCTCGCAAGAAACCGGGGGGCTCTGCCCCCCATTTAGATAAATGAGAAGCGCCGCACGAGTGAGACAAAACGCAAAATCCAACTCAGTCGTGCAAGACCACCAGCCCCGATAACCAGTTGCCCACCGGAGCTTACCACCAAGCCCCGCCCGCCGTCCGACCAAGTGAGAAGCGCCGCACAAGTGAGACATAAGGCGGCGTTAAAAAAAGTGAGGCAAAAGGCGGCATCAAAAAAAACTTGACATTTTGGCCCGAATATGCGATAATATATGTATATGCGACTTCATGTGAAAGGATCTGAGATGATGTCCCTCCGCTGCTTTCCCGGACGCTCCAGACGAGTGAGCAAGCCCTCCGGGGCTTTTCGGACTTAAATCAAATGTTGAAAGGATAGATATATCATGAAAAAAGAGCTTGCCAAGCAGTACGATCCTGCCGCCTTCGAGGACAGGATCTATAAGTTCTGGGAGGACGGCAAATTCTTCCACGCCGAGCGCGACCCCCAGAAGACCCCCTATACCATCGTTATCCCGCCCCCGAATATCACCGGTCAGCTCCATATGGGTCACGCCCTCGACGAGACCCTCCAGGATATCCTCATAAGGTATAAGAGAATGAGCGGCTTTGCCACCCTCTGGCTGCCCGGAACCGACCATGCCGCTATCGCCACCGAGGCCAAGATCGTTGAGGCCATGCGCAAGGAAGGCATCACCAAGGAAGATCTGGGCCGCGAGGGCTTTATGAAGCGTGCCTGGGAGTGGAAGGCTCAGTACGGCGGCAGGATAGTTCAGCAGCTCAAAAAGCTGGGCTCCTCCTGCGACTGGGAGCGCGAGCGCTTCACTATGGACGAGGGCTGCTCCGAGGCCGTTAAGGAGGTATTCGTAAAGTACTACAACAAGGGTCTCATCTACCGCGGCGAGAGAATGGTAAACTGGTGCCCCAAGTGCCGCACCACCCTCTCGGATGCCGAGGTTACGTTTGAGGAGCAGGCAGGCCATTTCTGGCACCTGCGCTACCCCTTCAAGGACGGCTCCGGCTATCTGGAGCTGGCTACCACCCGTCCCGAGACTCTGCTGGGCGATACCGCCGTTGCAGTAAACCCCGATGACGAGCGTTACAAGGACGCCGTAGGCAAGACCCTCATCCTGCCTTTGGTAGGCCGTGAGATACCCGTAGTTGCCGACAGCTATGTTGACATGGAGTTCGGTACCGGCGTAGTTAAGATCACCCCCGCCCATGACCCCAACGACTTCGAGGTAGGCAAGCGCCACGGTCTGGCTGTTATCAACGTTATGACCGACGACGCGAAGATAACTGCCGACTACCCCGACTATGCAGGCATGGACAGATACGAGGCAAGAAAGAAGATCGTTGCCGACCTGGAGGCCGGCGGTTTCCTGGTAAGAGTTGAGGATCACAGCCACAACGTAGGCACCTGCTACCGCTGCGGCACCACCGTTGAGCCCAAGGTCTCCACACAGTGGTTCGTTAAGATGGAGCCCCTTGCCAAGCCCGCTATCGACGCTGTCAAGAAGGGCGACACCAAGTTCGTTCCGGAGCGTTTCGACAAGATCTATTTCCACTGGCTTGAAAACATCCGCGACTGGTGCATCAGCCGTCAGATATGGTGGGGTCACCGCATACCCGCCTTCTACTGCGACGACTGCGGTGAAATGGTCGTTACCAAGGATCCACAGGCCGTATGCCCCAAGTGCGGCAAGCCCATGCGTCAGGATCCCGACACCCTGGACACCTGGTTCAGCTCGGCGCTGTGGCCCTTCTCCACCCTTGGCTGGCCCAACACCGACAGCGAGGACCTCAAATACTTCTACCCCACCAATACCCTTGTAACAGGCTACGACATAATCCTTTTCTGGGTCATCAGGATGATGTTCAGCGGCCTGGAGAACATGGGCAAGGTACCCTTTGACACAGTACTGATACACGGCCTGGTAAGAGACGCCAACGGCCTTAAAATGTCCAAGTCTCTCGGCAACGGCATCGACCCGCTGGAGATCATCGCCCAGTACGGCGCGGACGCTCTGAGATTCATGCTGGTAACCGGCAACGCTCCCGGCAACGATATGCGCTTCACCGAGGAAAAGGTAAGAGCCAGCCGCAACTTCGCCAACAAGGTATGGAACGCTGCTCGCTTCATCATGATGAACCTCCCCGAGGGCTTCAAGGCGGACAAGCTGCCCGAGAACATGACCGCCGAGGACAAGTGGGTAGTATCCAAGTTCAATACGCTGGCAAAAGAGGTAAATCAGAATCTTGATGCCTTCGAGCTGGGCATCGCGGTACAGAAGCTCTACGACTTCATCTGGGACATCTACTGCGACTGGTATATCGAGCTCACCAAGCCCCGCATAGCTGCCGGCGGCGAGACCGCTGAGACCGCTCAGACCGTTCTCGTTTGGGTAATGAAGGGTATGCTCAAGCTGCTGCATCCCTTTATGCCCTACATCACCGAGGAGATCTGGCAGGCACTGGTGGGCGACGGCTCCGCTATCATCGTAAGCGACTTCCCTGTATTCGACGAGGCACTCTGCTTTGCCGAGGACGAGGCACGCTTTGAGAAGATCATCGAGGCTATCAGGCAGATCAGAGCCACCCGCAGCAACATGAATGTTCTCCCCTCCGTTAAGGCCAAGCTCTACATCGAGACTGCCGAGCCGGAGGTATTCGAGGCAGGCAGGATGTTCTTTGAGCGCCTTGCATCCTCCTCCGAGATTGAGATAGCCGCAAGCTTTGATATCCCCGACAGCGTAACTGTCGTTACCTCGTCGGCGCGTATCTTCATCCCCCTGTCAGATATCGTTGACACCGCCAAGGAGCTGGCACGTCTGAACAAGGAGAAGAAGGCCGCCGAGAAGGATATCGACTTCCTGTCCTCCAAGCTGAACAATCAGGGCTTCATAGCCAAGGCACCCGCTCAGCTCATCGAGGCTCAGAAGGAGAAGCTCGCCAAGGCTCAGGAGAAGCTGGCTAAGATCGTGGCTTCTATCGCGGCGCTGAAATAATTAAAGCAGACACTCCCGCGTCTACGGGCGCGGGATGTTTTATACGGAGATGAGAATATGAAAATAGCAATAGTCGGCCTCGGCCTCATCGGAGGCTCCCTGGCCAAGGCCATAAAGAAGAACACCGAACACAGCGTTTACGCCCTCGATATCGACCGGGAGACCATAACCGCCGCCCTCTCACAGGAGGTCATCGACGGCGAGATCACGGCCTCGGAGCTGTCCCGCTTCGACATGGTGATACTGGGTCTCTACCCGGAGCCCACGGTGAAGTTCTGCCTCGACAACATCCAGAGCTTCAAAAAGGGCGGCGTCGTCATCGACACCTGCGGCATCAAGTCCGCCATAGTCTCGCAGGTGGAGAAGCCCTTAAAGGACGCAGATGTGCGGTTTGTGGGCTGTCACCCCATGGCGGGGCGGGAGTTTTCCGGCTTCGGCTACTCCATCGACAACCTCTTCGAGCGGGCAAGCTTCATCATCACTCCCACCGATGACACGGCTATGTCCGCAGTCAGAGAGGTGTCACAGTTTGCCTACGATATCGGTTTTGCAAAGGTGGTAATGGCCTCACCGGAGGAGCATGACCGGGTCATCGCCTTCACCTCGCAGCTTGCACATATCGTGTCCAGCGCCTACGTCAAAAGCCCCAGCCTTTTCGATCAGGCAGGGTTCTCGGCCGGCAGCTTCCGCGACCTTACCCGCGTTGCCAAGCTCAACGAGGATATGTGGACATCGCTGTTCATGCTCAACCGCCAGCCCCTCATCGACGAGATAAGTTGCATCATCGACCGGCTGGACGAATACAGAACAGCCCTCGAAGCCCAGGACAGCGCCCGCCTCCACGAGCTGCTCAAACAGGGCAGGATCCTCAAAGAGAAATCGAACGAGAGCCTTAAATGACAAGAAGACCCCTCCGGAGCACTTTCCGGAGGGGTTCGTTTTATTCGTCGCAGACTTCTTCTATCAGTGACCGCAGCTGCTCCACTCCCTCCCCTGTGAGGGCGGAGAACTCAACGCTGGTGATCTCGTCAAAGTGGGGTATCTCCTTGGCAAAAGCTTCACGCCGGGCTTTGCGCTCGGTGGGTTTGAGCTTGTCCGCCTTGGTGAACACGATGATGAAGGGCATCTCGTTCTCGATGAGGAAGTCGATCATTTGCAGGTCGTCGGCAGAGGGGGCATGGCGCATATCAATGAGCTGAAACACCAGCTCCAGCTGCCTGTCAGCGATGAGGTAGCCGCCGATAAGGTCGCTCCAGCTGCGCTTCAAGCCCTTAGCTGTCTTAGCATATCCGTAGCCCGGCAGGTCCACCACATAGACGCTGTCCAGCTCGTAGAAGTTGATAGTCACGGTCTTGCCTGGTACAGAGCTGACCCTTGCCAGAGCCTTTCTGCCCAGCAGCTTGTTGATCAGGGAGCTTTTGCCCACGTTGGAGCGCCCCGAGAAGGCAAGCTCTATCCTGTCCGAGGGGGGCATCTGTGACAGGCTCCCGAAGGAGGTCACAAAGCTGACTTTGTTCCAGTTCATGTCACACCGACGCTTTCTTAGGCCTGCCCCGGGTCTTCTTCACGGCCTTGTAGGGCAGCTCTGAGGGCCTGTCGGGCATCACAAGGGCTGTTTCCAGCACATCGGAGATAGTCTCCGCGAAGACGAATTCCAGCCCCAGCTTCACAGCGTCGTCGATCTCGTCAAGGTCGCCCTCGTTCTGACGGGGCACGATGACGGTCTTGACGCCGGCCTTGAAGGCTGCCATGGTCTTCTCCCGGAGGCCGCCGATAGGCAGCACCTTGCCCCGGAGAGTGATCTCGCCGGTCATGGCGATATCCCCCCGGACGGGTATGCCGCTGAGTGCGGATATCAGCGCCGTGGTCATGGTAACGCCCGCAGAGGGGCCGTCCTTGGGCACTGCGCCCTCTGGTGCGTGGATGTGCAGGTCCTTCTTCTCGTAGAATTCCGGGTCGATGCCGTACTTGGCAGAGAGGCTGCGTGCAAGGCTCACCGCGATGTGGGCACTCTCCTTCATGACGTCGCCCAGAGAGCCGGTGAGCTCGATCTTGCCCTTGCCGTCCAGTACAAGCACTTCAAGGGGCATGATAACTCCGCCCACAGAGGTCCAGGCCAGTCCGTTGACCAGACCCACCTCGTCCTTGCCGGAGATATCGTCGCCGATATATTTCTTATGTCCCAGGAATTCCGTTATGTTGCCGCCCTTGACAGTGACCCGCTTCACGCCGTTTTCCAGTATCTGTCTTGCGGCCTTGCGGCAGAGGGATGCGATAGCCCGCTCCAGCTTTCTCACGCCCGCCTCACGGGTATAGCTGTCGATGAGCTCATAGATAGCCTCGTCGGTGATGCGCAGCTGAGAGCCCTTCATGCCGTGCTTTTTGAGCTGCTTGGGGATAAGGTGGAGCTTGGCGATGTTGAACTTTTCCTCTCTGGTGTAGCTGGGCAGCTCGATGACCTCCATACGGTCAAGCAGCGGCGGAGCTATGGTATCAAGAGAGTTTGCGGTGGTGATGAACATTACCTCGCTGAGGTCGAAGGGCACCTCCAGGAAGTGGTCGCGGAAGGCCACGTTCTGCTCCGAGTCCAGCACCTCCAGCATAGCGGAGGAGGGGTCGCCCCGGAAGTCGTTGCCCATTTTGTCTATCTCGTCGAGGAGCATCACGGGATTGCAGCTGCCCGCCTGTTTGAGGGCGGTCATGATGCGTCCGGGCATAGCACCCACATAGGTCTTGCGGTGGCCTCTGATATCGCTCTCGTCGCGGACGCCGCCTAAGGATACCCTGACGAACTTCCTGCCGAGGGCTCTGGCGATAGACTTGCCCACAGAGGTCTTGCCCACGCCCGGAGGGCCGTACAGGCAGATTATCTGCCCCTTGGAGCCGCCGGTCATCTGCATTACGGCGAGGTTCTCAACTATGCGCTCCTTGACCTTCTTCATGCCGTAGTGATCCTCGTCCAGCATCTTAGAGGCCTTGGCGATATCGTCGTTGTCGTCGGTGCGCTTCTCCCAGGGGAGCCCCAGTACCGAATCCAGGTAGTTGCGGATAACAGCAGCCTCCTGTGAGCCAGAGGGCATCCTTGACAGGTGCTTCAGCTCGCCGGAGAGCTTATCCTTGACCTCCTCGGGACAGCCGCACTCCTCGATCTGATAGTTGTACTTCTCGATCTCTGACTCGTCGGCATCATCGCCGGAGGCCTCGCCCAGCTCGCCCCGCAGCGCCTTGATCTGCTCGCGGATGTAGTAGTCGCGCTGGTTCTTGTCCATGGCGTTGTGTACCTGCTCATGTATCTGCTGCTCCAGGGACATGATCTCGATCTCCCTTGCCAGTATGGTGAGCAGGAAGACCATTTTCTCCCCGGCAGTTGCGATCTCCAGCAGCTGCTGCTTATCGGGGAATTGCAGCACGATATTGAAGGCGATAGCCTCAAAGAGCTTCACCGGGTCATTGGCGCTCTGCACCTGAGTATAGATCTCCTGGGGCATCCTGGGCAGCAGGTTGGCATACTCCGAGAAGGTGTCCTTGAGCTCTCTGAGCACCGCGTCGGTCTCACGCTCGTCCAACCTTTCGCGGGAGTAGTTGGCAAGGGGCTGTATGCTTGCGGTGAAGTAGCCCTCGGCCTCCCTGAACTTTTTGAGCTTGGCCTTGCTCACGCCCTCAACGAGGCAGCGGTAGACCCCGCCGGGGGTCTTGATGATCTGCTTGACCTTGCAGAGGGTGCCGGTGCGGTAGAGGTCGCTCTGCTCGGGGCGCTCGATATTGGCGTCCCTCTGAGCCACCAGGAAGATATACTCCCCGCTGTTCATGGCGGTCTTGATAGCCTTGACAGAGCTGCTCCTGCCCACATCGAAATGCAGTACCATGTTCGGGAATACCACCAGCTCCCTTGTGGGGACGCAGGGGAAGAAGCTTTCACTTGAAATATTTATTCTCTGTTTCATAATGCTGCCTCCTTGTTAAGTCGTTTTGTCCTTTGTCTGTATTATAGCATATTTCCGGGGGGATTTCAAGTGGATAATATTGCCCCGAAGCCGCCCGGAAAAATGCAAAAGAGGCACCCGAGCGGATACCTCTTGATGTGCTTGGAGCTCTTTAATCTGCTACATAGGGCAGGAGCGCAAGATGACGTGCTCTCTTGATAGCAGTCGTCAGCTCTCTCTGATGATATGCGCAGGTGCCGGTAACACGGCGGGGGAGGATCTTGGCTCTCTCCGTCATGCACTTCTTGAGCTTGAGAATATCCTTATAGTCGATCTTATCAGCTCTGTCAACACAGAACATACAAACCTTCTTGCGGCCTCTCTTTACAGGCCTTCCGGTTCTTTCCATGATAGGTTTTCCTCCTTACTTAAAAACTGTAGCCGGGACAGGGGTACTTATCAGAACGGTACTCCGTCATCGTTGAGGACGTTGTAGTCCTCCAGCCCGCCGATGTTGAGTGCGGGGTCGGGTTCCGGCGCATTGGGCGCAGGAGCGTTCTGATAGCCGTTATTCTGCTGATAGCCGTTATTCTGCTGAGGATAACCACCCTGCTGGGGATAACCGCCCTGCTGAGGATAGTTGTTGTATCCACCCTGCTGAGGATAATTGTTGTAGCCGCCCTGCTGATAGCCGCTGTTCTGCTGCTTAGGCTCACCGGTGAAGGAAACACTGTCAACGAACACCTCTGTCACATAGTGCTTGGAGCCGTTCTTATCTTCCCATGTTCTCTTTCTGAGATTGCCCTCCAGCGCGATCATACGACCCTTGCCGAAGTACTTTGCAATAAACTCGGCCTGCTGACGCCATGCCACACAATCTATGAAATCTGTCTGACGCTCCTCGCCCTGCTTTACGAAGTTGCGGTCAACTGCGACCGAAAACGAAAGCACGGCAACGCCTGACTGTGTCTGCTTCAGCTCAAGATCCTGTGCGATCCTACCCATCAAAATAACTCTGTTCAACATAATAACATACCTCTTTTCTCAAAATTTCGCTTTGTTCAATAAACATTCGCTCTTTGCAAACTCTTTTGCTTCATCCGAAGCGGAAGATCACTTTCAAGAAGTAAGATTACTTCCAAGAAGTAAGATCACTTCCAAGAAGTGAGAATCACTTCAAAGAAGTGAGAATCACTTTCAAGAAGTGAGAATCACTTCTTTGTGATAAGGAAACGCAGCACGCCGTCGGTGATGCCCAGTACACGCTCGAGCTCAGCGGGGAACTCGGGAGCGGAAGTAAAGCTCCACAGTACGTAGTTTCCTTCCGTTTCGTAGTTGATAGCATAGGCGAGTTTACGCTTGCCCCAGTCGTTTACGCTGACTTCCTCAGCGTTTGCCTTGATCATCTCGTCGAACTTAGCGGTGAGAGCAGCAACGTTCTCCTCGCCGGACTTCGAGCTGAAAACAACTACAGCTTCGTAGGTCTCATTGATCTTTGCCATACGATACACCTCCTTCTGGATTTCGCCTGCACCTTAAAGTACAAGCAAGGATAACATTTTTATTATATCACGCACACTGCCGCTTGTCAACAGTGCTGCGGGATAACCTTGGTAAATTTACCGTGAATAAGTCAAAACATTAAAGCTTATTCATGATGAACACCGAGCCCACCACAAGGGCGTTGGAGATCAGCAGCGCCATGAAGAACCCGCGCAGCGATACGCCGCCCTTCTTGGCGATAGTGTCCTTGACGACTTCCTCGTCGGCGCCGTCCTGGCTGCGTGCCTGCTGTATGTTCCTGCGGGCGGTCTTGTAGTACCAGTAGTTGGCGAAGATCGCCGACAGGCACTGCATAACCATGAGCAGCGTGGAGCTGATGTTGCGCAGTGTGAAGAATGCGTTGGACTTGATGTAGCTCTCGGTGACGAAGCTGATGCTGGGCAGATACCCCGCCGCAGACAGCAGCATGATAGTCGGGATCGACAATGCCAGCGTCAGCACCATGTATATGATGCCGATAAGGGTCATCTTGCGGTAGAAGAAGTAGTACTGCGGAAAGAGCAGCGCCGAGAAATTCAGGCTGATCTTGCTGCCGAACTTGCCGAAACGGATAAAGCTGGCAAGATATGAGAACTGGTTTTTGCCCACGAACCTTGCCAGGTCGCCCAGCTTGACGCCGTCGATGTCAGAATCCTGGTCGAAGCGCATGGCGTTGGGGTTGGCGTAGGGGTTGAAGCCTGCCGCACCGGGGTTCTGACCGGCGTTCTGCTCGCTCTGACCCTCGTTGAAGGGGCGGGGCTCATTGCGGAAGGAGCTTCTCAGGGGCATACCGCAGCGCTTGCAGAACAGCCCCTCCGGGGGATTCTCCAGGCCGCAGCGGAAACACCTGACCGGCTCGCCCGAGGTCTCCTGCTCTGCGGCGGCGGGGCCTTCCCTGCTCCATGAGGCGCCGCTCTCGTGAAGCTCGGTATTTATGCACTTGCCTTCTTTTTCGTAGCAGTCGCGGTGGTAGGGCGTGCCACACTCCGGGCATACCACGATGTCGTCGAACCCGGTGAATTCCAGCCCGCAGCTCAGGCATTTGCATCCGTCATACTTTCCCATTCCCTCAGTCCTTTCTTTTGTCGTGAAACTGTGTCATCCTTTATTATAACATACTTTTTCCAAAAAATCCATACTCTTTTGAGATTTTTTACCTCTCAAACCGACGCCGGAAAAATGCAACATATCCCGACACCGCCCTGCGGCATCGGGATAGAGGCATATTTTACTGGTCTGAGCCGTCGGGGAACTGGTCGGTGACGTCAGGGAAACCGGGTTCCTCGGGGAGGGTGGTATCCTGCGAAGCCAGGGTTTCCTCGGGGTCGGGCACGTCGATGAACTCGGAGAGCTCGCCCTTCATCAGCTTCTCGAAGTCCTTGCCGTCGATCTTCTCGTACTTCATCAGGTACTTGGCGATCAGGTGGAGCTTGTCGATATGCTGACGCAGCAGGGTCTCGCACTTCTCGAAGCAGTCCTCAACGATAGAGCGGATCTCGGAGTCGATCTCCGCAGCAACGTTCTCGGAGTAGCTGGGTGTGGAGCTGTAATCACGTCCCAGGAAGACCTCATGCTCTCCCCTGCCGTAGACCACAGGACCCAGGTTGTCGGAGAAACCGTAGCGGGTGACCATGTTCCTGGCGGTGGCGGTAGCTCTTTCCAGGTCGTTGGAGGCGCCGGTGGAGACATCGTCGAGGATGATCTTCTCGGCAACACGTCCGCCCAGCAGAACGATGATGTTCTCCAGCATCTCATGCTTGGAGACAAAGGCCTTGTCCTTCTCGGGGAGGCTCATGGTGAAGCCGCCGGCCTGACCTCTCGGAATGATAGTGACCATATGCACCTTGTCCTGCGAGGAGCAGAAGTAGGTACAGATAGCGTGACCGCCCTCGTGGTAAGCCGTGAGCCTTCTCTCGGCGTCTGTGACCACCTTGGATTTCTTCTCGGGGCCGGCCACGACCTTGATCGAAGCCTCCTCCATATCATGCTTGGTTATGGCCTTGCGGTTGAAGCGTGCTGCCAGCAGCGCCGCCTCGTTGGCAAGGTTCTCCAGATCGGCTCCGGTAAAGCCGACTGTGGATTTTGCGATAGTTTCAAGGCTTACGTCAGGTGCAAGAGGCTTGTTGCGGGTATGCACCTTGAGTATCTCCTCTCTGCCCTTGACGTCGGGGTAGCTTACCAGCACCTGTCTGTCAAAGCGTCCAGGACGCAGCAGCGCGGGATCGAGGATATCACGGCGGTTGGTAGCCGCCATAACGATAACGGAGTCATTCTCCTCAAAGCCGTCCATCTCTACCAGCAGCTGGTTGAGGGTCTGCTCTCTTTCATCGTGACCGCCGCCGAGGCCGGTGCCTCTCTGTCTGCCGACAGCGTCGATCTCGTCGATGAAGATGATAGAGGGGGAGTTTTTCTTGGCCTGCTCGAACAGGTCTCTTACACGGCTGGCGCCCACGCCCACGAACATCTCAACGAAGTCCGAACCGGAGATCGAGAAGAAGGGAACGTTGGCCTCGCCTGCAACAGCTCTTGCAAGCAGCGTTTTACCTGTACCCGGAGGGCCCAGCAGCAGCACTCCCTTGGGGATGCGTGCGCCCAGCTCGTCGTATTTCTTGTGATCCTTGAGGAAGTCCACGATCTCGCGGAGCTCCTCCTTTTCCTCGTCGGCACCCGCAACGTCTGCGAAGGTGGCCTTCTTTGACGAGGGAGCCTGCTTGGCGTTGGTCTTGCCGAAGGAGTTGATCTTTCCGCCTCCCGCCGACCTCATCATGAAGATGAACAGGAAGATCATAACGCCCAGCATCAGCAGCGTCGGGATAAGGTTTATCCAGAAGCTGTTGTCGGATACGGGTATGAGGTCGTATTTCAGCGTCCCCTCGCCGTATTTGGTGTTATAGAGCTTGCGGTAGGTCTCGGCCTTTTCGCCGCCCAGTACCTCCTGAACGAATATTGATACATTAGGTACGGTATAGCTGTGGATCTTATCGCTGGATTCGTCTCTGAGCTTATAGGTGAGCTTGCCGGAGCCGAGGTCGAGAGTGAACTCGGACACCTGGAGTGAATCGAATTTCTGCATGACCTCGGAGTAGGCCTCGTCGGTCTTGTTGCTGCTCATGGAGGTGAGCATATAGACCAGACCGCCCAAAACGAGCACAGAAACAAGCAGGTAGATCAGTAAAGATTTTCCGTTGCTGCCGTTTTTCAATCCATCAATCCTTCTTTCCTTATATATTTTGACCTGTTAAACAGGGAAATAAGCGTTTTAGCTCTGTCACATTATGTCCGATAAATGATTATACTACCCTTATGTGACAGTTTTATGATGAAGACTTTATGCCGAAGCGAAGTATTCTTTCGGTATTCTTATCGCAGCTGACTCTCTCGGCACAGCCGAAGCCCTCCGCCGCGATGACCCCCTGCTCATCACACAGCAGCAGCACTTTGTCCCGCATTTCGGCGGGTACCCGCTCTGCAAGGAGCTTTTTGAGGCTCTTGGTGCAGCCCCTGCCGTCAAGCCGGATGGCATCCCCGCCCCGGCGGTTTCTGACTGCAATCACACCTTTTATTTTATCATAATCCAGCTCGATATATGTAAACAAATTATAAATTCTTTCACCGATTTGATGTTTGTCAAGAATATTTACGCTGACCTGCTTGCCGAAGGCCTCAAATTCGCAGTCCCCGGTCACCGGGATGCAGAGTTCCTCCTGACCGGAAAGCTCCGCGATGCGAAACAGCCCGCCCGAACACAGGGCATAGACCTCCCCGGAGAGGCATAGCTTGCCCCCCTGTGCCGCCAGCTCCAGCAGGCTGCCGATGCGTGCCTCGTCCCAGCGCAGACCGCGCTGTTTCAGCAGCGACAGCATCGCTCTCGAAGCCACAGGTGCAGCCGCCTGCGCCAGCACACGGCTGTCATAGCCGCCGGGTCGGGAGGCAGTTTCAAGGAGCTTTGCGGCCTGGTTGCAGAGATACTCGTCATCGGCGCGGAGCTGTGCCGAGAGCCGTCCGAAGGCTCTCTCGGCGGCGGGGTCAAGGTCTTTTAGCACCGGGACTATGCCGTGGCGTATGCGGTTGCGGGAGTAGTCGTCGGAAAGATTGCTGGAATCTGTGACATAGTCCTGCCCGTGCAGGGCAAGGAACTGCTCCACATCATTTCGCGTACACCCGATGAGCGGCCTCACGAACCTCCCCCTCACCGGGGGTATACCGCAGAGGCCCCTGGCGCCTGTGCCCCTTGCGAGGTTGAAAAGCGCCGTTTCAAGGCTGTCCGAGAGGGTGTGGGCGGTGGCTATCTTCCCGATCGGGGATCGCTCAAAGACCGCATAGCGCAGGTCCCGGGCGCCTTCCTCAGTGGACTTGCCGGTCTTTTCGCAGTAGTCCCTGACGTTGACCCGCTCCACCGTCAACGGCACCCCCAGGCGCTCACACAGCTGACGGCAGAAAGCCTCGTCCCGGTCGGATTCATCTCCCCGGAGGCAGTGGTTTATATGCACCGCAGAAACGTCGTAACCAAGTTCCTGCAAGCACAAAAGGAGGGTCACGCTGTCCGCGCCGCCCGAAAGGCAGCAGAGGACAGCCTCGCCCTCTGTAAGCATACCGTATTCTGTTATTGTCCTTCTGACATTTTCAAGCATATCAGTTTTCTCTGTGTACCATATCGGCATCGGTAAAGAGCGTGTATTCACCGCGCCATACCAGATTGACGGTACCGGTCTGACCGTGACGGTTCTTGGCGACT
Source organism: Ruminococcus sp. (assembly GCA_017529875.1). GTDB lineage: Bacteria > Bacillota > Clostridia > Oscillospirales > Ruminococcaceae > FB2012. The sequence goes on along the minus strand of JAFXNC010000057.1, from coordinate 21,518 downwards.
ATGCACTCAGCGATGCTCTGGTCGGAGGTCTCCTTATCGTAATATGCGTCTCTGTACAGAAACAGAATAATGTCCGCGTCCTGCTCGATAGAGCCCGACTCACGCAGGTCGGAGAGCATGGGGCGCTTGTTCTCGCGCTTTTCCGCCTCACGGGAGAGCTGCGAGAGGGCTACCACCGGCACTCTCAGCTCCTTGGCCATGAGCTTGAGCTGTCTCGTGATCTCCGAGACCTCGGTCACACGGTTGGTGTGGTGGTTGGGGCTGGACATCAGCTGCAGGTAGTCGATGACCACCAGTCCCAGGTTATTGCATCTCCTGAGCTTGGCCTTCATCTCCGGGACGGTGATGTTGGCGGTGCCGTCCAGGAAGATCGGCAGCGAAACAAGGCTCTCTGTGCCCATGGCGAGGCGCTCCCAGACGTTGTTGTCCGAGCCGAAATCTCCCGAACGCAGTATGGTGTTGTTCACCAGCGACTCGCTGGCAAGCATTCTCGTAGCCACCTGCTCGGGGGACATCTCGAGGGAGAATATGACCGTGTCCTTCTTGGAGCGCTTGCAGGCGTTGACGGCGATGTTCAGCGCGAAGGCGGATTTTCCCATAGCGGGACGCGCCGCAAGTATGATAAGGTCGGTGTCGTTAAGGCCGGTAGTCACCTGATCCAGCTTGGAGAAGCCCATGCTGGTGCCCTTGAACTTGGCAGCGTCCTCGCCGGTGATCTCCTGGAGGTGGTCGTACACGTCCATGATCGCCGATTCGAGGGACAGCAGCCCTGAGGTGAGCTTGCCCTTGCGTATATCGTAGATGCGCTGCTCCGCGGAATCGAGAAGCAGCTGCGCCTGAGCGTTTTTCTGTGAGGCGTCCTTGATGATGCTGGAAGACACGTCGATCAGAGCGCGGATATAGTACTTGTCCTCGATGATCTTGCAGTGATCCTCCACGTTCTTGGTGGTGATATGCCCGTCGATGACCTGCTTTAGGAAGGTGCGTGCCATTTCCTGAGTGGTGAACACGCCCATTTCAAGGCACTGCTCGATGACAGTTACCACGTCTATGGATCTGCCTGTGGCATCAAGGACCTGACAGGCTTTGAGGATGCCCCGGTTGAACTCATCGTAGAGATACTCCGGCTTGATGATCCTGAACACGTCAGAGACGCACTTGGGGTCAACAAGTATGGAGCTGAGCACCGCACGCTCCGCGTCAATGCGGAAGGGCGGCTCCATGCCGATGAGCTCGCTGAGGCTTTGCAGAGGATTGTCTTCCCTCGGCATTATCCCTCCACCACCTTGATCTTAACAGAGCAGGAAACGCCCTGGGTCATCTTGATGACGGCGCTGAAATCGCCGAAGCTCTTGATATCCTCCGAGAGGACGATCTTCTTCTTGTCAACGGTCTGACCGTGCTGCTCCCTGACAGCGTCAGCCACAGCGCCGGAGGTAACGGCGCCGAAGAGCTTACCGCCCTGACCGGCCTTGGCCTTGATAACGACCTCCTTGCCCTCGAGGGCGGCGGCGGTCTTCTCGTTCTCTGCCTTCTCAACGTCCAGCTTGTGCTGAGCGGAGGCCTTCTTGCCCTCCAGCTCGTTGAGGTTCTTGGCGTTAGCCTCTACTGCAAAGCCCTTTGCAAGCAGGAAATTCCTGGCGTAGCCGTCCGCTACGTTGAGAGTGTCTCCTGCCTTGCCCGAGCCCTTTACATCCTTGATAAGTATTACCTTCATTTGTTTTTCCTCCGTTTTTGTGTATTCAAATATCCATATGCCCCGCACAGGCGGAGCCGTGTAGTTTAACCGTTATTGCGGATATAGTCGTCGATCGCATCTTTGAGCATACGTCCGGCGGTCTCCAGGTCGGTGTTGAGCTGGGTAGCCGCCATGGTCAGATGACCGCCGCCCTTCAAGGCCTCCATGACTATCTGCACGTTGAAATTGCCCATGCTCCGGGCGGAGATGTTGGTCTGTCCCCCGGCCTCATAAAGCACAAATGACGCATTTACCCCCACGATGCCCAGCAGCTCGTCTGCGGCCTGAGAGGAGGCGATACGGATGTTGTCCGAATAGTGCTCCGCCACGGCGATAGCGCATTTACGGTATATCTGCGCCGAGTTGATGATCTGAGACTTGAAGCGGTAGGTCTCGATCGAATCCGCGAACAGGCGCTTTACGTTGACGGTGTCGGCGCCCATCTTTCTCAGGTAGGCGGCGGCCTCGAAGGTGCGCACGCCGGTCTTCATGACGAAGTTCTTGGTGTCCAGCATGATGCCCGACAGCATGGCCTCAGCCACAGGTGCGGGGATCTTGTTGCCGATGCCGAAGTACTCTATCAGCTCCGCCACCATCTCGCAGGCGGAGGAAGCCGTAGGCTCCTGATAGAACATCACGGCGTTGTCGATAGCCTTGTTAGCCATGCGGTGGTGGTCGATGACGATGATGTTCTGGGCTCTTGCCAGCACCTCTTTCGACTCCACGATATCCGGGTTATGGGTATCCACCACGATGAGCATGGTGTTCTCGTTCATACGCTCGATGCCGTCGGCAGGGGTTATGAAGTAGTTGTTTATGTCATGCTCGTCGAGATAGTTGATGAGCAGCTTTGCCATGCTCTGCTCGCGGTTGACTACCACGTAGCTCTCTCTGCCCATTTTACGCGCCGCGGAGCACATACCCACAGCCGAACCCACCGCGTCCAGATCCGAGAAGCGGTGCCCCATGATGAGTATTTTCTCGGCGTTCATGATAAGCTCCAGCATGGACTTGGCAACCATTCTCGTCTTGACCTTGGTGCTCTTTTCCACACCCTTTGAAACGCCTCCGAAGAACTCATAGCCGTTGTCCTTGCGCAGTGCTGCCTGGTCGCCGCCCCGCCCGAGACACATATCGAGGGCTTTGCGGGCGTAGTTCTCGCTTTCGGCAAGGTTCTCGGCGTTGCTGCCGACGCCTATCGAGAGGGTGAGGTTCTGTCTCTCGCCCACCCTGATCTGTCTGGCCTGCTCCAATATCTTGAAGCGGTTCTCGATTATGGGGTTGAGGTGCCTGTCCTCCATGACTACATAGAACTTGTCCGAGGCCACCTTCTTGCAGAAGGCGGTAGTCCCCTCGGTGAAGTTCTCGATGAGCTTCTCGATCTGCACCAGAGCGTGAGCCTTGTCGCTCTCACGGGCGTTGGTCATCAGGTCCTCGTAGTTGTCCACGGAGATGATGATGACGTTCTTGTGGCTCTGGCGGTGTTCGTATTCAAGCTCCACATACTCGGTGGTATCCTCGAAATAGATCATGGACAGCTCCCCGCCGGTATCGGTATGTATACCGCGGGTCTGATAGAACCGGTTCTTCATGCAGACCAGCTCACCCTCGGGGCTGAACACCTTGCCGAGGTCCATTTCAACTATCTCCTTGATGCTGATGCCGTAGGCTTCGCCGTCCGTGTACACATCGGCGCCGAACCGCTTGTTGTACCAGATTATGACAGCCCTGTCGTCAATGACGATAACAGGCGCCGGGAACTGCATAAGGCTCTCCCGCTCGGCCTTGGTTATCTTTGATGACATCCTGGCAACCGTTTTGATCGTCCTGCCCCGGAAGGCAACGAACTCGGCTATGAGCAGTATCGCCGCGATAACGGTAATGACCAGCAGCGCCTTGCCCTTGCCGGAGGTAGACGGCGTATCATAGACGATCAAAGATGCCACAAAGGCCACCGCAGCAACGGCGCCTGTGGTTATCTTTATGATAATGTCTAAGCCGTTCATTCCTTTCATAGAAGTACCTCTCTTTTGCTCTTTGTCAGATCTCCATTATTATGGGAAGTATCATGGGGGTTCGTTTTGTTCTCTGATATATAAAGTCTGAAAGATTGTCCTTCATCCTGCCCTTAATGGCGTTCCACTCGTGCATACCCCGGTCGAGACATTCCTGAAGGGTCTCGGTGAGCAGCGTTCTTGCCTCGTCCATGAGCTCCTCGCTCTCACGCACATACACAAAGCCTCTTGACACGATATCCGGCCCCGCAAGGATAAGCCCTTCCTCCCGGTCTATGGTGGCGACGGCTATGATAAGGCCGTCCTCAGCCAGCTTCTTTCTGTCTCTGAGGACTATGGAGCCCACGTCGCCCACGCCGAGGCCGTCCACCAGCACTCTGCCCGCAGGCACCGAGCCGGTGATCTTCATATCCACGCCGTCGGTCTCGATGACAGAGCCGATCTCGGCAATTATTATCCTGTCTTCGGGTATGCCCACAGACATAGCCGTGGCCTTGTGCTTTACAAGGTGCTTGTACTCGCCGTGGACCGGGATAAAGAACCTGGGCTTGGTAATGGAGATCATGAGCTTCTGCTCCTCCTGACAGGCGTGTCCCGAAACGTGTACGTCGTACATATCCTCGTAGACCACCTCGGAGCCCAGCTTCATCAGCTCGTTTACCACACGGGTCACGAACTTCTCGTTGCCGGGGATAGGCTTGGCGGAGATGATGACGAAGTCATTGGGGGTCACGGAGACCTGCCTGTGCTCGCCCATAGCCATACGGGTCAGAGCGCTCATAGGCTCGCCCTGGGAGCCGGTGGTGACTATGCACATCTTGTCGGGTGGGTACTCCCCTACCCTTTCTATGTCCACAAGCAGTCCGTCGGGCACCCTGAGATACCCCAGCTCCATGCCCACGCCTATGACGTTGACCATGCTCCTGCCGGAGACCGCCAGCTTTCTGCCGGTGGCGTCGGCCTGGTTGACTATCTGCTGTACTCTGTGTATATTGGAGGCGAACGTGGCTATGATGACCCGCTTGCCGTCGGCCTTGGCGAAGAGCTTCTCAAAGCTGTCCCCCACCTTGCGCTCGCTCATGGTAAAGCCCGGGCGCTCGGAGTTGGTGGAGTCCGACATCAGCGCCAGCACGCCCTTGTTGCCCAGCTCGGCGAAGCGTGCCAGGTCGATGATGCCGCCCTGTATGGGGGTATAGTCCACTTTGAAGTCGCCGGTATGGATGATGACTCCCGCAGGCGTATGCACGGCAAAGCCCACCGCATCGGGGATGGAGTGGTTCACGCGGATGAACTCCACCGCCATGCAGCCCAGCTTCACGGTCTGACGCGGGGTCACGGTGTTGAGCTTGCAGCTGTCAAGTATGCCGTGCTCGCGGAGCTTGCCCTCGATTAGTCCGAGGGTCAGGGGCGTACCGTAGACCGGCACGTTGAACTTCCTGAGAAAATAAGGCAGTCCGCCGATGTGATCCTCGTGGCCGTGGGTGATGACGATGCCCCGGAGACGGTCGATATTCTTCTCGATATAGGTAAAGTCGGGTATCACGATATCCACGCCCAGCATCTCGCTGTCGGGGAAGGCAAGACCGCAGTCGATGACCAGCATATCGTTGGCACACTCGATGACTGTGAAGTTCTTGCCGATCTCGTTGAGGCCGCCCAGGGGAATTATCCTCACCGGGGTGCGCCTTTGCGGCTCACGGCGGTTTCGGTCCTGGGGTCTCTCGTTCTCATGCCCGGAGTTCTTCTTCTGTGAGGGCTGCTCATTTTTCAGGGCAGCACTGTCCTTAGGGGTATCCTTGTGGGCAAGCTTGAACTTCCTGTCCTTGCCCGCTCTCCTGCCTGCGGTCCCGGCGGCACCCGCATCACGAGAAACGCCCCTTTTCACATAGCGTTTTGATGCTTTCTTCATTTCTGTCATTAACAAAATACGCCCGCGCAGCAAAAGGCCGGGCGCACTACGCTCCTTCCCTGATTCATTACTCGATCATTCCGTTACAGCTTTCGGGAGCGCCGGTCATGAGCGGCGTTGTTGTAGAATGGGCGCTCCCCTTTGATGCCGCAGAGCCCTGCGGCAGTTCCGAACAAAAACATCTGTATTTATTTTACCCTTTTTTGCCCCCGATGTCAAGCTTTTATTCAAAGAAAAAAGAGCCCGCTGCAAAAAGTGTCATTTTTTGGACAGTTCCCTGATCCTGGCAGTCAGCTCGTCGCAGAGGGACATGGCGGCCTCCGCAGAGCAGCTCTCGGCGAAGATCATCAGCCCGCGGCTGCCCCTGACCTGCCGTATCACGGCGCGTTCCTCCCCTCTGACCAGCTCTGAGCCGCTGCCGAAAGTCCCTGTGCCCAGCTGCCGGGCTATCTCCCGGGGGCGCTCTGTGATGCCCACATACCGCTGAGTGCAGTAGATCTCCGGCAGCTCCGAGAGCAGCGCCTCAAAGCTTTTCCCGGACATATGGGCGATCTTCGTCACCAGTGCCGCCAGCGCAAGGCCGTCCCGGACGAAAAGATTGTCGCACCTTGCCGCACATTCCCGGGCGCAGGCGTCCTCGGAGCCGTCGGTGGAGCTGTGGTAGCGCAGCAGTACTCCGCCGCTTTCCTCGGCCAGCCTGTCGGCGGCTGCGGTGTATTCAAATGGCACAGCCGCCGGCAGTCCCCGGCTGAACTGATATCTCAGCGCCAGCAGGAGCAGCCTGTCATGCATCACATACCCTGCCTCCCGGGAATAGGCCGAGCAGGCCGAACCGTCGGCGGAGACATTGAAGCTCACCCGCTCGCAGTCCGCCTCGTCAAAGCCCGAAAATACGCTGTCTGCGACGGTCTGTATGAAGCGGTTGGGGCAGCGCACGCTGATGTTGAGGCGGCGCTCCTCCGGCAGCAGGGAGCGGAGCATTTCCTCGTAGAGCAGCCGCATACCCCCCAGCCCCGCAGAGGCGTTCTTCTCAGGGACAGGCACAGGCCGGGTGCCGCCGCCTTCGCAGGCACGTTCTATGGCGGTGACGGTCTGCGTGGACAGGGGCAGGCCGCCTGCCGACATGAGGGTCAGGCCGTCGTCGCCGCCGGAGACAAAGCACCCCAGGGGCAGCCCGCACCGGGAGAGAGTGAACCCGAGCAGCTGCCGGCTGCCCTCGTCAAGCTCCAGCACTTTGCAGCCGCCGGAGACTATGCCGGTGCGCAGGCAGGAGCAGAGGGCTTTGGCGGCCTCGGAGCCGCTGTGGGCGAGGACTATGATGCTCCCGGGAGGCAGTGCCGAGGCTGCCGCCGCTCCGAACCGCAGCACATCCACCGCCGAGGGGTAAGCCCCTATCTGACAGCAGCCGTCGTCGCCGATGCGGTGCTCTGCGGCACTGCCCCGGACGAGGTCCTCGCAGAGGTACGCCCCCTCGAAGACCCGCCTGCCGCTGTAAACGCATACCCCGGCGCAAACGGTAGCGCCGTTGTACACCGTGGCTCCCCGCCCGATAAGAGACTGCTCCCCCAGCCTCACCGAGCTGCCCACCGACGCCCCCGCCAGCAGAGCGCCGCAGACCTCGCTGTGAGCGCCTATGCAAACATTTTCGCCGATATATGCGCCGGAAACAACGGCGCGGCGGCCTATGGCTGAATCCGCGCCGATGCAGCTGTAAGCCCCTATTTTGCAGCCTGCCCCGAAGGTGACGTTCCTGCCCGCATACACCGGCGGGGCATAGTCCACACCTGGCAGCTGACCCGGCTCTGTGAGTATCCTGCCCTGATCTTCCGGCAGCGGGAAGACTCCCGCGTTGTCAAGCATATACCTTGTCAGCTCGGCAAGAGCAGCCGCATCGGTAAGCCGGGCGGCGAAATGCGCCGTCACCGGCGTCAGGGCTGTCCCCTGTACAGCAAGCTCCCTCAGCAGGGGCTCCATTCCCCCGGAGTACAGCTCAGCCAAGCCCGCCGGGAGGTACACCGCTCCCGCAAAACCCGCTCCTTCGCCGCAAAGCCCCTCCGGGAGAGCCGTACCCCTGCCCACAGGCTCCCGGCAGGTCAGCACAGAGGGGCTGTCGGCGGCAGGCAGGTCATTCATCTCAGCGGTGAAGAACCAGTCCCCGCCCAGTATCAGCAGCCCCTCATCCCGGGGGACTTCCTCCGGCTCGCAGACCGTCAGAGCCATGCCCTCAACGTCCCCGGCGAAGCGTTTCAGCTCCGCAAGCCGCCGCTGAGCGCAGAGATACACCTCCGTCACCCCGGCACGCCTCAGCCTGTCAAGGGTATGCGCTGTCAGCTCCCGGTCAAAGAGCTTAACAAGCCCCGCAAACCCTCCTGCACAGCCCTCAAAGCACTCGTCGCCGCCGGTAAGATCAATAACTGTCCTCATAAGAAAAACCTCCCTGAAATACTATGATACATTTACCATAAGTATTTGCAGAGAGGCAGGGTTTTATACATCTTATGAGCCGCCCAGGACGCTCAGGATATCCTGCGCCGAATAGATCTGAGAGGCGCCGTCCCGCAGCAGGGAGATCATGCCGTCGCAGGAGCCGCTGAGCAGGTCGTGGGGCGGGGTCACGAAGACCGGCTTTCCCGCTTCAAGTGCGAGACCGGCGGTGTTCAGCGAGCCGCTGCGCTTGGCGGCCTGCGTACAAAGGACACAGTCACAGAGGGCGGCGGTGAGGCGGTTGCGGTAGAGGAAGTTGCCGGGCTCAGGCTTTTCGGTGGGCATGAACTCCGAGATCACGGCGCCCCGGCGTGCGATGTCTTCTTTGAGCTGCATGGAGCCCCGGGGGTAGTCGTAGAGTATGCCGCAGCCCAGCACCGCCACAGTTTGGCCGCTGACGTCGAGGGCTCCGAGATGTCCCGCCCGGTCGATGCCCACGGCAAAGCCGCTTATCACCGTAACCCCCGCTGCTGCCAGCCCCGACGAGAGCTTTCTTGTGAGCTCGAAGGCGTAGGCCCCGGCATCCCGGGCACCCACCACCGCACAACAGGTGCCCAGGTGATCGAGGCTGCCCTTGACGAACAGCACCGGCGGCGGCGCGGCAAGGCCTGCAAACCGCTGCGGGTAGCCCGCACTGTCGGGGAACAGGACCCTTATGCCCGCAGATGCTGCATATCCCGCCTGGCGCTGAGCCTCAGCCAGGTCGCAGGACATGGTGAGCTGTGCGTCTTTGGGGGACATCTGCATGGTGGCCCGGTGACGGTCAAGATACAGCTCCTCCGCATCGTCGTAGGGCTCGATGGCTCTCAAGCCGGACTTGGAGAGCCTCCTGCAAAGCAGCGCCCGCCACAGCTTGTAAACTGTCTTTTCCATAAGCCGTACCCCCTATAATTTACAAAATAGTCATATAAATCGAGCTCTTGTGTGCTATAATAACATAAGCGTCTTAGGATGATCAACACGAATAAAGGAGAATGAGTAATGAGCGAATGCAGTCATGACTGTTCAAGCTGCGGAGCCAACTGCAGCGAACGTCAGGGAGGTATCCCCAAAGAGCAGATGAACCCCATGAGCGATATCAAGAAGGTCATCGGCATAGTCAGCGGAAAGGGCGGCGTAGGCAAGTCGCTGGTGACTTCCCTGCTGGCGGTCAACGCCGAGCGCGGCGGATTCAATGCCGCCATACTCGACGCCGATATCACCGGCCCCTCTATTCCCAGCGCCTTCGGCATACACGGCAGAGCGCAGGGCACCGAGGAAGGCCTTTTCCCCGCGATGAGCCACAAGGGCACCAAGATCATGTCCATAAACCTGCTGCTTGAAAACGAGGGCGACCCGGTAGTATGGAGAGGCCCCGTTATCGCCGGCGCGGTAAAGCAGTTCTGGACCGACGTTATCTGGGACAAGGTGGATTTCATGTTTGTGGATATGCCTCCGGGAACCGGCGACGTGCCGCTGACGGTGTTCCAGTCGCTGCCCATAGACGGCATCATCATAGTTACCAGCCCCCAGGAGCTGGTGAGCATGATCGTGGGCAAGGCCGTTAAAATGGCTCAGATGATGAACATTCCGGTACTGGGCGTAGTTCAGAATATGTCCTACTTCGAGTGCCCCGACTGCGGAAAGCGCCATGAGCTTTTCGGCGAGAGCCGGATAGAGGCCTTTGCCGCCGAGTACGGCATCGACACAGTCTGTCGTCTGCCCGTAGCGCCCAAGCTGGCTGCTGCCTGCGACAGCGGCACAGTGGAGCTCTATGAGGGCGACTGGCTCGACCCGCTGTCGGAAAAGCTTGCCCGTATGATAGAAGACTGACCTATAACAAGAGATCCCGCTTTTAACGGCGGGATCTTTTTTGATTATTCGTCGGTATCGCCGGTGTCGCCGATATCGCCGTAGTCGCTCAGGTCGATGCCGTTATCCTTGGCGACCCGGACAAGCGTTTCAGCAAGCTTGTCGGCATCCAAAGCTGCCAGCTGATCTATGGTATAGCCTGACTTGGTGACCATATCCTCAGTAATGCCCAGCAGAGCCATAGTCATCTTCACCGAGGATGCGGGATCCTTGACGGTGTCCTGGTCTATCTTGGTCATGCCGGAGATATCGGGCAGCTCTACGGGGTCAACGTCAAAGCTCAGGGAGTTCATGGTGAGAGTGGTCTCGCCCATGAGAGGCGAATCGGCGACTATCTTTTTGAGCTCCTCTCCCTGGAAATAGTAGCTGACCTTGGTGTTGAGGCTGTTGTCGGGGTCAACGGAGGCGGAGACGTCGCCGGTGATGAACACCGGGATGATGTAGTTCTCCACGGTATAGCCGTCCTTTTCCTCGGAGCCGGTGTAGAGGGCGTTGTCCGAGAGGCCGTAGGTGCTGACGCTGTTCATGATGCCTTCGCCGTTTTCGGTAACGGAGTAGGCGTTCATGGAGGGGATCAGGCTGTAAGCCTTGCCGTCTATGATATAGGCCTCGATCTCAACGCCGCTGGTGGTCATTTTGATATAGGAATTGCCGCCGCTGGTCCTGAGCACCACCGGCATCTCGCCGGAAAGCTCGGAGGTGATGGTCATATCAATGGCATAGGAGCCGCCGCGGAGCTTTTCGGTGTAGGCCTTGGCAAGGTCTCCCCAGCCCTCCAGCACCTCAACGGGCGCCTTGGACTCGTCGGTATCGCTGTCCGTCTCGGACTGAACGTCGGCAGGCCCGCTATCGGCGGTGCTCTCAGCGGTGCTCTCAGCGGCACTTTCAGCGGCGCTGTCAGCAGAGCTGTCTGCCCCGGCAGCCTGAGAAGAAACGGTATCGGCCTTCGACTCAGCAGTTGAGGATGAATCCGCATCCCCGCAGCCGACAAATGCCGCAGCTGAGATAATGACCGAGAGAATCAATGCACAGATCTTTTTCATATATACTGTCCCCTTTCGATTTTACTGTGTACCCTGATAATACCATAATCCGAGGGAAATGTCAATGAAAACTGTGTGAAAATGCTCTGAATGCAGGTTCGGCACAAAGCAAAAACGGCGACCGCGTATCTCCGCAGTCACCGTTTGTGTTTTCTTTACTCCACGGGCTCGTACTCAACTCTGATCCCGGGCAGCTTGTTTACTGTCTGATATGCGTTGAGCAGGCCGTCCTCGGCGGTAAGATCGTTCTCACCGGAGGCCGGAGGCGCAAAGATGCGCAGGGTCAGGTCGGCAGCGCCCTTCAGAGGTTTCTCGAAGAATGCGCTCATCAGGTCGATGACCTTGGCCTTGGGGGACTTGTAGAACCACTTGCCGTTGATCTCCAGCATCAGGTTGGAGTCGTCCTCAAAGGTCAGCTCGCAGAAGTGGGGGTTAGCCTCGAAGTGCATGGGTATCTCGATGCCCTCGGCGTCCTCGGCGCCGCCCCAGCGCAGCTTCGCCGGGAAGGCTATCTCCCCGCCCCGGGTCATGGAGGGCTTGAAGAAATCGTCGTGGATGAGCTCCTTGTAGGTCTGCATAACAGGCTGCTCGATGCCGCAGTCGGCGTTGTTGGGATCCTCGATCTCGAGACCCAGCCTGCCCCTGTCCCTGAACTGGTAGAAGGTGAAGGCCGAGAACCACTCCTCCGGATCGGCTTTCAGCAGGTCGCAGAAGCCCTTGACCATTTTGGCCTGATCGTAGGGCCCGGTAACGTCGCCGTCGGCGTTGAACTCGCTCATTACCATGGGCTTGGAGACGCCGCCGTTGATCTCCTTGAAGCGGCGGTAGCTTTTCTTGGTGAGGGCATAGGTGTCAGCCACCTTGCCGCGGCTGAAATTCTTAGGCTTAGAGTCCTTGAGCGCCACGTCGAAAGGCCAGCCCCAGTGCAGAGCCATGTACTTGTCCACCGACCAGATGTCGGTCTCCTTGACCGCCTGGGAGAACTCCTTCTCCATGATGATCTCGGTGGCGTTCATGTCCTCGATGCCGCCGATGCAGAGTATGGTGGAGACATTCGGCGCATACTCGTGGAGTATCTTATTGAACCGGCAGTAGAAGTCCGCTACGCCCTGATAGGTGGTACGCTTGGTAAAGGAGAACCAGTTGCCGGTGGCCTCGTGGTTGATCCTGAGCAGCAGTCTGCCGAAGGGGCGCAGGTCGTTGGCTATGGCGATGAGGTGCTCGTCTGACACGTTGGGATCGATGGTCAGGGTGAGGGTCACGTCCTGACCGTGGCGGCGCACGTCACGCATACAGGTGAAGGGCTCGTCGTCGGTATTTCCGTTAAGACCGCCCTTGTAGGTAAAGTAGTCGTCGTAGGGGTAATCCCACTGGAAAGATACATTGGCGTCCTTCATGGCCTCGGATATCCTGGCGGGGAACTGCTCGTCGAGGGGGTAGTAGCAGTACATCAGGGAGATGCTCCTGTGGGGTCTGCCCAGCTTGTGTAAGATGTAGTCCTGGTTCACATACTCGCCGCGCTCCGATCCGTCACCGAGATCGACGGCGCATTTTGCCTTTCCCATATGCACGGAATAAGCTTTGAGATCCTTCATGATTTCTTCCTCCTGTATTATTATAATTTTATCAGCCTGGGGCTGTGCCGGTCTTGGTAAGCATAGCCTTTGAAAACGTTTACAAATTTAACTTATACAAAAGCCGCAGCCTGCGGCTTTATGTACTCAGCTCACTATGAGAGTGTTGAGCTTGTCGAATATCAGCGCCAGATCACGGAACATGGTGTTGGCGGCCTCGGTCTCGGGCTTCTGCTCCGAGAAGATGCAGAGCACGAAGGGCGAATCCGCATAGCAGATCGCACAGTCGTGATAGGAGTTGGTGAGCATATCCGAGCCGTACTTGTGCGCTACCGGGTATTTGCCGGCAAGAGCGTCGCTGATCTGATAGTCGAAGGTGGAGTCTATGAGCATCTGTTTGAGCTCCTTGCCACGGTCGTCGGAAATGCTGTACTTGTAGATATCGGTGTAGTTCACCAGCATATCGTAAGCGGTGCACATACCGAAATAGTACCCCGAATAGAGATAGCTGTGAGCGCCGATGCGGCTCTCGTAGTTATTGTAGATCGAATAGCCGAAACGCTTTATCAGCGTCATGTGCGCGGTGTTGTCGCTGAGCTCTACGGCGTTTTTGATCAGCTGCCGGACGGTGAACATCTTGCCCACGTCGCCGTAGTTTATGTGGCCTTCCTCGGGGGCGGCACCCTTATAGATCTCGGTTATCTTGATCTGCTCGTCAAGGTCTACGCCGTATTCCATAAGGCTCTTGGCGTAGGGTGCCTTGACGGTGGAGCAGGTCTGATACTGCTTGTTGGTGTTGTAGGTTACGGTGACGCCGGTGTTCATGTTCTGATAGGCGAAACTCAGGGAGCTGCCGTACCTGGAGATGATCTCGTCCAGCTTTTTTATGGTCTCCTTGAGCTCCTGGTTGGAGATGGTGGTGTGTACCGCCGAGAACCATGCCGCCGAAGCGTATACCGGCTCCATGTCGATAGCCACGGGGTCGGGGGCCTTGGTGGTAGTCACGGGAGGCGCCGCTGTGGTGGTGGGCGCGGTGGTCACGGCGGGCGCTTCACTGCCGTCCTCCCCGGAGGCAGACGCCGGGACAGACCCCGGCTCAGGCACCTCAGTCTCGCTTTCGGTCTCCGAGGCAGGCTGAGTTTTTTCAAGCACAGTAAGGCTCGCATTCTCGCCGTTCCCGCAGCCGGTCATACATACCGCCAGCATCAATGCCGCGGCAGCTGCCAATACTCTTTTTCGCATTACTTTCCCTCTTTTTTGCTTTTGGCTCCTGGGAGCCGGATATCGCTTTATTCGTTGTTGAAGCTTTCCAAATCGGCGTAGAGCGCCGCTAAGCTGTTCTCGGACAGCTCCTCCAGCTTCTGGGTCTCATACCTGTCCTGATATTCGAGGCACTCTCTCTGCGCCCGGACGATATCCTCGTCCTTTTTGTCGGTCAGTGTGGTGCCGGTGATGCGGGTGTATTCCTCGGGGGTGCGCCAGGGCTTGATGCCGAGGATAGTCACATTATCGGTGCTGCCGTTGCGTATCGCCAGCTGACACAGGGCTTCAAGCTTTTCGCTGAAGGTCATGGAGGTGATCTTCATGGCGATCTCCAGCTCGTCCTTGGTGATGAAGTCCGTCAGGCCGTCGGTGCAGATGAGCACCGTGTCGTCCTCCTCCTCGCCGAAGGGGGTCACGAAGTCGGTATGCTCGATCTGAGGCTCGTTGAGCAGGCTGCCCACCGAGGAGACTATGGCGCTCTGCAATTCAGGCGCCAGTTCTTTGGATGAGGCTATCTCGCCCTTCTCGTAGAGGAACCGGGCATAGGTCTGATCCACCGAGATCTGCCGGATGCTCCCGCGGACATATCGGTACATCCTGCTGTCGCCGATATTGCAGCAGCAGGCAGCGCCGTGCTCGTCGATAGCCAGCAGGCAAAGCGTGGTCTGCATATTGATCTTGTTGTCGTCGGATATACCGGTGCGGATGATCTTGCTGTGGATCCGCTGTATGCAGCGATCAAGGTCGAAGCCGGAATCGTAATTCACAGTTCCGAGGGTGGAGGCGCACATCTGCGAGGCCAGCTCTCCCGCACTCTCCCCGCCCACGCCGTCGCAGACGCAGGTTATCAGCGGCGCGATGCACACCGAGCCGTAGCCGCCCTTGGTGACGGTGACACGGTTTATCAGCATTGCGTCCTCATTGTGGAGGCGGTAGGGTCCCTTGTCGGTATAGCCGTAAATATAATAGTTCATATCCGCAGCTCCCCTTTTGGCGAAATGCCCGGGATTTACAGGCTGTTGAAGTATCTCCAGAGATCGTCGTGTATGGCGTCGGCGGCGAGGGAGAGGTTGATGAGTCTGCCTGCGCTGACGCGGTTGGTAAAGCCGATGAGCACATAGGGATGCTCAGCCATAACTACCGTTGTGTCGTGGTGATAGGTGTCTGTCCAGCCGCACTTGGAGTATACTCTGTACTTGTTGCCCAGTCCTCTGCGGAAGTTGGAGGCTGTGGAGCTGGCAAGGCCGTTCTCCATGAATCCGCCGTATCTGCCCTCGGAGAAGTAGTTGTACATCTGTATCCATTCCTTGGTGGAATCGGTGGCGCAGATCACGCCCCAGCGGTCATACCAGCTCATGGAGGTGCGGCAGCCGATAGAGGATATGTACTTATTGTAGCCCTCGATGCCGAACATACGCTGGAGCATATAGAAACCGATGTTGTCGCTGTAATCGAAGATGGTCTGGAAGATCTGTCTGAGGGTGAGCACCGTGCCGTAGCTGTAAGTCTGGATTATGCCGGAGCCGGCGTGGTAATCCTCGGGGGAGTAGACCATGGTGGTGTCAAGTGTGGGATAGCCGTCCTCCATTTCATGGAGGCAGTAGAGCATATAGGGCATCTTGACGGTGGAGGCGGTGCCCATGTAGTACTTGCCGTTGCTGGATATCAGCACGCCGCTCTCTAAGTCCAGCATGGCGAAGCTTACCACGCCGCCCAGGCAGTTGAGCTGATAGTCCAGGTTGTTTTTAAGGTATGCGGGAATGGTGTAGCCCTGGCCGTTGGTAACGGTTATGGCCGAGGAATTGGTGTAGCTGTCAAGTATCTGGTTGTAGGTGGTAGCCGCGAATACTCTTACCACAGCGCCGGAGGGGTACTTGCTCTTGGTGACTGCGGTGCCGTACTTGGATATGGCCTTGACCTTCATTTTATACTTGCTGCCGGTGGGCAGAGCCGTGGTGGTGTAGGAGAAGGTCTTGTTGTTCACCGTGGCAAGGGTAACAGGGTTGTTGCCCGAGGCGTCGGTGTAGTACACCTCATACTCCGAGGCCTTGTTAACTGCGTTCCACTCCACTGTTATCTCGTTGAGCTTGGTCTTTGCCCTGATCGCGGGAACGACACTGCAGCAGGAGGTTGCCTTGTAAGCGGTCAGAGCGCCGTGGAAGACGGTGCTGTTGCCCGCGATGACCCGGAAGGCTCTCACCTTGTAGGTGTTCTTCTGTCCGGGGGTGCGGTCGGTGACGGTGTAGGAGGTGCCGTTCACGGTGGCGATGACCTCATACTTGCCGGTGTCCGGCGACCATCTGTATACCTTGTAGCCGGTGGCGCCGGATACCTTGTCCCAGCGCAGGGTGTAGCCGTTGGTGGTGGGAGAGGTCTGCCTGATGTTCGTTACCGCAGCGGGATCGGTGGTGGCGCTGCCGCTGCAATAGGGACTGTAATAGCGCTTGCCGCTCAGGTCGCGGTAGGAGCGTATCCTTATTTTATAGGT
This sequence comes from Ruminococcus sp., assembly GCA_017529875.1. GTDB lineage: Bacteria > Bacillota > Clostridia > Oscillospirales > Ruminococcaceae > FB2012. The sequence continues at coordinate 5,153 of JAFXNC010000057.1, read as the reverse complement.
GGTGCCGGCAGCAAGGGCGTTGTCGGTGTACTTGTAATATCTCTTGGCAGAGTCGAGGGTGGCTATCTTCTTCCACCTGCCGCCCACATAACATTCCAGCTCAAAGCCCGATACCGTGCCTTCGCTGTCCCAGCGCATACACATGATGTTCACGTTGGCATCCGAGCAGCGCAGGTTTGCGGGTGCCGCCACGTCGGGAGCGGTGATCTCGAAGGCAAGCTCCACGCTGCCGGTAAAGCTGCCCTTGCCGGTAACGGTGATCCTACCGGTGCCCACGTTGGTGTTGGAGGCATAAGATAAGGTATAATCCTTGTTGCGGGTCAGCTGAGTACCCTCAAAGGTGACGGTCACAGGGGGGAGCTTGGTTCTGCCGTCGTAAACGAAACTTTTCTGATAATCGAACTGAGCCAGCGCGATGTCATAGCTCTCCTGCTCCAGCGGTTCTGCAAATACGCGGGAGACCTCGGCAGGATACTCCGCCGCAGAAACAGCCGCAGCCGATGCGGAACAGGCCATAGCTGCCGCAAATATGAATACTGATAATTTTCTGAACTTCAAAACATGACCTCCCGGTTGGATAGTGTTGCGATCACTTCGGATCGGGTCCGTAATAAGATACATTATAACAGATATGTGACGGCATTTCAACGCATTTTTAGCCTTCACATATGCTGCCGGCTCAAAGTTTACAGTTTGTTAATATTATTCCGCGGCAGATCCGCCCTCTGCGGAGGTAATATTTGCCATTCGTGTGACAGCTCCGTGACAGGATTACCAACTATTTACATATATGGCAGAAATTTTCGCCAATGAACGTAAATAAGTTAAAAACATAAGCATTATTTTTAGTTAATGTTTAGAAACAAACGAAACGTTTCTGTGCAAAATGCCAAAGTTTCGTTGAAGGAATTGACCTTTTCGCACAAATGTGATATAATGATATTGAAATATAGAAGAAAAAGAGTTTCGTAGGGTGCGAAACAGTTAAGTGATTTCAGAAGGATTTTCAGAAGGTAATTTATATCTAACGAAAGGGATGATTGTATGAACAACAAGAACAAAAAGGGCTTTACATTAATTGAACTTATCACGGTAATCGCCATTATCGGCATTCTGGCAACGATACTTGTTCCGAGTATCTACAATTACGTAAAGAAGGCAAGGATCACCGCTGCTATCGCTGACACCAAGGTAATCAGATCCTCGATCGAGACCGCGCTGGTAGAGCGTCTTACGCTGAGCTCCAAGGGCACCAGCGGAGCCTTTAACAAGGTGCTGTTTCTTGACCAGACCAACAAGAATACCGGTAAAAACACACAGGTCGCCAATCTTAACAGCGGTTCATATGAGATCGTCGGCACCTTTACGAGTTACAGCTGGAACTCCTACAGGACCGGCAAGTACCAGTCCAGCGCCTCTCAGGATATCGACCTGACCATAGCAGGCGCCCTTGACGGCGAGTTTACCGAGAAGTGGGACACCGGCGCCCCTGTCAACCCGATGAAATACAACAACGGCTCGTTGACCTGCGCACAGTATCTCAAGGACAACAACACTAACTTTGCTCTGGTGGTAGTTTATAACAGAACGGGCAACGTGCGTATGATACAGATCTACAGAAAGGGCATCCTTGTGACTTACGTAAACGGAGATTATGTAGTTAATACAAGCGATAAATCCTACTTTATCGGTTCCGGTACCTGGGATAAGATCTACAAAGACGCTGAGGAAGGCAAGACCGCTCCCGAGGAGTTCTGCAAGATCAATCTCTCGAACTGCCAGATAAGGGACGGAAAGCTGCAAGGATGGTACTGATCCATTCCGCCGGGAGCAGGAGTTACTATGACATAATGATTTGTTACAATCATTTCTCCTTCTGAAAAAGGGAGCTGCTGAGAAAACAGCAGCTCTCTTTTTCTTGCTGTCAGATCACGTAGAACCAGTTGTCCGGGTTCTCGAAGTCCTTTTTGCCGGTGGACTTGGAGGAGCCGAAGCTGTAAAGCAGCTCCTGGGTCTTGATGCTGACCCTCGCCCCTGCCGGCACTGAGGACGTGATGAAGGCGTTGCCGCCGATGACGGCGTTCTCCCCCACCACGGTCTCGCCCCCGAGGATAGACGCTCCGGAGTAGATCGTGACGTTGTCCATGATAGTCGGGTGGCGCTTTTTGTTTCTCAGGGTCTGCCCGCCCCGGGTGGAAAGTGCGCCCAGGGTCACGCCCTGATAGACCTTGACGTTGTTGCCGATCTCGGTGGTCTCGCCGATGACGATGCCGGTGCCGTGGTCGATGAAGAAGTACTTGCCCAGAGTAACGCCGGGGTGGATGTCGATGCCGGTGCGGCTGTGGGCGTGCTCGGTCATCATTCGGGGTATCAGCGGCACGCCCAGCAAAAACAGCTCATGGGCGATGCGGCTGGTGAGTATGGCGTACAGGCCGGGATAGGAGAAGACGATCTCGTCCTTGCTGTAAGCGGCGGGGTCTCCGTCGTAGGCGGCCTGGAGGTCGGTCTCGATAAACTCGCGTATCTTCGGGATCTTTTCGAGAAACACGAAGGTGAGCCGCTCTGCCTCGGCGCTGACCGCGTCGCAGCCGACGCGCTCGAATTCCTCGCGGCAAGGCAGCACCAGCGCGATCTGCCGGGACAGATTGTAGATCACATCTTCCAGCAGCATGGTGGTGCTGTTGCGGGTGGTGAAGGTGTTGTAGCCCTCGTTCTTGAAGTACCCGGGGAAGATGAGCCGTCTGAGTTTTTCGAGGATATCCACGACTACCTTTTTGTCCGGCTGACCAGACAGCCTGATCTCGTCGATGGTACGTCCGCCCTGATAGTCCTCAAGTAGGGTCTCAACGAGGCCGTTGATCCTGTTATTCATTTCGTTCATGGCATTATCTCCGTTTCAGTATAATATTTGGCTTATGTTATATTATACTACATTCCGCGGGAAATGTAAAGCGGAAATTGACCGGCAGCAGCATCGGCGGTCAGATCATTTTTATCTGCTCTCACTCATTGACATTCCGGCGGTTTTGGTTTATAATGGTATCAGCGAATACTATTTCAGAAGGAGGAATATCCATGCGTACTGCTTTGATCACCGGCGCAAGCTCCGGCATCGGTGCCGAGATCGCCAAGCGCCTTGACAGTTTAGGGTTCAGCGTCATACTCACTGCCCGCCGTGCCGACAGGCTGCAAGCCCTTGCCGCCGAACTCACCAACGAGGCGGAAGTCATAACCGCCGACCTTTCCCAGCACTCCGAGTGCCTGCGCCTATACGACGAGGTGAAGGACAGAAAGGTTTCGGTGCTGATCAACAACGCCGGTTTCGGCATGATCGGCGACTTCGAGAAGACCGACCTTGACCGGGAGCTGTCCCTGATAGACGTCAACTGCGGGGCGGTGCATATCCTGACAAAGCTGTTCCTGAATGACATGATCGCCAGGGACAGGGGCTATATCCTCAATGTGGGCTCGTCGGCGGGGCTCATGCCCGGAGGGCCTCTCATGGCGGCTTACTACGCCTCCAAGGCCTACGTTGTCAGTCTAACCCAGGGCATAGCGGAGGAGCTACGCGCCCGGGGCAGCCGTGTGGGTATCTCTGTGCTTTGCCCCGGCCCCGTTGAGACCGAGTTCAACGACGTGGCGGAGTGCTCATTCTCGGTGAAGGGCATCTCTGCACAGTTCTGCGCCGAGGAGGCCCTCAAAGGGCTGTTCGCCCGGGAGACGGTCATCATCCCCGACAGGGGCATGAAGCTGGCAGTCGCCGGCGCGAAGCTCGCCCCGAAAAAGGTGGTGCTGCGCATCGCCCGCACCGTGCAGAGCAAAAAGCTTGATTGAACTGTGATAAAGTGTTGTTAGATTTGTGCAAAACGCATAAGTAATCGTTCTCATTTTCGGTTACTTAAACGATTGTATTTTTTGACAGTTTAGGCTATAATGTAATTACAAATACATTTCGGAAAGGATGTTTTTACCGATGAAAATGAAGAAAATTGTTGCCGGCATGGCAGCTTCTGTTCTCGCAATGTCTGCAATGGCAGTTACAGCATTCGCTGACACCACCAAGTATTATTGCTGGGGCGGCGAGAGTGTTACCTGGGGTATGGACCTTGACGGCGACGAAGAGGCGGATTTCCCCGGCTACGGCGCTGAAGGCTACGAGGATTACTGGGTAGGTACTCTTGATGCTACCGAAGGTACTGCTACTCTGACTATTCCCTGCGCTAAGGGCGATAAGATCGAGTTCGCTACCTGCGGCTGGGAGTTTTACACCGGCGTTCAGTACACCGTTACCATCGGTGACTGGAAAGGCGAAGTTAAGTATGTTGACCCCTCTGAGGACGGTTCCCATGCTCTTCCTGCAAAGGCTACCGCTATCTACGAGGTAACTGATGATGTTACTGAGGTTACTGCTGAGATCTACTATCTTGACAAGGACGAGGCTCTCTTTGAGGAAGGCAAAGCTCCCGGCGAAGATCAGCCCACTCTGTTCAATGCATGGTGCTCCAGCCGTGTTAACGTTGTAACTCCCGGTGATGACGGCGGCGAGGACAGCCAGCCCGAGGATAGCCAGCCTGAAGAGAGCCAGCCCGAGGAAAGCCAGCCTGAGGAGAGCAAGCCCGAGGAGAGCACCGCTGCTCCTACCGACAACAATAACAACAACGCAAACAACAACAACAATACCAACAACACCAACACCAATACCACTCCCGCTGCAAGCACCGATAACAAGGCTACCGGTGCAGGCGCAGGTATCGCACTTGCAGGTCTCGCTGTTGCAGGCGCTGCCCTCGTTATCACCAAGAAGAGAGGCTAAGCCCTAACAAAGCGCAGGCGCAATAAAGAAGTATTATTCAAGGCACTTTTGTCAGGAAACTGACAGAAGTGCCTTTGCTTTGTGCAGCGCCTGCTAAAATAAGAAAGAATAAATATGGATTAAGGAGTCCGCTCCGCGGACGATTATAAAAAACATCGCCAAAAGGACAGCTCTTTCTTTTGGCGCATTTTTCTGAAATAGATTTAACAAAAGCTCTTGCTATTTCTCTCCGGGAGTGATATAATTTAAGAAAAAAATCAAATTAAAAGGAGACACCACACATGAAACTCAGGACAACAATTCTAACTGCCATTGCGGCGCTGCTGCTCACCTCCTGCGG
>JAFXNC010000056.1 GCA_017529875.1 Ruminococcus sp. | reverse complement strand
GCCCCTTGTTTTTGTGTCACGATCAGTCCTGCCCGCATAGTATGTAATACAGCATCATTACCGGAGGAACGATATATGAAAGAGCTGAATATTCTCTGCGTCGGCGGCGACGCAAGATACAGATATATGTGTGAACACCTTGCAAAGCGGTTCAAATGCCGGTGTCTTTACCCGGACTCGCTGCCTGAGGGAGCGGCGGTCATCTGCTCACCGGATCAGGTGAATTTCAGGGTCGATGTGCTGGTACTGCCAATGCTCACCGGCGTTATCCACGAGGAATGGGGGCATATACTCCCCTGCGGCAGGGAGAGGTTACTGCTCGACGAGCTGATACCGCTGCTCTCCCCGGATGCCCTCGTCACCGGCGGGGTGGCGGATGAGCAGACTGCTGCGTTTTTCAGGTCTCACGGCTTTGAACTTACCGACTATTTCAAGCGCCGTGATCTGGCTTACAAGAACAGCATCCCCACCGCCGAAGGCACGCTTAAACTCGCCATGCAGGAAAGAGCCGAAACGGTCTTCGGGAGCAGAGTGCTTATCACCGGATTCGGTTGTGTGGCTAAGGCCTGCGCAAAGCTCTTCGCGGCGGCAGGGGCTCATGTCACCTGCGCGGTAAGGCGGCGTGAGGCAGCGGCAGAGGCAGAAGCGGCGGGATACTGTGCCGCAGACACAGGCGGGCTTGCAACGCTTGCCCGGGACTGTGACATACTGATAAACACCGTCCCTGCCCTGCTGCTTACTGAGGCTGTGCTCTCAGCCCTGCCGCCCAAGGCCGTAGTCATCGACCTTGCTTCAAAACCCGGAGGCACAGACTTCGAGGCCGCAGATGCCCTGGGCATCAGGTGTATACACGCATTGGCTCTCCCCGGGAAGGTCGCTCCCATGACCGCAGGCAGATATATTGCCGAGACGGTCGAAAACATCATATCCGAAAGGGGAGAATAAAATGTCATTGGAGGGCAAAAAGCTCGGTCTTGCCCTGACAGGCTCATTCTGCACGTTTGAAAAGGCATTTCAGGCCGCTGCCGAGCTTGTTGAGGCCGGTGCCGAGGTGTACCCCATCATGAGCTTCAACGCGGCGGGGATATCCAGCCGCTTCGGGACAGCTGAGGAGAACATCCGCCGCCTCACCGGGATATGCGGACGGGGCATAATAAGGACTATCGAGGACGCGGAGCCCATCGGCCCGAAGAAGATGTTCGATCTTTTGGCGGTGGCGCCCTGCACCTCGAACACCCTTGCCAAGCTGGCTGCCGGGATAACTGATACGCCGGTAACGATGGCGGTAAAGTCCCATATCCGCAACGGTCGTCCGGTGGTCATCGCGGTCTCCACCAACGACGCGCTGGCTGCCAGCGGCAAGAATATAGGGCAGCTGCAAAATTACAGAAACTACTATTTTGTGCCATACCGACAGGACAATTATGCAGGCAAGCCCAATTCGGCAGTCGCTGACTTCGGCAGGCTGCGGGAGACTGCGGAGGCCGCCCTCGAAGGCAGGCAGCTCCAGCCGATGCTGCTGCCTCCGGCAGAGATACGGGTCTGAGGAAAAGAGCCTGACGGCAGGATCTGAGCCTGCCGTCAGGCTTTGTGTTGACATCGGGGACGAAATACTATATACTGTAATAAGAGAGATACAGGAGGTAATAAAATGCAGGTAAAGTATATTTTAGCGGCGGCGGAGCTGGCTCTGATGACAGTGTTCCTCATTGCGCTGCCCTTTGTAAATCTCGGCAATTTGGCGGGTGTGGGATCCTCGCTGATGCTGATGTTCGTGACGCTGCGCCCCGACCTTGTCAAGCGTATCTGGGCGAGCGTACCGGGGAAGGTGATCCTCGGATCTATCGGGGTGATAACTGCGGCGCTGCTGTGCTTCGGGGCATACTGCTCGGTAAGGATGCTGTCGGCGATGAACTCCGACGAAGGCAAGCCCTCGGCGGTGATAGTGCTGGGGTGTCAGGTCATCGGGGAGAGACCCTCGAAGATGCTGGCAAGGCGGCTCAACACTGCCATAGAATACCTTGATCAGGAGCCGGATATCCCGGTGATAGTCTCCGGGGGCAAGGGTGCCGACGAGGCGATCTCCGAGGCGCTGTGCATGAAAAACTACCTTGTAGCCAACGGCATAGACGAAGGCCGTATCATCATGGAGGACAAGTCCACCTCCACCGACGAGAACCTTGAGTTCTCATTCGCCATACTGGATGAAATGGGTCTGTCCCGGGATATCATGCTGGTGACTGACGGCTACCACCAGTACAGAGCGCAGATGATAGCGAAAAAGCACGGCGCAGGGAGCATATCCTCCCGGGCTGCCTCCACGGAGTTCCGCTTCATCCCCACCTACTGGGTGAGGGAATGGTTCGGGATATTCCAGCAGATGTTTTTGAAATAAAGGAGTGTAGGTCATGAGATTTTATATGCCCGCAAGGCTGTATTCCGAGGTCGGATGCGTCAAAAACCACCGCCGGGAGCTTGCCGCCCTCGGCAGCAAAGCCCTTATCGTCACCGGAGCCCGCTCCTCCAGGGCTAACGGCTCTCTTGGGGACGTATGCGAGGCCCTTGAAAGCTGCGGGGTGGAGTATGTCATATTTGACAGGGTGGAGGAAAACCCCTGTGTGGAGACCGTTATGGCGGCGCGGGATGCGGGTATCGAGGCAGGCGCGGACTTCGTTATCGGTATCGGCGGCGGCTCTCCTATCGACGCGGCTAAGGCCGCCGCACTGATGATCGCCCACCCGGACTGCGGCTGGGAATACCTCTACGAAACCGGCGACGACAGCGCCCTGCCCCTGGCAGCCGTTCCCACCACCTGCGGGACAGGTTCGGAGGTGACAGGCGTTTCCGTCATCACCCGCCACGACCTTAAAACCAAGGTCTCTATCAGGCACAAGGTCTTCCCTGCCCTCGCCCTTGTGGACGGCAGCTATATCCTTTCGGCGCCCCGGAGCCTTATCGTGAACACCGCTATCGACGCGCTTTCACATCTGTTCGAGAGCGGCGCCAACCGCCTTGCGGACAGGTGCAGCAATATGATCGTATTTGAGGGGCTCAGGCTTTGGAGGGAGTGTCTGCCTTGTCTGAGCGGCTATGAGCCGCTCGGCGCTGAGGCTGCAAAGAAGCTCATGGAGGCCTCGGTCTTCGGAGGTATGGCTATCGCACAGACCGGTACAACGATCCCCCACGCCCTGAGCTATATGCTGACCTACGAGGCGCATATCCCCCACGGTGCGGCTGTGGGAGCCTTCCAGGCCAACTATCTGCGCTATGCCGAGCCCCAGCAGCGCGACGCCCTGCTCTCCGCGGCAGGTTTCCCGGACGCGGACAGCCTTGACGAGCTCATCAGGAGCCTTGCGCCTGTCTCAGCAGACCGCGACCTGCTCACCCGCTCCGCTGAGAGCGTTCTCGCCAAGCCCGAAAAGCTTGCCGTCTGCCCCTACGAGCTTAACAGAGAGCTGATGATGAAGATTGCCTCGATATAAGGATTTTATCCTCTGTCACAAGCTGCATAGCTTAACCTTTGGCGTAATAATTTGACTGTTTTACAGTATATTCAAACCAATTTTTTATTAATTTTGATTGACAATTTTGCTATAATGTGGTAAAATGATAATGAGAAAGTACAGCGAGTTGTACAGTTAAATCATCATAAGCCCTGTCATCGGGCAAAGGAGGTGAGCAGCATATGAGAGGCGGCAAAAAGATAATAGGAGTATGTGTTACCAAAGTACATTCCGTGGGTCTGAGCGAATACCTGTTCTATCTCCAGAATGCTGCCATTTCCGCAGGGTACAAGCTGATCATCTTCAACAGCACCGAGGACTTCTTCTACAAGGGCGATAACGAGAAGGGCGCTGTCTCGGTGTACAAGCTGATAAACTACGATATCATCGACGCTTTGGTGGTCTACTATGAGAATTTCAGAGACCACGCCGTAGCCGACAGCTTCATCAACGACGCAAAGGCTCACGACACCCCTGTGGTGGTGCTCAAGGGCTCTGTTGAGGGCTGCTACTGCATCATCAACGAGTATACAGAGGGCTTCAAGCAGCTCATGGAGCACGTTATCAGAGAGCACAAAGTCACCGACAGCTGCTTCATAGCGGGCAACAGGGAAAACGACCCCGACTCCATAATCAGGATCAACTGCTACCGGGAGGTGCTGGAATCCAACGGCATCGAATACTCCGAGGAAAACGTCTATTACGGCGGCTACTGGTATGCCCCCGCCCTTGAATCTCTCAAAGATATAATGACAAAGCGCAGCAAGCGTCCCCAGGCCATATTCTGCGCCAACGACTACATGGCTATCGCGATCTGCGACGAACTGCACAATTACGGGATCTCATGCCCGGAGGATATCATTGTCACGGGTTTTGACGGCGTACCCGAGGCGGAGTATTTCCTGCCCAAGCTCACCACCTGCAAGGAGGATTTCCGCACCTTCGGTTTCCAGACTATCAGCATAATCAAGGAGATACTTGAAAACGGCTCATCGTCCATGATACACCTGAACAAGTTCACACCGTACTTCTCCGAGTCCTGCGGCTGCCCTGCCGAGACTCAGGATTTCAGGCTGGCTGCAAAACAGCAGTTCGGCATTGCCCACGATTCCCTATCCCATGAGGAATTTGTCTTTGAGTGGCTCGACCGCTCCCTGGACGTGCGGGACATCAACTCCCTGACTGCCATGATACCGGAGCTGCTGATTACGGAATCCTACTTCTGCCTAAACAGCGATTTCATCGCACAGATGGTGGAGACCGACTTTGACCGCGGGTTCCCCTTCTCCGAGGAAATGGACGTGATCCGCTCCAAGTACTCCTCCCGCTCCCCGGATGTGAAGAAGTTCGCTGTGTCCGATATAGTACCCGATCTCGACAGCTGGCTCGGGGACAACTCCGCCTACATCATCGGCAGCGTATACGCCGACGGCGAGGTCTACGGCTACTATGCCGCCAAATCCGAGGAGCTGAGATACGACCCCCACCGGGCTAACCGCCTGTTCAAATCCCTGAACGTGGCCTTCAACTCTCTTGTGGGCTTTTACAGGCAGAGAATGATGCTTGTGGGTCTGCGGGCGGCTGCATTCACCGACCAGCTCACAGGTCTGCCTAACCTTAAAGGCACCACCGAATGGTTCGAGGACTTTTCCTCAGACCCCGAGAACCACAAGAGAGCCGTTTCCTTCTCGGTATATGCGGTGTTCGATTACAAGTATATCTACGAAAACTACGGTATCAAGGAGATCGAGGAGATCGTCTGCTTTGTTGCCGAGAACCTGAAGCTTGCCAACAACGATATGTGTTTCATCGGGCGCGTGTCGGAGGGCGAGTTCATGGTCATAAACTACTACGACTCCCCCGAGGACATCTCCAAGGTCATCAACGCCGCCACCTCAAAGTTCTACTCTGCCCTGGACTCATACAGGGGGCACAACACAAAGGAGTTCAACCTTGAGGTCAACGCCGGCTGCATTGAGGGTATGCCCGGATGGCAGGGTACCCTTGCCACCTTCTCCAAGCTCGCCGGCAACGAGATGTATCTCAACCGTCTCAACGCCAACACCGAGCGCACAGTACAGAAAACCCAGCTCCCCGAGGATATCTACAAACGGTTCGAGCTGCTGGTGGACAAGAACCTGTTCTCATACCATTTCCAGCCGATCATCGACGCACATACCGGCGAGATCGTGGCTTACGAGGCGCTGATGCGCCCTGACCGCTCTATCAACATGAGCCCCAGCGAGGTCATCCAGGCCGCCGAGGAATACGGCAGGCTCTACGATATCGAGAAGGCCACCATGTTCAACGTGCTGGCGGCCTACGCCAAGTCCCCGGAGATATTCATGGGCAGGAAAATATTCGTGAACTCTATCCCCGGGCATTTTCTCACCGGCGACGATTACGACAAGTTCATAGCTCAGTACGGCTCCGAGATGCGGCAGATCGTCATCGAGATCACCGAGGGCAGCTCGGTATCGGACAAGGAGCTGGAGAAGGTCAAGAGTTTCTCCTTCGGCGGCACTCCCATAGCCATAGACGATTTCGGCACCGGTCACTCCAACATAGTGAACCTGCTGAGATACTCGCCTCAGATAATCAAAGTGGACCGTTTCCTTATCAGCGGCATACAGAACGACAGCAACAAGCAGATGTTCTTCCGCAGCGCCGTTGAATTTGCCCGGATGAACGACATACTGGTGCTGGCGGAGGGCGTGGAGACCGCAGAGGAACTCAAATGCGTAAAGCGCCTCGGCGCCGACCTGATACAGGGCTACTACACCGGACGTCCCGCACCCATACCCCTGGCAGAGCTTGACGGCAAGATCAAGGAAGAGCTGCTGGGAGCATAACAGAACAAAAGAACGGCAGGAACAGCATCCTGCCGTTTTATGATGAATACAAGAGCGTTCCCGCTCATATTCATTAGCATAATCCACAACGAAATGAGAGTTGACCATGATATCCTTTATCCTTGACAGCCTGCTGCTGGGAGTGGGGCTTGCGATGGACGCATTTTCAGTCTCCGTAGCCAACGGCATCAACGAGCCGAAGATGCGCCTTAAAAAGCTGATCTCCATAGCCGGGACCTTTGCCTTCTTCCAGTTCATCATGCCGCTGATCGGGTGGTCGGTGATCAAGGCCGCAGAGGGTCTTTTGGAGAACATCGAGAAGTTCATCCCATGGGCCGCGCTGGTGCTGCTTGTTGCCATAGGCAGCAAAATGATAATCGAAAGCCTCCGGGGCAAGGAGGAAGAAAGCATCCGGCTGACCCCGGCGGGGCTCATCGTTCAGGGGATCGCCACATCAATTGACGCGCTTTCGGTGGGTTTCACCATTGCAAACTACGGCATAGTAAAGGCGATAGGCGCCTCGGCTATCATCGGCGCGGTCACGCTGGTCATCTGCCTGGTCGGGCTCAAACTCGGACGCAAGCTGGGCATGAAGCTGGCCTCGAAGGCCGGACTGCTGGGCGGCGCGATACTGATACTCATAGGCATCAAGATATTTATAGGCTAAAAGAAGAAAGAATAAAGAATAATTAAGGTATCGACTTCGGCGATGATTATAGAAATCGTCCGCAACGCGGACACCTTAATTATTCTTTATTCTTTTTTCTTTATTATTTTAGCAAAGCGCTAAATCCAGTCTCCGCTGAGGATAGGCCACATGGGAGTAATATCGCCGAGCTTGACGGTCTTGCCGATGTCAAAGTCCAGCATGATCTCGATGTTGCGGTACTTGCCGTTGGGCATGAGCTGTACCATGAGCTCGCGGCAGGCTCCGCAGGGTGCGCCGGAGCTTCCGTCGGGCATGATAGCCAGCACACGGGCGATCTCGTACTCGCCGTTGGTTATCATGTTGAAGATAGCGTTCCTCTCGGCACAGATGCCGAGGGATGAACAGGTATCGAGACAGACACCGGTATAGATCTTGCCGGAGGTCGAAAGCACTGCTGCAGACACCTCGCCTGCGATGACCGTCTCGGAGATCTTTACCTCCTTGCGGACAGCCTTGGCGGCCTCATACATTTCCTTCCACTGTTTATCCATAATTACTCCTCCTTAACCGCATCAGCGGCAGAATTTTTCTACGTAATTGTCTATGCAGTTCTGAACGATCTCCTTGGCGGCGGCGGCATCCCGGACGTCGTCGATGACGGTATCCTTGTCCTCCAGCTGCTTGTAGACCGTGAAGAAGTGTGACATTTCGTCGAATACGTGCTTGGGCAGGTTTGCGATATCGGTGTAGACGTTGTAGTTCGGGTCATTGACCGGTATGCAGATGATCTTCTCGTCGTTGGCGCCGTTGTCCAGCATCAGGATAACGCCTATCGGGCGGCACTGCACCAAAGAGAGAGGGTTGAGGGTCTCGGAACATAGCACAAGCACATCAAGGGGGTCGCCGTCATCTGCGTATGTACGGGGGATAAAGCCGTAGTTGGCAGGATAGTGGGTAGAGGTGTAAAGTATCCTGTCCATTTTCAGCAGGCCGGTCTCCTTGTCAAGCTCATACTTGATCTTCGAGCCCTTGGGTATCTCGATGACTGCGGTAAACAGGTCGCGGTGGATATGCTTGGGCGAGATATCATGCCAGATATTCATTTGATCTCCTCCTGATAATTATTCTCCGAAAGCTCTTGTTTCGGCAAGGTACATCCCCTCGGGGGTCAGGTTCTCAACTATGCAGCCGCAGTTCTCTCCCTCGATCTCCACAGCCATTGAAACGCCCACGTTCTCTTTCGAGAAGTTCTCCCAGACTGTCTTGACGCTGTCGGTCTCGGGGACGCCCAGCTTTTTGTAGACCGAGGCAAAGCGGTCATCCTCGGCGTAGACCTGTATCTGCTGATAGTCGAGGACGTAGATCTCCTCGTTGGAAGCATTGGAGCCGAATCCGAACCGCGTCAGGCCGTCGTTGATGAGAAGCTGTCCATAGCGCTTGATAATGGCCTCGGTAACAGACGCGGTGCAGCCGTCGAGGTAGTAGACCTTGTAATGAAGCGGATCCCTATCGGAGCGTCGCAGCTCTTTCTCCTCATCCTCGGTACAGGGCAGCTCCATAAAGAAGAAATGGGGCTCCGGGAGCAGCTTTACAGCGCCATTGAGAAAGGGCTCGATAAGCTCCGCCGAGAGCACCGAGTCGATGTTGCCCTTTTCTCCGGGGGCATAAGCAGAGCGCACGCCCTCAAGGGCAGCCTTGCCCAGCACTACGCCCTGAATGGTCTCAAAGCTCACGGACTCACCTCCCCTTTAAAGCTCTGACAGGGCTCACTTGGTGGCACGCTGAGAAAGGATAGTCACCATTTCTCCCACGTCCTTCATTCCGCTGACCTCGCCCATGGAGAAACGCATACCGAACTCCTTCTCCACTGCGGAGATCAGGGTGATATGCTCGATGGAATCCCAGTCGTCGATATCGTCGGCGGTAGTATCCTCATAGAGGGTGATGCTGTCGTCATCGAATACGTCGCGGAACACAAGCTCCAGTCTGTCAAAAATATCGTCTCTTGTCATAATGATACTTCCTTTCAGTTGACTTTTATCACGTGATTTTTATTTTCATAACCCGAGATGTCGAGCTCCCAGACAGTTGTGCCGTCTTCATCTGCGGAAACTGCGGTGAACCCGAGGGTGTCGGGATAGAAGTCTTTGACCATTTTGTTCTTGGCGGTGGGGATATACTTGCCCACCAGCTTGGTGTAGCCGGCAGCCTTGGCCTGAGCAGCGAGGCCGTCCAGCATAGCCAGCTCCATGTCGCGCTTCAATACGCGGCAGCTCATGAGCCACAGGATTATATCGAGACATTCCTCGCCGGTGACGGGGTGCCTGCCCCTCTGACCTACGACTACGGACACTACGCCGTTGTCGCCGAACTTGTCCACAAGCTTGCCGTACTGGGTGATATGGTCGCCCGAGGCGGCGAAATCAGCCATCTGCTCCTGTGTGCAGCGCAGCGTGGTGAGGTTGAACTGGTTGCTCTTGTTGGTGAGCTGAGCGATGCGGGCGAGGTAAACGTCCTTGAAGGGGCCTATCTCGGCGTTCATTTCAAGGCTCAGCAGGTAGTCGGTGTAGCTGGCGAACTTGGCCTGAGCCTGGGCACGCTGGATGTTGGCCTTGTACATCTCGCTGCGTTTGAGGTCGTCGTCCGAGAGGGTGGTGACCTCGAAATACTGGGAGCGGTCGAGCACTCGAATATAGTCGGTGACCTCGCCGATCTCCGGCACGGCGCAGGGGGTCTGCTGACGGACGATCTCCCGCTCGGCGGGGTTGTCGTCGGCGAAGACTATGGCGTCAGGCATGATGTTGAGCTCCTGAGCGGTGTTTTCAAGATTGATGCTCTTGGGATCCCAGTTGGCCTTGATGATAGTGAAGTCATCGGGTCTGACTGCGCCCTCCGGGTGGTTGAGGCCGGCAAGAGCGTTCTCCTCCTCGTTCTTGGAGCAGACTGTCAGGATGATGCCTATATCCTTGTGAGCCTTCACATACTGCTGGAACTCATAGAAAGCCTGTGAAGTACCGGTCTCCTGACCGATCTCCAGGTTCTCGGCTCCGTCGTCGCCCACGATGCCGCCCCACATGGTATTGTCAAGGTCAACGGCTATACATTTCTTGTTCTTGCCAAAGATAGAACGGATTATCGCATTGACCTGATAGGCAAGAGCCGGTATGGCATCCAGAGACATAGCGTACTTGAACATATACCAGTACTTGGTATCAGCCCACTTTTCAAGGCCGATATTGGCGGAGAGCCAGTTGATATCGTTGATGAAGAAACCCTCATGCGCCTGAGCGTAGGCGTAGAGCTTATCGTTGAGCCTGCCGATGAAGTTGGTCAGGCCGTGGACGTCGTAGGCGTCGCGGCTGCCCAGCAGACGGAAGAAGGGCTGCTCGAAATTGTTCTGCACTATCGGACAGTGGAACCTGCCCAGCGCCTCCCACATCTGTTCGAGGCGTGAAAAACGCTCGTCCAGAGCGGCGGTGATCTCCTCGGGGGACATCCTCACCGTGGGGGTGAAGTCCACGTTGCGGTTGGTGGTGTGGATATAGATGAGGTCAGGGGCGAAGCTGTCCAGCTCGGGATTGCCGAAAACAGCGTCCTGCCAGTACTGCCTGTACTCCGACTCATAGAACTCCGGCTCGATGCCGCTGTCCAGCAAAAACAGCTCCAGCGCGGCGATAACGTCGCTGGTAGTCGATCCTCCGAGAACGGCGATCTTCTTCGTTATCCTTGCTTTGCCGTCGGCAAGCAGGGTACGCTTTATGGACTTTTTCTTTTTAAGTATCCATTCGCTGTCAAAGGGGTATTCAAGCTCTTTCATTTTGATCCTCCATTTATTCATACTTATTATATTTTAGCAGAAATCAGAGAAAAATACAAGGGGTTTTGAAGATTTTATTTGACAAGCTGTACAAAATATGCTATAATAGCATCTGTCGGCAGGCTATACGGCAGCGCAAACGTTATAGTTTGTGAGGAAAGTCCGGGCACCGCAGAGCAGGATAGCAGATAACATCTGCCGAGGGCGACCTCCGAGCAAGTGCAACAGAGAGATACCGCCGCGGCTTGCGAAGCAAGCCGCTGGTAAGGGTGGAAAGGCGAGGTAAGAGCTCACCGGAGCGTCGGAGACGGCGCTGCCATGTAAACCTTATCCGGTGCAACGCCAATGGCAGCCGAAAAGTCAATGGCTGCTCGTCAGACTTCAGGCTGTAGGCGGCTAAAGCCGATCGGCGACGGTCGGATCAGATAGATTGCCGTACACGACAAAACCCGGCTTATCGGTCGGCCGACACAACGCAAAACGCTCCCCGTGCAAGGGAGCGTTTTTGTTATCACAGGAATTCTCTCACGTCGGCGCAGAGCTTTTCCTCCGAGCGGATGACCTGCTTGGTCAGCTTCACCACTTCCTCGTCGGCGTTCTCGTAACGGTTGACGTAGCTGTTGAGGGACTTGACCCCCATGTTGCAGCCGTCGGTTATCAGGTCTGCCACAGTCGAATCGTTGGGCTCCACCGCCATTTTGATGTTGGTCTTCAGCCAGGACATACCCTTGGCTATGGGGTGGGGATCCATGGTGGGCTCGGAATACCTTTCCAGCAGCTTGTGCGACTCGGTGCCCAGGCGCTGATGCGTGGTCTTGCACTCCTCGAGGATATTCCGCAGCTTGGCGCTTCTGACCTTCGGCAGCAGCTCGTCGATAGAGTCTATTCCCATTTTGATGCCGGAGTTACATTCTTTCAGCAGCTCCGCAGTATCGTTTGCAGGCATATGCAGTCCTCCTTATGCTTTATATAAGGAGTATGCCCGGAACACCCCGGATTATGCAAAAGGCTGACCCTTCCGGTCAGCCTTTTTTCGTCATGGCATTTCTGATAGCGCGAAGCTCGTCGGGTTTAAGCTCCCGGTATTCGCCGGGTTTGAGCATACCCAGTTTCAAGGGGCCTATGGACGTCCTTTTGAGCCTTGCCACCTCCAGTCCCACCGCCTCGCACATTTTTCTGATCTGGCGGTTGCGGCCTTCGTGGATAGTTATTTGCAGCACTACCCTGCCCGGCCGCTTGTCAAGGACAATGACATTGGCGGGAAGGGTCTTCTTTCCGTCGATCATGACGCCCCCGGAAAGGCTCACCAGCTGCTCGTCGCTGATGTCCGGCCTCACTGTGACCCGGTAGGTCTTGGATATGTGCCGGGAGGGATGCATTATGTCGTTGGCAAAGGCGCCGTCGTTGGTGAAAAGCAGCAGCCCTTCGGAATTGCGGTCAAGCCTGCCCACGGGGTACACCCGCTCCGGCAGGTCGGAAAGCAGCTCGGAGACGTTCTTGCGGTCAAGCTCGTCCTTCATGGTGGTCACATAGCCTCTCGGCTTGTGTAACATGATATAATAGAGCCTGCGCTTTTTCACCTGTGCGATAGGCTGGCCGTCAATTGTTATGATATCCTTGTCCGGCAGCGCCTTGTCACCCAGAGAGCACTCCCTGCCGTTGACTTTGACACGCCCCGCCGAGATAAGCTCCTCAGCCTTTCTGCGGGAACAGTAGCCGCTGTCGGCAATAAGCTTCTGAATACGGATCTTTTCCATTTTTCTCTCCTGTATGTATCGAGCCTGCCAGCGTTATTGGCAGACTTTTTATCAGTACCCCGTCCAGGTAGAACCGGGTCTCGCCCACCTGTTCACCGGCGGACAGAGGCTGGTACAGAAAGGGTCTTATGAGTGTGACACGTTCAAGCCTTGACACTGCGCTCCCCGGCAGCCTGATACTGCCGCTGTCGCCGACGGCACAGGCATCTTCTCCCGCTCCGGCGCAGGCTATCCGATAGCCCGAAAGCTCCGGCGTCAGCGGGACCTCCTCCAGCTGCGAAAAACAAAAGTCATAGAGCTTTGAGTGATCCGCCCAGTCGTCACGGTCGTTGAGGGTAACGCAGATTAGCGTAGTCCCCTCCCGCTCGCAGGCAGACACAAGACATCTTCCGGCCTTGTCGGTAAAGCCGGTCTTTACGCCGATGCAGCCCTTGCAGGTACTAAGCAGCTTGTTGGTGTTGGTGAGCCACCGCTTGTAGGGCGGCGAACCGAACTCCACCTGAGCGTTCTTACACGAACAGATCTCCCGGAATTCCTCATTTTTCAGGGCTTCACGGGTGAGCCTTGCCATATCGAGGGCGGTGGAATAATGCTCGTCGGTATCGTCGTCAAGCCCCGAGGGGGTGACAAAATGGGTGTTTTCAAGCCCCATTTCACAGGCGCAGTCGTTCATCAGCTCCACGAATGCCGGAACAGTCCCCGCCACCCGCACAGCCGTCACGTTGGCGGCGTCGTTGCCGCTGGGCAGCAGCATACCGTAGACCAAAGTGCGCAGAGTGACAGTATCCCCCTGCTGCAAGCCCATAGACGAGCCCTCGACCTTCATGGCCTCGCTGTCCGCAACAAAGGGCGTATCGAGCCCCTCCTGCCTCAGCGCTATAAACGCCGACATGATCTTGGTGGTGCTTGCCATGGGAAGGCGCTTTTCCGCATTTTTGCCGTAAAGCACGTCGCCCGACAGTGCATCAATAACGACGCAGCCCTCCGCCGAAACAGAAAGCCCGCTCTGAGCCGCTGTATCCACAGCCGGAGCCTCAGTGACCTGAGCAAACGTCATGACCGCAGCCGCGATCAGGGATAAAATATTCATACCGCAGACCTCACAAGTAATTTATGAGATTATCCTGTGCAGTCTGCGGCTGATGATACGCGGAAACTTATTCCTCGTCGGTATCTATCTCGATATCCGCTGCGGGCTTTTTGTTGGTCTTTTTGTCAACGAAATCAATGATCTTGTCAACGACTTCGGGAACAACATTGGCAACAGCGTTCTGATAGCTGGTATTTGTGGTCATCTGGAGCAGCTTGGTCTCGCCCTCTCTGCAAACGATAAAGGCCATAGGCTGAACGGTAACGCCCGCTCCGGAGCCGCCGCCGAACTGACCGTCCTTCTTGGTGGGCAGGTCGCTGCCGCCGGATGCAAAGCCCATAGACACCTTGGAGATAGGGATGATTGTGGTGCCGTCAGCGGTAACGATAGGCTTGCCCACAACGGTCTCGCACTCGGTGAGCTCCTTTATTTTTTCCATCGCAGTCTTGACGAGCTGTTCAAGCTTTGTATTATCACTCATAATGATCTATCCTTTCTGAATCCTAAGGGAATGATTTACTTTTTTACCGCAGGCTTGCAGCAGCAGTCACTGCCCTCGCACTCCCCGGGCAGAGCGAGAGATTCCTTGCAGGCGGCAGGGGCGTGAGCGATAAGCATTACCAGCCCGGTGATGCAGAGGAACAGCGTGAACACCATACCGGTGGTGACCTGAAGGGAGATCTTGAAGCTGCCGCCCTTATGGGTCTTGAATCTGATAAAAGCGGAATAACCTGGATGCTTGCGCTTGCACTTGCACTTCTTGTTCTTCTTTTCCTTGCAGCATTCTTTTTCTTTGCACATAACAATACCTCATTTCATTTTATATATTCTTTATCACGAAGCCGCTGCCTGTACGGATTCCTGCTTTGCGGCTTTTTTCCTTTTCCTGCGCTCCCTGAGGAAGACTCTCAGGAAGTTTACAGCGGTGCAGAAAGCTATCGCTATCAGCGTTGACGGACGCACCCTGACCGTGAGCTCGGCAAAACCGTCGAGCTTGTTTTCATTGAAGTGGCAGATCACATCGGCGCGTTTGAGTTTCAATGTGAATATCGCGGCGATCTTGCCCAGCAGATCGAACAGGGCACCCTGCACAGCGCCGTAGTATATCGCGGCCTCATGTGCGTCGAACCTGCCCACATCAGCCTGTATCTCCACGCCCTCAAAGCGTATGGCCTTGCAGAACTTCTTGACGGCCTTCCAGCCTATGGGGATATAGGGCTTGATACGCTCGAACTTCTCTTTCAGTGCGGCGAGCTTGCCCTTGCTCTTTTCCTT
>JAFXNC010000055.1 GCA_017529875.1 Ruminococcus sp. | reverse complement strand
GGTAATTTGTGTTATAGTATTCATAGCGGATCACATGAACTCCTGTTGCTTTTTTGTGTAGCAACTTAACTGTAACACAGGTTCATGCTGGTTCGCTTTCTTTTTTTCTTAATTTTGTCTCACATCTATTGTAAACCTACAACCGGGAAGGATTTTTCTGCTCCCGGGGGCTTGACTAATCGGGATTTATGTTGTATAATGTATTAGTTAAGGTGTCTTTTTTAGTAAAAGGTAAGATGATCATTGAAAGGACGTTTTATTTATGGCAAGGTTCAGAAAGCTCGCAGCACTGACTGCGTGCGCTGTAATTGCGGCCACAGTGAGCGGCTGCACCAATACTCAGTATTCAGTAAAGTATGACGACAAGGAAGTCAAGCCGGGCGTATATATCGGCTATGCTTTTAACGAGCTGAACAATCAGATCTATAATTTGTACTACACTCAGGGCGTCACCGAGGACTATTTCTCTCAGCAGGTCGAGGGCGTCAGCCTTTCCGAGTATGTCAAGAACAACTCCCTGAAGGACATCAAGGAGTACGCCGCGATCTCAAAGCAGTTCGAGGAAGCGGGCCTGACTATCTCGGATGACGAGCTCAAGACCATGAGCTCCAATGTGAACAGCTCCTGGGACAGCATGGGCGGTATGTACGAGTATATCGGCGTCAGCAAGGAGTCTCTCAAAGAGATCTACCGCGAATCGCTGATGCGCACCAAGCTCTTTGACAGCTACTACGCCGAGGGCGGCAAGGAGCCCGCCACCGACGAGGAACTCCAGAAGTACGTCAACGACAACTATATCAGATACAAGATGATCTCGATCTACAAGTCCTCCGCCACCGACGACGAGACCAAGGAGGCCGAGAACAAGACCAAGCTGGAGACACGCGACAAGTTCTACGAGCAGGGCAAGGATTACAGCTTCGATGACTTCGACAAGCTTATCGACGACTATAACGCATCCTCGAGCACTGCCTCCGATGATACTTCAAGCGCAGCCGACGATACTTCAAGCGCAGCTGACGATACTTCGAGCGCAGCCGATGACGCCTCCAGCGCAGCCGATGACGCAAGCTCCGAGGCCGCATCCGCCGCTGACGAGAGCGAGGCCGACAGCTCTGAGGCTGCAATCGATACCGAGAGCGAGGTAAACTCCGCAGACGATTCTTCTGCTGATGATTCCGCTGCTGCCGACGATTCCTCCACAGGCGATACAGAAGAGCCCCAAGAGGAAGAAGACCCCTACAAGAACGAGGTCATGATCAATCTCGCCAGCTATGAGGACGAGGACTTCGAGACCGCCTCCGGTCAGCTGTACAAGTTTATCAGAGACGCCGAGGTCGGCAAGGTGCTCACCTTCGAGAACGACAACGCATACTACATCGTAGTCAAGGGCGATGTTTCCCAGAGAACTGATTATGTCGGCGACAACCGTGACAACCTGATCCAGTCGGTGAAGAACGACGACTTCCAGTCCAAGCTGGACAGCTGGATCGAGGCCATGGATATCCAGGTCAACGACAAGGCTGTCAAGCGTTACACTCCCGAGGTCCTCTATGACAGGATGATGGAGTACAACAAGAAGAACAGCACTGCCACCTGATAAGAAACTAAAAACCGCTGCGGAGAACACTTCCGCAGCAGTTTTTGTATAGGGGGATGAAAACGTGGACAAGCCATTCATATACGCCGACTGCGCCGCGACTGTGCCTGTGACTGAGCGGGCTCTGGCGGCAGCGGAGCCTTATTTCAGGGAGCGCTTCGGCAACGCCTCCTCGATACACACTCAGGGAATGGGTGCCGCACGGGCTCTGCTCGACGCACGAAAGCGCGTAGCTGCGCTGCTGGGGGCTGAGGTGTCGGAGATATACTTTACCTCCGGCGGCACCGAGGCCGACAACTGGGCGTTGCGGGGCGGGGCGGCTCTCGGCGCGGTAGACGGCAGACGGCATATCGTAACTACAAACGCTGAGCATCCGGCAGTGCTGCGGTGCTGCGAGGCGCTGGCGCGGGAGGGGTATGAAGTCACCTATCTGCCGGTGAACAGCGAGGGCTTTGTCACTCCGGAGCAGGTGGCTGATGCCCTGCGTTCGGACACGGCGCTTGTCTCGGTGATGTACGCCAACAACGAGATCGGGACGCTGTCTCCGGTACATGAGATCGCGCAGGTCTGCCGCAGCAGGGGAGTGCTGTTCCACACCGATGCAGTGCAGGCGGCAGGGCATGAGCCCATCGACCTGGGCAGCCTCGGGGCGGATATGCTGTCGCTTTCGGGGCACAAGCTTGGCGCCATGAAGGGCGTAGGTGCGCTGTACATCCGCAAGGGCATTGAGCTGCCGCCGCTGATCTGCGGCGGCGGTCAGGAGCGGGGCAGGCGCTCCGGCACCGAGAACATCCCCGCTGTTATCTCATTGGCAGAGGCGCTGGCTGAGAGCCTTGAAGGCCTCGAAGACAAAAACGCCCGGCTGCTCGAACAGCGTGAGCGGCTTACCGACGGCCTGCTGTCTATCCCGGGCAGCCGTCTCAACGGCAGCCTTGAGCGGCGCCTTGCGGGGAACGTTAACGTCTCTTTCGAGGGCATCGAGAGCGAGAGCCTGCTCATCATGCTGGATATGCGGGGCATCTGCGCCTCGGGAGGCTCGGCGTGCAGCAGCTACACTAATGCCCCCTCCCATGTGCTGACCGCCATAGGCACCCCGGAGAGCTTCATCAAGGGCTCCCTGCGGCTGAGCTTCGGCATCCTATCCGATGTCGAGGTCGAATACATCATCGCCGAAGTCGCTGCCGCCGTGGAGAAACTCCGGCGTGAGCGCTTTGGCGCATAGTATGCGCCAAGACTCCCCCAATAAGATATTTTTCCTCATATTCCGCCTTGCCTCTTGCAATCGGCGGGATTTTGTTATATAATTACAGTGAGATATGATACAGCCTCGCGGCCTTGCGGGGCTGATATCTGTGAGGTGTGATCAATGGGAGAAAAACGGCCTGATATTGCGCTGCTGGTGGCGAATATAATCGACCCCTTCAGCTGGGCGGTGGCTAAGGGCGCTATGGCTATGGCTAAAAGTCTCGGGGTGGATCTAACGGTCTTCCCGGGTAAATATATCGGCATACAGGATAAGTACGACCTGTATGACACCACCTATGAGTATCAGTATAACATGCTCTTCGACCTTGCTGCCGAGGGCGGATTTGACTATATCATAGCCGCCGTAGGCACTATCGCCTATGCTCTCGACAACGAAGGCAAGAAGGCCTTCCTTGACAGGCTGGGGGATACTCCTGTGCTTTCGGTGGCGGCGGATATCGAGGGATATGATTCCCTCGAATTCGACAACCGCTCCGGCATCTCTGCCGTCATGGATGAGCTTGCCGCACAGGGCAGAAAGCATATCGCCATAATAGGCGGACATAACGACAACTTCGAGGTGGGCGAGAGATACGCCGCCTACCGTGAGGGACTTGAAAGAAACGGCATCCCATTCGACGAGAGATACTACCAGAGCAGCGATATCAGCGAGTACTGCCGTGCCGAGGCGGAGGCTCTGCTTGAACGCGCCCCGGAGATAGACGCCATAGTCTGCATGAACGACATAATTGCCGAGACCGTCTATCAGGTCATCAAAGAAAAAGGACGCACGGTGGGTAAGGATATCGCAGTTACCGGCTTTGACGACCTGCCCATAGCCACGGAGCTCGACCCGCCCCTTGCCACTGTCCGCGCCGACGCCGAAGGACTGGGCGCAAGAGCCGTTGAGAAAGTATACAACAAGCTCCGGGGCATCGAGGACAACGAAAAGCGTTTCCCCACGGAGTTCATCCACCGCGCCTCGTGCAGCCGGGAGGCGGTCTTCAAGGGCTATGACAAGCTTGTGGAGAGCGAGCGCCTTGCCATTAAAAGGCAGGTCACTGACCGCATACACATCGACAACATCTTCGTGCGTGACGCTATGATGTTCGGCGGCGAGCTGAAAAACAGCTACGCCAAGATCCTGCGCCAGCTGCCGCTGCTGGGTGGCATGACCGGGTTCATATACACTTTTGAAAAGCCGGTGAACCACCGCTTCGACGAGGAGTTCCCCAAGGGGCTGGGCTGGCTGTTCCGCTCCTATACCTACGGCAGCGAGGCCGCCACTGTCCCCGCCGAGGAGCGTAAAATGACCGCTAAGCAGGTCTTTGACAACAAGTACCTCTGCACTGACAGACAGCACTGCTTCGTGGTGACTGACCTCTATACCGCCGAGACCCAGTACGGCATAGCCCTGCTGGAGCCCAGGGATGCGGAATTCTTTTCTGAGCTGGAGCTCATCACCTACATACTGAGCTCCGCCGTAAGAACGCTGGATATCCTCTCAGGACAGGAGACACTGCTCAGCGAGCTGCATCTGAAAAACCTCGCCCTGGAGAACGCCTCCAAGAACGACGTCCTCACCGATATCTACAACAGGCGGGGATTTTATCTCGCCGCGGAGACCATGTTCGAGAATACCCCCGGCATGAACGATTATTTAGTCTGCTATGCCGATATGGACGACCTGAAATTAGTCAACGACAACTACGGACACCGTGAGGGAGACAGCTCTCTTAAACTGGTGGCTGACTGCCTCAAAGCCATGTTCGGTCATGATGCCATAATCGGAAGGCTGGGCGGCGACGAATTCGCAGCGGTAGTGCCAAAGCAGGGCAGCGAGAGCCCGGATGAATACCTGCGCCGCAAAGATGAGTTCGTTCGTCAGGCAAACAGCTCCCACAGCAGACCCTATACCTTTGACCTTTCGGTGGGCATGACCGAGGCCGCCTGCGAGAACGGCTACGACCTGCGAGCCGCCCTTGACAAGGCCGACGACCTGCTCTACATCGAAAAGCAGAACAAGAAAAAGCAGAGGAATAGACAGTGAGTGATGAACGGATGATCCTTGCCGAGGAAGCAGAAGAAGCCGCCGAGCTCGCAGCACTGACCAATGCCGGCGAGGACTGCTCCGAAGGCATAAAGAAAAAGAAAAGGCTCAGAATGCTGGACGCCACCCCGGACAATGACATAAAATACAATCCGCCCCTTTCCTACCGGCATCTTAAACTCATCGCATGGCTGTTTCTGGTGCTGGCGCAGGTGGGCGCCATTATGGGTTTGCTGTCTTCCTTCGGCGACCGCTCAAGCTTTTACACCAGCTTAGGCTCCGGCCTGACGATACTCAAAGGCTTTGCGGTGCCCCTTCTGCTCGTATCCTGTCTTTCCGTTATAATGAACGGTCATGACAATTACAAGCAGATGATCGTGAAAAACGGTGCCCTTGCCCTGACGCTGTTCCTGATAACCTTTGCCTTCTATGAGAGGGTCGCCGTTTCCATAGTGGAGGCGGTGTACGATCTGGACCACTCCCAGGCCGCCGAAGTCATCGCCATATTCGTTTCCCAGGGGCTCGGCACCGGGTACATATCCTTCAACATCTTCGTGGATTTGTTCCTGTGCAGCCTGACCATGTTCTTTATCAACTACAACCCGACGAAGCATTTTCAGGGGTGGAAGATACACCTTTTCCGCGCAATGGTCTTTCTGCCCATAGGCTACGAGATCTTTTCGATCGTTCTGAAAGTACTGGCCTCGGAGGGCGCAATATCGCTGCCGGTCTATGTGTTCCCCCTGCTTACCACAAAGCCCCCGTTATCGTTTCTGCTGTTCATCATCATGGCGAGGTATTTCAAGGAGCGTGAGATCAAGTTCCTCAAAAACGGAAAGACCTCCGATGATTACAAGACCTTTCTCAAAACGAGATTCAACGCTTTTCAGGTGTCCAGGGTCATGGTCATTATGATACTGATAATCGCTGTGCTGGATGTGATCATCATGATCATTATGGCAGCTCTCAGCGTGATAGCCAACGGCGGCTCGCCGGACAGCACAGATAAGATCGTGGATGCTATGGAAAGAGTCAATGAATGGGGCTTCGGTCAGTGCATCGAGCTGGTGGTGCTCATCCCGATCATGTTCCTGTTCTCCTATACCAAGACCCACAAGAACGGCATATTCGACATCATCATCCCGGTAGCGGGCGTCGCGGGTATAATCCTTGTGACCTTCGACGGCATCATAAAGTATATTTGCAGCCTCTATATCTTTTCGAGACAGTAGGGATATGCTGTGGAGAAGAAAAAGCGAAGATCCAGATACGATAAGCTGAAAGCCGTTGAAGCGATACTGGTGCTGATGTCGATGGTGTCCTCACTCAGCTTTGTGACCTGTTCCGGGGGCGATGTATCCCTGTTTGCCCTGACGAGAATGATGATCATAAGCATAGCCGCTGCCACCCTGATAGGGCGGCTGCTCTCGGTGATACTGGGGATCTACGGCATAGTCGTGGTCTCGCTGATCACCTCGATCATCATAAACTTCTACAACGAGACCAAGGACATAAACACCGATGCTCCGAAAACCCCGCTGCCCTTTTTAGGGGAGACCGATACCCCCGATACACAAGCCAACGAGCCTGAAAAGGCCGTGACCGACGAGACCAAAGGAGATGGACCGAATGAAGAAAAACCTGCTTACTAAGGCCGCAGCTGTACTGCTTGCAGTCATGATGCTTTCGGGCTGCGGAGACTCGGAAAGCTCTGCCGGAGCGCAGTCCTCTGCCGGGAGCACCGCAAGCGCAGAAAGTATGACCGAAACCGCTGAAAGCTCCGCCGACAGCACAGCCGACAGTCAGTCTGAGCCTGCCAAAGACCTTGCCCGCACCGGCACCGTCAGGGATATCACCTCTATGGAGCTTGTAGCGGAGATGAAGGTGGGCTGGAACCTGGGCAACTCTCTCGACGCTACCAGCGGAGAGGGGCTTGACGCCGAGACCTCCTGGGGCAATCCCAAGATCACCAAGGAAATGATCGACGCTGTGGCAGCAAAGGGCTTTAATCTTATAAGGATCCCCGTGACCTGGGACGGACATTTCGGCGACGGCCCCGACTACACTATCGACGCCGCCTGGCTGGACAGAGTGCAGGAGGTAGTCAACTACGCCTACGACAACGATATGTATATCCTGCTGGACTCCCACCACGAGGAACGCTGGCGCATCCCCGACGACGAGCATATCGAGGAGGTGGATAAGATCCACAGGGCTGTCTGGACGCAGATAGCCGAGCGTTTCAAGGACTACGGCGATCATCTGGTCTTCGACGGCCTCAACGAGCCGAGAGTAAAGGGCAGCAAGGCCGAATGGAACGGCGGCACCGAGGCCGAGCGCCGCTGCATCGACAGGCTCAATCAGAGTTTCGTTGACGTGGTGCGTGCTACCGGCGGCAACAACGAAAAGCGCCTGCTTCTTGTGACCACCTACGGCTGCAACAGCGAGGACAAGACCATGAAGGACACCGCTGTCCCCAAGGATGATCATATAGCCTTCTCGATACACGCCTACACTCCTTACGGTTTCACCTATCACCCCATGACTACCTGGGAGCTCTACGAATGGGACGGCTCACAGGAAGGCGCCATTGACGATCTGTTCCGGAATCTCAGGGTCAACTACATCAAGAAGGGTATCCCCGCGCTGATAACCGAATTCGGCGCCGTGAACAAGGACGGCAACGACGCCGAGGTCGCCAAGTGGGTCACCTACTATCTGGAGAGCGCCAAGACCTCCGGCGTTCCCTGCGTATGGTGGGACAACGGCTGCTATCGCGCCGGCAGCGAGCTGTTCGGCATCTTAGACAGAAGAAACCTGAGCTGGTTCTCCGAGCCGGTAGTAGATGCCATGATGAAGGTCTACGAAGAGGCGTAACAAAACAAGAGGACATCTGTATCGCAGACACGAAATAATAGCATTTAAGGCACTTTTGTCAGGAAACTGACGGAGGTGCCTTATTGCTGCTCTGTGCAGCGCCTGCAAAAAGAATAAAGAAGAAAGAATAAAAAGAAAGAATAATTAAGGAGTCCGCTTTGCGGACGATTTCTAAATCATCGCCGCAGGCGATACCTTAATCATTCTCTCTGTTCTTACTTCTTTATTCTTTTTTATTTTAGCGGCGGCGCGAACAATGTATAACAAGCAGATCCTTTTATATCGCCGCCGCGCATCACGATGACCTCTTTTTGTATGCAGCTTATTCTGTGCGGAGCGCTGCCACCGGGTCTTTCTTGGCGGCTTTCTTTGCGGGTATCAGACCGCCCAGCATGGTGGTGGCTATACTGATCAGTATGAGTACCGCCGCAGGCAGCAGAGGGAGCGTGGCGCTGACGTTCACACCCTCGGCAAAGCGCCTTATCACAGCATTTATGGGTATCAGCAGCAGCAGTGAGAGTATGATGCCCAGTGTCCCCGCGAAGAGCCCTATGATGAAGGTCTCGGCGTTGAACACCTGCGAGATGCTGCGCTTGGAGGCTCCCAAAGAGCGGAGTATGCCGATCTCCTTGGTGCGCTCCAGTACCGAAATATGTGTGATAATGCCTATCATGATGCTGGACACTATCAGCGACACCGCCACGAACGCGATCAGCACATAGGTTATGGCGTTGACCATTGAGGTTATGGATTCAGTTATCAGGGCGATGTAGTCGGTATAGGTTATCTTCTGAGCGCTGTCGGCTCTGTCGTTGTAGGCGTTGATGCACTCGCTTACCCTGTCCTTGTCCTCGAAGCTGTCTGTGTAGATGCTGATAGACGAGGGCGCGTCGCAGCTGACCTTGCCCAGCTGCGCCATGTTATCCTCATAGCTTGCCCCGGCGATGTACTGGTCATAGACCGAGATCAGGAAGCTCCGGCTCTGCTCGCTGTCGAGCCACTTGCTCAGCAGCTGCGTCACAAGGCTCCCGTTCCCGATGATGCCGCCCACATCCGAAAAGCCGTTATACTGCGCCATAGTAAAGAGACTGGTAAGGTCGCCGGAGCTCAGGGAGTTGATGTAAGCCTTGGCGTCCTCCACTTTCTTGTCGTCGTCGGCTGCCTCGAACTTCATGCCGGTGAAGATGTTCGTATCGGGGGCGGCCTCCTGAGCCCTGACCGCCTCGCTCTTGTCGGTGTGCCCGATCATGTACTCGGTGAGGGCATAGGTGTAGCCTATTGGTGTGCTGATACCGCCGCGGCCGTCCTCCTTCTCCCGGACGATGCCGGAAACGGTAAGCTCAACGGCGTTTTTCAGCAGCTTGTCCTCGTCCAGTTCGCTGATGAGGGAGTAACTGCCCTTGTCGTCCTTCGCGTAGCGGTCGCAGGCGGGGACAAGCCAGAACTTCTTCCCGCAGATCTCGGAGTACTCCCATTTCAGCTCGTCGGGGGTCTCGCCGTTGTCGATCCTGTCGGCGGCGGCGATGTACTGGTCAGCGGTAATGATGCCCAGCTGATAAAGCTCCTCCGCAGACAGGGTGCAGTCATCCCCGAGGACAAGCACCACCTCGTTGTACTCTCCGCACCAGCTGCCGTAGACCAGCTCATAGTTGTCGGTTATCACCGCGCTGACAGCGGCCTTGGAGCCCTTCAGCAGCTGAGAGAAGTTCTCTGCGCCCCGGCTCTCCTCCCCGGTGAGGGAGGCCAGCATCTGACTTGGAGAAAGGTTCGAGCCCCTGTTCCTTCCGAAGTGATCCCTGATAAGCTCGTTGGTGTCGGCGTCGGTATTGACGAGCTTGCCCGCAGAGTCCCGGGCGTATACCCCGAAGCTTACGTCATAGGTGTAGGCGATGCCGTTCTCGCCTAAGTACTGATGTATGTCGCTGGCAGGGTCGTCCAGATACTTCTTGAACGAGGTCAGGTCGTTGTCCACCACGCTTGTGGAGCGTTCCTCCCTTCGCTCGAACCTCCGGTAGCTTGGGTACACCGCGCCGGAGCGCTTGACGGTGCTGTCGCTTTCCCGGCTGTTGCGCTGGAGCATGGAGGATAAGTCGTAGCCTGTGGATTCAATGGTTATGGGGTAGGAGGACATGGTGTCCTTCTGCATCTGGGTTATGTAGTTGTTGACGCCTGTGGAGAGCGCCAGTATCAGCGCGATGCCGATAATGCCTATCGACCCCGCAAAAGATGTCAGTATCGTCCTGCCCTTTTTGGTGCGCAGGTTGTTGAAGCTCAGGGAGAGGGAAGTCCGAAAGCCCATTTTCGCCCTGCCGGTGCTGCTTTCGGCAGCCTTTGGGACAGCCTCCGGGGTGAAGGGGTCGGAGTCGTCCTCGATACGCCCGTCACGCAGCCGGACTATGCGGGTGGAGTACTTCTCCGCCAGCTCCGGGTTGTGGGTGACCATTATAACAAGGCGGCTGCCCGCCACCTTTTTCAGCAGCTCCATGACCTGCACCGAGGTCTCGGTGTCGAGGGCACCTGTGGGCTCGTCGGCAAGGAGTATATCCGGGTCGTTGACCAGCGCCCTTGCGATCGCCACACGCTGCATCTGACCGCCGGAGAGCTGATTGGGGCGTTTGTGGCTGTGCTCACCGAGACCCACCTCTTCGAGAGCCTTCTTAGCCCGCTCCCGGCGCTCCCTGCGGGAAACTCCCCCGATGGTCAGTGCCAGCTCCACGTTTGCCAGTATGCTCTGGTGGGGTATCAGGTTGTAACTCTGGAACACAAAGCCGATAGTCCGGCAGCGGTAGGTGTCCCAGTGCCTGTCCTTGTATTTTTCGGTGGAGATGCCGTTGATGATGAGGTCGCCGCTGTCGCAGCGGTCAAGTCCCCCCACGATGTTGAGCAGCGTGGTCTTGCCGCTGCCCGAGGGCCCCAGTACCGACACGAACTCGTTGTCCCGGAAGGACACCGTCACCCCGTCGAGAGCCTTCTGCACAAGCTCGCCGGTCCTGTACTCTCTTGTTATGTTTTTCAGCTCGAGCATATCATACTCTCCTTATAATGACAGCCCCGGTCTCCGAACGTGAAGGCCGGGGCTTGGCTGTTTCATATTGTTTTACGGCTTTAAGGCGTCCAGCACCGAGAGGCCGTTGTCGGTCTCCTCCTTTATCTCCCGGAGCATTTCCTCCGCAGCAATCTGCTTTTCGCTCTTGTAGTGCATCACTTCATCCAGCTTCGCGGCAAGATTCTTGGAGTACTCGGTGATAACTCCGGTCTTCCTGCCCTCGATCATTATGCGCACAAGGGATTCCGTGCCGCTTTCCCGGACGATTATGCGTCCGTCACGACCCAGCTTTTTCTTGTAGTCCGAGACCATGTCCCTGAACTCCGCATTCTCCGCCCAGACGCCGCACTTGTCCTCCGGCATGGGAACGCTCACCGAGATCTGAGGGTACTTCTCCATGATGCCGGAAAGCTCCGAGGCGCGGCGGCGGGTGCGTTTGAGCACTTCGAGCAGCCTTACGCCGGTTATCATGCCGTCGCCGGTCTTCTCATAGTCCAGGAAAATGATGTGTCCGTTCTGCTCGCCGCCGAGGTTGTACCCAAAGCGCAGCATACGGTCTATCACCATGCCCGACCCCACAGCCGTGGTGGTGACGTTGATGCTCTCACGCTCGCCGAACTCGGTAAGACCGTAGTTGCTCATGACCGTCGCCACGAGAGTATTTGAGTTGAGCTTGCCCTGGACTTTCAGAAACTTCGAGAAAATGGCAAGGAGCTTGTCTCCGTCCATGACCTCGCCCCGCTCGTCAACGGCTATGCACTTGCTGCCGTCGCCGTCAAAGGCCAGTCCGATATCGCAGCGGCGGGAGCGGACGGTCTCTTTCAGCTCGTCGAGAGCTTCAACGCCGCAGCCCACGTTGATGTTGTTGCCGTCGGGAGAGCAGCCTACCGTGATGCAGGAGGCGCCCATGCCCTCGAATATCCGCTTTGCGTACCGCGCAGGAGCGCCGTTGGCGCAGTCAACTGCCACCTTTATGCCCCGCAGGTCGCACTGTACCGAGTGGACTACCCGGCGTATGTAATCCCACTCCGCCTGTTCCTCGTAGTGTATGCGCCCGATGGCCTCTCCGCTGACGCCCAGCTTCTGCCAGTCGTCGTCGAAGACCAGAGTTTCAAGCTCCTTTTCTTCGTCTGTTGTGATGCGGAAACCGTTGGAGGCGAATATTTTAATACCGTTGTAATCCGGCCCCGAGGATGACGCGGTTATCATGATGCCGGCGTCGGCCTTGTAAAGCTCCGTCAGGAAGGAAACTCCCTGCGTCGGCACCACCCCGAGGATATGTACGTCCGCTCCCGCCGAGCAGATGCCCGCAGTCAGCGCCGCCTCCAGTATATCGCTGGAATTGCGGGTGTCCTTGCCTATGATTATATCAGCTCTGCCGCCTTTTTTCTCCACGGCGACAGCTGCAACGGCTCTGCCGAGCCTCATTACCGTATCACAGTCCAGCCCTGTAACGGCAATGCCTCTTACGCCGTCAGTACCGAATAGTTTGCTCATCAGATCAACTTCCCTTTAAAGATTTTTGCAAATCACCTCATCAGGTGAATATAACTATTATAGCACATTTTTCTCATAAAGTAAAGGGATTATCAAAATTTACTTGCGATCATCCACATCTGACCAAAA
Organism: Ruminococcus sp.; assembly: GCA_017529875.1. Taxonomy (GTDB): domain Bacteria; phylum Bacillota; class Clostridia; order Oscillospirales; family Ruminococcaceae; genus FB2012. The sequence continues at coordinate 10,468 of JAFXNC010000055.1, read as the reverse complement.
AAATGTACAGTTCAGCTCTCCCGGAGCCTTGTTCCGCACTCGCAGCAGAACCTTCCGGTGTTGCCCGATGCCCCGCAGACAGGGCATACGCCCTCCGGTACGTCGCCCTTAGCAGCAGGGGCAGGCTGTGATGTCGTACCCGGCATGACCGTAATGCCGGAGATAGTGCCGGGTTTGTTTATCCCTCCGGAGATCAGCTCGGCTCCTTCGAGGGCAGAGCTGAGCAGGCTGTGAAATACATCCGCGACCGCTCCCGCACCCTGTTGCCTGACGGCCTGAACGTTGATGTTCCGTGAGACCGGGCGCCTTTCTTCGCCGTCCTCAAAGCACAGCCAGATGCCCTCGCTGTGGGACACGTCGGTGACAAAGAACTGCTGCCGGAACCTCAGCGCCGACCACGCCGCCATGTTCTCCCTGTCCACCAGCTCTTTCACCCGGGAAAGGACGTCGCCGGCGGCTCTGTAAACGGCGGTCATGCTCTCGCCGAAGGGGAGCTTCACCGTCTGTGTGATTATCTGCCCGCCGTTTTCCATGCGGATGCTTATGCAGTCCGAGCTGTTGCTGTTGTACATCATGCCGCCGTCGTGAAGGTTGTAGGAGCAGGCGGTGAGCCTGTCGTGGGTCTCTCTGACGGCGTTGACCTCTTTCAGGGTCGGGTATTTTTCTTCGTTATCCATACTGCACCTCATATACCGCGAAGGACTCCGCCCCGAGGGTCAGGGTGCCTTCGCTGAACTGGCTGCTGCCGATAGAGTAGATAAGCCTTGCATCTTCAAACCCGCTGCGGAAGGTGACGGCCTTATCCGAAGGATTGACTGCTGCAAGCAGCCTCTCGCTGTCGTCCGACCTGACGTAGGCCAGGGGATAGCTGTTCTTTTCCGCACAGACAAATTCTATCCCGCCCCTGCTTTGCAGAGCGCTGTGGGCGCTGCGCAGGGCTGTGAGGCGCTTGACCTCGCTGAGCAGGGAAGTCTCGTCGGCAAGCTGCGCCTTGACCGTGGGACGGTCAGGGGAGCTGTCCTGGGGGATATAGAGCTTGTCCGGCGCAGAGGTGCCGAAGCCGCAGTTCACCGAGTCATCCCACTGCATGGGAGACCGGGAGCCTGTCCTGCCGTAGCCGCCCTCCACCGAGGTGAGCCCCTCCACATAGCGCATACCTATCTCGTCGCCGTAGTAGATGAATGGCGCTCCCGGCATGGTCAGCAGAAAAGCAAATGCCAGTTTGAGCTTTTGCCCCTTGACCGAACGCGCCAGCCTGTCCATATCGTGGTTGCCGGAGGGTATGCAGATGAGCCCCCGCCCCGCGGACTTTTCGTAGTTATCCATGTACTTGGCGACGAACTCCGAGACATCCCCTTCGCCGCCGAAAAAAGGCTTTTCGCAGCGGAACAGATCGTTGTAGCGGGAGGGGCCGAAGTGCAGCAGAAAGTCCATGTGAAAGCCGCCCTCGATGCTCTTGTCCGGCTCGCCCCATTCCGATATCATGGCCGCCTCCGGGAACTCCCCGTCGAGGAAACGCCTGATCTGATGCCATACCTTAATAGTGCCCTTGCAGTCAACGTCGCCCTTGACCAGCGACCCTGCCATGTCCACCCGAAAACCGTCGCAGCCCATTTTCAGCCAGAACCGCATAACGTCGGTCATCGCCGCGATAGTCCCCTGAGGGCCTTCGCTGTCGATGGACTGCTGCCAGGGCTCGTTGGGGTCGGGGGCGTAGTAGCCGTAGTTGAGGGCGGGCTGGTGACTGAAAAAGTTGACTGCACAGCTGCCGTCCCTGTCGGAGATGCCCCGCAGACTGCCGTAACCTGCGGGCTCTTTCCAAATGCTGTCAGTCCAGATGTAACGGTCGGTAAAGGGGTTTTTCTCAGCCTTCATGCTCTCCTTGAACCAGGGATGCTCCCAGGAAGTGTGCCCCGGAACAAGGTCAAGCAGTACGTGCATACCCCGCTTGTGAGCCTCGATGAAAAGCCGCTTCATGTCCTCGTTGGTGCCGTAGCGCGGGGCGATCTTGCAGTAGTCCGCCACGTCGTAGCCCGCGTCGCCGAAGGGGGAATCAAAGCAGGGGTTTATCCAGATCGCGTTGCAGCCCAGCTCCTTGATGTAGTCCAGCTTTTCGGTTATGCCATTGAGGTCGCCGATGCCGTCGGCGTTGGTGTCCCGAAACGACTGCGGGTAGATCTCATAGAACACCGCGCTGTCGAGCCATTTCGGAAAGCAGTTTTTGCTCATGCAGTTCAGTCCTTTCTGTGTGGTTTGATACGTTGGTCTGTATCCATATTATAACAGAAAACGCCTCGTCAGTCAACACAAAACAGCCCTTCCCGGCGCCTGCGAATACTGTTCTGCCAGGGTAGTTTGTTAAACAGCTTGCATTTTGTTTTGAAATGTGGTATGATTATACAAATACAGTAGATCTGTAAAACTAAACAAGGAATAACAAGGAGGCAATACCCATGAAGATCAGACCCATTATCCTGACAGCGATCATAGCCGCATCACTGGCTCTCGGCAGCTGCGGCGACAGCGAGGACAGCTCGTCCAAGGCCGATACATCCTCTGCAGCCGATACCGCCGTCACCAATACCGCTGCGTCAAGTGCCGCCGAGGAAAGCGCCGCCGAGCCTGTGTCGGAGCCGGAGCTCGAACCCGTAAACAGCACCGCTGAGGAAATAGTTGACGACGAGTCTGCATTTATGAAAGCTGCTCCGGCCTACGATACCGAGAAGGCCAAGAGCTACATCTCAGCCATGCCTCAGATCAGGGAGCTGCTCACCGGGGCTAAGGCCGACAGCAAGCTCACCTCCTTCGGAAAGGCTACTGCCCCGGAGGACGCAGTCAAGAAAGTGAAAGACGAGATAGCCAAGCTCACAGCTGACGGACACAAGGTCTCCCTTATCATGATAGACCTCGAGACTCAGTCCGGCGTGGCTTACAGGCCCGATATCCCCATGTGTACCCAGAGCACTATCAAGGCGGTATACCTCGGCTCTGTGCTGGACAGCCACCCCGAGGCCTATCAGGAGCATTGGATAGACTTCCGCAAGGCCATAGTCAACTCCAACAACGACTCCTATCTCAAGCTCTACGAGCTCTACGGCAAGGAACCCCTGGAGAAGTGGTGCGAGGAAGTCGGCGTTGACAAGGGCTTCGCCGCCAGCTCCTTCCCCAGGAAGTACTCCGCCAAGGACATGATGAAGCTCTGGACTAAGCTCTACTGCTTCCTCAACAGCGACGAGATGCAGCACAGCGAGTTCGCCTCCTACTATGCGGATTCCGCCTGCTCCGCCACCAAGATGATGCTGGGCACCAAGTACCCGGTGCAGACCAAGGCAGGCTGGGAGTCGGGCAAGGACACCTGGAAAAACTACGATCCCCGGGACACCGTCCCCGACAAGTACTGCGACGGCGACCCCACCAACGATGAAAGCGCCACCAATGACACCGGTGTTGTCTATACAGACGGGGGACCCTATATCTTCGTGATCTATACCGATATACCTTTCAGCGTTTACTACGATTACATTGACCCAAATCCGCTCAACGGTCTTGTTGTCGCCCTCAACGAGCTGCAGCAGGGGCTCAGGGCTTAAGGTGGGGAGCCTGAGCTTTACGGCATGGCAGATCTTTATTCGGGAACCGGGGAACCCCCCTTGACATTCCGCAACATATGTGTTATAATATGTTAAGAAACTGAAAACTTTGCAGAAAGGGTTAACAGATCAATGCTGACGCTGTATAATTCGACAGACAGACAGACAGCATAACTGCGTCCTTTTCACAGGCTTATATTTTGAAACAATACACCCGATAGGATAGGTATGTCCTTTCGGGTGTTTTTATTTTTTTTAAAACAAGGAGGAATGGGGGGCTGGTATAGTAATTATATTGATTTTGATCCGGAAGGCGATTCGTCGTTTACATTCCCTTCCACAGTGGGTAATATCGCGTCAATTGTGATACACGCAGGATATTTTTTGGGCAGCTGATTTCAGTGATTTGGCAGACGTTTGTCTGTAGATGATGAAAGTAATCCTTCAAAGCTCTCGTGGAGCGGCACTGCAGCGGAAAGTGTTACATTACCGGATTGCCTTTATGAGATCGGCGAGATTTCAGAGGTCGTGTTCACCGTTGGAGGATCAGTTGAAACTACATTCACAGTTACCAAGGACAGTCAGAGCCTGACCTTTGAGACCTCGGATTACTACACCGACGTTGTCAGCGACGGCCTGACCTACACCCCGGCAGACGAAGACAGCGTAATGCTCATCTGCACCGTAAAGGGCGCAGCTCCCAACGAGCTCAGATGCACGCTGACTATCGACGGATTTGATTACGTACCCAACGCCCAAGCATAAGGAGAAAATGAAGATGAAGAAAGAATATACAGAGCTGGAGCTCGAAGTGATAGAGTTTGGCACCGACGACGTGATCGTCACATCCTTCGGCAGCAAGGATACGCTCAACTGCCCCGAGCACTCCGATATGTGCTTCGGCGACGGAACCAACGGCTGAAAACACTAAAGCGGCGCTAACTCCCCGCCGCTTTTCTTTTGCCCCGCGCCGGAGATACGGCTGCGGGGCTCTTGTATGATTTAAATTCATTGACTTTTTTAACGCCCTGTGTTATAATAATAAATTGAACAGATTTTTCTTGGGAGTTGTAGGAATGGATCAGTCTAAAATTCGCAATTTCAGCATTATCGCCCATATAGATCACGGAAAATCCACCCTCGCCGACAGGATACTCGAGCTTACCGAGACCGTCGCTCTGCGGGATATGGAGAACCAGCTGCTCGATAACATGGATATCGAGCGGGAGCGCGGCATTACCATAAAAGCCCGCGCCGTGCGCATGAAATACCGCGCTGACAACGGCGAGGACTACTATTTTAACCTGATAGATACACCGGGTCATGTGGACTTCAACTATGAGGTCTCCCGGTCGCTGGCAGCCTGTGAGGGGGCTATCCTTGTGGTGGATGCCTCTCAGGGCATCGAGGCGCAGACCCTTGCGAACACCTATCTGGCCATAGAGCATGATCTGGAAGTCCTGCCTGTGGTCAACAAGATAGACCTCCCTTCGGCGGACCCGGACAGGGTATGCGCGGAGGTGGAGAATATCATCGGCATCCCCGCCCTCGATGCGCCGCGGGTCTCGGCTAAGGTCGGCACCAACATCCGCGAGGTGCTGGAGCGGGTCATCACCGATATCCCCGCACCCACCGGCGACGAGAACGCCCCGCTGAAAGCCCTGATCTTCGACAGCTACTACGACTCCTACAAGGGCGTTATAGTCTTCGTCCGGGTCAAGGACGGCTCTGTGAAGGTGGGAGACAGGATAAGGCTTTTCGCCTCGGGAGCGGAGTTCCAGACCACTGAGATCGGCTACATGGGAGCCACAGACCTTGTGCCGGTAGGGGAGCTCCATGCCGGCGAGGTAGGCTATATCGCGGCCTCTATCAAGTATATCGGCGACACCCGTGTGGGCGATACCGTCACCAACGCCGAGAACCCCTGCGAGGAACCCCTTGCGGGCTACAAGAAGGTCAACCCCATGGTCTTCTCCGGCATCTATCCCGCCGACGGTGCCAAGTACCCCGACCTGCGGGACGCCCTCGAAAAGCTGATGCTCAACGACGCATCCCTGTCCTTCGAGCCTGAGACCTCGGTGGCGCTGGGCTTCGGTTTCAGATGCGGATTCCTGGGACTGCTCCACATGGAGATAATCCAGGAGCGCCTGGAGCGGGAGTATAACCTCGACCTTATCACCACAGCGCCCTCTGTTATCTACAAGGTGAACCTTACCGACGGCACTACCGTCTATATAGACAACCCCACCAACTACCCCGACCCGGTGAACATCGCCTCCGCCGAGGAGCCTATGGTCAAGGCGGATATACTGTCGCCCTCAGAGTTCGTGGGCAATATCATGGAGCTCTGTCAGGAGCGCCGGGGCGTGTTCAAGAATATGACCTATCTCGACGAAACGAGAGTGGAGCTGCACTATGAGCTGCCCCTCAATGAGATAGTATACGACTTTTTCGACGCTCTCAAATCCCGGACGAGGGGCTATGCATCCTTCGATTATGAGCTTATGGGCTATGCCCCCAGCAAGCTTGTGAAGCTTGATATCATGCTCAACGGTGAGGTAGTTGACGCCCTGTCCTTCATAGTCCATACCGACAAGGCCTACCCCAGAGCAAGGCGCATCGCCGAGAAACTGAAAGAGAACATCCCGCGGCAGCTCTTTGAGGTGCCAATACAGGCCTGCGTGGGCGGACGGATAATCGCCCGCGAGACAGTCAAGGCCATGCGTAAGGACGTGCTTGCCAAGTGCTACGGCGGCGACATCACCCGAAAGAAAAAGCTGCTGGAAAAGCAGAAGGAAGGCAAGAAGCGTATGCGCCAGCTGGGCACCGTGGAGGTGCCCCAGGAGGCGTTCATGTCCGTCCTCAAGCTGGACGAATAAGGAGGGAAGTCCGTGTCTGCCAATATGCTCCGGAAGAAAAACTGGTTCGAGCTGCTGGCGCCGCTGTGGGCGGTCATCGGGATGGCTCTCCATGCGGGCTCCATATGGTTCGTGTACTTTCATACCGAAGACTATAAGACCGTGGACAATTACCAGTCCTTTATCAGATATCTTATATGGGCGGCGGTGGTGCTGATAGCACTGTTCAGCTTCGCCCCCGACGGACCTGTGTCCATAGTGCGGCATACGGTGTTCTACCTTGTGGCGGCAGCAGCGGGAGTGGTGTTCATCTACTGGTACGCCAACAACAAGTTCACCTCCGAGGACGCCGAGCTCAGGAGCGCCTGGGTGCTTTTCGCCAGCGGCCTTAAAGAGTCCGACTATGTTAAGTACTACCTCAGGTATACCATATTCAGCTCAGTGGGGCTCTGCGCTGCGGTGGGAGCATTCTGCGCCATCAAGAACCATATGTCCGCCTCGGGCTGGATAAAGAAACACATCAAATGACCGGGGAGGTCAGTCAAATGTCAGATAATACAATAGGCTTCTGCGATACCGCTGTCTCCGAGGACGCCCTCGGCATGGACAGCAGATACAAGGGAATAGCAGATTTCATCAGTCGCTGCAATACCCCCATGACCCTGGCGATACAGGGCGACTGGGGCACCGGCAAGACCACCAGCATGAAGCTCATCAGCAGCCGCCTTGAGGATATATGCCGGAATAAGGGCGTGCAGCTCTGCCTTATCGAGTTCAACACCTGGCAGTTCTCTGTGGTCAAGGACGACGGCAGGCTCGTTTTCGATCTTATCGACGTTATCCTGCGAAGTCTTGAAAAGCTTGCCTCATCCGATGCCGAGAAGAAAAAGGTGGGCATATGCAGAAAGGTCGCCCGGGGCATCGGGACGGTAGCCAAGTGGGGCTACGAGTTCGGCAAGGAGGTCGTGCTTGATACCACCCCCGGAAAAGTGGTGGTGGGAGCAAGAAACACTTTTGGGAAGGAACAGCAGGCAAATGCTCCTGCTCAGGCCGCTCCTGCGGATGTGTACAGCCTTACCGAGAGCGTGCTGAAAATGCGTCAGGCTATGCAGGATGCTATCAGCTCTATCGTTTCAAGCGGCAAGGTGGGAGACCGTATCTACGTCTTCATCGACGACCTGGACAGACTGGAGCCCCGGATAGCCGTGGAGCTCATGGAGGGGCTTAAAAACTTCATGGACTGCAAAGACTGCGTGTTCATCCTTGCAGTAGACCAGGACGTTGTAGAGCGCGGCCTGCGCACCAAGTACGGCAAGGATTTCGACAGGGAAAAGGCCTCCAAGTTCTTCGACAAGATCATCCAGGTGCCCTTCGCCCTGCCGGTGAACTCATACAATATCGACACCTATGTCAAGGGCTTCCTGGACGTCAGCGAGCCCTGCGAGGAGTATGTCAGACTGCTTATCCAGTTTGATATCCACAACCCCCGGACTATCAAGCGCAGCTTCAATCTGCTGCTGCTCAACGAGTGCATAGCTGCCTCTAAGGGCAGGGGAGGGAGGCTCGATCCAAAGACAAGGTTAAAGCTCTACTCGCTGCTGCTTTTGCAGCTGGAACGCCCCTCGGAATACAAGCTGCTGCTCAACAAGATAATCGAGAGCCGCGAGGACGACAATGCTCATTCTGCGCTGCTGTCTTCACTGGCGGAGCTGTTCATTCAGAACAGCGACTCTGACGAGATACCCATGCAGGGCAGCTGCCTTGAAAAAGTACTGAATCTATTCTTCGGCGACACTGCGGTCATGGATTCCGCCCCCAACACCGAGGCGGCAGGAGAGCTTTCGGCTCTTGCCCTCAGTACTATGGAGACCGCCCCCGCAGCAGTGGAGGACAGTATCCCTAAGCTCCGCGTAAAGGTCATGCGGGATATACTGCATACCCTCCGCGCCGGCAGAAAGCTCGATCTATCCGGCTGGGAGATACTCGATACCGACCGCGCCGCATCCAATGAAGGCGGCATACAGCTTGAAGCTACTAAGGACGGCGTCAAGGCCGTTAAGCTCACCTGGAGCGGCGGCAGGTCGCCCTTTAACCTGACTCTCTATACCGACCGCGATACAGACGAGGTGGTGGAGGGCCTGAAGAGCAACTTCCGTCCGAAAGGTACGGGCGTTCATGGAGATTTCAGACCGGTATGCTACCCCCACGAGGGCTATATAGTACTGGCTATGATGTCCCGCTATACGCCGGGTAGTTTTGTTGACACTCTGCTAAGCAGATGTGATATGATCTAAGGGATCAAATAAGGAGGATATTATGAAGTTCAGGAAACTGGCCGCCGGTATACTCTCCGGCACAATGGCTCTGATGATGCTTGCAGGCTGCGGCGCATCGGACAGCAGCTCAGGAAATTCTGAGACAGCATCACATTCAGAAAGCAAAGGAGATGAAAGCACAGTGGAAAATGCAGGCGCTTACGGAAATGTTAAGGTAGTAGGCCGTACTTACGAGAGCGACGGAGTGCTCTGGCTCGGTTATTCGGGCACCGGCGTGGATTTCGATTTTACCGGCGACACTTTGAAGATCAACATGATCGGCAGCTACTCCGGCATGGACAACAAGCCCCGTGCGGCGCTCTATGTTGACGGCGAGCGCAAGGACGACCAGCTCATCGCGTCAGACGGCACTACCTTTGAGGTTAAGGGCAGCCCTGACAAGGCTGTCAATGTTAAGCTGGTCAAGCTTTCCGAGTGCGGCAATTCATCCATAGGCATCCTGAATATCGACGCAGGCGGCGGGACTGTTACCCCCGCAGCCGCGAAGTCTCATAAGATCGAGATCATCGGCGATTCGATAACCTGCGGCTACGGCGTTGACGACGAAGACCCCAACCACCACTTTGCCACCTCCACCGAGGACTGCACCAAGTCCTACTCCTACAAGACCGCACAGCTTCTTGACGCTGATTACAGCCTTGTTGCCATGAGCGGCTGGGGCATCATCTCCGGTTATTCCGGCGACGGCAAGAAGGTGGAAGTTCAGCAGCTCCCCAAGTACTACGACAAGATCGGCTACAATTATAATAAGGGCTTTGGTTCAGTCAAGGCCGAGACCCTGGACTGGGATTTCAACAAATTCGTGCCTGACGTTATAGTTATCAACCTGGGCACCAACGACGCCTCTTACACCGGTACCAAGAAGGACAGACAGCAGGATTATCAGGATTCTTACGTGGCTTTCCTCAAGCAGATCCGCGAGAAGAATCCTACTGCCAAGATCTACTGCACCCTCGGCATCATGGATGCAAGGCTCAACAAGGTCATGGCAGCCGCTGCCGAGGCATACACAGCCGAGACCGGAGACTCCAACATAGCAACATTTGAGTTCCCGCTTCAGGATTCCGCCAATGACGGCATCGTTGCGGATTATCACCCCTCCGACACGACCCACACCAAGTCCGCACAGCTCCTCGCTGACTTCATCAAGCAGGACATGGGCTGGTAAACGGCGTATCTGCGCGGATTTACGATGTATCGTGCTTTTTTGGCAAAAAAACCTCTCACCCTGTCTTCTGGCGGGGTGAGTTTTGTTTTATTCGGCCTCAGGGAAGACGCCCAATATGAAATTTTTCCCCTCTCTTTAATACTTTATTCTAAAAGACTTTACTGCGTTAGCAGGACGATTGTTTATAATTGATAGATTTGATGCTGCATTTTAATCATTAGTGTAGAACTTGGAAAAACTATCAAAAACCCCTTGACAATCGGCGCAGTATGTGATAGAATAAAAAAGTCGCCTGACGAGGGCGGACAAAAACAGCATCTTGAAAATTGAATAACAACGACGAAACAAAACCCTTGAGCGATTCTTTTGGGGAAACTTAAAAGAGTTGAAATGTCGGGTACGACAAAAAACATACAGTCAGTGAAAGCTGAGCAAAAAGGATAGCAATACTGAGAGATCAGTTTTGATATACAACTTTAATTAAGAGTTTGATCCTGGCTCAGGACGAACGCTGGC
>JAFXNC010000003.1 GCA_017529875.1 Ruminococcus sp. | reverse complement strand
TCTCATCATCGAAGGTAACGAAACCGTCTACCTCGTCGTGTTCGCCGGTGCCGTCGGAGATACCGGTGATGTTGATGACCTTGCCTTCCTTGATCTCGAACTCAACAGTCTGCTCTACGATAGCGTAGTCAAGCTCGTTGAGATCGTTGTCGACAGCGGTCTCCTTGAGGGTGTAGGTGCCGTCGGAGAGTGTGAAGAATCTTTCCTCATCGCCGGATACCCATGTAAGGGTGTCGCCGGTCTGGGTGTTGGTGATCTCGATCTGAGCGCCAAGGACCTCGGTGCTGCCTGTGATATCGGTCTTTGCAAGCTCGATCACAGTGGTGAGCTCAGCGTCGTTGAAGTTGAAGGCGTTGCCCTCGTTGGTAACGAAACCGTAGTTCTCGATGCCGGGTGTCGTACCGTCGGAGGTGCCTCTTACGTTTCTGACCATACCGTTCTTAACGGTGAAGGTCACGGTCTGGTTCACGATCTTGTAGGAGAGCTCGTTGAGGGAGTTGTCGATGCCGGTCTCCTTCATGGTGTAGTTGCCGTCGGAGAGGCTGAAGTACTTGGTCTCGCCGTCGGAGATCCACTCCCAGGTCTCGTTGGAGCCTTCCTTGGTGATCACGATCCTGGCGCCGAGCACCTCCGTTGTGCCTGCGATGTCGGTCTTGGAGAGCTCGATCTCGGTAAGGAGCTCCGCGTCGTTGAATCTGAACTTGTTGCCGTCGTTGGTCACGAAACCGTTCTGCTTATCCTCGAAGGATCTGCCGTCGGATACGCCGCTGACGTTGGAAACGGTGCCGCCCGAAACGGTGAAGTTGACAGTGGAAGGAACTATCCTGTAAGACAGGGTGTTGAGCTCGTTGTCCACGGATACTTCGGTCATGGTGTAGCTGCCGTCTTCGAGAGCTACTATCCTGTCGCTGTCGCCGGAGATCCACTCGATGGTATCGCCGGTCACGTCGTTGGTAATGGTGATCCTGGCACCGATGACCTCGGAAGCGCCCACGATATCAGTCTTGGTGATCTCGATGTAGGTGATGTTGGGGATATCCTCCGCATCGTTGAAGCGGAAGGTCCTGCCGTCGTTGTATACGTAGCCGTATGCCTGGTCTGCCTGGCTCCTGCCGTCGGAAGTACCGGAGATGACTCTTACGTCACCGCCCTTGACCTTGAATACTACCTCGGAATCAATGATCCGGTAGGTGGTGATGTTGGCGGTCTGGTCGATGCCGGTCTCCTTCATGGTGTAGGTGCCGTCGGAGAGGGTGAATGTCTTGGTCTGTCCGTCGGAGATCCACTCCCAGGTCTCGTTGGAGCCTTCCTTGGTGATCACGATCCTGGCGCCGAGCACCTCGTTGGTGCCTGCGATATCGGTCTTGGAGAGCTCGATCTCTGTGAACAGCTCAGCATCGTTGAATGTAAAGGTATTGCCGTCGTTGGAAACATAGCCCTGATCCTTGTCGTCCTGGCTCTGACCGTCGGAGGTGCCCTGTACGTTGCTTACGGTACCCTCGTTTACGGTGAAGGTGATAGTGGACGGGATGATCTTGTAGGACTTGTCGTTCTTGGTGTTGTCGATATCGGTCTCGGTCATGGTGTAAGTGCCGTTCTCGAGAGTAACGGTCTTATCCTCGCCGTCGGATACCCAGGTGATGCTCTCGCCGGTGGTATCGTTGGTGATGGTGATGACTGCGCCGATAACTTCGGTGGAGCCTGCGATGTCGGTCTTTCTCAGCACGATATCGGTGGTACCGGTGAGTCTGATCGCATCGTTGAAGGTGAAGGTGCTGCCGTCCTGAGAAACAAAACCGTTTTCAGTATCGCCCTCGCCCTTGCCGTCGGAGGTTCCGATAACGTTCTTGATCTTGCCGTCGTTTACGGTGAACTTGATCTCGGAGTCAACGATCTTGTAAAGGGCATCGTTGGCGGTGTCGTCTATGGCGGTCTCCTTCATGGTGTAATTGCCGTCGGAGAGGGTGAAGGTCCTGGTCTTGCCGTCGGACTCCCACTCGAACTTCTCGTCGGTGCCGTCCTTGGTAATGATGATCTTCGCACCCAGTACCTCGGTAGTGCCTGCGATGTCGGTCTTTCTCAGAGTGATGTCTGTGGTGAGCTCGGCATCGTTGAAGGTGAAGGTGTTGCCGTCGCGGGAAACGTAGCCGTTGGTCCTGTCCTCATCACTTGTGCCGCGGGATGTGCCCTGTACGTCGGTGACTGTGCCGCCGCTTACGGTAAATGTGATAGTGGACGGAACGATCTTGTAGGACTTGCTGTTCTTGCCGCTCTCGTTGTCAACGGCGGTCTCCTCCATGGTGTAGGTGCCGTCAGCAAGAGTTACGGTCTTGTCGCTGCCGTCAGAAACCCACTCGACAGTCTCCTGGGTCTCAGTGTTGGTGATCTTGATCTTAGCGCCGATAACTTCCTCGGAGCCTGCGATATCGGTCTTTCTCAGAACGATCTCGGTGGTCTCTGCGGGGAGCTCTGCGTCGTTGAAAGTGAATGTGCTGCCGTCCTGTGAAACGTAGCCGTTCTCCTTTTCAGCATCGGTGCTGCCGTCGGATGTACCGGAAACGCTGGTGATCTCGCCGTTCTTCACGGTGAACTTGATCTCGGAGTCAACGATCTTGTACTTCTTGTCGTTGAGGCCGGTCTCGTTGTCCACTGCGGTCTCCTTCATGGTATAAGAACCGTCGGAGAGCGAGAAGGTCTTGGTCTTGCCGTCGGATACCCACTCGTAAACCACGTCGATATCGTCGCCGGTGATCCTGATCTTGGCGCCCAGTACCTCGGTGGTGCCTGCGATGTCGGTCTTTCTCAGAGTGATGTCTGTGGTGAGCTCGGCATCGTTGAAGGTGAAGGTGTTGCCGTCGCGGGAAACGTAGCCGTTGGTCCTGTCCTCATCGCTTGTGCCGCGGGATGTGCCCTGTACGTCGGTGACTGTGCCGCCGCTTACGGTGAATGTGATAGTGGACGGGATGATCTTGTAGGACTTGCTGTTCTTGCCGCTCTCGTTGTCAACGGCGGTCTCCTCCATGGTATAGGTGCCGTCAGCAAGAGTTACGGTCTTGTCGCTGCCGTCGGAAACCCACTCGATAGTCTCCTGGGTCTCGGTGTTGGTGATCTTGATCTTAGCGCCGATAACTTCCTCGGAGCCTGCGATATCGGTCTTTCTCAGAACGATCTCGGTGGTCTCTGCGGGGAGCTCTGCGTCGTTGAAGGTGAAGGTGCTGCCATCCTGTGAAACGTAGCCGTTCTCCTTTTCAGCATCGGTGCTGCCGTCGGATGTGCCGGAAACGCTGGTGATCTCGCCGTTCTTCACGGTGAACTTGATCTCGGAGTCAACGATCTTGTACTTCTTGTCGTTGAGGCCGGTCTCGTTGTCCACTGCGGTCTCCTTCATGGTGTAGCTGCCGTCGGAGAGCGAGAAGGTCTTGGTCTTGCCGTCAGATACCCACTCGTAAACCACGTCGATATTGTCGCCGGTGATCCTGATCTTGGCGCCCAGCACCTCGGTAGTGCCTGCGATGTCGGTCTTTCTCAGAGTTACATCGGTGGTCTGCTCGGCATCGTTGAAGGTGAAGGTGTTGCCGTCGCGGGAAACGTAGCCGTTGGTCCTGTCCTCATCGCTTGTGCCGGTGGAGGTGCCTATGGCGCTTACTACCTCGCCTGCGTGAACGGTGAACAGTATCTCGGACCCGATGATCTTGTAGGACTTGTTGTTCTGGTCGTTGTCGATAGCCGACTCCTTCAGGATGTACTGGCCGTCGGAGAGAGAGAAGGTCTTTGTCTTACCGTCGGAAACCCAGCTGTCAACAGGGGTGCCCGTGAGATCAAGGATCTCGATCTTAGCGCCCTTGACCTCTGCGGAGCCTGCGATGTCGGTCTTATTGACCTCGATCTCGGTGAACAGCTCTGCGTCGTTGAAGGTGAACTTGTTGCCGCTGTTGGAAACATAGCCCTTTTCCTTATCCTCATCGGTAGGATTCTCAACTGTGCCCGACTCAACGGTCACAGTGCCGTCCTTAACGGTGAAGATGACTGTGGAATCAATGATCTTGTAGGACTTGCCGTTATCGGTATTGTCATTGTCGATGCCGGTCTCGGTGAGAGAGTATCTGCCGTCGGAGAGCTCAAAGGTCTTCTCGCTCTCGCCGGAGATCCAGTTGAAGCCCTCCTTGGTATCAAGGTTCATTACCTCGATAACAGCGCCCTCAACTTCACCGGAGCCAACCACAGCGACCTTGGAAAGCTCAACAGCGGTCTTCTTCTCAGCATCGTTGAATGTGAACTTGTTGCCGTCCTGCGAAACGTAACCGTCAATGCCGTCCTTCGGACCCTTGCCGTTGGAGGTGCCGGAAACGCTGGTGATCTCGCCGTTCTTAACGGTGAACTCGATACTGGAGGGGATCACCTTGTAGGACAGGGCGTTACCGGTGTTGTCAATGCCGGTCTCCTGCATGATGTAGCTGCCGTCGGAGAGGGAGAAGGTCTTCTCCTTGCCGTCGGATACCCATTCATGTACCTTGGCATTGTTGTTGTTTGCATCAAGGATCTCGATCTTGGCGCCGATGATCTCAGCGGAGCCTGCGATATCGGTCTTCTTGAGGACGATATCGGTGTACTGCTCGGCGTCGTTGAAGGTGAACTTGTTGTTGGAGTAAGAAACGAAGCCCTTTTCCTTGTCAGCAGCGGATGTGCCGGCGGAGGTGCCGCTTACGTTCTTTACCACACCGTCAATAATATCAAAGGTTATAGTCGAGTCGATGATCTTGTAGGACTTGGGGTTAGCATCGGTGTCGATGCCGGTCTCCTGCATAGTGTAGGAGCCGTCGGTGAGAGTGAAGGTCTTTTCCTCGCCGTTGGAGACCCAGGTATGAGTCTCTTTGGTGCCGACGTTGGTAATGGTGATCTGTGCACCAAGTACCTCGGTGTCGCCTGCGATATCGGTCTTTTTCAGAGTGATATCGGCAGATGCGGGAGGAACCTCCGCATCGTTGAAGGTGAAGCCGTTGTTGGCAGCGGAGTAGGATACATAGCCGTTCTCGGCGTCGCCGGTCTCGCCGGCATTGATAACACCCTGAACGTTCTGTACCTGACCGCCAACGATATCAAATGTAACAGAGGATTCGATTATCTTGTAATCAACGGTGTTTGCGCCTTCCTCGATACCGGTCTCCTGCATGGTGTAGGAGCCGTCGGTAAGGGTGAAGGTCTTGGTCCTGCCGTCGGATACCCACTCCCACTTTTCGGTGGAGCCGGCCTTGGTGATAACGATCCTGGCGCCCAGCACCTCGTCGGTCCCTGCGATGTCGGTCTTTCTCAGAACGATATCAGCGGTCTTGGGAGCTGCCTCGGCGTCGTTGAAGGTGAAGCGCTGTCTCTCGTAGGAAACAAAGCCGTTCTCCTGCTCCTCCTCGGACTGACCGTTATCGGTGGTAACGCCGCTTACGCTTGTTACCTCGCCGTTCTTGACGGTGAAACTGATGGTGGAGTCGATGATCTTGTACTCAACATCGTTTGCGCCTTCCTCAACTGCGGTCTCCTGCATGGTGTAGCTGCCGTCGGAGAGCTGGAAGGTCTTGGTCTTGCCGTCGGATACCCACTCCCAGGTCTTGTCGGTGCCGGTCCTGGTGATCTTGATCTTGGCGCCCAGTACCTCGGGTAAGCCTGTGATGTCGGTCTTTCTCAGGGTCACATCGGTGAGCTTCTCTGCATCGTTGAAGGTGAACACATCACCGTTCTCGGAGTAGGAAACGTAGCCGTTGGTCTTGTCGGCATCGGAACTGCCGTTGGAAGTGCCCTGTACGTTGGTCACCTTGCCGTCCTTGACCTCAAAGCTGATCTCGGACTCGATGACCTTGTAGGACTTGGAGTTCAGGGTGTTGTCGATGCCTGTCTCCTTCATGGTGTATTTGCCGTCGGGGAGCGAAATGGTGTTGTCTGCGGTTGCGCTGCCGGAGACCCAGGAGATGTAGGGCCTGCCGTTGTCGTCGAAAATGGTGATCTCAGCGCCGTCGATCTCAGCGGTGCCTGCGATATCGGTCTTGGCAAGCTTGATCTCGGCGGGAGCAGTTGTGCCTTCCTCTGCGTCGCAGAAGCGGAAGGATGCGTTCTTTGCTGCGGGGCCTGCGCCGGCAGCATTGGTGAACTTAACGTAGCCGTTGACCTGATCGTCAGCGGAGGTGCCGTCAGACGTGCCGCTTATAACGGTAACAGTCTTTTTGTTGTTCACGGTCTCGACCTTGAATACCACGTCGCTGTCGATGATCTTGTAGCCGTCGAGCTCGGAAGCGTCGGTCTCGCGGAGGATGTATGTACCCTCGGCAAGCTCGAAGGTCTTCACAGTGCCGTCGGAATCCCACTCATCCAGCTTGAAGGTCTTCGCAGAATCAAGATCGCTCACCTTATAGATCTCGATATGAGCGCCAACTACCTCGGGCTGTCCGGTAACGTCGGACTTGGAGAGATCTACCTTGGTCTTGTCCTGCTTGAATGCGTTGTAGACGCCCACGTTGTCGCTTTCCTGACCCCATACCATATAATAGCCTGTGGTCTTGTCGCCGTCGGTGCGTCCGGAGTTGTCAAGCTCGGAAAGGATCTCGATGTGAGATGCAAATGTCTTTGCGGTGTAATTGGAATCATCGACTACTCTGAATCTCAGCTCGAAAGGATTTAATTCATACTCGGTGCTGTTGAGAGCAGTGTCGAAGCCTGTCTCTTTAAGAATGTACTCGCCGGGAGCAAGAGACAGGGAGTAGGGGTTGGTTTTCTCGGTGGTGCTGGTGTCAGCAGTCCACTTGCGCACGAGGGAATCGTCCTCGGCGTTTCTGATCTCCAGCTTGGCGCCGCTTACAGGTCTGCCGTTGATGTCATACTTGGTAACGGTGAGAGGAGAAGTAGTGCCGGGAACGCCGGAATAGGTGAAGTGCCACTCAGCGTTGTTTCTTACGAAACCGTCGGTGATGAACCAACCGGAGGAGCTGCCTTCGATATAGGTGTCGGACAGATCCTTGGGTACCAGG
The DNA here is from genome assembly GCA_017529875.1 of Ruminococcus sp. Lineage (GTDB taxonomy): Bacteria > Bacillota > Clostridia > Oscillospirales > Ruminococcaceae > FB2012. Next base: position 32,566 of record JAFXNC010000003.1, on the reverse strand, counting down.
AACACGCCTGCGGAGCTGTTGATCTTGAGCTCGCTCACGGATGCGCAGTTCCAGATAACGCTCTTGGAAACTTCCTCGAGCCAGGTGTTCTGATTGTTGTCGAGAACGTTGTCATAGCTGGCGGGCTGGGTGGTGCCGTCGCCGTACTTCCTGTCCTCGATAGGATCGCCGTCCTTGTCGTAGATCTCGATACCGTACTTGGCAAGGGTGAGCTTGTCGGTGGAATCGAAATTGAATACGACGGTCTGGCCTTCCTTGATCTTGATCTTGAGGCCGTTGGCATTGGTGTCGTCCACCACGGAGCCGGTCATTTCAAGCTGGGCTTTGATAGCGTCGCCGTCAACATAGATAGTAGCGTTGTTGGGGAGCTCGGTGCCGTCAACGAGAACGGCCTTGCCCTGATTGGAATAGATCAGGTTAATGTTCTGCTTGTTTGCGATGAGCTTTGCGGAAGCCTTCTGCATATTTGCGATGATAGGCTCGATGACGCCCTCGGTCATATCCTTGGCAGTCATCTCCTCGAATACCGCATAGCTTCTGATAGGCTTGGGAGAGAGGAGTTCGTCGCTGGTAAGGTGAACGATGATGCCCTCGGGGCAGCTTCTCTCGCCTATCTCCAGCTTGCCGTCGGGATCGTAAGAATAGTTCTTGTGATACTTAACGTATTCGGGATTATCGACGGTAACTGTCTCGCCTTCTTTTTCGCCGGGCTGTGTGATAGTTTCCGGAGCGAACTTAACGAAGTTGGATACATAATAGTGTCCGCCGAAAAGGCCGCATATATCCGAGTCAACGTTGTTGCCCGCATAACCCTCATAGTGGTTTACCGCTATGTTGGTCTCGGTGTGTCCGCCGTACTGATATCTGTCAGCGACGAAGCCGATGTTTGCGCCCTCGCCCAGCAGATCCAGGAAGTTGAGATCCTCTGAGGGGATCTCGCCGAAATAGAGCGGGATAGTATAGAGGGCATAGCTGTCGGAATCCTGGACAAAAAGGCCGCCGCCTACCACGTTGACGTCCTTGATGATGCAGGAGCTTCCGAAGGTGCGGATCTTCTCGTTGCCTGCGATCATGTCGGCAACAGTTGCGTCATTGGTCAGAGCCTGAACGACCTTTACGACCACTCCGTTCTCCTTGCCGTTGAAGCGCTCGTCGGTAGGATTGCCGTTGGAATCGAGCCAGTTCTCGGTGGTAGGAGTCTGAACAGAGAAGGTCTGCTTGCCGGTCTGGTTGTGAAGGTCAATTGCCTGACAGAAGTAAGTGGGAGCACTGCTGCTGTGGCTTACCTCTACCAGAGCGTAGTACTTCTCGGGAGCAGGGATGTCGGTGTTGACATCCATGTCAAACTCAAGGTTGAAGGCAACATCCTTCTGAGTGAGCTTGAACACATTGGTGCCGTCTTCTTCGACCTCGGTGTCGTGAACGTAGCCGTCAAAGCTGTCCTTTACCTTTGCCGGGTCAGTATCAGTGCCAACACAGTCGTTGTAGCACTGGACATTGAACCACTCATGACCCTGAGTGCCGTCACAGCTGTACACACGGTAGCTTACTGTGTGCTTGCCGGCGTCATAGGTGATCCTGGGATTGTTCCAGAAAGTGTCACTTACCGAACCGGTCGTGAGTGTGTAGAATTCCGTGAATTCTACATTCTTCGGAAACTCGTTGTAGTAGTATTCGTAATGCCAAACATTGCCCTCCTGACGGGGGGTAAGGCGTTCGAGTCTCCAGCCGATAATTTCATCGGTCTCTGCGTCCTTCAGCGTCGCAAGCACAAAGGATCCCTGATTGTAACCGCTGTAAGTAACGATCTGATCCTCGGAACCGTCCTTGTTCTTCACTTCGACTCTTACCTTAAAGGAATCAGCCGCGTGTGCGAACAGGGGTGCTGTGAGCACTCCGCCGAAGGTGGAGAGTGCAAGTAAAAACGCAGTTATGATACTGAGTATCTTATTCATGCGTTTTGACATCGCTCTCGTCATCTTCTTTCACCCTTTCATATTATTATCAGTATTTTCCGGTGCGCTTTAAAGCCGGTAGGGCGCACCCGGATATAATAATACATATACATTATATCATACAACAGATGACTATTGCAACAGGTTGAACTAAAATTATTCATAGAAATTTATCAGTACATTTTGGCAGTTTTTCACAAAACAACTTGCCCTATACTATGAAGATATTCCAAAATTTCATTATTTTACCATATTTGATGCTAATTTTATTAAAATCGGGCACAATTTGTATTAACATTTCCTGCCATTTCCTGGCACTGCCGCAAAACAGGCTGTCAAGCTCCGGACAATTACAAAAATGCCCTCCGGCTGTTCCCTTTCGGGAGTGCCGGAGGACGTCAAAAACAAGTATATGAAAATGCCGCACTGTCAAGATCATGCTTTGACAGTACGGCAAAACGGACTAATCAGGTGTTCATGAAGCGGTCGTGGTGCTGCTTTTTGATGGCGTACATTTTGGCGTCGCTCTCGCCGAAAAGCTGGTCGATGTCCTCGGCGGTGCCGTCGCTGCGGTTGATGCCGATGCTTATGGTGGTACCCGTACCCAGGCTCGCAAAGGCCTCAGCTACGGCCTTTTCCAGCATTTTGCTCTGCTCGGTGAGAAAAGCAAGGCCGTGACCCTCGTCGATGACCGCGAACTCGTCGCCGCCCAGCCTGGCGCAGACCGACTCCGGGAAATGCTCCTTGATGAGCTCGGCGGTCTTTATCAGCGCAGTATCGCCGCTGGCGTGACCCAGGGTGTCGTTTATGGCCTTAAAGCGGTCAAGGTCCATATACAGCAGCGTGAAGGGCTTCCCTTTCAGCTGGGACAGATGATTATAGAAAAACCGCCGGTTGTAGAGCCCGGTGAGCATATCGGTATTGGCAGCCTCGAGGATAGAGTCCTCGTAAGCCCGCTGATAGGTCACATCCAGCAGCGTCACGAAGTAGCCGGAGACGTTATCGAAGTAGTCCCTGATCTCCAGCTCCGTGACCTCGAAGCAGCGCTTGTCCCCCTTGTGGACGATGTAGTACTCCCGGGAGGAGGTATGCTTAGTCTTGTTTTCCATGCGCTCACCGGCGGGAATGAGCATCTCGGACTTCCAGGCGGCGTAATCGAAGCTTTCCTCCTGCGCCTTGGAGTAGACCCCGGCCAGCTCCGAGAAGTAGCCGTTCATCCGCACCACCTTCCAGTCGGCGGAGAAGATAGTCATGGGATAGGGCAGGTTCTCAACAAGGATAGTCAGCTCGATGCCCATGTTGCTGAAATTGGTGACGTCGTGCCCCAGGCAGACGGTGCCGAAGATGTTGCCGAACATATCCTTCAAGGGGCTGCGGTAGGTGGTGAACTGCTTCACGCCCTCGCCGGTCATCAGGGGCTCGTCGCAGACGAAGGTCTCCCCGGAGGCGATCGCCTCCTCGTCGGAGCTGCCGTCCTCCGCGTCCTCGGCGGAGACCTCCCAGATGCGGCGGGAGTCCTTGCCAACGATATCCAGTCTGTCCTTGCGGACTACCCGGCAGAACTCGCCGTTGACCAGAGTGTGTATACCGTCGCGGCGGCGAAACCACATCATGTCCGGAACGGTGTTGACAGTAGTGTCCAATGCCCTGCTGTAAAAGTCGGCATCGAACAGGGTCTTCACCGAGGCTATGGCGCGGATATACCTTTTATATATAAGCTCTGCTCCGTCGGAGGCAGACCAAAGGTCAAAGAGCCGGTCGCTGAACTCTGCGCACTTGCTGTGCTCCCCGACGAAAACGGTGAACACCCGCTCCTCGCCGGCGTAACGCTGAGCATGGGCGGGGTCGTCGGTGAGCAGGAGCGCCGCATAGCCCTCCGGCAGCAGCACGCCGCCGTCATAGCCGCAGTTGACCAGCACCACCCTCTCGGGCAGCTCGTCAATGGGTACGCGCATATCCATATCTACGCTGCTCAGGTCGTTGACCGCAAGCAGTCTGAGTGTCATCATAGCCATTCCTCCCCCGTGGTACATTTTTCTAATGATAATAATAGCACCAAAAATCCGGGATATTATAAATACGGTATGAATTAATGATAAAAGGCTGTCCCTCCGGGGCGCATATGTAAAAAAACTATTAACAGCCTTGACAGCGTTAATATAATATAGTATAATGACTATATTCATAAAGTGCCCGGATCATCCGGGATAATAATTCAAATGCGCAGAAGGGAAACAAAGCCGACAGCTTCGGTCAAAGAGAGCCGCCGTTTGGTGAAAGGCGGTAAGGGCTGACGGTCATAGCTCATCCCCGAGCAGACAGGGCGAAACGGCAGTAGCCCTCTACGGGAGCTCCCGTTACAGAGCGCCGCATTGACTGATGCGGGCAAGGCGTATGCGGTGACGTATACGTGAATGAGAGTGGTAACACGGGTCATTTCGCTCGTCTCTTGTATATGGAGACGGGCGTTTTTTATTACACATCAGAGAAAAGCAGAAAGGCGGTGAGGCAGTCACGGTCAGGAATATTGCAATAGTCAGCCTGTCCAGCGGCATAACAGGTGAGCCATACATGAAATTTGAGCTGGACATCGGGCTGAAACGACTGCGCGAATACGGGCTGAATGTGAAGTTCATGCCCAATGCGCTTAAAGGGCTCGACTACATCAGGGAGCACCCCGAGAAAAGAGCCGAGGATCTGCTTGAAGCCTTCCGCGACCCGGATACAGACATGATACTCTGCGCTATCGGAGGCGACGACACCTACCGGCTGCTGCCATATCTGTTCGGCAGCGGTGAGCTGAAAAGCGCTGTGACAGACAAGATCTTTCTCGGCTTCTCCGACACCACCATAAACCACCTGATGCTGCACAAGGCGGGGCTCAGGACGTTCTACGGACAGTCCTTCCTGTCGGATATCTGCGAGCTGAGCCGTGAGATGCTCCCCTACACCCGGCAGTATTTCGAGGAGCTCATCACCACCGGCAGGATAAGCCGTATCACCCCCAGCGAGGTCTGGTACGAGGAGCGAAAGTCCTTCACCCCCGATCAGGCGGGCATATCTCCCGCCTCTCACCCGGACAGGGGCTTCGAGCTGTTACAGGGCCCGCCGGTGTTCAGAGGGAAGATACTGGGAGGCTGCATAGACTCGCTGTACGATATGTTCAGCAGTGATCGCTACCCGGATATGCCTGTCCTGTGCCGGGAATACGGCCTTTTCCCCGAACCGGAGGACTGGCAGGGACGGATCCTGCTGCTGGAATCCAGCGAGGAAAAGCCCTCGCCGGAGAAGTACCGCAGGGCTCTGGAGTATCTGAAAGGTGCCGGCGTCTTCGACAGGATATCCGGCATACTGGCGGGCAAGCCCATGGACGGGACCTACGCCGCGGAATACAAGCAGCTGCTCACCGAGGTCACCGGGCGAGCTGAGCTGCCAATAGTGTTCAATGTCAACATCGGACACGCCATGCCCCGGTGCATCATGCCCTTCGGAGTTGAGGCTGTTGTGGATGCGGAAAAACAGGTCATCACCTTTGAATATCAATAAACTGAAATATAAATGTATTTGTAAAGGAGAGCGTATTGTTATGATGAATGCAAGCAAGTATCAGAGAGGCTATTTCATGCCTCCCTACCCCTGTATGAAATGGACTCAGAAGGAGTACATCGACAAGGCACCCATCTGGTGCTCGGTAGACCTGAGAGACGGAAATCAGGCCCTCATTATCCCCATGAGCTTAGAGGAAAAGCTGGAGTTCTTTGCTAAGCTCGTCGAGATCGGCTTCAAAGAGATCGAGATCGGTTTCCCTGCCGCCTCCGAGACCGAGTATGAGTTCTGCCGCACCCTTATCGAGAAGGATCTCATCCCGGACGATGTTACGATTCAGGTGCTCACCCAGTCGAGAGAGCACATCATCAAGAAGACTTTCGAGGCCGTTGACGGCGCCAAGCACGCTATCGTACACCTCTACAACTCCACCTCCTACGCCCAGCGGGAGCAGGTGTTCCGCATGAGCAAGGAGGAGATCAAGGAGATCGCGGTCTCCGGCGCCAGGATCTGCGAGGAATACCGCAAGAAGGCCAAGGGCAATATCATCTTCGAGTACTCCCCCGAGAGCTTCACCGGCACCGAGCCCGAGTACGCCCTTGAAGTCTGCAACGCCGTTCTCGATGTATGGCAGCCCACCCCGGAGCGCAAGGTCATCATGAACCTGCCTGTTACCGTTGAGATGAGCCTGCCCCATGTTTACGCTTCGCAGATCGAGTATATGTGCGAGAACATGAAGTACCGTGAGAACGTCATCGTTTCGCTGCACCCCCACAACGACCGTGGCACAGGCGTTGCCGACTCCGAGCTGGGTATGCTTGCAGGCGCTGACCGTATCGAGGGCACCTGCTTCGGCAACGGCGAGCGCACCGGCAACGTTGACATCGTGACCCTTGCTCTGAATATGTACACCCACGGCGTTGACCCTAAGCTGGACTTCTCGGATATGCCCTCCCTGGTGGAGATATACGAAAGAGTTACCCGCATGAAGGTCTACGAGCGCAGCCCCTACGCGGGAGCGCTGGTATTTGCGGCCTTCTCCGGCTCGCATCAGGACGCTATCGCCAAGGGCATGAAGTGGCGCGAGGAAAAGGACCCCGACCACTGGACCTGCCCCTATCTGCCGCTTGACCCGAAGGATGTGGGCAGAGAGTACGACGGCGACGTTATCCGCATCAACTCCCAGTCCGGCAAGGGCGGCATAGGCTTCCTCATGGAGAAGAAGTACGGCTACAATATGCCCAAGAAGATGCGGGAGAACTTCGGCTATGCGGTCAAGGACATCTCCGACCACCTCCACAAGGAGCTCATGCCCGACGAGATCTACAAGATCTTCAAGGAGAACTACCTCAACATCGACACCCCTGTGAAGGTGTTCGAGTCCCACTTCGTACAGGATGCGGACGGACGCATCTCCGCGAAGGTGACGGTCTCCAAGGACGGCGCCGAGCCCAAGGTCTTCACTGCCCGCGGAAACGGACGTCTCAATGCGGTGGCCAACGCCCTCAAGCAGGCTACGGGGCTTGACTTCACCCTCGAAAGCTACGACGAGCACGCCCTCGAGCGCCACTCCAACTCCGAGGCGGTGTCCTATGTGGGCATCTCCGCCAACGGCAAGATGGTATGGGGCGCAGGCAGGCACACGGATATCATCGTATCCTCGATCTACGCGCTGCTCTCGGCTATCAACCACATAATGGCATAAAACGGTGCGCGGCGGCGGGAAAGAGAATATCGCAAATTATAGTTTCTATTGCGCCGCCGCTATAATAATAAAGAAGAAAGAATAAAGGTATCGCCTTAGGCGATGATATTTTGAATCATCGGCCGCAGGTCGATACCTTGATTTTTCTTTATTCTTTTGCGGCAGCGTACACGAAGCTATTATTCATAAATACTTCTATATCGCCGCCGCGCCTCTCGCCGGGGCGGTATTGTTATCGGTAGCTGCCGTTGTTTTGCTTGAACTGTTTCTTGTTCTCGTACATACTCTTGTCGGCACGCTTGAACACCGCCTCCACTGAGGGGTCGGCTGAAACGTGCTCCGCCATGCCCACAGCCGCTGAGTACCGCTGCTCCGGCTTGGCGTCGGGGTCGTTGTAGGTGGACGCAAAGGCGTCATTGAGGCGCTTGAACAGCTTGTGGCGGTTGCTGAGATCCTCGCCCTGCAATATGATAACGAACTCGTCTCCGCCTATCCTGTACACCGGGGAGTGCTTGTAGATATCGCAGATCATATGGCAGCTGCCCTTTATGTAGTTGTCGCCGGCCTTGTGACCGTACTTGTCGTTTATCATTTTCAGGTTGTTGAGATCCGCCATCACTATGGCGAAATACGCCTTGTTCCCGGCGATCTCCTTGTTGAGCACATCCACCTTCTTGTTGAAGGCCGCCTTGTTGCCTACGCTGGTCAGGGGATCGCGGTAGGCCTCCTTGCTGATCTGACCCAGCTTCTGCTCCTTGGCCTTGATGTCATTCTCGGCCTGTTTGAGGTCGGACATATACCTCTCGTTGTCCTTCTGCATATTGGAGAGGTCGTTGATGTAGTCGATTATGTTTATCTGCATGGAGCGGATAACTTCGTATATCTCGCTGATCTCGTCGTTGCCCTTGAGCTCCAGGTCAACTACATTCGCGTGCTGATAGTCGGAGTTTTCGGAGGGGGTGAACCTCCTTGTGGCCTCGGTTAGCTTTCTCAGCGGCCTTACAAGAACTCTCGTGGTGAACAGTATCGCCACCGCCAGCATCAGTGCGGCAAAGGCAAAGGTGCTTATGGAGGTGATTATCAGGTAGCTGCGGCGCTCGCTCATTATCCGTTCCATATCGACGTCGCAGCCTACATGGCAGACAAGGGTGCCGCTGCTGTCATATACAGGCTCATAGGCCGAGCAGAGCCAGCCCCAGTCGCCGTGGGAGATAGTCGGGGCGATGCGCTTTGAGCTGTCAACGCCGTAGAACTCCTCCTCCCGTTCTTCGTAATAGCCTGTCCGTGAGAGGGGATTGTCCATATCGTCCAGCAGGTACATATCCGTAACTGCGTCCGCATCACCGAAAACGACGATGTAGATGTACTTTACGTCCTCCATGTTGCTCAGGTAGGTGTTGAGCCTTTCCCGGGTCTCGGCATAGGTATCCCACATATCCCTTTCCCGGAGGTAGGCCTCTATGGGAGCGTCGTCCTCATCCTCCTCGGCCTTGTCCCGGATAGCCTGGAACTCCTCGGATTCAGCCGCCTCACGCAGCCGCATGAAGTAGTCTCCGTCAACGAACTCGGCAAAGTTGTCGGCAGTGTCGGCAGCAAGGCGCTTGAAGTAATCGTCGATCTGACCCACGCTTATGAAGTAAGCGATAGCAGCCGTGCCTGCCGCTGCGAACAGCACTATCAGCACAACGAGGAGATAGATCTTCTTGCTGATCGCAAATCTTCTTTTCTTGGAAGCTCCCGTGCTGCTCACCTCCCGACAGATGAAAATATATTGCCAAATATCATTATACTATATACCAAAGGAAATGTCAATATCATGACATCAATGACAGCAAAAAATGAGGAACTTCCCTGAAACACCGCGCATTTTGGGAAATCTATCATTGACTTGACAAAGGATCTGTGCTCCGCAAAGACGGTCTGCTACCCCGCATACCAGACAGTCACGCTGGTGAAGACCTTCCCTGCCAAGACCAGCGACAGCTACGGCTTTTCCGTTGCGGGAACGGAGGTCATCGTTCCCGAATGGTCGGCAGTGAACTGCGCCTTCATCTGCGATGCGAACGGCAGCGCCGCAAAGAGCGCGGCGATCAGACCCGGTGACATTGAGGATGTCAAGGTCGGCGACGTGGACGGCGACGGCAAGATCAATCTGCGAGACTACGCACTGCTCCAGAAGTACCTGCTCTCCGGGGTCTCTGAGTTTATCACAGCGTGATATATCAGGCATATATTTACAGACAAACAGAATATCCCGGTTCGAGATGAGCCGGGATATTTTTCGTATACAAGTATGCTGTCAGCTCTTGCGGGCAGCGAGCTCCGAGTAGGTCTCCGGGCGGCGGTAATTATTGCCCATGACCTCGGAGCTGCGGTACTTCCGGAGCATATCAAGGTCGAGGTCGGCGGTGAATATGCCCTCGGAGCCGTCGGCTTCAAGTATGCACATATCCCGCACGCCGGGCTCGTCCCGGAGCCATGCCACGCCGTCGAAGACTGTGGAGTGACCGTTGCAGTCGGGGACGGTATCGGGGTAGTTGCAGGTCGCCACTGCCAGCATATTCTCATAGGCGCGGGTGCGCAGGGCGCTGAGGCGGTTGATCTCCATGGGGCAGGCGTTGGGGGCGAGTATCACCTCGGCGCCTTTGAGCATCAGCAGGCGGGCGCTTTCGGGGAACTCCCGGTCAAAGCAGATCATGGCGCCTACACAGACCTTCCCTGCCGCCGTATCGAGATCGCATACCGAGAACCCCTCTCCGTGGGAAAGGGCGGCCTCGGCGGAAAAATCGCAGGTATGAACCTTGGAGTATCTCAGCACTTCCCTGCCGGAGCGTTCAAAGAGGATGAGGGTATTGCGGGGCGCGGCATCGGTCTTCTCCAAAAAGGTGATGCCCACCGCCATTTCAAGCTCTGCGGCCAGCCTCCCGAAGGACTGCACGAAGTCATCCTCGGGGGCTATGGCCTCCTTGACCCATTGGTCGGCAGGGCGCTCGTAGATATCGTAGCCGATAGAGAACATCTCCGGGAACAGCGCGATATCCGCGCCCAGAGCCTTTGCCTCGCGGCAGGCGGCCCGGCCTTTATTAAGCGTTGCTTGCAGATCGCCTGCCGCGGCTATCTGCAAAAGAGCGATCCTGAGTTTTGACATGGCGGCTCCTTTCTTGACAATCAAGGCTGTGTGTGGTAAAATGTGTTCAGGATATAAGCATCGTGCGCCGCCCGGAGGGTCTTGCAGTCCGGCGGCGAGCAAAGGAGTACATATGAAAAAGCTTATAATACTTGCGGCTGTGCTGGCGCTCATGCTGGCGGGCTGCAAATCCGATAGTGAGAGCAGTTCCGGCGCAGACAGCTCTGCCGCCGACAGCAGTACCGTGTCCGCAGCCGAGTCAGAGGGCATGGGCGGCGACGCCAGACCCGAAAGCGGTGATGCCGATACCTCGGATACTGCCGCCGATCCCGACAAAACAAATACTGCCGGAGACAGCGCCCCGGCAGAGGATAACAGCACATCGGATGACGCCTCCGCAGGGGAGACTGTGACCGCAGCCCCCGGCACCGAAAAGCAGACCACTACTTCCAAGTCCGCAGGCGGCGGCGAAAAGAAGACCACGCCCGCCGATTCATCTCAAAGCGATACCAAGGACACTGCCAAGGTGACCGGGAAGTCCTCGGACAGCCAACCTGACAGCCAGCCGGAGAGCCAGACCACCCGCGAAGTCATCGAACTGCCCATAATCCCGGTGTGAGCCGGACATATTAATAAAACGGAGGTAAGAAAAATGAGTGTCAGCTTCAACAAGGATTCCGTATTCAACCTAAAACCCATAGGCCTCGAACAGATCAGAGGGGAGCTCCAGGGGCTCATGATAGCCGGGGAGCAGCCCATGGCGGCATTCAAGACCGTCCGCGACCAGCTGGTGTTCACCAACAAGCGCATAGTCGCCATAGACGTTCAGGGCATCACCGGCAAGCGCAAAGCCTTCACCTCGATGCCCTATTCAAAGGTGCAGTTCTTCACCATACAGAGCCCCGGCTTTGCCGAGATCTTCTCGGACAGCGAGCTTTATCTGGTGTTCAGCGACGGCACCACCGCCACATTCGAGTTCAACGGCAAGACCGACATCGGCATGATAGGCCGCATGATCTCGGAGTACGTGCTGAGATGATTACTGGGCTTTGGGCTTCTGCTTGGGCTTTTCGGGCTCGACTACCGCGTCGAATTCGTCGATGCGCCTGAGCCTGACGATGTGATACACCGAGGACACCATAATGAAGAACAGCAGCATCGCCCCCGCGAAGGACATGATGATGAACACCGTCCCGGTATCAACGAGGCTGTCAACGGCCTTGGCTGCCTCCACTGCGTCCTCGTAGCCGCGGAACACCGCGATGTAGCGTATCGCCAGTATATCCGACAGTGCCGCGAAGACGATCACCACCGTCCGCAGCACCGCAAGGTGTTTACGGTCGGAGACCCGCAGCTCTAATACGCTGAACACTGCCGACGCGATGCACAGAGCCATATAGAAGAAGAATATGTAAGTCCAGCTGTGGCAGGCGGAAAGAAAATCCTCGGTGGACATCCTTGCCGGGGCGCCCGCCAGCGAGACAAAGGAGATCAGGTATATCATACCCGCGAAAAAGGTCAGTATCAGCAGCACTCTGAAAAATATGACCTGACGTCGGCTTTTCATAGGCAGACCCCTTTCTCAGAAGTTGTTTTTGTAGCGGGAGAGGAAACGCTTTGTACGGTCGTTCTGGGTGTCGCCGAAGAGCTTTTCGGGGTCGCCCTCCTCAATGATATGCCCGCCGTCCATGAAGATGACGTGGTTGGACACCTCACGGGCGAACTCCATTTCGTGGGTGACGATGACCATGGTCATCTTTTCCTCGGCAAGCTCCTTGATGACCTTGAGTATCTCACCGGTCAGCTCCGGGTCGAGTGCCGAGGTGGGCTCATCAAAGAACAGTATCTCCGGCTTGAGCGCCAGCGCCCTTGCTATGGAGACGCGCTGCTGCTGACCGCCCGAAAGCTCACAGGGATAGGAAAGCTCCTTGCCCGAGAGCCCCATTTTTTTCAATAGTTCACCTGCATCCGACACAGCCTCTGTCTTGCTCTTTTTGAGCACACGGACAGGGGCTTCAATTATGTTCTGCATCACCGACATATGGGGAAAAAGGTTGAAATTCTGGAAGACGAGACCTATTTTCAGGCGTATCTCCCGGAGGGTCTTTTTCTTGGAATAGACGGCCTTGCCGCCGATCATCTGGAGCATATCCATGCCGCAGACCCTGATGCTGCCGCCGTCGGCAGTCTCCAGCTGGTTGATGCAGCGCAGCAGCGTTGACTTGCCGGAGCCGGAGGGTCCGATGATAGAGACCACCTGTCCCTTGCTGACGGTGAAGGATATATCCTGCAATACCTTATTCGCTCCGAACTTCTTGGAGAGATGTTCAACTTCAAGTATAGCCATTTTCTGTCCCTCCCGTCAGTGGTAGTAGTTGTAGTGCTTTTCGAGCATGGCGAAGGCCACCGTTACTATGGCGTTCATCACGAAATAGAAGGCGCCCGCGATGAAAAGCGGTATGATCGAGCTGTAAGTGTTCATCATCTGCTTGGCTTTGAGCATGATCTCAGCGTAGGCTATGACCGTCGCCAGGGAGGTGTCCTTGACCAGGACGATGACCTCGTTGGAGGTGGCGGGGATGACGCGCTTTATCACCTGGGGCATGATGATGCGGAAGAAGGTCTGCCTTCTGGTGAGGCCAAGCATGGAGGCGGCCTCATACTGCCCTACCGGAATGGACTCGATGCCGCCGCGGAAGATCTCCGCGAAGTAGGCGGCGTAGTTGAAGGCAAAGGCTATGACCAGCATTATTATCATGTAGTTGTCCGAGCGCATGAAGCTGTCCAGCGACTGCATGAAACCGCTGAGCTCTGTGCCGGAGGCGGCAGCAGAATCCTTGGCGCCCTTGACGATCATGGGGATAGCGTAGTACACCGCCACGATCTGGAGCATCAGCGGAGTGCCGCGCATGATGAGTATGTAAAGGTTTGTGAGCCATGAAACAGGCTTGAAACGGCAGCGTTTGAGCCCCGCCACGATCACCCCGAGGGGTATCGAGAAAACGAGGGTCAGGGCGAAAAGTTTCAGGGTGTTGGGAAGATACTCCAGCAGTATCTTACTGACGTTGAGTATATCATCTGTATTCAAGGTGTTCCCTCCAGTTTTTGCGTGATACCATAATTATACACTAAAACGTCATCACAGTCAATCGTTTCCAAAAATATTTACAACAGCATGAGCGCGGCGGCGATACAGAAGTATTTTTGAATCACAGCGAGCGCCGCCGCTAAGCCGCTAAAATAATATAGAATAAAGAAGAAAGAATAAAGAATAATTAAGGAGTCCGCTTTGCGGACGGTTTTTTCGATCATCGAGGCGGATTTTTTATTTCTTCTTTATCGTGCCTGCGAGTATCCGGCCTCTATTAATTTTTGCGAAAATATTTGTTCAAACCCTTGAAATATCAGTGAAAATATGCTATACTTATTATGTATAATTATTTCGATTTTCCAGGATATTACATATCCTGCCCTATCATATTAGCTTAGGAGCTGGTACCATGAATGAACATAAGCGCGAGCCCCTTACCTTTGTAAACCTTGCCCTTGCCCTTGCCAACGACTATAACAGCCTGTACGTCATCAACACCGAGGATGACAGCTACGTTGAGTACTCCCCCAACGGCGACGAGAAACAGCTCGTCCGCGTCTCCGAGGGGGCGGACTTCTTTGCGGACGTTCCCAAGAACACGAGAGAGCTGGTGTGGCCGGAGGATCAGGAGGCCTTTCTTATCGCCTTCAAAAAGGAGAATATGCTCCGAGCCCTTACGGACGGCAGCTCCTTCTCCCACACCTACCGGCTGAATATCGGCGGCGTGCCTAAGTATCACTTTCTCAAAACCATTCGCGCCGACGAAAACACTATCATAATCGGCGTTCAGGATATCGACGCTCAGAAGCGCCGCCAGCTGGAAAACGAGGCCAACACCCTCACCTACTCCGAGATCGCGGAGGCGCTTGCCAGCCAGTACGAGGTCATCTATCACATTGATATCGCCACCGGCAGATATTCGGAGTACAGCTCCAGCGCCATCTACGCCAAGCTGGGCTTGCAGCACGGCGGGAAGAACTTTTTCGAGAAGGCGCCGAGAGATATCGAGCTCATCATCCACCCCGACGACAAGGACGAGCTGACAAGCCGCCTCGACCGGGACACCCTGGTGGAGGAGCTGAGACAGAACGGCTCTGTCTCCCTCACCTACCGGCAGGTGCTGGACGGGCGCATACAGTACGTGAACCTGGTGGCCTTCTTCAAGCAGGGCGACAACGAGCATATCGTCATGGGCGTGCGCAACATCGACGAGAAAAAGCGTCAGGACTTCCAGCGGGAGACCTTCGGGCAGATCGCGGGAGCCCTCGCCAGCCGCTACGAGGTCATCTACTACATAAACACCGTCAACAACGAATACACCCGGTACAGCGCCAGCGACGACTACGCAAAGCTGGGCACCACCCTCCACGGCAAGGATTTTTTTGAAGATTCCTTTGAGGATATCAAGAGGTATATCCACCGACTCGACGCTGACAGGATGCTGTCGAGCCTCAGCAAAGAGCGGCTGCTGTCCGATCTCTCTGTCAACGGCACCATGTCCTACACCTACCGGCAGATGCTGGGCGGGGATTATCAGTACATGAACATGATAATCGTCAAGCCCAAGGGGGACGACAAGCACATAGTCATGGGAGTGCTGAACATCGACTCACAGATACGCCGGGAGCTTTCCATGGAAAAGCAGAACCGGACCTTCAGCGATATGTCTATGGCTCTTGCCCTGCAATACGAGGTCATCTATCACGTAGACCTCATAACCAACGAATACTCGGAGTACAGCGCCAGCGAGAAATACACCCGTCTCGAGATAGGCACGGTGGGCAAGGACTTCTTCTCCGACACCGCCGAGAACATGAAGCGCGATATCTACCCCGACGACCTGCCTATGATGTCGGCGGCCATGAAGAAGGAAAACCTGCTCAAACAGCTCTCCGAGTCGGGCAAGTGCTTTCTCAGCTACCGGCTGATGCTGGACGGCAGACCTCAGTACGTTTCGCTGTACGCGGTGCGCCCAAAGGAGGATTCCGACCATATCATCATAGCCGTTGCCAACGTTGACGCGGCAAAGAGAATGGAGCTTGAATACCGCAACGCCGTTGACCTTGCCAACCGGGACGCCCTCACCGGGGTCAAGAACAAGCGTGCCTACGCCCAGTCGGAAATGGAGCTGGACGAGATGATATCCCAGGAGATATGCCAGCGCTTTGCGGTGGTCATCTGCGATATCAACGGCCTCAAAGCCGTCAACGACACCCAGGGTCACAAGGCCGGCGACGAATACATCAAGAGCGGCTGTCAGGTGATCTGCGATATCTTCGACCACAGCCCGGTATTCCGTATCGGCGGCGACGAGTTCGCCGTGATAGTCAAGGACAGGGACTTCGACAACCGCAAGACCATCATGGATCAGTTTGCCATGATGCAGGAGAAGAACCGCCGCCTCGGTCTTGTGACCATAGCCTGCGGCATATCTGAGTTCGACCCCGGCAGGGATATGCGTGTGCAGGACGTTTTCGAGCGTGCCGACACGCTGATGTACGAAGACAAAAAGCGGTTCAAGGAAAGCCGCTGAACGCCGATGGGAGTGAATACTGTGAACAGAAAAATGACCGAGGAAGAATTCCTGTACTGCTTTGAGGAGGCACTGGCCTCCGGGGATATATATGTTACCTATCAGCCCAAGATAAACCATTCCACCGGGCGCATGATCGGCGCAGAGGCGCTGATGCGCTGGTCGGACCGCGAGCGGGGTATGCAGTACCCCTCGGATTTCATACCGGTGCTTGAAAAGAACGACCTGATCTACCGCGCCGACCTGGGCGTGTTTGAGGCGGTCTGCAAGATGCTGCGCCGCTGCCTGGATCAGGGCATAAAGCCGGTGCCGATCTCGGTGAATATGTCGAGGTACGACATCTACCGCAAGAACTACGTTGAGGAAATAGAGAAGCTGCGCATCAAGTACTGCGTGCCGGTGAACTACCTGCACGTTGAGGTCACGGAGACCTCGGCTATCGGCGGCACAGAGCTGGTGTCGGGAGTGCTCAGGCAGCTCCACGATTACGGCTACATAGTTGAGATGGACGACTTCGGCAGCGGGTATTCCTCGCTGAACATCCTCAAAGACCTCGAAGTGGACATCATCAAGCTGGATATGAGGTTCCTCAGCGGCAGCATCGGCGGGCGCGGAGGCACGATCATAAGCGCCATAGTCCAGATGGCAAAATGGCTGGGCACTCCGGTCATCGCCGAGGGCGTGGAGACCATGGAGCAGGCCGACTACATGAAGAGCATCGGCTGTAAGTATGTGCAGGGCTACCTCTACTCAAAGCCTGTCCCCGAGGAGGAGTTCATGCAGAAGATACAGCAGGTGGATCACGAGCCCCTCTCCCCTGCCATAGACCTTATCAGCACTATGGACGCGGGAAGGTTCTGGGATCCCGCCTCTATGGAGACGCTTATCTTCAACAACTTCGTGGGGGGCGCCGTCATATTCAGCTATAAGGACGGCGAGGCCGAAATACTCCGGGTCAACAAGAAATACGTCCGGGAGATCGGCATGAATATGCTGGAACACGAGGTCATCAGCACCGACCCGCTGAGCACCTTCGACGATCACAACCGCAAGATCTACGAGGACGCTCTGATGCGTGCCGTGGAGACCAACGACGAGGTCTCCTGCGAGACCTGGAGGACGCTGTGCTCCAAGACCTGCGGCGAGGATAAGATCTGCATACGCAGCTTCATCCGCATGATCGGCAAGACCGACACCCAGTACCTGTTCTACGTCATGGTGCAGAACATCACCTCCGAGCGAAAGCGCTTCGAGACCCTCTACGACAGCGAGCGAAGGTTCCGCTTTGCCAGCGAGCAAGCCAACGTCTACGCCTGGGAAGTGGATCTTGCCACAAAGATTATGAGGCCGTGTTTCAGGTGTATGCGTGATCTGAACGTTCCGCCGGTAGTACACAACTACCCGGAGCCCCTTATCGAGAACGGCATCTTCCCGCCGGACTACGCGGATATGTACCGGGAGTGGATGCGGCAGATAGAAGCCGGCGAGGTGGATCAACTCGAAGGCATCATCCCGCTGACTGTGGGAAGGATACCCTTCCACGTCAGATACACCCTGGAGCGGGACGAGAACGGTAAGCCCCTTAAAGCCTACGGCTCCGCCACGATGGTGGTGGAAAGCGAAGGCAAATGATAACCGACGGTCGATAATGCTCTTTCAACTGTCAGCTGAAACTAATTAGTCATTGGAGTGTTCGTTATGTCAATAGTCGGAAGACTGACACTGAGAAATATAACGGGAAAGCCGATGCGGTCTCTTGCTATCATCGTAGCACTGGCCGCCTCGGCCTTTGCTCTGCTCTACTGCATCGGCGGACGTGACGCCCCCGAGCAGCAGCTGCGTATCATGCTGCTGAATCTGTACGGCGGAGCAGAGATAAGGATGATGGACACCGAGAGGAACCTCGAGGTGGATCCGGCGCAGCTGCCTGCGGGGTCAAAGGTGCTGCTGCGTGCAGGCGTGAACGCCACGGCGGTAACAGCAAAGGGCGAGTACGCCGTCAACGGTGTGTTCGTGGAGCCGGGGGCTGCCCTGAGCTTCAAAATAACCGAGACCGAGCTCCAGCCCGGCGACGGCGTGCTGATCTCGGAGGCCTTCGCCAAGAAGGCCGGCCTCAAAGCCGGGGACAGCCTCACCGTCAACGGCGACGGCGGCAGCTTTGAGTTCAAGGTCACCGCCGTCAGCAGCGACAAGTATCTGCGGCGCAACACCATGTCGCTGTACATGAGCCTGGAAAGCGTCAGGAAAATCGGCGGCATCACCGGCAACGGCTATTCTGCGGCGTTCATCGACATCCCCGACGATCTCGACGCGGCAAAGACCACAGTTGAGCTGAGCAAAAAGGACTGCTTCAAGAACTATCTTATCAGCGCCCTGCTCACCGACGATATGCTGGACAACGTGGAGAACCAGACCATGGTATTCTACCTGATCTTTGCTTCGATCATGCTGATGACCATGTTCCTCACCTTCTCCATGTCGAGGCACATCGCCAATGAGAGGCTTGCGGTGATAGGCACTCTGAGAAGTCTCGGAGGAAGCTTCGTAAGTACTTCACGGGTACTGCTGATCGAGAGCGCGGTATACGGACTTATCGGCGGCGCCCTGGGTGCCGTGGGATTCGTCTTCGGCGGCGAGGCGGCTATATCCGCCATGTTCGGCAGTGTTCCCGACGACTGGTCGATACCGGTGCTGCTTTATCCGGCAGCGGTGCTGTTTGCAATAGTCATCCAGCTCATAGCCCAGGCGGGGGCCCTCATCAAGGCGGTCAAGACCCCTGTGCGGGATATCATCTTCTCCTCCCGCGACACCGACTACCGTCTTAGCCTGAAAAAGTCCCTGATCGGCACCGTCATACTTGCGGCGGGCATAGTCGCAGGCAATCTCAGCGAGGAGATCGTCATGAGCATAGTCGCCCTGACGCTCATCAGCGTGGGCGCCGTGATGCTGCTGCCGCTGCTGCTGAGAGGGCTGTCGAAGGTCTTCGTAAAGCTTTTCGCGGCGCTGAAAATGCCCTGTGCGAAGCTTGCCGCCAGCGAGTGCTCGCATAAAAAGAGCGCCGTTGCCAGCACACAGCTGACCTTTGCGGCGCTGACCATAACCACGGCCATATTCATTACGGCGCTGTCGATCGCCCAGCTCTATGACCCGGATGTCAACAACTTCGACGCAAGGATAGACATTTCCCTCAACCATGCTGCCACCGACGAGCTGCTGGATATGCCGGAGATCACCGAACGCGAATACCTCTCCCAGTACTGGGAGGATGTTTCCATAAACGGCAGCAAGAAGATGTCCGTCTGCATCGCGGCTTATTCTGATTTCAAGCTCTACACCGGTATCACCGGTGTGGGCACCGAGCCTGCCGACGACGAGCTGTGCATCAGCGAGACCTTTGCCAAGCGCCTCGGCATCAAGCCGGGGGACACCCTCGAGATCACCGACTACAACATCTTCGAGTACGACGACAACGGCAAGCCCGTCAACTACCCTGTCTACAAGCTGAAGGTAAGGAGCCTGTGCAGCACCATGGTCCACTACAACGACACTATCGTGGTGAGCCGCAACTGGTTCAAGAAAAACTACGGCGACATTGTTTCGCGGGCATTCATCAACCTGCGCTCCAAAGACGATATCGACTCTGTGCGGACGAAGATCGAGAAGGTAAGGCGCGGCGTTAGCGTTGACAGCGTGGAGGAGATAAACGCCAACATCAAGGAGGACGCCGACAACATCCTGACCATACTCTACGGCATGACCGGAGTAGGCTGCGTGCTGGCACTTCTCGGTGCAGTATCCAATGCCGTTATAGGCTTTGAGCAGTCGCGGCGCAAGTACGCGGTGCTCCACTCGGTAGCGGCGAGCAAGCAGAAGCTCTCCAAGCTGATACTTTTGGAGACGCTGTTCTCGTCCCTTACTGCGGGTGTGCTGGCCATGGGTACCGGCCTGATACTCACCTCGCTGATCAAGACCGCCATGAGCGGCCTGGGCATAGGCCTTGAAGTAGTCTTCGATATCCCGCTTACCGGGGCATTTATCGCTGCGCTGATCGCGGCGCTGCTGCTCTCGTCGATCAAGCCCATTACCTCGCTGCGGCGCATGAACACCGCCGTCGAACTCAAATACGAATAACGGAGGAAGCCAGTATGGAAAAAGTAATAGAGATAACCGGTCTCACAAAGCGTTTCGGTGCCGGTGAGAATGAAGCCCTGATCTTTGACGGAGCAGACCTTACGATAGAGAAAGGCAGCTTCGTATCACTGACAGGCGCCTCGGGCAGCGGCAAGTCCACCTTGCTTTATATGATAGGGGGGCTTGACCGGGACTTTCAGGGGGAGATACGCATAGGCGGACAGAGCATAACCGGCATGAACGACAGCCAGCTCTCTGCGCTGCGCTCGCTGCACCTCAGCTATGTGTTCCAGTTCTATAACCTGGTGGCTAACCTCAGCGTAGAAGAAAACATCCTCCTGCCGGTAGAGCTCTCCGGCAGAAGGACAAAGGACTATATGGACAGGCTCGAAAGCCTGCTGGAGCTGACGGGGCTCACTGCCAAGCGCAAGAACCTCCCCTCACAGCTCTCCGGCGGTCAGCAGCAGCGCTGCGCCATTGCAAGAGCGGTGCTCACCGAGCCTGAGATACTGCTTGCCGACGAGGCCACGGGCAACCTTGACAGAGTCTCCGGCGAGGAGATCATGAAGCTGTTCACCCGCCTCAATCAGGAGAAGGGCATAACCATTCTCCACGTTACCCACTCCGACGAGTGCGCCGCCTACGGCAACAGGATAGTAAAGCTGGTCGATCACAAGCTGATCGACGTTTAAGACTGTTCCAGCGCGGCTCTTATCCCCGCGGCGGCGGCTGAGCACATCTCGCACAGCCTGCCGTGACCGGAGTTGATCGATCCGAGGTCGCCGTTCTTGGCAGCGCCCTCCAGCTCCTCGGCAAGTGCGCCGATATCCATGGCGCCTACGGTCCGGGAGGAGCTTTTCAGAGAATGGACGAGTATGCGGTAATTGGCGGCATCGCCCTTTTGCCGGAAGTCCTCCAGCTGAGAGAGCTTATCCTCGGCGGAGGCGGCATACTCGGCAAGCATCTCCTTGTAAAAATCCACATCGTCCATGCAGCAGCGCATTCCCTCGCTGACCGTGATATTCTCCGGCAGCCCGGGGATGAGCTGTTCTTCTTTGGGCGTCTCCGGCGCAGGAGCCTGTTCTCCGGCCCCGGGGCGCTTTTCTTTTTTGTCCTCGGGGAGATAGTCGTCAAGGCAGTTCTCCAGAGACTGCATCTCAATGGGCTTTGAAAGATAATCGTCGAAGCCCGCTTTCAGATATTCCTCTCTTGCGCCGGCGATGGCGTTGGCGGAGAGGGCTATCACAGTAGTCTCCGGGGTCACCAGCCTTCGGAAACGCAGCTCCCGGAGGGTCTCGATGCCGTCCATGCCGGGCATCATATGGTCGAGGAAGACTATATCGTAGCGTTCCTTCTTCATCTTCTCAATGGTCTCATAGCCGGAGCTCACCAGCACAGGCTTTATGCCGAAAAGCCCGAGAAGATTGTCCGCGACTTTGAGGTTCATATCGTTGTCATCCACCACAAGCACCCTTGCAGCGGGGGCATAAATGCCGCAGGGCTCGCTGCGGCGCACCGCGTCGGCGCCTCCGGCAAGGCTGCCCACAGGGGCGGCGTCGGCTATCTCCTGCCTGAGCCTGAATGAGAAGACAGACCCCTTGCCGTACTCGCTCTCCACCTTGAGCTCGCTGTCCATCATGGCAAGGAGCTTGGTGACTATGGACATACCGAGGCCGGTGCCCTCGATATGGCGGTTGCGCTTTTCTTCGAGGCGTTCAAAGGACTGGAACAGCCTGGGCAGATCTTCCTGCTTAATGCCTATGCCGGTATCCTTGACGGCTACATCCAGAAAAACATAGCCCTCTTCCCTGCCGTCGTCCCTCACCGACAGGGTAACAGTGCCGTTCTCGGTGTACTTGACGGCGTTGGTCAGCAGGTTCTGTATCACCTGAGCTACCCGCACATCGTCGCCGAAAAGCTGCGACGGCAGCTCCGGGTCGATGTCGAGAATGAATTCGAGGCCCTTGTTCTTGACCCGCTCCCGTATCGAGCCCACAAGGCCGTGGATAAGCACCGAGGTCTTGTACTTCACCGGCACGATCTCCATTTTGCCGTCCTCGATCTTGGAGAAGTCGAGTATGGAGTTTATGAGCGACAGCAGGGTCTTGCTGGCGGTGTCTATGCTGGCGGAGTATTCAAGGGTCTCGTCCTCCCGGGAGGTGCGCAGGATCATTTCGTTCATGCCGATAATGGCGTTGATAGGAGTCCTGATCTCGTGGGACATCTCCGCGAGGAAGCTGCTCTTGGCCTTGTTGGCGGAATCGGCGGCGCTTTTCTGGAGCTTGAGCATCTTGGCCTCGATCTCCTTCTGGCGCTCCCTGAGCCTGAGTGCTTCAAGGTTCCTGGCCTCCTGGGTGTTGTCCTCGATCCTGAGCTGGTAGCCCTTGACCACCTTGCCAAAGCTCAGAAATCCCGCCGTGACCTTGTAGGTGACGTCGTCGCGGGTGACGTAAAAGAATGGCGCATCCCCGCCGCGTTTGAGCTTGCTTATGGCGCCTATGATCCTGACGAGGGTGTCGTTGTCGGGCTTGATGATCTGGTCTATGTACAGCGATCTCAGTTCCGGCATACTGGTCTCGGCAAGCTCGGTGCAGCCGAGATAGCGCAGTTTCAGGTCAAAGCTGGCAAAGCCGATCTCTCCCCGCTCCGCCACGTTAGCAAGGGCGGATTCGGAGATATCGTAAAGCGTGAACTTGTTCATTACCACCAGAAAGACTATCTGCGAGATGCAGTAGGCCATGGGCAGCATGATGAAGGCCGGGTGGATCAGCTTTCCGCCTACGAAGGAGACTATTATTATGGTATAGGTCACAAGCAGCAGCGTCGAATTGATCTTTGAGATGTTGCGTTTTCGGAAGCTGTAAAACAGCATCGTGGTATTTGCGGCAAAGTAGAGCCCCAGGGTTATGTAGAACATGGTGTGTATGGGGCCGTATTCCTTGACCAGATAGGCTGTGCCGCCGTAGTCCTTCAGCTGCACGCTGGTGTAGAGCAGGTCGTTGTCGGCGCCGTTTATGGCAAAAAAGAATATCACCGAGCCCATAGCCAGCATCACAGCCATGAGCACCCGGGGGAACTTGATCTTGCAGTGGTTGGTCAGGCACAGGAAGAATATGAGCTGCAAATAACAGCCGTCCAGATAGCCTATGCCGTTGGCGAGCAGCGCTTCATTGAGGTCATGAGCGGTGGCGAGTTTGAGGTAGCCCAGGTTGATTATGGGTATGAACAGGAATATCAGCGGGAAATAGACAGAGATGCCCTTCTTCCACCTGACGAGGAACAGCCCGGACAGTATAACAGACAGTATGACCGTCGCGTGATAGTATATCAGCATAAAATACACCTCCCTGCCGGACTGGGTCAGGCTGCGCTTACTGACCGGCACACATATTATTATAACACATTGTTCACAACTTTTCAAGACTTTACAGAGCCGGACAGCAATTTTTGATGTGTCCAAGCTGCGATCCCGGGAAGCGGGGGATTTTTTTCCGGTTCTTCCAAAAATATTTTTCAAAAGGTCTTGACAAAAAGGGGAAAAAGGGGTACAATATGTTTAGCACTCAGAGAGGTCGAGTGCTAACACTCAAAAACTTCAAGTGCTAACCGCGAAGGAAGGGAGTGAGGCGCGTGGACAGCCGGAAGTTGAAAATACTGACTGCGGTGGTAGATGAATACATCACTACCGGAGAGCCCGTGGGCTCCAAGGCTATCATGAGCCACGTCAAGGCCTCCTCAGCCACGATCCGCAACGAAATGGCAGAGCTTGAAAAGCAGGGCTACCTCGAACAGCCCCACACCTCTGCGGGACGTGTACCCACTTACAGCGGTTTCAGGCTCTATGTTGACAGCCTCATGCAGACCGATCCCCTCTCCGACGAGGAGAAGGCAAGGCTGGATTCAATGATTCCCTCCTCGGCAGTCACCGAGGAGGATCTGGTCAATTCCGCTTCGCTGGCTCTGGCAGAGCTGACGAAATGCGCGTCGGTGGTGGCTAATCAGGCGCCGAAGTTCTCCATGATCTCCAAGGTGGAGGTCATCCCCACGGGCAAGAGGATGTACGTGATACTGATGATAACCTCCAACGGCACGATAAAGAACAAGGTCTGCCGGCTGGAATTCGATCTCACCAGCGAACAGCTTGAATTCTTCGACAACTTCATGCAGAAGAATTTGCAGGGCGTTTCGGTGGGAGACCTGTCGGATAAGATGTTCGACGATCTGACGGCGGCTATGGGCGCTTATATGATGGCACTGGCACCGCTTATGTCAGAGCTTTTGGAGCTTTCAAAGGAGTTTTCGTCTCAGGAGGTCTCGGTGGCAGGCGCGAAAAACCTGCTGGCCTGCAAGGACTTTGACCAGCATGAGATAATAAGCTTCCTTGATAATAAACGGGAGATGATGCATTTCATCAACGAGAGCTTCTCGGGACTTCAAGTGCTGTTCTCTCCCGAAAGCGACGGGTTCGTTATCAGCAACTCATCGCTCATCGCCGCACCTTTTAAAAAGGACGGCAAGCAGATCGGCACTCTCGGGCTGCTCGGTCCCATGAGGCTGGATTACGCGAAGTTCATCCCCTACATCGAGTATTTCTCGGAGCGGATAACCGAGCTTCTCACCGACAGCGACGGCGAGGATGAAAACGACAATACAGGAAAGTGAGGCGATAACGTTGGCAAAGGACAACAAGCAGGAACAGGACGCCGCGGCAATGGCTCAGGAGGCCGAGACCGCAGAAAAGGAGGCCGACGCAGTATCGGACGAAAAAGAAAAAGAGGAGGCAGAACAGAAGAAAGCAGATGACCCCGCAGAGCAGTCGGAGGAGGAAAAGCTCAGAGCTGAGCTTGACGCCGCCAACGACAAGTATCTCAGGCTCATGGCGGAGTACGACAATTTCAGAAAGCGCAGCGCCAAGGAGCGGCTGGAGCTTTCGGCATCTGTCAGGGGCGACACCGTAAGCGGGATACTCCCGCTGTTCGACAACTTCGAGCGAGCCCTGGCAGCCGAGACCGAAGACACCGCCTACAAGCAGGGCGTTGAGATGATCTTCAAGCAGTTCGGGGATATGCTGGCGAAGCTGGGCGTCGAGATCATAGACCCCACCGGTCAGGTCTTTGACCCGAACATCGCCAACGCGGTATCGCAGATAGAAGACCCCGAGCTCGGAGAAAACATCGTAGCTCAGACATTCCAAAAAGGCTACAAGATAGGAGACAAGGTCATCAGATATGCTATGGTCGTTGTAGCAAATCCGTAGCAGTAAACAAGTATTTTTCCCCCCGCCGAGCCGCATAAGCAGCGAGGCACATATGATAAACAAATAAACTATACTGAAAGGAAGTATGACTTATGGCAAAGATCATTGGTATTGACTTAGGTACGACTAACAGCTGCGTAGCAGTAATGGAGGGCGGCGAGGCCGTCGTTATCCCCAACAGCGAGGGCGCAAGAACTACCCCTTCGGTAGTCGGCGTTTCCAAGAACGGTGACAGACTGGTAGGTCAGGTGGCCAAGAGACAGGCAGTTACCAACTTCGACAACACAGTTATCTCTATCAAGAGACACATGGGCTCGGATTACAAGGCTCAGATGGGCGGCAAGAGCTATACTCCCCAGGAGATCAGCGCCATGATCCTTCAGAAGCTGAAGGCCGACGCTGAGGCTTACCTCGGCGAGACCGTTACTGAGGCCGTTATCACAGTTCCCGCTTACTTCACCGACGCTCAGCGTCAGGCTACCAAGGATGCGGGTCAGATCGCAGGTCTGAACGTAAGACGTATCATCAACGAGCCCACCGCAGCTGCTCTCTCCTACGGCATCGACAAGGAAGAGGATCAGAAGGTCATGGTATATGACTTAGGCGGCGGTACCTTCGATGTATCTATCATCGAGATGGGCGACGGCGTTACAGAGGTCCTTGCTACCGCAGGCAACAACCGCCTCGGCGGCGACGACTTCGACCAGAGGATCATCGACTGGATGATCAAGGAGTTCAAGGCCTCTGAGGGCGTTGACCTCTCCAACGACAAGATGGCTATGCAGAGACTGAAGGAGGCTGCTGAGAAGGCTAAGATCGAGCTTTCCTCCACACCTTCCTCCACTATCTCGCTGCCCTTCATCACCGCTGACGCCACCGGCCCGAAGCACCTGGAAATGACCCTGACTCAGGCCAAGTTCAACGAGATGACCGCTGACCTGGTAGAGATGACTATGGGCCCCGTAAGACGTGCCCTCTCCGACTCCGGCCTGTCTGCCAACGACCTGCAGAAGGTCCTCATGGTAGGCGGTTCTTCGAGAATACCCGCCGTACAGGATGCAGTCAAGAAGTTCATCGGCAAGGAGCCCTTCAAGGGCATCAACCCCGATGAGTGCGTAGCCCTCGGTGCTGCTTATCAGGGCGGCGTTCTCGGCGGCGACGTTAAGGAAGGTCTGCTGCTGCTGGATGTTACTCCCCTGTCCCTCTCTATCGAGACCGCCGGCGGCGTAGCCACCAAGATGATCGAGAGAAACACCACTATCCCCACCAAGAAAACACAGGTATTCTCCACCTATGCCGACAATCAGACCGCTGTTGATATCAACGTGCTCCAGGGCGAGCGTGAGTTCGCTAAGGACAACAAGCAGCTGGGTATGTTCCGTCTCGACGGCATCGCTCCCGCTCCCAGAGGCATCCCTCAGATCGAGGTAACCTTCGATATCGACGCCAACGGCATCGTTCACGTATCCGCTAAGGATCTGGGCACCGGCAAGGAGCAGAACATCACCATAACCTCCTCCACCAATATGTCCAAGGAGGATATCGACAAGGCTGTCAAGGAGGCTGAGGCCTTCGCTGCCGAGGATGCCAAGAGGAAGGATGAAGTTGACGCCCGCAACCAGGCAGATCAGCTCTGCTTCCAGATCGAGAAGTCCCTCGGCGAGTTCGGCGACAAGGTAACTGCCGACGAGAAGAGCAAGGTACAGGCTAAGATAGATTCCCTCAAGGAGGCTCTCAAGGGCACCGACGTTGAGACTATCAAGGCTAAGAAGAAGGAGCTGGAGGACGCCTTCCAGCCCGTAGCGATGCGCATTTACCAGGAGGCCTCCCAGGCTCAGCAGGGTGCCGGCGCTCAGGGCTTCGACCCCAATAATATGGGCGGCATGAACGGCGGAGCTCAGGACGGTCAGCCCGGCGGCAACGACGATTTCATCGACGGCAACTTCACTGATGTGAACTAAGCAGAATAAATGTTATTCCCGCGACCGCAGGGCAGAAATGCTCTGCGGTACAGTGGGTTATGGGAAAGTATGAAAAAGGCCTCTGCATCGCAGCAGGCAGCAATACAGTATAACGGAAGTGATGATATATGGCAGACAAGAAGGATTACTATGAGGTGCTGGGGGTGCAGAAGGGTGCGTCGGACGACGACATCAAGAAGGCTTTCCGTAAGCTTGCAAGACAGTATCACCCCGACCTGCACCCTGATGACAAGGATGCCGAGGCAAAATTCAAGGAGATAAACGAAGCATATGAGGTGCTTTCCGATAAGGAGAAGCGTGCAAAGTACGATCAGTTCGGTCATGCGGCCTTTGACCCCAGCTACGGCGCAGGCGGTACCGGCGGCGGATTCGGAGGCTTCGGCGGATTCGGCGACATGGGGGATATATTCGATTCGATCTTCGGCGGCATGGGCTTCGGCGGAGGACGTTCCTCCAACCCTAACGCCCCGAGGCGGGGCTCCGATATCGAGACCAGCGTAACTATCGACTTCATGGAGGCTTGCAGCGGCAAGAAGGTCAATGTCCGCCTCAACCGCAGCGAGGTATGCCCCGACTGCAAGGGCTCCGGCGCGGCAGCAGGCTCCACCCCAAAGACCTGTCCCGACTGTAACGGCACCGGAACAAGGCGCACCGTACAGAGGACGCCCTTCGGCAACATCTCCCAGCAGACTGTCTGCACACGCTGCGGAGGCAAGGGCAAGCTCATCGACACCCCCTGCCGCACCTGCTCCGGAAAGGGCATGGTCAAGAAGGCAGCAGACCGCGAGGTGGAGATCCCCGCAGGTGTGGATGACGGTCAGACCCTGCGCGTACAGGGCGGCGGCAATGCCGGCATGAACGGCGGCCAGTACGGCGACCTGCATATCCGCGTTGATGTGCGGCCCGATCCTATCTTCGAGCGGGACGGTTACGATGTATGGACGGAAGTGCCCCTTACTTACACCCAGGCGGCGCTCGGTGCCGAGATAATCGTCCCCACCGTTGACGGCAAGGTCAAGTACACCGTTCCCGAGGGCGTGCAGGTAGGCACTGTGGTACGTCTGAGGGGCAAGGGCAGCAAGAAGCTCTACCGTAGCGACAGAGGCGACCACTACATGAAGATCACCGTGGAGATACCCAAGAACCTTACTAAGGATCAGAAAGCAAAGCTCAAAGCCTTTGAGGACTCGCTCTCAGAAAAGAACTATCAGAAGCGCCAGAGCTTCTTTGACAAGCTGAAGGATAAATTCAAGTGATCCGGAGGGAACAATATGCCTAAACTGATAAGACAGTATCCCGCAGCAATACTTGAAAGCGCCGTCCGCAGTGACGGCAACGACCATGCCAGCTGGGAGTGGCGCGAGAAATACATCGGCGTAGAGGGCGTGCTTTCGGTATACGAGAGCATCAACAAGGCGCCCGGCAAATGCTTCTTCCGCATGGAATACTACGGCGGCTACAAGCTCATGCCCGCCGAGGGAAGCCCCGACGAGCTGGAGATCGTGGGCGAGGGACGGTTCTTTACCACCAGTCCCGGAGAGATGACCGACGCCGGCGACGAGCTTTGGCTCAAGACCCGCAACAGCGAGTATGTGTTCAAGCTGATACAGAAATAACAGCTCTGACGTGAGCTGAGCTATTCTAAAATAAAGGAGAGAAAACTATGAGTTCAAACGTAAGACCCGAAAGCATGGAAAGGATCACCACAGAGGCACTGGCGCAGGCATTTATCGAGGAGCAGGTCAGGGAGCTCCGCGCTCAGATCGGCGACAAGAAAGTCCTGCTGGCACTTTCCGGCGGAGTTGACAGCTCGGTGGTAGCGGCGCTGCTCATCAAGGCAGTAGGTCAGCAGCTGGTGTGCGTTCACGTAAACCACGGTCTGCTGCGCAAGGGCGAGCCCGAGCAGGTGGTGGAGGTTTTCCGCAATCAGATGAACGCCAATCTCATCTACGTTGACGCAGTTGACCGTTTCCTCGACAAGCTGGCAGGCGTTGCCGAGCCGGAGAAAAAGCGCAAGATCATCGGCGCGGAGTTCATCCGCGTATTCGAGGAGGAGGCCAGAAAGCTGGACGGCATCGAGTTCCTGGCACAGGGCACCATCTACCCCGACATCCTCGAGAGCGACGGCGTCAAGGCACATCACAATGTAGGCGGCCTGCCCGAGGATCTGAAATTTGAGCTGGTTGAGCCCGTCAAGCTGCTGTTCAAGGATGAGGTGAGAGTTGTGGGCAAGGCACTCGGTCTGCCCGACAGCATGGTTTACCGTCAGCCCTTCCCGGGTCCAGGCCTCGGCGTTAGATGCCTGGGCGCCATCACCCGCGACCGTCTTGAAGCAGTCCGCGAGAGCGACGCGATCCTCAGAGAGGAGTTCGCCAAGAACGGCCTCGAGGGCAAGGTTTGGCAGTACTTCACCGCAGTGCCGGACTTCAAGTCGGTAGGCGTCAAGGACGGCAAGCGGACCTTCGCATACCCGGTCATCATCCGCGCCGTGAACACCAAGGACGCCATGACCGCGACAGTCGAGAACGTACCCTTCGAGCTGCTGGAGCACATCACCGACCGCATCACCCACGAAGTGGAGAACGTGAACAGAGTGCTCTTTGATCTGACCCCGAAGCCGAGCGCTACTATTGAGTGGGAGTGACGTTTAAGCTTCGCAAACCCGCGTAAATACGCGATTCAAGCCATTCGTTCACGTCCTGCGGCAACGTTTTGGCAACAATTTCGAAATTATTCATACAGTTAAGAGCTGACCGATTTTTTGTGATCGGTCAGCTCTTTTTGTCTTTGGGGGTGAGAGTATGGATAGTTCATAGCTACTTTATCTTTTTGAAGGAACCCGATTTGTCGAGACGGGGGTAATTGTATCTCCAGTTGTCATATTCCTCTTTGGTGATCTCGCCTGCGCGGAGCTTTTCAGCCTGCTGCTCCCAGGCCTTGAACATCGTGACCATATTGAAAAACTCGGTGCTGTCCTTGTCAAGGCGTATGCAGACTTCGTCGTTCAGCTTGTCGATCTTCAGACCGAAATTATCTTCCAATGCAAAAAGAGTGTGTATAACTCCGATATAGCTCTCGATGTCGGGGACTGCAAGTGTCTCTGGAACAACGTCCAAAGCAGATGCGATCTTCTCCGTGAGGTCGGCTTTCGGAGTTCTCGTCCCCGATTCGTATTGTGCCATACGGATGTCTGCGGTATTTTCGGGAAAGCCTACCGATTCTCCGAGATACTTTAAGGTCATTCCCCGCATAGTCCGTATCCTGCGGATGCGTTCACCTGTTGCCATAGTAAAACCTCCTGACTTATTTGTTGATTTGATTATAGCATATATGTTTAACGCCGTCAAGTGATATTTAACAAAAAAGTTTATGAAAAGTATGTGAAAAGGGTTGACATAAGCAGAATTGTTTAATATAATAAGGATAGGGGTATTAAGCATATATGCTTAATGCGTTCAATAGAAAGAAAAATATGAAGGGAGAGGATAAGAATGAAAAATAAGGGTTTTATGAAAGTGCAGGATGTCGCTGACGAGTTGGGGGTGTCCAAGTCCTATGCCTACAAGATCGTGCAGCAGCTGAATGCCGAGCTGAAAGAGAAGGGTTTTATCACCATAGCGGGGCGCGTCAATGCCAAGTATTTCCGTGAGCGCACCTGCTACGGCGAGCGTTCGGATGAAAAGGAGGAGTAAAATGCCAATTTACAAAGAGACAAAAACCAACACCTGGCGGGTGGTATTCCGCTATACGAATTGGCGGGGACAGCGCAAGCAGAGTCAGAAGCGCGGGTTCTCTACTAAGAAAGAAGCCCAGCAGTGGGAGCGCGAACAAATGCTCAAGGTCAATTCGGATATAGATATGACCTTTGCGAGCTTTGTGGAGACCTATACGGCGGATATGAAAAACCGCGTCAAGGAAAACACATGGCACACAAAGGAGCATATCATCCGCACCAAGCTGCTGCCTTACTTCGGGGACAGAAAAATGGCAGAGATCGTACCTCGGGACATCATCGCCTGGCAGAACGAGATGCTCAAAGGCAAGGATAAAAACGGACGGCCTTATTCACCCGTATATCTGAAAACGCTGCATAATCAGCTGTCCTCGCTGTTCAATCATGCAGTAAAATACTACGGACTGCGAGAGAACCCTGCCTCCAAGGTCGGAAATATGGGCAAGGCTCAGGCAAAGGAAATGTCCTTCTGGACGCAGGAGGAGTACAAAAAATTCTCCGAAGAAATAATGGACAAGCCGCTTTCGTTCTATGCGTTTGAAATGCTATACTGGTGCGGGATACGCGAGGGTGAGCTTTTGGCGCTTACGCCCGCAGATTTCGATTTTGACAAGCAGACAGTCAGCATCACAAAATCGTTTCAGCGCCTGAACGGGAGGGACATAATTACTGATCCGAAAACGCCAAAGAGCAAGCGTGTCATCAAGCTGCCGGACTTCCTCGCAGAGGAGATGCAGGATTACATCAGGCAGCTTTACGGCATTGAAAAGACCGACCGCCTTTTTGATGTGACCAAGAGCTATCTCTACCGTGAAATGATACGCGGAGCAGAGGCGGCGGGTGTAAAACGCATACGCATACACGATCTGCGGCACAGTCATATTTCATTACTGATCGAAATGGGATTTTCAGCAGTCGCTATCGCAGACCGTGTCGGTCACGAAAGTATTGACATCACATACAGATATGCTCACTTATTCCCCTCGACACAATCGGATATGGCGGACAAGCTAAGTGAGCTGCATAAGGAGGAAAAATATGTCGGCTAAAAATCTTGATAACAATGGCAGGTTCCGTTCGAGGACTATCGGTTTCAGAGTTTCGCACGAGGAGGACGCGCAGATCAATGTTGCGGTATCGCTCTCGGGATTGACAAAGCAGGACTACATTGTGAAGCGTCTCCTATGCCGCGATATTGTGGTGCAGGGCAATCCGAGGGTTTACAAGGCGCTGAAAGATAAGCTGGGAGAGGTGCTGGCGGAACTGAAAAGAATTGAAAGTGGTAGCGAGATAAATGACGATCTGCTTGAAAACATAAGACTGATAACCGTCACCCTCGGCGGAATGAAGTTGGAGAGCTGACAACGTCGCCCCGGGCGTATGCCCGATAAACACGGGAGGGCGAAGCCCGACCGAAAAGGGGGTGCAGGGGGAACGCCTGCCGCAAAGGCTTTTGTCGCTCCGTTCAGGAGTGACAAAAGCATCTTTGCGTTACTTTCGCGAAAG
>JAFXNC010000054.1 GCA_017529875.1 Ruminococcus sp. | reverse complement strand
GCCAGCGTTCGTCCTGAGCCAGGATCAAACTCTTAATTAAAGTTGTATATCAACAGCACTTTCGTGCTCTTGCTATCCTTTTCGCTCAGCTTTCACTGACTGTATGTTTTTTGTCGTACCCGACATCTCAACTCTTTTAAGTTTCCTCAAAAGAATCGCTCAAGGGTTTTGTTTCGTCGTTGTTATTCAATTTTCAAGATGCTGACCGCGATATTTTCGCTGTCCCTCCCTATTGGGAGTGCCTAACTATTATATCACGTTTTTCGTCGTTTGTCAAGAGGTTTTCAGAACTTTTTTGAAGTTTTTTATTCACTCTCGTCAGGCGACTTATTTATATTAACACATATTCCGTCGAATGTCAAGGGCTTTTTTGAAGTTTGTAATAATTTTCAATGTGATGCACAATTTCAACGCCGCCGTTTATCCCATATGCACAAAAGCCTGGTCAGTTGGGGCAAAATGATGCCCTTTTATACCTTTTATATAGTATAAACGGACATGAACCGGTAAATAATACTTAACAAACAGATCTGAAACGGAGGACTTAAAATGCAAAGCAGATCAGCAAAAACTTTCTTCAAAACCGCCCTCATAACATTTTTCGGGCTGGGCACCCTTGCCGTCGCGGGGCTTATGCTCGGGAGCCGGAGCAGCGAGCAGGTGCTCTCGCAAGTGGGATCACGGGGCAAGGAGGTCACGGCGATACAGCAGGAGCTGAAAGCCCGCGGCCTGTTCACGGTTGGCGTCACCGGGTACTACGGCGAGGAGACCCGCAAGGCGGTACTCAGATTTCAGAAGCAGCAAGGCATACAGCAGACCGGCATCGCGGGGCCCATAACGCTGAAAGCTCTGGGCATTTCCGTGGGGAAGATCCCGGCGGCGACCGAGGCCAACATCTACCTGCTGGCGCGGATAATCTCGGCAGAGGCTCGCGGCGAGCCCTACACCGGGCAGGTGGCGGTGGGGGCGGTGGTACTCAACCGCATCGAGCACCCCTCATTCCCGGACACCCTTTCGGGGGTCATCTATCAGAACGGCGCCTTTACCGCAGTGACCGACGGGCAGTTCGATCAGCCTATCTCCGACTCGGCCTACCGCGCCGCCCGCGACGCCCTCAACGGCTGGGATCCCACCGGCGGGTGCATATACTATTATAATCCTGCCAAGACCTCCAACAAATTCATCTGGTCGAGGCCGGTGGTCATAACTATTGGGTCGCACAGATTCTGCACATGAAAATGAGCGGGGGCATCGGTCTTGATGCCCCCGCTTTATATTTTCGCAGCTTTTTCACTTTACAGTGACGGTCTTCACCGCGCTGTAATTGCCGTACCGCGTGTTGTTCTGTGCGGTGAAGGAGCGCAACTTCACATACCAGGTCTCGCCGGACTGCGGCACCTTCGAGAAGTTCTCCGCAGTGTCGCTGAGGTCGAAGGTCGTCCAGGAGTGTACGTCGGTCTCAAAGCTCTTGTCCCTGGAGTAGAGTACCTGATAGCCGCTGGCCTGGAGATCCTTGTTCCAGGTGATGCGGAAGCTGCCCTTCCCCGCAGTGATCGAATTGACGGTCTGCTTGGCGGGCTTGACCACGAAGTACTTGGTCAGGGTGCCGGTGACGTTGGCGGACTTGCCGGTTACGGTTATCTTTGCCTTGCCCACCTTTATATTAGAGGCGTAGACGGCGCCAAACTCCGAGACCGGTATCACCGAGCCGTCCTTGAAGGCTACGGTCACGGCCGGTCTTATCGCCGAGCCGGTGTAGGTGTAGGAGGCGTAGGGTATGGTGACTTTGGCGTAGGATGAGCTGACATCCAGAGGCTTGACCGTGAAGGTCTTTGTGGCCTTGCCTGACCAGCTGCCCTTGCCGGTGACGGTTATGGTGGCAGTTCCCGCATTGGTATTGTTGGAATATGAAACGGTGTAATCCGTGCCCTTGGTCAGCTTGGCCGTGCCATTCTTTACGGTGACTGTGGGCTTTATGCCTCTGCCCCGGTAGGTGTAGGAGGCATAGGGTATGGTTATCTTGCAGTCGGATATCGAGGGCAGGACCTTGACGTCAACGCTGTATTTCTTGCCCGCATATGCGGCTGTGATCTTCGCGCTGCCGGTGGACTTGGCTGTGACCTTGCCGTACTTGTCCACAGTCGCTACTGAGGTATCGGAGGAGCTCCACTTGGCTGAGTAGAACAGCGCGTCCGTCGTTCTTTGAACATTGATCTTGCCCTGCAATTCAAAGGACGCAGTTTCGCCCTTTGAGAGGGACGTGCTGCCGGAGACGCACTTGACGGCGGCGGAAACAACGGAGCTTGTCCTGATGTTGACAGGCACATAGCAGTCCTTGACGCCGGCGCTCTGCTTTTCCGAGGCGCCTGCGTAATAGCTGAATCTTCCGGCGGTGGCGTTGTAGTAGACGTTATTCTCTGAGACGAAGCAGCCCAGTCCCACATAGCGGCTGGAGGGGCTTATCATGGAGGTGTAATGCCCTGTTACCGCGCGGCTCACCTTGTTGACCCAGTCGGATTTTTCCTCATAAAACTGGTTTATGCCGTAGACCATGTTGTCGCTCCAGTTCCAGGCGAGGACTTCCATTGAGCCGTCGTCGCAGCCGTTCAGCTCCACGGTAAAGCAGCTCTCGCCGTTGGGACGGGTATGGGAGGTCATCTGCCCTGCCTCGGCAGCCCTGACCCTGGCGATCTGTTCCAGGTCGCAGCTCCATTTTATGGGCACATAGTCGGACAGAGTGAGCCTGCGGCTGCTGTCCCGGGGATCCCAGACGCCCTCCTTGCAGGCCTCATAGCGTATCTCGTTGATACGCTTCAAGGCGTTGGCGGCGTCGTTGATATACGTCCCCTTCACTGCCGCATTGACGGTGCCGGAGGCGGCTGTCTGCTCGTATTCCAGCAGGAGCTTGGTGTTCTTGTCATAAGCCGAGGCCGCGACTGTGCCTGCCGCCGCAGCGCAGACCGCTGCCGCCAGCCCGACTATCAGTTTTTTCAGCCTGTTCATGGTATCAGGGTGCCTCAGTACACCTTATAATACCTGGTCATCCTGGTGCGGAAGACCCTCGAGATCATTCCCGCAGCGGCAAAGCCTGCCGCGATGATGCCGATGACCATAAGTATCCTCAAAAATATTTTCATAACTCACATCTCCTGTTCAGATTATTTTGATCTTCTTGACTGCGCTGTAATTGCCGTAGCGGGTGTTGTTTATCTCCACGAAGGAGCGAACCTTCACATACCAGGTCTCGCCGGTCCTGGGCAGCAGGGTGAACCGCTGTGAAAGGGAGGAAAGGGTCCTGGTGGAGAAGCTGTGGACGTCCTCCGAGAAGTCCTGGGACTTGCTGTAAAGCACCTGATAGCCGCTTGCGCCCTCGGTGGCCTTTGTCCAGGACAGGGTGAAAGAGTTCCTGCCGGAGGACAAAGAGGTTATCTCGTTCTTGGCGGGCTTGACCACGAACTCCTTGAAGCCGGAGCTGCTGAGGTTGCCGCTCTTGGGGATCACATAGATCTTAGCGGTGCCCACCTTGATGTTGGAGGCATAGCTCAGCATATACTCGCTTGTCGGGATGACCGAACCGTCCTTGAATTTCAGGGTCAGCGCCGGCTTTATGGCCTTTCCGGTGTAGGTGTAGGAGGAGTAGGGGATACTCATGACCGCATAAGAAGAGTTGAGGCCAAGCGCCTTGACGGTGAAGTTCTTGACCGTCTTGCCGCTGAAGCGCCCCTTTCCGGTGACGGTTATGGAGGCGGTGCCCACGTTGGTATTGTTGGAGTAGCTTACGGTGTAGTCGATGTCCTTGACGAGGGTCTCGTCGCCGTACTTAACGGTGACGGTGGGCTTGATAGCACGTCCCCGGTAAGTATAGGATGCGTAGGGGATCGTCACCTTGCAGTCCTCAATGGTGGGGGTGACGGTGAGCTTGAAGATGACGCCGTCGTCGCCGCTGAGGGCGGTGATGCGGGCGGTGCCGGGCTTGAGAGCCGTCACGCAGCCGTAACCGTCCAGCTGCGCCACCGAGCTGTCGGATATCTTCCAGTCGGTATCGTAGAGCACCACATCCGAATCCCAGGTCGAATCGCTGCCGAACTCATAGGAGACGGTGCCTCTCAGCTCATACTCGGCATTGGAGCCGCTGCTGATGCGCTTGCTGCCGGAGACGCACCTGATCCTGATGCCATCGAACCTGTCCTCCGGCACCTGCACCGGGACGACGCAGTTCTCGACGGCCTCGCCCTTGGCTCCGCTGAGGTTCTCGTCGGAGCGAGCATACCGCACGCAGAGGGCGGTGGGATAGCCGGTGGTGTCCTTGGTGTTGAAGCAGCCGATGCCCACATATCTGTTGTTGGGGTTTATCATCTGAGTGTAGTGGCCTGTGATAGCCCCGGGGGTCTGCTTTTCCCAGTCGGTCTTTTCCTTATAGAACTGGTCTATGCCTCTGAGCAGCGAATCATAGCTGTTCCAGGCAAGGCTCTCGGCATGATATCTGAAAGTTGAACTTGAAGCTATGGAGAAGCAGCTCTCGCCGTTGGGACGGGTGTGACCGTAGACCAGGGTGGCCTCGGCGGCCCTTATCCGGGCGATGCGCTCCAGCTCCGCAGAGTACTGTGCCGGGACGAAATCGTTGAGGGTCAGCTTGCGGGAGGGGTCGTTGGGGTCGGGAACGCCGTTCTTGCAGGCCTCATACCGGGCGGAGTTGATCTTGGACAGCGCCTTGTCGATATCCCCCAGGTAGCTGCCTTTGATACCCACATTCATCATGCCCTCGGCGGCCTCCTGCTCGTACTCCCGCATAACGACTGTGTTTTCGGTCA
Organism: Ruminococcus sp.; assembly: GCA_017529875.1. Classification (GTDB taxonomy): domain Bacteria; phylum Bacillota; class Clostridia; order Oscillospirales; family Ruminococcaceae; genus FB2012. The sequence continues at coordinate 43,864 of JAFXNC010000054.1, read as the reverse complement.
GCGCCGATGCCCCGAAAGCCCCGGCAGCCATAGCCATTACCGCCGCCGCCGCTCCCAGCAGCAGCCTTCCGGCGTGTTTGTTGAACTTGAACATACATATCTCCTTCCTTCACATCAAATATATTTATACTATTATAACATATTCGCATGGACTTTGCAACCGTTTTAGGAAGATTTTCACGAAAATCATTTTCCGGGTTTCTTCCGCAGAAAGGGCGGCGCTTTTCCGCCCTCTGACAGCATAAAGCACTAAAGCGCCCCGACTTTCGCCCCAAAATCCGCTAATATAACAATATTTCAAAAAAAGGTTTGCAAAATCGGGAGGGATATGTTATAATGATGTGTAAACCAATTTTAGTTGAGGTCTGATATATGCCGGAAGCTGTTGTTAAAAAGAGCAGCTACAAAAAGCTGTTTTCAAATACGGTGATCTTTGCGGTGGGCTCCTTCAGCTCAAAAGTGCTGATACTGCTGCTGGTAAAGGTCTATACCTCCTACCTCTCCCGGGAAGAACTGGGCGTAAACGACGTTATCTCTCAGATAGCCAACTGGCTCCAGCCCATAGTGACCATGACCATAAGCGAGGCGGTGATCCGCTTCGGTCTGGACAAAGCCTACGACAAGAAAAAGGTCTTTACCCTGGGCAACATGGTCTGCCTGGGAGGCTTTGCGGTACTGGGCATAGTGCTGCCGATAGTTGCTATCTCCGGGGTGGCGGACAAATATCTGAGCGGGTATTCCATGCTCTTGTATGTATATGTGGTGATGTCGGGACTCAAGTTAGTTTATTCTACTTTTGTCCGGGCACTTGAAAAAGTCAAGCTTTTCGCCTTCAACGGCATACTCACCACCTTCCTGACCCTCATCGGCACCATAGTCTTCATCATCGGATTCAAGATGGGCAACACCGGATATCTGCTGTCCATAATCGTCTCGGACGGGCTTTCGGTGGTGTTCCTTACCTTCTCGGCGAAGCTGTGGAGGTACCTGGATTTCAGGCGCCCCGACAAGGAGCTGCTCAGCACCATGCTCAAATACTCGGTGCCCCTGATCCCCGCACAGGTGCTGTGGCTGATAACCAACAGCTCCGACTCCTTCATGACCACCCACTACCTGGGCTCGGCCTCCAACGGCGTACTTTCGGCGGCCTACAAGATACCCAACCTGGTGGCGACGGTCTACTTCATGTTCGGTCAGGCCTGGAATATGTCCGCTATAATGGAGGACGATTCCGACGACCGCAACGACTTCTACACCAACGTTTTCGAGTTCAACCAATGCCTGCTGTTCATAATCGCGGGCTTCTGCCTGCTGATAGTCCGGCCTCTGACCGGCATTTGGCTGGGCCCGGAGTTCCAGGACTCGGCCTACTACTCGCCGCTGCTGATATTCTCGTCGGTGTTCTCCTGCTTTGTGACATTTCTCGGTTCGATATACCTTACCTCGAAGCGCACCATGCGCTCCCTGGCAACGAGCCTGGTCTCGGGCATCATAAACATCGTGCTCAACATCATACTGATACCCCGCATCGGGCTTTACGGTCCGGCGCTTTCCACGGTGGCAAGCTATTTCACGGTATTCATCATCCGCGCCTACGACTCGCGGAAGATCGTCCCCTTTGACCTGAAGATCAAAAAGCTCGCCCTGAACATCGGTCTGCTGGCGCTGATGGTCATAATAAACCACGAAGACCTGGGCATCGGGCGGAATATGCGCTCGCTGCTGCTGCCGGCGCTGTTCGTGGTGATAGTGCTGCTCAACTACCAGAAGCCCTGGGAGGCCATGTCGAAGATGCTCCCCCGCAGGCTCGTGAAGATACTGAAACGGCTGGGCATCCTGCGGATACTGTTTCTCATGGGAGTGCTGGCAGGGATTATTGTTCTTGGGAGAATGACAATGGGCTGGTTATTCTATTTCATCGGAGCCCTTGTGCTGGCACAGGGCGTACTGCTGGGCAAAAAGGGACTGAGCTATCCGGCTCTGGCGCTGCTGTTCGTCTCGGTATGGGCTGAGATGAGTCTGGGCGCGGCGGCCTTCACGGCGGCAGTTGCCTCCCTGGTGATGCTGGCGGCCTTCCGCAGCCGCCGGGAGCTGCTCGCAGCAGTCATCATGACGGACATCTGCGTGGGGCTGCATTTCGGCGCGTCGCTGCTGGTATTCGTGATCTGCTTTGAGACAGTATTCATACTCGTTCTGATGCATGAGCGCATCGCGGCGGGCATCGGCAGGCTCCTGGGCATACAGCCCCGGAAAAAGCGCCGCAGGAAGAAGAAATCTTCCCGCAAAAAGCATACAACCGCTCACAGGTAAAACAACACCCGTGGACGGTCAAGATAAAAATATTCGGAGGTTATAATTATGGCAGAGCTTAAGTTTGAGATCACAAAATCCCTGGGAGTACTTTCCGAGAACGCCCGCGGCTGGACCAAGGAGCTCAACATGGTCAGCTGGAGCGAGCATGAGCCCAAGTACGATATCAGAGAATGGTCCCCCGACCACACCCGCATGGGTAAGGGCGTGACCCTGACCGAGGAGGAGATCAACGCCCTTCGCGCTATCCTCAACGGTGAGGAACTGGAGGACGACGTTGACGACTCCATGATGGTGTGAGGCGTTCGCGGCGGCGGTACAGAAGTATTTGCGTATTGTTACATTGTTCGCGCCGCCGCTAAAATAGTAAAGAATAAAGAATAAAACAAAGAATAATTAAGGTATCGCCTGTGGCGATGGTTTTAGATCCGTCCGTTTCGCAGACACCTTGATTATTCTTTGTTATTTTTTATGCGGTCGTGAAACCGACCTTTTTCTTTGTCTCGATCTTCTCGCTGAATTCCTTCTCCGAGCTGGCTGCCGCGAAATCCTCCTTGGTCAGGACGATCTCCGTCTTGCCGGCCATTGAACAGCGCAAAGCGCCCTTTGACCAGGTGCGCTCATAGAGGTTGCGTGCGAATCTGGCGTTGGCAAACTCCTTTGATTCGAGATATCCGTCCGACAGCTCCATGAAGAACCTGTGAGCCTCTGCCTCCAGCTCCGGCTCGTACTTGAAGCTCTTGCCGGTCATCTGCATGAATATCCTGAAAAGCTGCTCTCTTGTATAGTTGGGGAAGTGGAGTATATATGGCATACGACTGCGCAGTCCCGGGTTGACCTTCATCAGGTGGTCCATTTCCTTTTCGTAGCCTGCCATTACCACCAGCATATCGTCGCGGTGGTTCTCCATTTGAGATACCAGCGTCGCCAGCGCCTCCTTGCCGAAGTCCGCGCCGTGAGTGCCGCCCTCGTTGAGAGCGTAGGCCTCGTCGATGAACAGCACCGAGCCGTAGGCGTCCCGGCAGAGAGAGGCCGTCTTTACTGCGGTCTGACCCTCATACTCAGCCACAAGGTCTCTCGCCTCATACTCGAAGAAGCCGCCCTTTCTCAGCACGCCCTCCTCCCGGAGTATCTGTCCGATGATACGCGCCACGGTGGTCTTGCCCGTACCGGGGGAGCCTGTGAAGCGCATATGTATGCAGGGGCGGTCGAGCTTTTCGTTGGCGATAGCGTACTTGACCTGCACCACGATCTCGCTGACCTTCTTGGAGATCTCCTCCATGCCCACAAGGCCTTCAAGGGCGTCAAAGCCCGTAGCTGCGCCCTTGTCGCTGGCGGCAAGCCTGCTGAGATCCGCAAGGGTGATGTCCTTGCCGGCGGGCTCTCCGCCGCTTGCGATGAGCCTTGCGTCGGCTGCGGCCTTTTCGAGGACTATCTCATAGCCGATCTTCATGGCGGTCTTGAAGCCGTAGAAGCGGCCGTCGTTCTTCTCGCGCTCTATCCTGCTGAGGATGAGCCCGATGACGTCGGTATCGGGAGAGTACTCCCTGCCGATGAGCACGTTCCAGGCGGTCTCGATGAGCACCGAATCGGTCAGCGGCGGCACCTGGATCGTCTTCACCAGCATCATATCAGAGAGTATGCCCTCGATCTCGTCGAAGGCTTTCTTCTCCAGAAACGGGATCCGAAACGCGAAGACATAGTTGTCCTGGTACTTGTCCAGCCGGTTTATAAAGCTCCTCAGCTCGTCGTACTTGCGCCCGTCGAGATAGTAGGAGATATCCAGGCCGATGATGCTGTAAGGGTTGTCGTCCTTTTTCTCGCTGAGCAGGGTGATGATGTCCTCGGCGGTGGATACGTCGCCCTCGGTCTCCTTGCCCAGTTTGATATCGTAGTAGTAGCCTCTTTTATCGTACTCCTCCTCGGGGTAGATGTGCATACGGTGCAGGTAGTCGGAAAAAGACCTGATAAGGGTCGTGAATCCGCAGCCTCCGTCTATGGCAAAGAGGTAATTCTGCTGTCTGAATGCGTCGAGGGAATTGCGCTGTGCCAGCACCGGCAGCTCGGCATTGAGGTCGGTGACGAGGCGCATATAGCTGTCCACGCCGTAATAGCCCTTGTAGACCGCTGTGATAAGATCGTCCCTGTCCTTGTCGCCGGTAAGCTCGGAGACCAGTATCAGGTTGAGCTGGCTGCGCTCATAGCCCGCCCTCTCCCAGGCCTCGGCGATATACTGCCCGGCCTCGTTGCGGTTGGGGGCGTACAGAGTGATAAGACCAAAGGTGAAGCGGTTTATGACCAGCTCCGCCGAGCACTCCGGGGATACGTTTGAAGCTACGCTCCGGAAGAAGGTGCCCAGCTTGTCAAGACTGTCCCGGGCAAACTGCTGCTCCAGGATCAGGTCGGCGATAAACTTTCTCATAGCGCTATTTTACTTGTCGGCGTCGGGAGCAGTATTGGTAGTGACCTCGATATTGGGCTTGCCCTCGGCCTCCGCCTGCTGCGCAGCTACCCTCTTGTTGTGAGCCTCGGTGAGGATCTTCTTGATATGATCCAGGAATTCCTTGGTAAAGGGCAGGTCATCCTTGTTGGGGTTGATGACAAAGCCGCTTACAGAGGCTGTCTGCTCGGTGAGGTTGGCGAGATCGCCGAACTTCATAACAAAGCCCTGGAACCTGCTGTCGCTCTTGAAGGTCTGGAGATACTCGGTGTTGGTGTAGGCAGGGAAATAGGACTGTTTATCCTTGTTCTGGATGAGCATGAACCGTGCGGACTGCTTGTCCTCGAATCTCACCTTGTGGTCGGGGCTCTCCACCAGCTCGGTGTTCTTCACCATCATGGCGGGTACGAAGAAGGAAGACCTCAGAGCGATGTTGATAACGTCGTTCTGATGCTGTGCCGTAGGCTCCTTCTTCATGACAGCGATAGCCTCCTCGAGGGCGCTGTTGTCGATGTCCTTGCTGTTTACTCTCTGTGCGTTCAGGTTGATGTTCTTGTTTGCCATTTGACTTGCTCCTTTGTATCAGTGTTTTTGGTTATTGACTTTTTCTTCTTTGCGGCGGTCTTCCTCGTCGAGGTCAACATCTACGAGGAATTTCGGCCGGTGCTTGGTCTCTAAATATATCTTCCCGATATACTCTCCGATAACGCCTATGGCCAGCAGCTGCAGGCCGCCCAGCGCCCACACCGAAACGACGGTGGTGGTCCAGCCCTGGACTGTCTTGCCTATGCACCACAGCACGAAGAAATATATCAGCATCGCCAGGGATATCAGGAATACGATGAGCCCCAGGGAGGTTATGAGCCTTATGGGCTTCACCGAAAGCGAGGTTATGCCCTCCACTGCGAAGGAGAGCATCTTTTTCAGGGGGTACTTGGACTCCCCTGCCGCACGCTCGTTGCGCACATAGCTGACGGTATCGCTCTTGAACCCCAGCATCGGCACCATGCCCCGCAGAAAGAGGTTCACCTCGTCGAACTGCTCCAATGCCTCAACAGCCCGGCGGCTCATGAGGCGGTAGTCGGCGTGGTCGTAGATTATATCCACGCCCAGCCTTGCCAGCATTTTGTAGTAGGTGCGGGCTGTCCAGCGCTTGAAGCGGGTGTCCTTCTCTCTCGACGAGCGCACACCGTAGACGATGTCGCAGCCCTCGGCACGCTTGTCGAGGAAGCCGTCCACGGCGTCGATGTCATCCTGTAAGTCAGCGTCCATCGAAACGATGATATCGGCGTGCTCCTTGGCGGTCATGAGGCCTGCCAGCAGGGCGTTCTGATGACCCCGGTTGCGGGAGAGCTTGATGCCGGTGAACATCGGCACCGAGCGGTGGAGCCTCTCGATGAGCTCCCATGTCCTGTCCTTGGAGCCGTCGTCCACGAAAAGCACCTTGCTGTCCGGGGCGATCCTGCCCTCGGATATAAGCTTGTCCATTTTCTCTATCAGCGCCCTTGCAGTCAGCGGGAGCATCTCCTCCTCGTTGTAGCAGGGTATGACAAAGTATAAAGTCTCAGTTTCCATTCTTATGTTTCCAGCCTTTGATAATTATTGTAATGTTGATGAGGCGATCATCAACTGTAAACTGTCAGCTAAACCCCTATCCCGAACAGCCGCACCGTATTCTCCGCAGCCTTCGACACCAGTTCCCCGGCGGGGATGCCCTTTATCTCAGCGGCGCAGAGGGCGGTGTTTTCTATCATGAAGCTGTCGCAGCGCTGTCCCCGGAAGGGCTCGGGCGCTAAGTAGGGGCAGTCGGTCTCAAAGAGGAACCTGTCTTCCGGCACCTGCGCGAAGGCGGCCTTGACGCGGCGGGCGTTCTTGAAGGTCAGCACTCCGCCGAATCCGAGATACAGCCCAAGCGACACCAGCTCCCCTGCGGTCTCGGCGGAGCCGGAAAAGCAGTGTACAACGCCTTTTGGCTTATACTCCCGCATGAGCTCCATGAAATCGAGAGTGGCGTCCCTGCAATGGAGTATCACCGGCAGGGAATGTTCCCGGGCGAACTCCAGCTGCATACGCAGCAGACCGATCTGCAATTCCCGGTCATAGCCCTCGTAGTGATAATCGAGGCCTATCTCCCCCACGGCGCAGATCTTATCCGAGCGGGAAAGCATCTTAGCAAGCACGGCGCGGGGCTCCTTTGGGAGGGGCGCCGTCAGCTCGGGGTGAAAGCCCACGGAGGTATAGAACCGCGGGAACCGGGCGGCATACCCGATGCCGAACTGCATAGAATCCACGTCGGTAGCGGCGTGAATAACGGCGGCGACGGGGGAGCCCTCTGCGAGCATCCTGGTCAGGAGCTCGTCGCGGTCGGTATCGAAGGGAGTACTGTCGTAATGGGAATGGGAGTCGATGATACCTCTGACCTCATCCACGCAAACACCCCCAAACAGTATTTATATTATTATAACATATCTTTAAGGCTTTGTAAAGCTTTTTTTTGAAGTGGGGTGAGCAGGCTGAAACAGTACGGGGGAGCAAGCAAAAAAACGCAAGCAAAAAAACGAACGCGGAGCGATCCGGGGTATCTTTCTTCCTCGTTTTCGCTCGGAAGAAAGCTGACCCCAAAACGCTCCGCGATCAGTTATTTTAGCTTGACTTAACCTTTCCGTCACTTGCGCGTAGCCTTCATCTCGCGCTTGCGCTTGTACATATTCTGGTCGGCGCGTTTGAATACGTCGTCCGTGCAGTCGTCCGTGGCAGCATCGTAAAGCGCATAGCCCAAAGATGCCGAGATCTTCTCCCAGGGCTTGAGCGCAGGATCGGCTTCATAAAGGTCGAACTGCCTGTTGAACTCCTGTTCAAGTTTCTCGACGTTCAGGAAGTCGTTGTTCCTGAGTATGACCACAAACTCGTCGCCGCCGATACGGAACACCGGCGAATGCTGGAAGGTGGTGCAGACCAGCTGGCTCAGCCGCTTTATGGAGCTGTTGCCGCACTCGTGGCCGTAGGTGTCGTTGATGAGCTTTAAGAAGTTCAGGTCTATCATGGCGATGCCGAACTGCGAGAGCCCTCCGGCGATCTCCCGGTCAAGGCGGGCGGTCTCCTTGTCGTAGGCCAGCTTGTTGCGTATGCCGGTGAGGGCGTCCATGTGGGCCAGCTCATGCATATCGTCGGCCTGCTGTCTGGCGTTGGAGAGCTGCTCCCGGGTCTTGGTGAGGTTGTCGATGTAGGTGTCGATGTCGTTTTCCATCTGCACCATTGATCTGAGCAGGATCTCGATCTCGTCGCCGGTCTTGATGTTGAGGGAGCCGAACTCGTTATGCCGCTCATGGACCTGCTTCTGCGAATACTGACCCGCAGCCGCCGAGAGCAGGTTTATGGGCTTGACTATCCTGCGCTTGACGTAGATCATGGCGGTGACGCAGACGACCGCCGTCAGCACCAGCAGCAAAGCCGTCAGCGAGAACAGGAAATTGCGCACCTTGGTGAGTATGTCGTTCATGCTCAGATCCACTGCCGAGAAGCATACCAGCTCGCCGCTGCTGTCGTGTATGGGCATACAGGCGGTGGCGACCCAGCCGTATTCCTCGGTATCGGTGATGAAGGCGGGGAAGCCCTGCTCCAGGTCGTCCAGATAGGGGTAGCAGCTTTCCTCCACATAGTCGAAGCACCCCGGCGGGACAATGTCCTCATGCGCCGCGTCAACGATGTAAACGGCGGTCTTTTCCTCCGGGACGATGAACAGGGTATAGACGCAGTCCACCTCGCTGACGTCCTGGATCTTCCGCAGGGAATCCCTGACCGCGATGTAATCCGGGTCGTCCATAAGGTGCTTGTAGAGGCCGCAGTAGGCCTCATAGCCGTCCTCGTCCTGAGCCTCGTTGCTGATCTTCACATCCGTGGAGCGGTAGATAGCCATGACCTTGTCGGTGATCTTCTTCACCCGGTCGCCGTCCACTGAGACTGCCACCGTACCCGCCATGGAGTCGCCGGTGATGAGGTACTCCTTATCCATGAGCCTGCGGAACACGATACCGCTGACTACGATGCATATGGTGATGATGAGCACAGAAAGCAGCACCACGAAAACCATTATTTTCCGTCCCAGAGACATCTTCATCGGCTTCACCCCGTTCCTGTTACAAGTACAGATACAGTCTGTTTAATTATTATATCACATTTATCCACATTTTTCAAGTACTAAATTGAATTTTTAGGCAAATACCATAAAAATACCTACATTTTTTGGATGCCCCACCTATATCTGGAAGGCAGACCGCCGCCGCTTGACTTTTATGCGCCCCATGTTGTATAATGTATTCATAAAGTACGGGAGGTATTATATGAACGTTATCTTTGACATAGGAAAAGTACTGATAGATTTCGACTGGGAGGGCTATGTTGCCTCAATGTTCGACCCCGAGACCGCTGCCGCCGTGGTGGAGGCCACCTGGGGCAATCCCGACTGGGTGGAGCTTGACCGGGGCGTGCTCACCGTGGAGGAGGTGCTGAGGCTGTTCATCGCCAAAGCCCCTCAGTACGACCGGGAGATACGGCTGGCCTTCGCAAAGATAGGCGGCTGTCCCAAGCTGCGAGACATGACCATACCCATGATAAAGCAGCTGAAAGCTCAGGGGCACAGGGTCTATTTTCTCTCCAACTACTTTGAGTTCCTGATACACTCGGCGCCCTGGGTGCTGGAGTTCCGGGAATACATGGACGGGGGCATATTCTCCTGCTACGAGCATATCGTAAAGCCCATGCCGGAGATCTATGAGCTGCTTTGCAGCCGCTACTCCCTCGACCCTGCCGACTGCGTCTTCATCGACGACAGTCCCAAAAACATCACCGGCGCCGAAAACGTGGGCATCCGGGCGATACTCTACACCGGACAGACCCCTGATGAACTGATAGCGCAGATAAACGGCTGAGGCCGATGCGTTATCATGGGAATTGTTAAAAATCTATTGACAACCGGGGCATTTTCGGGTATAATATATGTGTATACGCAAAATACAAAACTTTTCACAGGAGGTATATCATGGCTTTCTATCAGCAGAATCAGTATCCGAACCAGTTTCAGAACCAGAGAAGAAGCGGCGGCACCTTTTCCAACGCCGCAATAAACCGCACTTTCACCTTTGAGGACTCCTTCGGAGGCGAGCAGTCCGCGACCTATGCGGGTATTTTCGCCAAGGTAGGCTATTTCATGATCATCACCTTCCTCGGCGTGGCTGCATTCTTCTATATGCACAGCTACTTCGGCTCCCACGGCTACACCGTGAGCAGCACTATCGCCGAGGGCTATGTGGTCTACTCCAACGAAATGGCTATCATGATCGGTGCATGGATCATCACCCTTATCGCGGGACTTGTGGCGGCCTTCGCCATTAAGACGATACCGGTCTCCGGCACGATCTACTGCGCGGGCATGGGCTACGCTGTGGCGATCACCTCGTATATCTATGCGGCTCAGTACAGCGGCATCGTTGTTGAGGCTCTTGTTCTGACTATCCTCATCATCGCAGCTATGGCAGTTCTCTACTACACCGGCATCGTTAAGGTGGGCGAGAAGTTCAAGACCATCGTTTTCACCGCACTTATCGCATCGGTTATCGGCGGCGCGATCTTCGGTCTGCTTGCATGGCTGGCTCCCAACAGCACTATCGTTAAGTCCATCCTTAAAGTACAGAGCGGCCCCCTCGGCATCCTCTTTGCCGTACTGGGCGTACTGCTGGCAGCGGCTCTGCTGCTCATCGACTTCGACACTATCGCCGAGGCCGTTACCAACAACGTCAACAAGAAGTACGAGTGGTATTGCAGCTACAGCCTGATGCTCAGCGTCATCCTGCTTTACCTCAAAGTCCTCAGACTGCTGGCAAGGCTCCAGAACAACAAATAATATCCGACTCTTTTCAAGGGCTGCTGCTGTTTGCGGCAGCCCTTGTTTGATAAGTAAAGCATAACAGGCGGTGACAGGTTTGATAGACATTCTGATAGTTGAGGACAACTCCGAGATCTCCGAGACGCTCTGCGACTTTCTCCGGGCGGAGGGCTATGCCGTCAGCCGGACGGACAGCGGCGAGCGGGCGGTGGAGCTTTTTGAACGCTACGGCGCAAGGCTCATACTGCTGGACATCATGCTCACCGGCATTGACGGCTTTGCGGTCTGCGAGAAGATCAGAAAGCAAAGCGACGTGCCCATCTTCATAATCAGCGCCCGCATAGACAAGAACGACAAGCTCAACGGCCTCATAACCGGTGCCGACGACTACATCGAAAAGCCCTTCGACATTGACCTGCTGCTGGCGAAGATCGCGGGACTGTTCCGGCGGCGCTACTCCCTCGACGAGCTGAGATGCGGCGAGCTGACCATAAACCGCGCCGAGAAGACCGCCTTCCTCCGGGGGGAAAAGCTGGAAATGACCGCCAAGGAATATGAACTCTTACTTCTCCTGGCAGAGAACCCCGGCAAGACCCTGACCAAGGAGTACATCTTCTCCTACATCTGGGGCAGCGATTCCGAGTCGGAGCAGCAGACCCTGACGGTCCACATCAAGCGCCTGCGGGAAAAGCTGGAGCGCGACCCCAAAAAGCCCGAGCACATCGTCACGGTGTGGGGAGTGGGGTATAAGTTCCTATGAAAGGCATAAACAAGCTATTTGCGGCGGTATTCCTGCTGTTTGCGGCGGTGTTTTTGGCGGCTAACCTGATCTGTTCCTCCGGCACCGAGGTCAGGGGCAGGCCCTGGGCGGTGGAGACGGAACGGCTGTGCAGACAGCTCTCCGAGGGCGCTGAGCCCGACCTTTCCTCCTGCGAGTACGTCACCAAAGTCACCGAGGACGACGGCACTCCGGAGTTTTACGAGCAAAACGGCAGCTGCCTTTTCCGCAGCGTGGGGGGCAGGGTATACCGCTTCGATCACAGCGAGGGGAAGGCCTCGGATTCCGGCAGGCTGATACTGAATCTTTCTGTGGGTGCCGCCGCGCTGCTGACCTTCGGAGTACTGATATACGTGCGCAGGCAGATAATCAAGCCCTTCAACGAGATGAGCAACGTCCCCTACGAGCTGAGCCGGGGCAACCTTGCCGTACCCCTCAAGGAGAGCAAGAACCGTTATTTCGGGCGCTATGTATGGGGCACCGATATGCTTAGGGAGAGCATCGAGCAGCAGCGCAGCCGGGAGCTGGGGCTGCAAAAGGACAAGCAGACGCTGCTCCTTTCGATCTCCCACGATATCAAGACTCCCCTCTCGGCGATCAAGCTCTACGCCAGTGCCCTGCAAAGGGGGCTTTACAAGGACGAGGAAAAGCTCCGGGAGGTCTATGTCAGCCTGGGGGAAAAGGCCCGGGAGATCGAGAACTACACCGTGGAGCTCACCCGCTCGGCGGGAGGAGATTTCCTTGCTTTGGAGGTCAAGAACGGCGAGGCCTACCTCTCTGAGCTGGTGGAGGGAGTAAGAAAGCACTACACCCAGAGCCTCGAACTGCTGCACACCGAGCTTGTCATCGGGGAGTTCACCGACTGCATCGTCTCCTGCGACCCCGACCGGGCGGCGGAGGTGCTGCAAAACCTCATGGAGAACGCCATCAAGTACGGCGACGGGCAGAGGATCGCCCTGAGCTTTTCCGAGGAGGAGGACTGCCGCCTTGTGACCGTCACCAACGGCGGCTGCACCCTTGCGGACGGCGAGACGCTGCACATTTTTGACAGCTTCTGGCGGGGCTCCAACAGCGAGGGCAAGCCGGGCAGCGGCCTCGGCCTGTACATCTGCCGGCAGCTGATGCACAAGATGAACGGCGACATTTTCGCTCACTGCGAAAACGGCAGCATGAGCGTTACGGCGGTGTTCAGAAAGCTGTAAAACCAAAAGGTGCCGACCCGGCAGGGGTACGGCACCTTGTTTTTATTTCTGCAAAAGCATATCAGCGGCTCTTTTCAGCCTCGCCAGCGCGTCCCTGACCTGGGAGGCGGGGCAGGCTATGTTCATGCGCAGGTGGGTGTTGCTGCCGCCGTAGATAGAGCCGTCGGAGAGGAACAGGCCGGTGTTTTTCCGGATGAACTTCCACAGCTCGTGTACCGGCATACCGAAGGCGGTGCAGTCCAGCCACAGCAGATAGGTGGCCTGAGAGGGCACCAGCTTGATCTGCGGGATGTTCTCCCTGAGATAGTCCGAGACCAGCTGCTTGTTTCGGAAGATGTACTCCCGCAGCTCCTCCAGCCAGGCGCCGCCCTGCTTAAAGGCGGTCACTGCCGCTGCGATCGCAAATGAACCGGGCTCTCCGCACTCGTCGGTGTTGAGGGCTCGCCATACCTTGTGGCGCAGCCGGGGGTTCGGGATCACTGCCGCGGCGGTCTGTATGCCCGCTAAGTTGAAGGTCTTGGTGGGGGCGATGCATACCACGCAGTTGTCCCGGCACTTCTCCGAGGCCGAGGCGAAGGGCACATACTCGCAGCCGGGGTCGGTGAGGTCGCAGTGTATCTCGTCGGCGATGACGGTGACGCCGTTGTCGCAGGCCAGCTCGCCGATCTTCGCAAGAGTCTCCCTGTCCCAGATGATGCCGGCGGGGTTCTGGGGGTTGCAGAGCAGCAGCAGCGTGGTCTGCTTGTCCGCGAGGGCGGCTCCGAGGCGGCCAAAGTCCACCGAGTACCGCCCGCCTTCATAGGCAAGGGGACATTCGAGGACATTTCGCCCGTTGTTTCTGATGCAGTTGAAGAAGACGTTGTAAACCGGGGTCATGATGACCACGTTCTCTCCGGGGGTGGTGAGCTTGCGCACACAGCTCGATATTATGGGTATCACCCCGGTGGCGAAGACGAACGCCCGGAGGTCGTACTCGATGCCGTGGCGATCTCTCCACCAGTCCCGGTAAGCCTCGCGCCATTCATCAGGGATAGTGGAATAACCGAATACTCCATGGGCGGCGCGGCGGGTCAGGGCCTCGGTGATCTCCGGGGCGGTCCTGAAATCCATATCCGCCACCCACATGGGCAGCTCCCCCTCGCCGATGTCCCATTTGTAGGAGTAGGTGCCGCTGCGGTCAACGGGGGTATCGAAATCGTAGCTCATTTCTTTGCTCCTTTGGTTTGAAGTCGTTTTTCGATCTGCTCATAGCTTATGCCGAACTCGTCAAGGACGGTCTTGGCAAAGCTTGAATGGGATGGGCTGCCCCGGACGACCTTGTACTTGCGCTCGCCGGTGACCTCGTCGGTGAGGACGATGAGGCTGGCGGTCTTAGAGCGGACGCCGCTTTGGTTGAGCTCATCTATCTTATCCGCCAGCTCCGGCAGGTGGGTGGCGAAGATGCCCCGAACCCCCAGTTTCGTGAATATCCTCACCATTTCATAGGCGATCTCAACGCACTCCCTCGGGGTGGTGGACTGGAGGGATTCGTTCATCAAAAGCAGACTGTCGGCGGTGACGGTGTCGCTTATGGTGCGGAACTGCTTGACCTCGGTGGTGAACCGCGACGAGTTGATGCCGGTCTGCTCCTTCTTGGGGAAGTGGGTATAGATGTAGTCCGCGGGGCGTATGCGGCAGCTCTCCGCCGGAACGTACAGCCCTGCCTGCGCCATTACAAAGCATATCCCCACCGCCCGGACAAAGGTGGTCTTGCCGCCGTTGTTGGCGCCGGTGAGCATATAGAAATCCGCGTCCTTGCCGAAGTCAATATCGTTTGTGATCACGGCTCTGGGCTCCTTGGAACGCATATTGTAGGTACGCGCCTCCCGGAAATAGATAGGATCGAACAGCTCCTTTATCTCGGTGCTGTCCTCGGTGATGACCGGGCGGCACATCTTCATGCCGGCGCTCTCGCAGAGGTTTATCATATCTATCGCGCCCAGATAGAAGTCCAGCTGATAGCTTATGGCGTACATATCCTTGAGGGTTATCTTCTGGTATTCCTCAAGCACCTCGCCGATCTTCTCCACGTAGCCGTCAGTCAGGTCAGCCAGCTCCTCGAACAGCGCCTTGTCGGCGGCGCTGATGTTGGGCTCGCCGTCGGTGTTGCGGCCGTTGTACTTGTTGCGGGCGCTTTTCATCACCTTGCCGGACTGGAAGTTCGCCCCGTGGTATATGATCCTGTCAAGGACGGAGGGCTTTAAGATATAGGGCTGTGAGGACAGCTCCAGTATCCCCGCCGACACCGGCACAAGGGTCTCGTCAAGGTTTATGGCGACGGTGACGCTGCGGATGCGGTCCTTTATCATGCCCCGCAGCTCCGAGACTTCTTTTCTCAGCCCGGTGTAATGGGGGTCGCTGCGCTGCTTCTCGAAGTACTCAAACATCCCGATAACGCCCTTGGAGCGCAGCCTGCTGCCCTGCTCCTCGTAGAAGCTGTGGAGTATCTCCATGCACTCCACATAGGCCTCAAAGGCCTCCAGCGCCTCCGCCAGCATGGAGAACGAGTCGGGATTCGACAGGCGGTAAATGTTCTTGCGGTCATTCTCCAGCATGATGTCCACAGTCTTCTTGACGGTGGCGGCAAGCTTGGGGACGTTCTTGAAGTCCTCCAGTACGTCGAGCCGGTACTCGATGACCTCCCGGTCACAGCACAGCTCAGAGAGCAGGTCGAGGGTGCGCTTGGAGTAGTAGTTGGAGATCTGCGCCGCCAGCTGTTCAAGCTCCAGGTCGGCTATAAAATCAGTGGGAAAGCCCCTCCGCGCCGCAGCCACGGCACGGGAGGCCTCCCGCTTTTGCTTTGAGGGATAGTACAGATCGACGATAGGGTCTTTGAGCAGCTCCTGATGATCGTTTTTCATTGATGCACCTCCTGTGCATAGGCTGTAACGGCGTTCTTGTGGTAGACCGAGACCAGCCCCCTTGCCGCAAACAGGTAGGCTGTGATCTTGGCGGCGATAAGCACCGCCGTTATCACCACAGCCGCAGTCTCGCAGCTGCCCACCCGGTCTGCGAGTGCGGAAAGCCGGTGCGCCAGCTCATCGGGCTTGTCCGAGAGCAGCATATGCAGCCGCCTGTCCTCGTCCCTGCGGACTATTTCAAGCACCGTCCCGAAGCGGTCATAGAGCAGCAGGGTGTTAGCCGCCGCCCCTGCCGCCAGTATCAGCACATAGTTGCGGAAAAAGCCGTACTCGGTGCAGGGCTCGAGAGATATCCAGTGCCGTCTGAGCCTGCGCACTATCCTGCGGGACACGAAGACGACAAGCACCCGGCATACCGCCGCAAAGCCCGCAGATACGCCGATCATCGGCAGCACCGGGGAGAGGCGTTCCGTATCGAGGGCGACCTGCCTAAACAGGCTTATCAGCAGTATATCCGACAGCACACATACGCTCACCGCCCAGGCCAGCCCGAAGATCAGAAGATCGCGCTTGAATCTCATGGCTCAGGTCTGCACCGTGGAGTAGTAGGCTTCAAGCTTCGGCCTTGCGGCTACATAGCTTTTTTCAAGGCTCTTGTCGAAGTGCTTGCCCATGCCCTCCATGATGATCTTGTCGGCCTGCTCAAAGGACATACTCTCCTTGTAGACGCGCTTGCTCACAAGGGCGTCGTAAACGTCCGCAATAGCCATGATACGCGCTTCGAGGGGGATAGCCTCGCCCTTTAGCCCCTCGGGATAGCCGGAGCCGTCCCAGCGCTCGTGGTGATAGTGGGCGACGTTCTCTGCGATGCGCTGGAAGACCTTGTCGTCGGTGCCCTCCAGTATCTCGTGAACTATCCTCGCACCCTCGGCGGCGTGGGTCTTCATCACCTCGAACTCCTCCGGCTTGAAGCGCCCGGGCTTGCGGAGTATGGCGTCGTCAACGGCGATCTTGCCCAGATCGTGCATGGGCGCCGCCTTGATGATATCCTGACAGAACTTCTCGTCCAGGACGAAATCCTCGTCCTTCCTCAGCTCCTCGATAAGGATGCGCACTCCCTCGCTGGTGCGCTTGATGTGACCGCCGGTGGAGTTGTCGCGGCTTTCTACCATGGTCGCCATGCTGAGTATCAGCTTGTTGTGCATCTCCACGATATGCTGGGTCTTCTGCTCCACCTCGGTGCGGAGCTTGTCGTTGAAGGAATTGATGAGCCTGATGTATTTCTGGTTCTTGGTATCGTCGCTGATCACCAGCTGATAGCCCCGCCTGCGGCGCCCGTCAAAGAGGTAGCCGATGCTGACCAAGTAGGTCTTGTCGCCCTTTACGAAGTAGGTAGTGTTCTTCTCGCCGTTGCGCTTGAAAGCATCTAACCAGCGCATCATGGTGCTTTTGATGAAGATATCCCTTTTCATGGACTTGTCCACGGTGAGCTTGTTGAGGGAGGGGAATATCTCCTTGGCGATGTCGTTGCTGCCCAAGTACCTGAACCGGAAATCGCAGGTAATGAAGCCGGTGTCGCCCCGCTCAACGAGAGAATCCACGGCGGTGTCGTCCACGTCATAGACCGAGATACGGTAAATAATGATCAGATAGGTCAGCTGTGCGAAGGCATATGCCGCAGGGATGAGCTCGATCCTGTCGATGAGCTTTCTTCCGCCGAAGAAGCTCACAGTCGCCACCACGTCGGGCATGAACAGCAGATAGAGTATCCGCCTCGACACCTGATTCTTCCTAAAATAGCTGTAAACAATAACGATGATGCTTATGGCGAAATAGGTGACTATGACCCCGTAGAACACGGTATGCATAAAGCCGTATTCCTTGTTGTAGAGCATTGGGGTGCCGTTCTCGATCTTGAACTTAACGTCGCCGTAGAAGAAGTGGTACCGGCCTATACTCATGGCGGAAAGGAAAATGCCGGTGCTGACCACATAGAGCAGCACCGTTGCCCAGCGTTTGAGCTCGATGCGGCACATACCCAGTATCATCAGCAGTATCATCAGCGGCATATAGGAGCCGCCGATGTAGACGATCTTCTGGGCCATAATGGCCTCTCCGAGAGTCTCCGAGGTGGAGTAGAGCCAGTAGCCCAGCTGGTTTATTGGGATGAGTATGAACATAACGGTCATATGGGCATCAAAATGCTTGTGCCATATACCGATATAAAACAGCGTCAGCAGCATAGATATCATGAATGTGACCCCGTAGTATATCTCCGCCATTTCTTTCTCACCTCTTTATCCCGCTGATGTCCTTGATTACCTCTCCCGCGATGATGAGACCCATCACCGAGGGCACGAAAGCCACAGACGCAGGCACTCGCCTGCCGGCCTGTGTAAGCTCCTCTGCCTGTGTCATGCGCGGCTCCTCCTCGGAGTAGACGACCTTGAGCCGCTTAACTCCCCGCTTTTTAAGCTCCCTGCGCATCACCCGCGCCAGCGGGCAGACACTGGTCTTGTATATGTCCGAGACCCGCAGCGCCGTGGGGTCAAGCTTGTTGCCCGCACCCATAGCCGAGATCACAGGCACCCCTGCCTCCTGCGAGCGCATTATTATCTCTATCTTGCCGGTCACGTTGTCGATAGCGTCGATAACGTAATCGTACCGTGTGAAGTCGAACTCCCCTGCCGTCTCCGGCAGGAACAGACAGCGCCGGGGTATCACCTCGGTGTCCGGGCTTATGTCCCGCACCCGGGCGGCAGCGGCGTCTGCTTTGAGCTGCCCCACGGTGCTGTCAAGGGCGATTATCTGGCGGTTTAAGTTGGTCTTTGCCACGGTGTCGCTGTCAATGAGCTCGAGAGAGCCTATGCCGCTGCGGGCAAGAGCCTCAACGGCATACCCGCCGACCCCGCCTATCCCGAAGACCGCCACCCGGCTGCGTCTTAGTCTTTCCATGCCCTCGCTGCCCAGGAGGAGCTCAGTTCTTGAAAACCTGTTGTCCATTATACCTTCCTGTTTTCCTTTGCAAGATCCACCACTTTCGACCCGTCCGCCACGGTGCCGTGGACGCTTTTGCCCTCGTCGTAGTCGTCGAGGAAGTGGTGATAGTCCTCCCCCGAATGGTAGGAGATTATTGTTTGCAGGTTGACGTTCTCAACACTGCGGAAGATGTTCATATCCACGGCGGGGCATTTCTCCCGGAGGCCTTTCAGAAGCATCTTGACCTCCTGCCGCTTGGAGTCGCCTATGCCGTCGCCTGAGTGGGTGTAGTTGTCGGTGAAGCGGCAGGCGCACTGGATGAATTCCAGGCCGTTGTGCTTCGACCAGCCGATGATATCCTCCTCCCTGACCATGTAGAGGGGGCGTATAAGCTCCATGCCCTCAAAATGCTCGCTGTGGAGCTTGGGCATCATGGTCTGCACCTGGGAGCCGTAGAGCATACCCATAACTATGGTCTCGATGACGTCGTCGAAATGGTGTCCCAGAGCGATCTTGTTGCAGCCCATTTCCCGGGCGGTCTTGTAGAGCCAGCCGCGGCGCATCCGGGCGCAGAGGTAGCAGGGGTTCTGCTCGATATGCTCCACCGCCCCGAAGATCTGTGTGTCGAATATCTTAATGGGTATTTCCAGCCTTGCGGCGTTGTCGATTATCTTCTGACGGTTCGCCGGGTTGTAGCCGGGATCCATGACCAGGAACTCCACCCCGAAGGGGAACTTTGAATATCTTTGCAGGCGCTTCATGCACATCGCCATGAGCATGGAGTCCTTGCCCCCGGAGATGCAGACGGCGATCCTGTCGCCCTCGTTTATCAGTTGGTAGTCCTTAACGCCTTTCAGGAACTTCGACCATATGGCCTTGCGGTAGGTCTTGCTCACAAGGGTCAGCTCGTAGCTGTTGGGTATCTCGATCATGTCATTATCCTTTTATCTCGGTATAGTAGAATATGGCCAGCTGGGTGCGGTCACGGAGGTCAAGCTTTTCCAGCAGGGTACTCAGGTAATTGCGCACCGTGCCCTCGCTGAGGTACAGCTCTGAGGCTATCTCCTTGTTGGAGCAGCCCTTTGCCACCAGCTCAACGATGCTGCGCTCCTTCTCGCTGATGCCGAAGCGCTCGTAATCCGGAGACTGCTTGGGCTTCATCAGCACCGGCAGCTTGTCCATGACCTTGTCCCCGAACACGCTCTGACCGCTGTAAACAGTTTGCAGCGCCGGGGCGATGCCCTCGAAATCCTGCTTTAAGATGTAGCCCTTGGCGCCGATGGTCAGCGCCTTGACTATGTACTCGTCGTCGGAGAAGGTGGTAAGATAAAGTATCTTGGCATCGGGGTGGGCGGAGAGTATCTTCTCGCCAGCCTCCAGGCCTGTCATGCCCTCCATGCGGATATCCATGAGCACCACGTCGGGCTTGTGCTCATCGTAAAGCCGAATGGCATCATCTCCGCTGGAGCCCATAGCCGCCACGGTTATGCCGCCGAAGCTTTCAAGTATAGTTTTCAGCGACAGCGCCACCAGCTTGTCGTCGTCGATCACGATTATGTTCATAGCTATTACCTCTGAAACGGCCTGTTGAAGGAGCCTATCTCGATGATGTTCCCCTCAGGGTCGGCAATGTAGCAGGTGCGCTGTCCCCAGGGCTCGGTCTCCGGTTCGAGGACAGGTACGGCTCCTGCGGCGACTACCCGCTCGAACTGCTGGTCCACTTCCTCGAATGTATCCACATACAGCGCTATCTCGCAGTGACCGTTGAGACCCTTGACGTACTCGTATCTGCGGCGGGTGAGCTTTTCAAAGTCGCTCCTGCCGTAGAACAGAAACAGGGTGCCGTCTTTCACAAGATAGACGTTGGAGGCGTCCTCCGGCTCCTGTATCTCAAAGCCGAGCACATCCCGGTAGAATCGGATCATCTTGCCCATGTCGTTTACCAAAATGCCGAAGCCGTCAAGTTTCATAGGGAGGTCTCCTTTATCTGCACAGCAGGTATCTGCTGTGTTATACAGTGTATGTTGCCGCCGCCGATGATTATTTCTCTTGCGTCCACCGGGACTATGCGGCGGTCGGAACAGAGGGACTTCATTATTTCCACGGCGCGGGCGTCGCTGGCGGCATTGTCCCCGCCGAACTGCGGCAGCAGCACTGCGCCGTTGGTGAAGTAGAAATTCACATAGGAGGCCGCCAACCGCTCGCCGACTTCCCGCTGATCCTCGCCCTCCTCGAAAGTGTAGCCTGCAAGATCGTGCCCGGTGATCGTCACCGGCACATCGGGTATCGGCAGCTTGTGGATTTTTATCCTCCTGCCCTTAGCATCGGTGACGCTCTCCAGATAGTCGAGGTCAGCCCTGGACAGCGGGTACTGGGGATCGTTCTCGTTGTCCGTCCAGGCCAGCACCACCTCGCCGGGGCGGATGAAGGCGCAGACGTTGTCAACGTGTTCGTTGGTCTCGTCGTTGTGGATGCCCCTGGGCAGCCACAGGACTTTTTTGCCCCCGAGGTATTTGCATAGGGTGGACTCTATCTCTGCCTTGGTGAGCTGAGGGTTGCGCCCCTTGCTCAGCAGACAGCTTTCCGTCACCATAAGGGTGCCCTCGCCGTCGGAGTGGATAGAGCCGCCTTCAAGGACGAAATGCTGTGCGTCATAGCAGTCGTACCCCGCCAGCTCGCAGAAGCGCGATGCCAGGGCGTTGTCCCTGTCCCAATGGGCATAGAGCCCGTCGTATTCCCCGCCCCAGGCGTTGAACTGCCAGTCCACCCCGCGGACGGTAATACCGTCCGACACAAAGGTGGGCGCCACGTCCCGCGCCCAGGAGTCGTCAGAGGGGATGTTCAATATTCTTATATTGTCTGTGCCCTCAAGCATAGTCCGGGCTTTTGCCCCGGTGCCGTCGGAGACGAGCACATACACAAGCTCGTCCCTGGCGATCTCGCGGATAATATCCGCGAAAACACGCTGAGCGGGCGCCGCCCCGTACCCCCATGAGCCGGGGCGTTCGGGGAATATGATGACCGTCGCCCTGTGGGGAGAAAACTCCCCGGGCATATAGAAACCGTCGTCAGACGGTATGGAACTCAGTTTCATATAATACTACTCCAAGCTGTTTATCCTGTAATGCGCCCACTTGAAAAGCGTCTCGGAGCAGGCCGCAAATTCGGCGCCCTTGCCCGACTTCATATCCATGAACGCCCTGATTATTGGCTTTTCGGGCTCGTCCGCCTTTTCAAGCAGGTCGGAAAGCTGTCTCACGAACTCGCCCCGCTGACGGTAAACTATGGCCTGCACGACAAATGATGCAGACTTGTAAAGCCCGCGGAGAGTGCTCTCCTTTTTGCCGTAGACCGAGTTGTGTACGCAGATGTGGTAGATGCTGCAAAGCCCCGCCTTTATTGCGCGGAGGATGTCCCCGTCGGTGATCGGCGGGATGAGCGAGCCGAGGTCGCCGCGTATGGGAACGGTGTCGTGATACAGCTGAAAAAGGTCGGGGACATCCCAGCAGGAAAGGTCTGCCTTGCAGGAAAGGAACCCGCAGGCAAGCTCCCGGTGGGGCAGGGTGTCGAGCATATCCGAATAGCGCCGCACATCGTCATAGCCAAGCTCATCGAGGATGACCACCATATCTATATCGCTGGTATCGGTGGCCTCGCCGCGGCTGTAGCTGCCCTGAAGGCCGATAAACCGCACGCGGCCGGGGAAGGTATTGTCAAGAGCAGAAACGAACTGCTCTGTCCAGTTGTGAATGTCGATCATTGTGATACTCCGGTAAGCTCAGGATAAACGTTCCTTGAAATCTTCGTAGCCGAAACGCTTTATCACTTCACAGCTGCCGTCCTCCCGGAGCAGAGCGATGTCGGGCAGGGGCATACCGTTGAAGGTGTTGTTCTTCACCATTGAGTAGATGGCCATGTCCTCAAAGCAGAGGCGGTCGCCGACCTCCAGGGGCGCATCGAAGCTGTAATCCCCGATGATGTCCCCCGCAAGACAGGTGCGGGAGGCCAGCCGGCAGGTGTGTGCTTTCTCCCCTGTCTCGCCGCTGAGATAAAGGGGCGGACGGTAGGGCATTTCCAGCACGTCCGGCATATGACAGGCTGCCGAAGCGTCCAGTATGGCTATGTCAAGGCCGTTGTGAACTATGTCCAGGACCTCGGTGACAAGCCAGCCCGCGTTGAGGGCGACAGCCTCCCCGGGCTCTAAGTAGACCTGTACGCCGTACTTTTCTTTGAAATCATTGATGAGGCGCACCAGCAGCTCCCGGTCATAGTCCGGGCGGGTGATGTGATGCCCGCCGCCGAAGTTTATCCACTTCATCCGGGGGATGTACTTGCCGAACTTTTCCTCGAAGGCCGCAAGGGTCTGTTCTAATGCGTCGGAGTTCTGCTCGCAGAGGGTGTGGAAGTGCAGCCCGTCCAGACAGGGCATTACCCCCTCGTCAAGGTCACACAGCCGCACTCCGAGCCGTGAGCCCGGAGCGCAGGGGTCGTATATGGCTTTGTCCTGAGTGGAACATTCGGGGTTGAGGCGCAGACCCAGGCTCTTGCCCGCACAGCGGTCCTTGAACTTCATCAGCTGCCCCGCCGAGTTGAAAACGATGTGGTCGGCAAGCTTTGCGATCTCAGCTATCTCGCTTTCCTTGTAGGCCGGGGAGAAAACGTGTACCTCGCCGCCGAATTCCTCCCTGCCAAGCCTGGCCTCATAAAGCCCGCTGGCGGTGGTGCCGTCCAAGTACTCCGCTAACATGGGGTAGACCCGGAAGGCGGAAAAGGCCTTCTGCGCCAGCAGTATCTTACAGCCGGTGCGCCGGGAGATGTCCCTCAGTATTTCGCAGTTGCGCCGGAGCGCCGCCTCGTCGATGACGTAGGCGGGGGTGTTGATCTGACGGAAGATATCTTTCGCGGTCTGTATCATGTTATTCTACCGTTACCGGGTTCTCGTCAACTACCCAGGGCAGGCCGTACTTGTTCAGCATATCCATATACGGATCGGGGTCGAATTCTTCCACGTTATAAACGCCCTTCTTGTCCCAGGTGCCGGAGGCCACCATAGCCGTACCGATCATGGCAGGCACGCCCGTTGTATAGGATACCGCCTGTGCGCCGGTCTCCTTGTAGCACTCCTGGTGGTCGCAGACGTTGTAGATGTAAACGGTCTTCTCCTTGCCGTCCTTGACGCCGGTGAAGATGCATCCGATGTTGGTCTTGCCCACGGTGCGGGGGCCGAGGCTTGCCGGGTCGGGGAGCAGAGCTTTGAGGAACTTGATCGGCACGATCTCATGCCCCTCGAACATAACAGGCGTGGTGCCCAGCATACCCACGTTCTGCAGGCAGTTCATGTGGGTCAGGTAGCTCTGACCGAAGGTCATGAAGAAACGTATTCTCTTGATGCCGGGGATGTTCTTGGCAAGGGATTCTATTTCTTCATGGTGGAGCAGATACATATCCTTCATGCCCACGCCGGCGAAGTTATACTCCCGCTTGATCTCCATGGGCTTGGTCTCTACCCAGTGACCGTCCTCCCAGTAGGAGCCGTTGGCAGACACTTCGCGCAGGTTGATCTCCGGGTTGAAGTTGGTGGCGAAGGGATAACCGTGGTCGCCGCCGTTGCAGTCCAGTATGTCGATATAGTGTATCTCGTCGAAGTAGTGTTTGAGGGCATAGGCCGAGTATACCTGCGTTACGCCGGGGTCAAATCCGGTACCCAGCAGCGCGGTGAGGCCGGCCTTCTTGAACTTCTCGTCATAGGCCCACTGCCATGAATAGTCAAAATAAGCTGTGAAACCTTTTTCCTTGCAGCGCTTTTCGTAGATAGCTCTCCACTCGGGGTCGTCGGTGTCCTCGGCCTCATAGTTGGCGGTATCAACATAGTTGCAGCCGCACTCCAGGCAGGCGTCCATGATAACAAGATCCTGATAGGGCAGGGCAACATTCAGCACGGTATGGGGCTTATAGTCCTTCATCAGAGCCACGAGGGAATCAAAGCTGTCCGCGTCAACGGTGGCGGTGGTGAGCTTGGCCTTGGTCTTGTCTTTGAGCTTTTCAGCCAGCGCCTCGCACTTGGAGACCGTCCTGCTGGCGATCATTATTTCCGTAAACAGCGGGTTCTCACAGCACTTGTAAATTGCGACGGTGGCAACTCCGCCGCAGCCGATAACGAGTAATTTCATAGGTTTGTCCTCCTTGGTAAATGATATTTCTATGAATGATCCGCTCCATCGCGGCAGGTCAGCCCGCAGGCACCCGTCCGTGAAGCGGCAGTTATTCCTTTACGGTAGTTTTAAGTATCATCAGATACAGCGCCGAGGTGATCAGCATTATTATCCCCGAGGATGCAACGTCGGAGAGGTAATGGGCTCCCGCAAGTATGCGCGAGAACATAACGGTGGCTGAATAGGCAAAGCCGCAAAGTGCCAGCGGGATCTCCTTGCCCTTGAAGGCCGGGACTATCATGGCCAGCGCCGGCAGCCCGATAAAGGATGTCATGGACATCATGGAATGTCCGCTGGGGTAGGAGGCGAATTCCTCCTTGGCTATCCCAAGCGCGGCGGGCAGGTCCTTGGTGTAGGGGAATTTCTCGTACCAGGGCACGAACCCCACGCCGTCGAAGCCTTTGAGCACCGTGCGGTAGCGCGGACGGCGCATCACGCCCTTGAGTATCTCCTGGACGGCATAGGCGATGCATATGGCGACAAGCACCATAGCTATGCGCCTCACCAGCAGGGTGTCCGTGTTTTTAGCGGCCAGCTTGAAGCCGAGAAATCCCAGGGGCATGAACACGCACACTGCTATGGGTATGATAAGCGCCATGTTGTTCTTGGCGGCGGGATAAAGCGAATCAAGGCAGTCCGAGGAGGTAAAGGCCTTCGCGCCGTAGTAGCTCAGGACGGCTGTGAGCAGGACAGCTCCCGCCGTCAGCAGGAGCTTTATGCCCTTGCCGAAGTGCGAGGCGAGGCTTCTCTGCACCAGCGCCCCCGAAAGGGGTATGGTCACGAAGAACGCCGGCATAGGCCCTATGAGCGCCATAACGTGGCAGAACAAATTGTTGTCGGAATACAGGCTGTCGGAAATGCTCCTGTCGAAGGAGGTGCCCAGCAGCAGCAGTCCCGCGAACAGGCATACCCCGGTCAAGGCGACAGCTATACGTATGTTTATCTTCTTTCGTGTATCGGTCATTTTATCCTGCCCTCTTCCTCTTCCAGTAGATCCTCAACATACTTGGGCAGCATGAAGGCGCCCATATGGAGGTTGGTGGTATAGTACCAGGTCTTGATGCCCCGCTTTCTCCAGCGGGCGGCGTCCAGATCCTTCAGGGGGTGGTACTTCTTGGAGGCAAAGCCGAAGAGCCAGTAGCCCGAGGGGCAGGTGGGTATGTGGGCCTGATACACCCGGCTTATGGGGAAGGAGCGGAAGGCCTTTCGGTGCATGGCGCGGCAGGTCTCCTCGTCCTCGTCGAAGAAGGGGGAGCCGTGCTGATACACCATGATGCCGTCCTCACGCAGCGCCTTGAAGCAGGAGCCGTAGAACTCCTTGGTGAACAGCCCCGCAGTATGTCCCAGGGGGTCGGTGCTGTCGTTGATTATCAGGTCGTATTCGTCCTGCTTACCCCGCAGGAAACGCAGTCCGTCCCGGTAGTGCAGCTGCACCCGGGGGTCGTCGAGGCCTCGGGCGTTGTCGGGGAAGAACTCCCGGCAGACGCGCACAAACATCTCGTCGGGCTCCACCACGTCGATCTGCTCTATCTCCTCATAATAGGAGAGCTCTCTTGCCACGCCGCCGTCGCCGCCGCCGATGACCAGCACCTTCCGCACATTGGGATGTACCGCCATGGGGACGTGGACGATCATTTCGTCGTAGGTGAACTCGTCCTTCTCGGAGAAGATCACCGAGCCGTCGGAGGTCAGAAACCTCCCGAACTCCTCGCTCTCGAACACATCTATCCTCTGAAAGTCGCTCTCGCCGGAGAAAAGCTGCTTCTCAACGCGGATCGACATTTTTACGTTATTGGTATGAAACTCGGAGAACCAAAAATCCATTTTTCTAACTCCGTTCCGGCTCGCTATGCTCGCCTGTCCTTTTTTCTAACTCCGTTCCGGCTCGCTATGCTCGCCTGTCCTTTTTAGGTCGTCTTCTGCTTCTGCGACGAGCAGAAGGCTTTTGCAGTTCGCGCGTACTGTTTCCTATCGAAACAGGTGGGCGCGGGAATTTATTATTTGTTTTATTGGATATGTGTGCTTTTTAGGCCGTCTTCTGCTTCTGCGACGGGCAGAAGGCTTTTGCAGTTCGCGCGTACTGTTTCCTATCGAAACAGGTGGGCGCGGGAATTTATTATTTGTTTTATTGGATGCGTGTGCTTTTTATCCCATGAGGTCTGCGTAGTTGCAGCCGTTTTCGATATCGCCGCTTACGTGTACCGTATGCCCGGCGAACATATCGTCGTCGTCGAAGTATGCAAAGAAATGCCCCTCGCAGGAGACCTCAATGCTGCTTAACACGATGCGCCTCTTGAAATCCTCTTCGGTTATCTCCTCGTCCAGGTGATCGTCGTCTCTCCATTCGTTGGCAAGGTAGGTGAGCTCGTCCGCGGAGTACTCGCGCATTTCCCTGTCCCAGCGCTCTGCGTCGCGGCAGAAGGCCTCAAGGTTGGCAAGGCACCCTTCGTCGTCGCCCTCGTCGGTGTTGAAGGACACCTTTATCTTGGTGCCCAGCCAGTCAAAATCTGCGTGATAATATCCGTACCTCTTGTTCAGTTCCATTTCTCCGAAGAGATCGGAATGGAGAAATACGGGTGAGATATACTCCTTCCACAAAGCATCGAGGAAGGGCATCCTTCTTACCTTGCCCAGCACCTGCAGCGGATAGAACCCGCTGCTCTTTTTTGAGGGCAGCCCTTTGATCCTGTATTTCTCGCCCTCCACAAAAAGCTGTTTGTGAATTCCCTTTTCAAATTCTCCGTCTTTCAGTATCCAGGTGAACAGCGACCTTCCTTCACAGCGTTCTCCCGTGGTGAGGTCGATGTATCCGAGATAATACGCCGTGGCATTCCAGTAGGTCATTTCTCCCACTCTGCTGCCGTAGGGGCTTCCGCCGCCGATCATGACCATATATTCGTGGGGATATTCCTCAAATATCTCTTTGCGGTTCTCGGGCAGGATCCCCGTTCCGAGTGTGCATGGATAATCCATTTGACGCTCCTCCTATTTCAATACATTCAGACGCTCCAGGCTGCCGTCCTCGGGGCCCTGCATCGAGCAGCCCTTTTCCTTTGCGAAGAGGGTGTAGTCGATTATTTCCTTGGTTATCATCTCGCCCGGAGCAAGTATGGGTATGCCCGGGGGATAGCACATAACGAACTCCCCGCAGATGCGCCCGGCGGTCTCTCTTATGGGGATAAGCTCCTTCTCGGCGTAGAAGGCCTTCTGAGGTGTGGCCGCCACTATGGGGGTGATGTACTCGGCGTTGTGCAGCCGGGAGACCGGCTTTGAGTAGAGCCTCTTGATATCCTCCAGGGCTCCCACAAGGCGCTCGATATCCTGTATGCGGTCGCCTATGGAGATGTAGGCCAGTATGTTGCCTATATCGCCGAACTCTATCTGTATATCGTACTCGTCCCGGAGCAGGTCGTATACCTCTATGCCGGTAAGTCCGATGTCGCGGGTGTACACCGAAAGCTTGGTAACGTCGAAATCGAATATGCTGCCGCCGTTGACCAGATCCTTGCCGTAGGCGTAGTAGCCGCCTATGGAGTTGATCTCGGCGCGGGCGTACTCAGCCATGGAGGCCACCTTTTCAAAGGATTCTCTCCCTCTCAGAGCCAGGTTCCTCCGGGAGATGTCCAGGCTCGACAGCAGCAGGTAGGAGGCCGAGGTGGTCTGGGTCAGGTTGATGATCTGCTCCACGTAGCGGGTGTTCATTTTCTCGCCCAGCAGCAGCAGAGAGCTTTGGGTCAGGCTCCCGCCGGACTTGTGCATGGAAACTGCTGCCATATCGGCCCCCGCCTCCATAGCCGAGACAGGCAGGTTCTCATTGAAGGAAAGGTGCGTTCCGTGTGCCTCATCCACAAGCGCCAGCATACCGTGCTCATGGGCAAGCTTGACTATGGAGCGCAGGTCTGAGCAGATACCGTAGTAGGTGGGGTTGTTGACGAACACCGCCGTAGCGTCGGGGTGCTCGAGGATAGCCTGCTCCACCTTGCTAAGCTCCATGCCCAGGGCGATGCCGATGTGCTTGTCCACGTCGGGGTCAACATAAACCGGCTCCGCGCCGCAGAGGACGAGAGCGTTTATGACGCTCCGGTGGACGTTTCTCGGCAGGATGATCTTGTCCCCGGCCTTGCAGGCGGTGAGCACCATGCTCTGCACCGAGGAGGTAGTCCCTCCCACCATGAAATACGCATGAGCCGCGCCGAAGGCGTCCGCCGCCAGTTCCTCGGCGTCATAGATCACCGAGACCGGGTGGCAGAGGTTGTCAAGGGGCTTCATGGAATTTACGTCAAGGCTTACGCACTGCTCCCCCAGCAGCTTTACAAGCTCCGGGTTGCCGCGTCCGCGCTTATGACCGGGAACGTCGAATGGTACGACCCTCTGTCTTCTGAACCGCTCCAGCGCCTCATAGACGGGGGCGGATCTCTGTCTTTCAGTATCCATAGCTGATCTCTCCATAAAAAAAGCAGGTGAACTGTCACCTGCGAATCATTAACGTATATAGGCATCGCATCGCAGCCCAAGCTGCGCAAAGACCTACGGAACACACGCCGAAATGATTTATTGACCGTTTCACAAGTGATGATTTGTACTTATAAAATTTGAGCTTCTAACTCAATCAATAATTGCAGGGATACCTGCGTTCGGCTTTCGACCCGCCTGTCCGTCCGGGCTTGGCTTGATGCATATGCAAGAAGCGGTCGCATCGTCGGATGATCCGACAGTACAATTATACCACACTATACCGGCATTGTCAAGCCGCAGAGGTGCGCTTTTACTGTGATCGGCAGGCTTTCTCACCCGGGGCGTGATATGAGACTTCCCGGCGGCGGCATATGAGGATGATCGGGTCAAAAAGAAAGGGATCCGACGCCTTGAACATCGGATCCCTGTATTGATCTCAAAGTGTGCAAA
Organism: Ruminococcus sp.; assembly: GCA_017529875.1. Taxonomy (GTDB): domain Bacteria; phylum Bacillota; class Clostridia; order Oscillospirales; family Ruminococcaceae; genus FB2012. The sequence goes on along the minus strand of JAFXNC010000054.1, from coordinate 14,257 downwards.
CCGCGGTGCTGCGGGCATAGAGATGCCGTACCCCTCAGCCTCCCGCCTTGCGGTGCAGCGAGCGGAACTCCGCCGGGGAGAGCATTTCGTGCTTTTTGAACACCGCACAGAAATAGCTGCAATCGTTGTAACCCACGCTCCGGGCGATCTCGTTGACGTTGAGCTTGTTCTCCAGCAGCAGCGACTTCGCCTTGGAGACACGCTTTCTCGCAAGATACTCAAAGGGCCTCATATTCAGGCACTCTTTGAAAAGCCTGCACAGATACTGGGGCGACAGGTCGATGAGCCCCGAAAGCTCTGCAAGCGTCAGGTCACGGCTGTAATTCTTGTCGATGTACTCTATCACCGGGGTGAGCTGGTTGAGCTTCGCGCCGTCCTTGGAGCCCAACTGCATATTCACAGCCCTGTTGAGCTCGATGAGGAACTGATAGAGGTACGCCGAGCACTGGAACCCGCTGTAATAGTAGTTGGTCTTGATGAGGTAGAGTATCTTCTTGAAAATCGCGTCAACAGCGTTGATGTCGTGGATCTTGAAGGCCTTCTCCTTGTCGAGACCGATGAATTCCAGTATGTTCCTGCACTCTCTGCCGTCGAAGCTCAGCCAGTGAGTCTCCCATATCTCGTCGGTGGGAAAATACTCGTGGGGGACGTTGGGGGGCAGATAGAATGCATCGCCGTCACGGATCGTGGTGTCGGTGCCGTTGAGACGCAGTACTCCGCTGCCGCGCACACAGTAGATTATCTGATAGTTGGGGTAGCCGTCCTCACGGATAAAATGGAACTCCTGATCCCTTGCTCCGGCACCTAAAAGGTACAGCGGAAGGTTCACTTCGTCACCTATAACAGGGTAGCAGTAATCTGTCATATATATCACCTCTCGGAATCTTAATATTTTTCTATTATATAATATCACAACAGCGCGAAAATGTCAATAGCATATGAGAATCTTAAACGTTTGTTGGATTATTATTGTGTAAAATTGCCGTTAATTTTTTTGGATATTTACCTTTTTCACGGTTTCATATCACTAAATAACCGCGAAATTACGCGATTTTAACGCCGAAGTTGATTGATAAATATATTTAATGTTTTAAATTTATATTACAAATCTGATATTATTACCGAAAAACCCGTGCTATAATGTGGCTGTCAGAATAAATAACGCGAGCGCACATTGGTCGAAACTTTATGTACGCATCGCACACATGAAGGATTTTTGAAGGAGGAAAAGATCATGAAAATCAAAAGGCTCATCGCACTCGTCGCAGCAGCAGCAGTATCCGTTTGTCTCATCGTGATACCCACATCGTCGTCGGCAGCCTCGACTTTCACCGGAAGCTATTTCGGAACAGGCTTCGACAGCTACGACTGGGGCAAGATGGAAGCATCCGACGGCTGGTCCAACGGCGGAATGTTCGACTGCACCTGGAGCAAGGACAACGTCCAGTTCTCCGGAGGCAAAATGAATCTCTCCATCACCGGCAGCAGCTGGCAGGGCTACAAGGGTGCAGAGTACCGCACCACTCAGGCATTCGGCTACGGTATGTATGACGTAAGCATGAAGCCCATCAAGAACGACGGCGTCGTAAGCTCGTTCTTCACCTACACAGGCCCCTCTGACGGCACCGTATGGGACGAGATCGACATTGAGTTCCTGGGCAAGAACACCAATCAGGTACAGTTCAACTACTACACCCGCGGTCAGGGCAACCACGAGTACGTTTACAACCTGGGCTTTGACGCTTCCCAGAGCTTCCACCAATACGGTTTCTACTGGGATCAGTCCAGCATCACCTGGTATGTAGACAAGAAGGCAGTTTACACCGCTTACAGAGACATACCCACCACCCCCGGCAGGATCATGATGAACGTCTGGAACGGTACCGGCGTTGACGAGTGGCTCAACCACTACAACGGCAGAGCTCCTCTGACTGCTCAGTATGACTGGATCTCATACACCGCTCCCGGTTCTTCAAGCAGCAGCAACAACAACAATAACAACAATAACAACAGCTGGAACAACAACAATAATAACAACAACAACTCCGGCGGAAGCTTCACCGCAGGTCAGAAGTACTCCATCAAGTCCGTGAACAGCGGCAAGGCTCTCGACGTATCCTGGGGCTCCAAGGACAACGGCGCAAACGTTCTCCAGTACACCTACAAGGGCTACGAGAATCAGAAGTGGTACCTTGAGAGACAGAGCGACGGCTACTATGTGATCAAGTCCGCCAACAGCGGCAAGGTCCTGGACGTTGCGAACGCTTCAAGAGATGACGGTGCAAACGTTCAGCAGTGCCAGTACTACGGCAACTCCTGCCAGAAGTGGGAGCTGCGCAAGGTAGGCAACAGCTACGCGATCATCAGCCAGAACAGCGGCAAGGCTCTGGACGTATCCGGCAGATCCACCGCAGACAACGCCAACGTTCTCCAATGGAGATACACCGGCGCCAACAACCAGCTTTGGAACATCGAAGCAGTTTGGTAAGCACAAAGCAAGATAAAGAAATATCCTCTCCCGCCCGGGAGAGGATATTTTTTTTGCTTATTTCCCCTGCTCAGAGGACCTTGACCGATCTCACGGCGCTGTAATTGCCGTATCTCGTGGAGGTGGCGAGGCCGTCCTTGGTATAGAAGGAACGCACCTTTACATACCATATCTCCCCGGAGTTGGGCACCCGGGAGAAGTTCTCTGTCAGGTCGCTGAGGTCTGTGGAGGTGTAGCTGTGGACGTTCTTGGCGAAGTCCTTGTCAGTGCTGTACAGCACCTGATATCCCACGGCGCCCGGGGTGGCCTTTGTCCATTTCAGCCTGAAGGCGCCCTTGGTGGTCGTGATGCTCGTTATGGCGTTCTTGGCGGGCTTGACTACGAAGGTCTTTGTCCTGGTGCCTCCGTATCTGCCCTTGCCCACAATGGTTATCTTGGCGATGCCTACCTTTACATTATTAGAATAGGACACGGTGTAGTCGGTGCCCAGAGTGAGCTTCTGACCGGCGGAATTCTTGACAGTGACCACCGGTTTTATCGCACTGCCGGAATAGGTGTAGCTCGCATAGGGTATGGATATGGAGGCGAAGGCCTCTCCGATGTGGTAGGTCTTTTTGAGGGTGCCGGCATAATTGCCCTTGCCGGTGATGACGGCGGTGGCGGTGCCGGACTTGACGTTGTTCTTGTACTCAACAGTGTAGTCTTTGCCGTTGGTGAGCTTGCGGGAGCCGTCCTTGACCGTGACGGTGGGGCGCTTGGCGTTGCCGTCGTAGCCGTAGCTCGAATAGGAGAGGGATGCGGTACACTTGCTGATATCCGATCTGAACCCGGACTCGGTCATGATCTCGTAATTGAACCCTGCCGAGGAGCCGGAGGTCTTGGTGAAATCGGATGCTGCGTAATCGCAGTAGATGCTGCTCCAGTACTTCTGGGAGTATTCGTTCATGGCGTGGCTGTAAAAGTGGTTCCAGCAGGTCAGGAACCATTTGTAGGGGATGACGCCCTTGCTGGTCTCGTAGTAGTTGGCGTCCCAGGTGACGTCGATGAAATACCACTTGCCCTCCAGGTAGACGGTGTTCCAGGCGTGATTATCGCCCTCGCCGGTGCCGATCATTATGCGGCAGGGTATGCCCACGTCGTTGAGCATCTTGTACATGGCCTTGGCAAACCCGTCGCAGACGCATTTCTTGTTCACCAGAGCGTCATAAAGGCTGTGCTTCTGGAAAGAGTAGTCGTACTTGACGTTGGTGACGAGATAGTCATGCACCGCCTTGATGCGGTCATAGTCGCTTTTGAGGCCGGTGAGGTTCAGCTGCTTCTCGATCCTGGCAGCAGCCTCGTTGGCGGCCTTCTGCTGGGAGTTGGTCATATCCTTCTGAACAGTGAACTCCACCTGTGTCGAATAGCCGTTGGTGGTGATCGAGGTATTGGTGTACTGCCTGGTGAACAGGATATCTCCCTCGTCGGCGTTGCCGGTGTAGCCCTTTGCCATGTAATCGAAAAGCAGTCCCAGCTGGTCGAAGGCCTGCTCGTTGCTGTCAAACATATAATCGAGGGTGAAGCGGATAGACGTGGCATTGTTGACCAGCTGCTGACGTATATAGAGGGCGACGTCCACATTGTAATGCAGTGTGGGGTTATCTGCGGCCTCGGCTACCGAGGCGGTGTCGTTGGTGAACAGCCCTCCGTCGGTGAAGCCTGCGGCTCCGGCTGCAATTGAGAGAGCGAGTGCTGCCGACGTCACGGCACGCAGCGCTTTCAGGATGATCTTTTTCATAGCGTACCTCCTTGGGGTGGATCGGGTAAAGATAGTTCACTGTAATTATACCACACTTTATAGTCAAAGTCAACAAATTTTGCAGCAAATGAAAAGAAGGATTATTGAATAAGGAAAATCAGTGAAAAAAACAAGGTATCGCCTTCGGCGATGATTTTTAAAAACCGTCCGCAAAGCGGACACCTTAATTATTCTTTATTCTTTTTTCTTTCTTCTTTATTCCTTTTTATACTGCTCCCCTGCTGCCGGCTTCACTTCCTTTTTTTTCGGTTAATGTCATTTCATTCGACTTGCTTCAGCCTTTTGTTCCCGAACCTTCCCGGATCATGTTTTATCCTCCCGAAAATATCACGATTTGTTATACTATGCTCATATTATTGGATATTTTGTACAAACAGCTCGATAAGTTTTTGACGTTTTGAGCAAAAAAGTATTGATTTTTATTGCTATCTGTGGTAAGATAATATCAGACCGAACGGCACATCGCGCAGGCAGCCGGCAGCTTTCGCGTAGATCATACTCATATACGGAGGAATACATAATGAACAACAAGATCAAAATACTCATCGGCGACGATTCCGCTCAGTACGGCGTGAGCTGCGCTTCTTCTCTCAGAAATCTCGGGTTCTTTGTCATAACCCGCCCCAAGGACGGCCTTGTTATCTACGACGCTGTCCGCAACGAGGCTCCCGAGGTGGTCATGGTGGACGCCGTCATGCCTAACCTCGACGCTATCGAGCTCATCAGAAAGGTCATGCAGTCGGGCTACAAAAAGCCCATGTTCATAGTCACCAGCGCCTACGAGAACGCCTTCATCGAGCAGCAGGTCATGAACGCGGGGGCCTCCTACTTCATGATAAAGCCCTTCGACGTGAAGATGCTGGGTGAGCGCATCAAGATGATGCTGGACATCGACACCGACATCGTCTCCGACTCGCCCTTTGCGAAGGTGCGGCAGAACCCCAACCTCGAAATAATCGTCACCGACATAATCCACCAGATCGGCGTGCCTGCACACATCAAGGGCTATCACTATCTGCGGGAGGCGATCATGGCCTCGGTGGCGGACAAGGAGATGCTTGAAAGCGTCACCAAGCTGCTCTATCCGGCGGTGGCTAAGAAGTTCCGCACCACTCCCTCCCGGGTGGAGCGTGCCATACGCCACGCCATCGAGATCGCCTGGGACAGAGGCGATATCGACACCCTCAACTCCTTCTTCGGCTACACCATAAACACCGGAAAGGGCAAGCCCACCAATTCGGAGTTCATCGCCCTTATAACCGACAAGATCTGCCTGCGCTACAAGACCACTCTGACGGCATGACAAGTCCCAAAACACAAAAACGGCATATTCCCGGGTCAGGGAATATGCCGTTTGCTTTATTCGTATGTACTCAGCTTGCCTTGGTGGTCTTCTTGGCAGTCGTTTCCTTTTCAGTCGCCTCGGTGGTCTTGGCGGTGGTCTTCTTGGCGGAGGCCGTAGTCTCCTTTTCGGTCTCCTTGTCCTTATCCTTGTCCTTTTCGGCGGCTGTGGTAGTCTGTTTCTCCTTCTCAGCCTCGGCAGCTGCCTTTTCCAGCTCCGCCGCACGCGCTTTAAGGTCGGGCAGCTCGTCGCGGGTCACGGAAATGTTGTTGGAGTAGAACTTCACCAGCGCCTCGGTGGTGTTGTAGTCCTCGTTGAGGGAGGCGTCCTCGTTGAGCAGGAAGGAGCCGCCCCACTGCCCTATGTAGCTCCAGTAAGCCCGCTCGTCGGCGATAGACTGTATCGAGGGCAGGGTGCCGCATTCGCTCATGGCTATGGGCTTGGTCTTGCAGATGTCCCGCAAAAACAGCAGCTTCTCCACCTGTCCGGAGGTGTTGCCCTGATCGTAGATGTCCGCCGAGATCACGTCGCAGAGCTCGTCACCCACATACCAGTCGGAATTCTGCGCCGACCATACCCAGATCAGGTTGTTGAGCTTGTGATATTCAGTCTGTCTCTGATAGAGCAGCGTCCACAGCCAGATGTAGGACTCCTTATCCCTGCCCCACCAGAAATAGCCGTTTGAAGCCTCATGCAGCGGCCTCCAAAGCACCGCAATGCCCTTGTCACGCAGCTCTGCAAGCTTTTCTGAGATCTTGTCTATGTCCTTTATCACCGCGACGCACTCCGCGGAGATCTTCTTTTTCTTTTGGAGCTTTTCCAGTTCCTCGATGGATTTATCGTAGACCTTTTCCTTGGTGACAGCCTTGGACAGCTCGAAATCTGTCTCGTCGGCATAGTAGCTCTTGCCGCCCACCGGGTCTATCCAGTGCCACATATAGCTGATGAGGCCGCCCTCCTCAGCCCATTTCTCGGCGTACTCTATCTCATGCTCGCCGATTATCATGTCCTGAGTAAAGGGCATCAGGTCGCCGAAGCGTATAGCGGGGCTGCGGCCTGTGATCTCGGAGATGCGGCGGGTCTCAGTCATGGTGCCCACGGTGTCATGCTGTCCGGTGATGACCGACTTGCCGTAGCACTCGCAGATATAGCTGTAAAGCGCCTGAGCGTTGAAGTCCGCCTCCTTGTTGGAGAGGGCGGGCGATTTGAGCTCATAGTCAAGGTTCTTCACCGCGTCGCTGGCGGCTGCCTTTATATAGTCGAGATCCACAGCGCCCTTGGTCACTGCAAAGGTGATATCGGTGCTGCCCTTTTCCAGACGGATATTCTTAAAGGTCACAATGGCGAACTTGCCGTCCTTGGCCACGGTGAAATCCCCCACAAGTGCGCCTCCTGCGGTGAGGGTGCAGGTGCTTTTCTTGTCGGCGGCGACGGCGGCGGTGATGTTGTAGTACTGGCTCTCGGGGATATCCACCGACACAGTCAGCGAGTGCTCCGGGTCAAAGCCGCTGACATAGCCGGTGCCGGAGAAGCCCGCCCGCTCGTCGGCTACGGTGAGCCCCTCGGGGAGCTCCTGCTTTTCAGCCTGCAAAGTCTTGGTGAACTTCTCATAGACCACTTCCTCCGGGACTATTTCCTTTTCCGCCTGTGAAAGATCTCCCGTAGTGGTGGTAGTTTCGATCTCGCTCTCCGCCCCGGATGTGGGGGCGGCGGTGGTGGTGGTCTGTGATTTGGGGGCGGGAATGCTCTCATTCTCGCCTATACTGTGTCCGCAGCCCGTCAGCAGCAGCACGGCGGCGGCGATCGCGGTCAGTCTGTTTCGTTTCATTCAAAGAACCTCTTTTTACACAATCGTTTTGCTTAAGACAATACCGCACAACCCCTGTGCGTCAGATGCGCCGTCCAGATTTTCGTCAGATTGCCTAAATTCGACGCAGGCTTGCTGGCGCAAGTCAAGGAGAATAGTGTCAACAAGTTGACACGGTAATAATGACGGAAAGCTGGCAAGCAGATGACGTGCAGAGGCGATAGCCGCGGGTTGTGCGGTGTTGCCTTAATAGCTTATCCTGTAAGCCTTGCCTGCCTCGGCGGTGAACTCCGCGCAGCCGTCGTTATATCTGTATCCGACGGTGCTCTCCCCGCAGGTGATCACTGTCTTTTCCGGGCATACCAGCCGGCAGAGGCCGTCCGCCCGGGGGGTTATCTCAGCTTCGGTGAGGGTGCAGTTCTGCCATTTTGCCGAGACCTCAAAGCCTCCTCTGGCGCAGAGCCCCCGGAAACTGCCCTCGCTCCATTCGGCGGGCAGTGCCGCCAGCAGGTCGATGACCTTGCCCTGGGACTGTATCAGCGCCTCGGCGATGCCCGCTGAGCCGCCGTAGTTGCCGTCGATCTGGAAGGGCGGGTGCATATCGAACAGGTTGCGGCTGGTCGAGTGAGCCAGCAGCGCCGCGATGTTTTCGTAAACCTTTTCGCCCTCGTGGAGACGCGCCCAGTGATTGATGATCCACGCCCTTGACCAGCCGGTGTGTCCGCCGCCGTGAGCAAGGCGCCGCTCCAGCGTAGCACGTGCCGCAGCCGCCAGCTCCGGCGTGCCCCGCAGGGTTATCATATCTGCGGGATAGAGGGCGAACAGCTGCGAGATATGCCGGTGTCCCGGCTCCACCTCGTCATAGTCCTCAGCCCACTCCTTGATCTGACCGTACTTGCCGATCTCCGGGGCGGGGAGCTTGGAGCGCAGGCTCCGCAGCAGTCCGGCGTATTCCTCCTGCTGTCCGAGCAGCTCGCTGGCCTCGATGACCGCAGTGAACAGCTCATATATGATCTGACTGTCCATAGAGGGTCCCTGACAGAGGGAGCCCTTGGTGCCGCTCCCGGTGAGGTAGGTGTTCTCCGGGGAGACGGAGGGGGTAGTCACAAGGCGGCCCTTGCTGTCCTCGGTGAGGAAGTCCACGAAGAACCTTGCGGCCTCGCAGAGGGTGTCGAACTTCTCAGCTAAAAACTCTTTGTCCTGAGTGAAGCGGTAATGCTCCCATATGTGCAGGCAGAGCCATGCCGCGCCCATAGGCCACTGGGTGGCGGGCATCCACAGATCCTGGGGGGCGGTGTCGCCCCATATGTCGGTGTTGTGGTGGCAGCAGAAGCCCTTGCAGCCGTACATCTCTTTGGCGGTCTCACGCCCGTTGGGGCGCATACGCTCTATGTGGTCGAACAGCGGCTTGTGGAGCTCCGGCAGATTGCAGATCTCCACGCCCCAGTAGTTCATCTCGGTGTTGATGTTAATGGTGAACTTGCAGCCCCAGGCAGGCCACATATCCTTGTTCCATATGCCCTGTAAATTGGTGGGCAGCGTCCTCTCCCGTGAGGCCGCGATCAGCAGGTAGCGCCCGAAGTTGAAATACAGCTCGGTGAGCTTGTTGTCAGCCCCGCCGTTCTTCACACGTTCAAGCCTCTCATCAGTAGGAAGGGCTGAGGCGCCCTCGCTGTTGTCGCAGAGGTCTATATTGCAGCGGTCATAGTAGCTCTTGTAGTCCTTTATGTGCGCCGAAAGCAGCTCGTCGCAGCTCTTTGCAGCGGCAGTATCAGCGTCGAAGCGCACCCTGTCCCGGGGATTGGAGCAGCGGAAGGAGGTCTGCGCCGCGATGATGACCGTCAGGGCGTCACAGCCGGAACATTCAAGAAAGCTGCCGTAGGGCCTGACCTCGCCCCCCTCGGGAACGGCCTTCAAATAGGCGGCATAGCTGATGCCGTCGGCGCCGCCCTCGGTGCCGCAGAACAGTATATGATCCTCGGCGGGGGTGTTGTCGTCGAAATAGTCGTCGTGACCGTCCAGTTTCAGGCGGAGGTTCACGCCGCCCTTTACGGAGGCGGTTATGCGTATCACCATGACCTGATCCGGCTCGGAGACGAAGGCCTCCCGCCTGTAATCGCAGCCCCCTGCGGAATACTCCGCCGTGGCCACAGCAGTTCTCAGGTCGAGGGAACGCTCTTTGTATTCACATTCCTTGTTGACAAAGTCTATTATCTCCAGGTCGCACAGCGGCATATAGTGGCGCTGATTGACCGGCGTGCCGCAGAAGGCGTCCCGGACGATATCCTCGGCCTCGGCGATCTTTTCCTCGGCAAGCAGCTCCCGGACGCGTTCGAGATTGGGCAGCGCAGAGCGGTTATTACGCTTTCTCGGCCCTCCCGACCAGAGGGAATCCTCGTTGAGGCAGATCCGCTCATACAGCGGCTGGCCGAAGGTCATGGCGCCGATGCGCCCGTTGCCCAGGGCGAGGGCGTCGTTCCAGTCCTCGGCGGGAGATTTATACCAAAGCACATTTGAAACGTTCTTATCAGTCATAACAGTTACCTCCCTGTATTATGGCCATATATAGTAGATTATACCATATCCGTACAAAAAATGCAAGCCCCGGAAAACGCAGGCTCGATAAAGAAGTTTTGTGGGGGGCACTTTTGTCAGGAAACTGACGGAAGTGACTTTGCGTTTACTTTGTTCAGCGCCTGCTAAAAGAATAAAGAATAATCAAGGTACCGCCTTCGGCGATGATTTATAGATCCGTCCGCTTTGCGGACACCTTAATTATTCTTTATTCTTTATTATTATAGCGGCGGCGATATACAAATACTTCTATATCGCCGCCGCGCTAAGTTCCGGGGCTTATATTTCATTTTACCCTGCGTTCTCCGCGAGGAACTTCTCTGTGTCCAGGGGGTAGCTTTTCAGGTCGGGGAGCTCGTCGAGGGTCAGTACCCGCTCGCTGTTGTAGAACTCCGTGGCCTTCTCCGCGCCGGTGTAATCCGATATCTCCATATCGCTGTTCACCATGAACTCGCCGTTCCAGGTGGCGAACCAGCACCACCGGGAGCCGTCTGCGAAGCACTCCGCCGGGTCGGGGATGACGCCGTTCTCGGTCATGGCGATGATCTTCTTCTCACTGGTGACGCTGCGCATCAGGTCGAATATCTCTTTCTGCGACGAGGTGTCGCCCTTGTCGGCGTAGTAGTCGTAGCCGATGATGTCAACGTATTCGTCGCCGGGGTAGTAGGTGGGATCCTGACCGTTCCATACCCAGATCAGGTTGTTGATGTGGTGATAGTTGGTGAGCCGGTCATACATCAGCTTCCACAGCTCGATGTAGGCCTTCGCCCCGGAGGAGCCCCACCAGAACCAGGGGTTCTTCCACTTGGGATCGCCGCCGCCCTCGTGGAGAGGCCTCCACAGGATAGGTATGTGCTGGTCGTCAAGATAGGCAAGGGTCTCGGCGATGGCGTCGATGTCCCGGATGATGTAGTCGTAGCCCTCCTGATCTTCCTTGCTCAGAGCCTTCGCAAGGCTGAATGTGGTCTGGTCGCTGTAAAAGCCGCTCCACCAGTCGGTGTCGCCCTGACCTAAGTAGGGCTCGGGAGCGTTCCAGTGCCAGCATAGAGTGACGATGCCTCCCTTGTCGTTCCACCAGTCGATAGCCTGCTGAGGCACCTTCTGACCGCCGGAGGCTCCGTGGGCGATACGGCTGGGAGAAAGATCCATAAGGTCGAGCCCCAGTATCGCGGGGGTCTTGCCGGTGGTGGTGTCTATCACATAGAACTCCGCCGAAGTGGGGCCCATATTGTCGCCGGAATACTGACCGGAGAGGGTGTATTTGCCGTAGATATCCGTCAGGAAGTTGTAGAGCCGCTTGGTCTCGTCACCGGCGTTGGGGTTGCAGAGCTCCTTCTTCACGTCGTAAACGGACAGGTCAACTTTCGCCGTGGACGAGAATGTGAGCTTGTCGATGAACAGGTTGCTCTTGATGCTCTTAACAGAGAGCTTGTGCTTGCCTGCGGGCAGGGTGACATTGCGCAGGCCGTTGTCCTCGAAATTGGTACTTGTGACCGAGAATACCGCCAGCTCCTCGCCGTCTATAAATATCTTACCTGCGGCGTCCTCGGCGGCGCGTCCGCTGATAATGCCCAGGTCGTAGCTGCCTGCGGTCTCCAGGTCGATATCATACTCGGCATAGGTCGAGTCGTCTTGAGCCACGATAATATAGCCCTCCCCGCTGAAATCTCCGAGAGAGGACTTGGTCATTACCGCCGAGCGGCCTTCAAGGGTGCCGGTCTCGGCCTCGATCTCCAAAGAAAAATCCGCCGGCACGTCAGACTCATTCTGCACCTCGGAAAGATCGAGGTTGCCCAAAGTCTCCACTACCGGCTGTGTTTCCAGAGGCTTGCGCTCGTAGCCCTGAGAGGCTGTGCTCTCGTCAGCCGCCGAGGTATCCGACTCCGCGGTTTGGGAGGCGGCGCCGCTTTCGGCCGCGGACGAGTCCCCGCTGCCGCAGGATACGGCTGACAAAGTCAGTGCCGCAGCCGCCAGCAGCGAGGCAGTTCTTGTGAACCACATTTTCATAATTACACTCCTTATTATCCTTCCTCCGGGACCCTCCCGGGGCATACAACGTCAGACACTTTTCATTTACTGACATTATTGTAAACCCTGATATCAGGTTAGTCAAGAGGCTTTCGGAGCCTTTTACAATCCGTTCAAAATCGAAAACGATTAAACAGAAAATTAATTTTCTGCGGCGATAATATTACAAGGGTAAGGTTAATATTCTCGCATATCCCGGCTGCCTTGACATGGGGTGCGGGGGAGTGGTATAATAATATCAGACAAAAAGCATATTCCCGCTCCATGCGGGTAAGATACCCCGGAAAGGCAGTATTTACACGGCTGCAACTGCCGGTTGACAAAGTTCAAGGCGCAGTTGGTGGTATGCAACCGGGAAATATGCTATGCTTATCTCAAAGATCGGGGACATCCCCAAGGAGGAATGATACATGATACTGGCAGATAAGATTATCGCACTGAGAAAAAAGAACGGCCTCTCCCAGGAGGAGCTGGCGGAGAAGATGAACGTGAGCCGGCAGGCGGTCTCCAAGTGGGAGAGCGCACAGTCGGTGCCCGACCTCAACAAGATCATCGCCCTCAGCGAGATCTTCGGGGTGACGACGGACTACCTTTTAAAAGACGAGCTGGGGGAGCCGGAGTTCACCCCCGCCGAGGAAAGCGGCACTCCCCTGCGCCCGGTGAGCATGGAGGAGGCCAACGCCTTCCTCGACGACAACAGGCGCTATGCCTTCCGGATAGCCCTGGGAACATTTCTTTGCCTGACAGGCTGCATACCCATGTTCATACTGGGCGGGCTCTCGGAGGTGGCAGGCAACGGCTTCCTCGGCGGCATCGGCATCGCGGTGATGCTCTGCTTCGTGGCTGCCGCAGTGGGGATATTCATACCCGCGTCACGCTCAATGGAGGGCTACACCTACCTTGAAAAGGAGCCTATCGACACCGCCTACGGCGTCAGCGGCATGGTCAAGGAGCGTCAGGAGCAGTACAAGCCCTCCTCCTCCCGGAGCATGACCTTCGGCGTGATACTCTGCATCCTCGGTGTGATACCGCTGATCGTGCTGGGCATACTGAGCGAGCAGGCAGGCGAGGCCGAGGACTTCATGGGCGGGCTGGGGCTCGGCATCATGATGGGGTTCATCGCGGTGGGTGTGTTCTTCATCGTCAAGGCCTCTGTGGTCATGGGCGGGTTTGAAAGGCTCCTTGAAGAAGGCGACTACTCCCGGGAGAAGAAGCTCAGCCGTCAGACCGGGCTCAACATCATGCTGATCTACTGGCTCATACTGGTGGCAGCGTTCCTGGCGGTGAGCTTCATCTGGAACAGCTGGCGGTGGACATGGGTGATCTTTGTGGTAGGCGGCGTCCTGTCCCCGGTAGTATCGGAGATACAGGCACACATCCGCAGGAAATGACAGACAGCAAAACGGTATATCCCCCGGAGGATATACCGTTTTTTGGTTTACAGGCTTTTCAGATATTTATTCACAGCCGGATAGCTCTTGATATCCTTGCTCTCGTCGAAATATATATCCGCTGCCAGGCCGTATTCACTCATCGCATCTGCAAGCTTTACTGTTTCGGTGGAGTAATCATCTCTATGGATGCCGATATACTGCGCATACTCATATATGCTGTACTCATACGCCTTGCCGATGTAGTTATCGCTTACGATCTGCGCTGTCACAGTGCGGGTCATATCCTTTGCGGCAACGGAGGCGGTGAATCTGTAAGTCTCATGCCCCTCGATATCGTACTTGCTGTCGGGGTCGGAGGTCACGTCGGTAAGTAGGATCTCCTTTGTCTCGATCCTGCTGCCGTTGGGGATATTGAATACCATTTTAGCGGTCTCATCGGCAAGAAGCTTATCGCTCAGCTCCATGTAGAAATTCACGCCTATATCCCCGGCGAGGCTCAGAGAGTGCCCCCGGAGTGTCGCTGTTCCGCCCTCAGGGTTGACACATTCGACAGAGATGCTGTGCGGTACAGTCGGATCCTTCTCATTTATCACCAGCTTAGCGAACGCCGTAAAAAGGCCGCTGCCCGAAGGCAGGATGCTCCCGAACATAAACAATGCCATAAGTGCCGCTGTGATACGTCTCGGGAACCTGCCTTTCAAAGCAGTACCTCCATTACAGATTTTGTTTCAGTCTTACGACACCAGCCATGCCAGGACTTCAAACTCGGTGTTCTCGCCCTCGGGCACGGTGACTGTTACGGTGTGTTTCTTCACCTCGTCGGAGG
>JAFXNC010000053.1 GCA_017529875.1 Ruminococcus sp. | reverse complement strand
GGCTCGTTCTTATAGACGGTACGCGGCCTCTGCTTTTTAGCCACATAGCTCATCACAGTATATGCAGCCCCCAGCGTAACGCCGGAAAGTATCGCTGCTTTCTTAAGTTTGGCTTTGAAACTTGACATTTCTATTCCTCACTATCATTCATTTTTAGAAGATCTCTCCGTAATCCACCTTAGTTCTCGGCGGGACTGAACTGTTCGACTTCACTGTAGCGTTGCAGTTTATGTGACAGCCTTCACCAACAGTCGAGTTGTGATTAACTACTGCGCCACTCGAAACGATAGAACATCTGCCAATTTTTACCGCAGTACCAACTACCGACATCGGCTCTATAACGCATCCTTCTGCGATCTTTGCGGAAGGGCTTACATAAGCTCTCGGGCTGATAAAAGTAACTATCTCGTATCCTGCGGCTTTGAGTTTGTCTGTCCAATCAAGTCTGATATCTGCACACCCGATAGCAACGATCGCACACTTGTACTTGCTGGTAAACTGCTGGTAGCTGTCAAGCTTGCCGATCGCTTCGTCGCTGTTGTCGTCAAGAAAATCGATCTTGTCATACAGATTGAGCGCTCGGGCTGATTCTTTGAGCATAGCACCGTACTGTCCGGCACCGATTATTAGCAAATTATTCATCAGAAGAAACCTTCCTGTATCTCACCGACCCAGTTGGTGTCGTTAATATTTTCATTCTCAATTAGGCTGAGTATTACTCTATTATCACTTGCACTAATTGATTGGATGATATATGGTCTGCTAAAATGTGCTTCAGATAAAGCAAAACCATTAGCGAATTTCTGTTTATCATTTCCGATAACTACGATTATCGGAGCAATAATTTTTTCTACATATTTACCGAGTTTATATGTCATTTTTGGCTCCTAAACTGTAACCAAGTCGTTATGTGACACCTTATATGTTGAGATCATATCTGCCACAAGATCTTTAATGTTATCTTTGTTTGAATATGCAGCCTGCATTAATTGTGAAAGGTTATCAAGAAACTCATCAGTTTCAAACGGAATAGGACAACCAATATGTATCAAATTATTAGCAGTCTTTTTTAATCCTTCCTCAGCCATAAGCTTTTCTTCAAAAAGCTTCTCCCCCGGACGCAATCCGATATACTTTATCTCAATATCATCGTCCGGTTTATATCCATACAGCTTGATCATATTCCTTGCAAGGTCATCTATCTTAACAGGATCACCCATATCAAGAACGAATATCTCCCCGCCCTTGGCGTATGTTCCTGCAAGCATTACAAGCCTTACCGCTTCAGGTATCGTCATAAAGTAACGAACGATATCTTTGTGAGTAACAGTTACGGGACCTCCGCGTTCGATTTGTGCCTTGAACAGTGGAATCACAGAACCGTTGCTTCCGAGAACATTTCCAAATCTGACAGCGGTAAATTCTGTTTTGATATTCTTATATGCTTCTTCAAATCTATCTATGGAATACTCTTTCAATACTGAGTGCGTAAAAAGCTGCGGGATCTCATTTGCTTTTCCGGCTTTGATCTTTTCATCAAAGCTCTGTATGATCATCTCGCAGAGCCGCTTGCTTGCACCCATTATATTGGTCGGATTCACTGCTTTGTCAGTAGAGATCAGCACGAATCGTTCGCATCCGTGTATCATAGCTGCAAATGCAGTTTTATATGTTCCGATAGCATTGTTCTTAATCGCTTCGCAAGGACTGTCCTCCATAAGGGGAACGTGCTTATGCGCTGCAGCGTGATAAACTATCTCGGGCTTGTATGTCTTGAAAACATCAAATATTTTTCTGCTGTCCCTGACCGACCCGATAAGAACCTTCAAATCAAGTTCAGGATATTCTCTGCGCAGCTCTAACTGTATCTTATATGCATTATTTTCGTAAACATCAAAAATGATAAGCTGTTTGGGGTTGTGAGATGCGACCTGTCGGCATAATTCACTGCCGATCGAGCCACCTCCACCGGTTACAAGTACAGTCTTGCCAGTTATGAATTTGTAGACCTCGGTCATATCCGGATTGATCGGAGATCTTCCGAGAAGTGATTCAATTGAAAACTGACATTCCTTCATCTTGTATTCTTCTCCATCTAACAAATAGCGTTTATAGTAATATAAGGTATATCTCCACTTATATCTTTAAGCTTCTCCGCCTGCTCCGCACTCAACTCTCTATGATTCTTATAGAGAGGTTCTTGAAAGTGCCCTTTCTCATTCAAGCACAATCGGCACTTCATTTATCTTCAAACTGTTTGTCCGATGCAGTATGCTGCACACACTTCGCCAACCTTCCAAACCTCTCGTCAAACGATCAATTCTGCGAAAACGTTATTGTTAGCATAGTTATACCTTATTTATAAGCATACTTTAACTTTTAAATTATAGCACACAATATATGGAGTGTCAAGGCGGTCTGAACTAAAAACAAGAAAAATCGGCAAACTGGTCTAATTTACCTGCCGAAATTGCGTATTTTTGATATTTTTATGAATGCTGGCAGAACAATGACAGAAGTCAACTTTAAAAGCGTGAGGACGGCAGGTTTGCGACAACGATCTTCGGAGCATTGAGAGGCTTGTGTTCTTTGATTGTTTTTACCCCGAATAGAGTGAGCCAACACCCCTTGCGAGGATCGCCATATATGCTGAGAGACCGCTGCGTGATCAGTGCAGCGGTCTCTTGTTCCCTTAACCTTTCCTCTTGGCTATCCTGTCGCTCACCGCGTCAAGCAGCGCCTGCTTTTTCTCCTTCGTGATCTCCAGTTCGTTGATCTTGTTGATAATTATTCCTGCATGAACAGCTGCCGTTGCTTTGGCGAGCTCCGCTTTGCCCTCAGTCGTCTGAGGGAGATGTACTCTGATCGTCATGATGCTGAGCCTCCTCCGTATAAGATATGTTCTGCGCATCTGGAATTAGAACATCGCAGGAAAGGTCTGTCTCCGATCATCAATAAACCTTTCATATACCTTATAAAAGAAAATGTTTCCAGAAAAAAACGCTTTTTCAACTACAATATACAGTATATCTGCTCATTTGCCTACCTATATATTTGATTTAGTGTATAGGCATTATGCTTTACAGCACAAATTCTATTGACTTTTAGCTGATATTGTGCTATACTTATCCGTAAAGATATCTATGTTATTCTATTCTATCAACAGGAGGATAAAAAATGACTACTTTTTCTAAAATCGACACACGGAAATATGCAATTTATAGCCGCAAGTCAAAATTCACCGGCAAAGGCGAAAGCATCGAAAACCAAGTCGAGATCTGCCGCAAGATGCTCAAAAGCAAGTACGGTGCCGATGATGACGAGATCATAGTTTTTGAGGACGAAGGCTTCACCGGTGCCAACACCAAACGCCCGCAATTTCAGGAAATGATGAAAAGCTGCCGAGCGGGAGATATCAAAGTCGTTATCTGCTACCGTCTTGATCGTATCAGCCGTAACACTTCCGATTTTATTAAGGTTTTCGAGGAACTCAAAAGCCTGAACGTCAAATTTATATCTGTGAGTGAGCAGCTCGATGACGACAATCCCCTCGGCAAGGCCATGATCATGCTGTCCTCGATCTTTGCGCAGTTGGAGAGGGATATTATCGCTGACCGTATCACCGATAACCTGCGTGAGCTGGCTAAATCCGGGCGCTGGCTGGGCGGCGTGACACCCACCGGCTACAAGAGCGTTGAGACTGTCGGGAGCATAACCTCAGACGGCAGGGAGCACAAGGCACACAAACTCGAACAGATACCGGACGAGATCAAGCTGGTCAAACTGGTCTACAAAAAGTATCTTGAGTTTCGCTCGCTCACCAAAGTCGAAACGTATCTCCTGCAAAAGTCGATTCGCACAAAGACCGGCAGAGATTTCACAAGATTTGCCATTAAGTCGATGCTTCACAACCCGGTTTATGCTCTCGCTGACGAAGCAACATGGGAGTATTTTACTAATAATGGAATGCAAGTCTTTGCAGACAAGGCCGACTTCACCGGCAGACACGGCATTATGGCATACAACAAGACCAAGCAGCAGTCCGGCAAGACCACAAAGCCAAAGGATAACAGCGAGTGGATAATCGCAGTCGGAAAGCATAAAGGTATTATCTCCGGCAAGGACTGGGTCGAGGTACAGCGATTACTTGAACACAACAAAAGCAAAGCCTACCGTAAGCCCCGGAGCAATGTGGCGCTTTTATCGGGTGTACTGTTCTGCAAAAAATGCGGCAGCTATATGCGTCCGAAGCTGACACAACGAACCAACAAAGACGGTGAGCTTATATACAATTATATGTGTGAGCTCTGCGAAAAAAGCAAACGCACCCGCTGCGATGTCAAGTGGGCTAAGGGCAACGAGCTTGACCGTGAGCTGATCGAGGAAATAAAAAAACTCGGAGCAGACAGCTCCGAGTTGATGAAGCAACTGAAAAAGGGCAGAAAAGATTTCTCCGAATCCTTTGCGGATTATCAAGGCGAGATCGACAGGCTGAAAAAGACGAAAGCGGAAAACGAAAAGGGAATAAAGAATCTTCTGAATGCGCTTACGAGTGCAGGCGACACTCCTGCTGCGAGTGCGATAGTTCAGCGAATGAATGAGATCGAAAACGAAAACAAACAGATCGATCAAAGCATACAGGAGTACAGCCGTCTGATATCAAGCAGCAGCATCACCGACAGCAGCTACGAAACTCTTGCAGATATGCTCTCCGATTTTGCAAAGAGCATTGATAGCATTTCTGTCGAGCAGAAGCGTGACCTGATCCGGTGTCTTGTGCGGCGTGTAGAGTGGGACGGTGAGACCGCTGATATCGTGATCATAGGCGCTGAAACAGGGGTTGCCGATGCGGAACAGCTGAGTCCGCAGCGAGAGGATAGCAAATGAAATCCTCATGCACTTCCGCTCACTGAAAAAGACGGCAGGAGAGATACATTTTGACGAGCCAATCGAGACCGACAAGAACGGCAACGCCCTGACCCTTGCCGACCTGATCGCCGACGAGAGCTGCATCGACGAGACTGTGGAGCTCAGCGTGTCGGCGGCGAGGCTCTACACGCTGGTGGAGCAGCGGCTCACGGAGCGGGAGCGGGAGATCATGACGCTGCGCTACGGGCTTTACGGCAAGCGTCCCCTGACCCAACGGGAGACGGCGGGGCTGCTGGGCATCTCCCGGTCATACGTGTCGCGGATCGAGAAGGCGGCCCTTGAAAAGCTCCGCAGCGGGTTCTGAGAGCAGCCGTCGGGACGCAAAAAGCCCGGGGCTGCGGCGGCAGTCCCGGGGGGGCAGGTCAGATATCAAACCGACGAATGGCTCTTAACATACTCCACAACGTCGTCAACGGTGGTGAAGGCCAGGGATACGCAGGTGTCGGCGCAGCCGTAGTAGATAGCTATGCGGCCGGTGTCGGCGTCAACCAGCGTAGCGCAGGGGAAGGTAACGTTCTGCACGTCGCCTACGCACTCGTAGATCATCTGCGGGCTGAGCAGGTACTCGGCGCAGCGGTACTTCACCTTCCAGGGCTCGTCCTTGTCCAGGATGCAGGCTGAGAAGCTGTAAACGAAGCCGTTGCAGCTCTCCAGTACGCCGTGATAGAAGCACAGCCAGCCCTCGGAGGTCTCTATCGGGATGGGGCCTGCGCCTATCTTCTTGGACTCCCATGCCTTGAGGGGTCCCATAACGTGTCTGTGCTCGCCCCAGTACTTCATGTCGGGGGACTGGGAGATGTACATATCGCCGAAGGGGGTATGACCGCTGTCGGAGGGACGGCTGAACATCACGAACTTGTCATTGATCTTCCTGGGGAACAGTACGCCGTTTCTGTTGAAGGGCAGGAAGGCGTTCTCGCACTGATAGAAGGTCTTGAAATCGTAGGTGTAGCCGACGCCGATGGTGGGTTTCCAGCCGTAGGCGTTGCACCAGGTCACCCAGTATCTGTCCTCGATCCAGCATACGCGGGGATCGTAGCCGTAGCCCCACTGGTTTACTTCCTCGGTGGACTTGTCGGCCTGAACGAATACGATGCGGTCGGGAGCGAGATCCCAGTGGATGCCGTCCTCGGAGAAGCCGGCGTGGAGCTCCATGTTCCTTGCCTTGTCGTCAACGCGGAACACGCCCGCGAACTTGCCGTTATAGGTAACTACTGCGCTGTTGAATATAGAGTTGGAGGTAGGGAGCAGGTTGCGGGGGATTATGGGGTTGGCGTTATATCTCCATATAACGTCGGTGCAGCCCTCGGGCTTGTCCTGCCAGGGCATATTGGGGATCGACTGTCCGTTGATGATCTGAACTTTCATACTGATCTTTCCTTTCGATATTTCCTTATTATTTGAGAGCCGAAACTCTATGATATATTAAACCACATTTCTCAGGATTTTTCAAGCCCCCGCAAATTTCAGAAAACGATTGAAAACCGAATGTAAACGTATTCTCGGAAAATTTTATATTTTGTTAACAAATAGGCGTGAAAGATTTTTAACCGGATCAGCGTACAGCTGTATAATATAATGGTATAGGCTCCCGGGAGGGGGTCCGGCTCCCCTGCTGTCAAAGGCGACTGACACGGCAGGGTCGCTTTTGTATAAAGTGACGATTTTTTGAATAACCTATTGCAATTTCAAGAAACAGGTGATATAATTCGAATTAAGGTACGCGAAAGGCGGCATTCATAATGTATCATCCGGCAACGGCAGGGCCGGGCAGAGGCGGAGGGTTTGTTAATATTCTTATTCAAATACTTCCGGAGCTGTAAAGATGTGATGAACAGGCCGTTAATCGTGTACAAAATGCACAGTCGATGTTATTCGTTATAGGCGAAAACGCCGAATTGCTTTGCTAAATTATTAAAATGCTTGCAATTTGTCCGGCGCTGTGCTATAATCTAAACGTAGGTTTACTCTATTCTAAATTCAGGAGGAAAATAATCATGAAGATCAAAAAGCTTGTATCTACTGCTGTCGTTTCCGCAGCTATGGCTGCTACTATGGCTATAACCGCTTCCGCTGCTGCAAGCGCTGACAGCGTTGTTGACTGCGCAAAGGTTGCCGGTTTCCAGAGCCACAACGTTGAGCAGCTGAGCAACTTCCTTGAGGCTAACGGCACCAAGTTCACCTCTGCTCAGTTCGAGACCATGTGCAAGGACATCGAGAGAGTTGCCAACAACGTTATCAACAAGTATGCTTCTCAGGAAGAGATCGCTGCTATGGACGATGACGCCAAGGAGGCTCTGTTCAAGAAGATGACCGAGGACGACAGACAGGCTATCATCAAGGCTTGCGTTGACGCAGGTACTGATGTAGGCGTTAAGGTAACTGTTACCAAGAGAAATGACAATCACGGTTACGATGTATCCGCTACTATCGAGTCTGACGACGGAAAGAAGCAGACCACACCTGCCGACAACACCAACCCCAAGACCGGTGATGTAAACAGCGTTAACGCTGCTGCTGCTGTTATGGCTGCTATCTCCATCGCTCTGGCTGGTACTGGCATCGTTGTTGTTGCTAAGAAGAACAGGGAAAACTAAGCCTACGGAGTTGAACCCTAAATATGAGTGAGAGAAATTCTGCTTCTGCGGAACACGCTCATCACCGTAAACATTCTTCGTCGAATAAGGTGCTGAGAACATTGACTTTTGTTCTCACACCTTTTTTGATGTTATTGTTTGTTTTCGGGCTGTTCGTGCTTGTTCTGCTCAAACCTTACAGTGATATCAAGCCCTATGTGGATATGGTCTTCGACGGCGACAGCGTCCAGACCAGCGGCGATATGCAGGTCAACCTCTACCACGACGAGGACATGGAGGTCAGGATCAAGGAGATCGAGCTGGATGACAGCGCAGTTGACACGACCCCCGAGAAGCCTCACTACATGATCTACCCCTACTACGGCGACAGATACGGCTCCCTCACCATCGACAGCATCGGCATGAAAGAGTACCCGGTGTTCTGCGGCTGGTCGGCTGATATACTTGAGTGCGGCATCGGCTGGTACAACGGCTCCACCTTCATCGGAAAGGTCGGGAACGTGGTGCTGGCTGCCCATAACCATACCTACTTCTACCTGCTGCCTCAGGTCAAGGTGGGCGATACCGTGGTGCTGGAGACCGAATACTGTAAACTGACCTACATCGTCAAGGAGATCGTCACCTTCCACGAGAACGACCTCACCTACATCAGGCAGCTGCCCGACCACGGCGACCGCCTTACCATGTTCACCTGCTGGAACAACGGCAGACTGGGCATGAGCGAGTACCGCCTCGCCTGCCTCTGCGATATCGTGGAGCGCGAATGGAAGGACGTGGAGGTGCCTGAGCAATGAAAAAGCTTTACCACTTCCCGCCTATGGCGGTGCTGGCGCTGTTTGTGTCCATATTCGTGATACTGATGCAGGCCTGCATCTTCGTCAACAGCACCCTGCTGGATCCGAAGATCTACAACGAGGCCATGAACGCCAAGAACGTCACCGACTCCATCTATAACGAGCTGTGTACCTACTTTAAGTCCCTGTCCAACGCCACCGGCATCCCGGTGGAGGTCTACACTGACCCGCTGGACAAGGAGGAGCTCTACACCGCCTCCTACAAGCTGCTCCAGGAGTCCCTCAACTACCTCACCGACGAGACCGCGCCCAAGCCCTCGGTGAACTACGACTTCTCCAAGATCGAGAAGAGCATCACCGACTACGTCAACAAGCACGCCGAGGAACACGGCATCGAGAAGGACAAAGAGTACGATAAGCTGCTGAACAACACTATCAAGACCGCCAAGACCCAGATTGAGAGCCGCTTCGACGTCATGATGCTGTATCAGTTCTCGGGGACGTCGGCGGCGGAGAGCGTACACAAGTACTCCAAGCTTATCGGCATCGGTGTGTTCGTATTTGCGGGCATCGCGCTGCTGCTGCTGGTGGGTATGGCGATCGTTGACCGCCGCCACCCCAGGGATTACCCCTACTGGCTGGGACTGATCCTGACCGTAACTTCGGGCTTTTACCTGATCCCCACGATCTATCTGAAAGCCACCAACTACTTTGACGCCTTCTTCATACGCAACGAGTACATCTACAAGACGGTCACGGGAATGTTCGAGATCTCCCTCAACAGGATATTCAAGCTCCAGCTCATCCTGCTGATCGTGGGCGTGGTGCTGATAATCTCCACCCAGGTGATACACTTTGTATATCTGCATCACCTGAAAAAGGAGTATCACAAGACCCACGGCAATGACTGAAATACACAAAAAACAGAGGACATCGGATCACCGGTGTCCTCTTTGTTATGTGCCAAAGTGCGTATATACGCGAAAAAGACAGCCTATTGGCTGCCTTCTTGCTTGTGTAAAAATTTTGGAGAGGATGAAACGAGCTAAGGGGTTGCCTCAGCAGTTCATAGGTTTTCTGTTCTTTCTTTGTGTTCTACACCTCTTATTATACACAAATTCAAAGTAAATTCAAGAACAACTCCATTACATTTTACTACAAAACGGTTACACTATGTTGTTGCCGGAGGTCGGATCCGGCCTTATATATGGTGCTCAGTATTCTACACCGTAGTCGGCACGGTACTGCTTCATGGCGTCGAGGTACTCCCTGCCCTCTACGATGCCGTCCTCGATGGCCTTGATGATGTCGTTGATGTTGACGATAGAGTATACCTTGATGCCGAACTCGGCAAAAGCGTCCTGCACCGCCGAGTTGTCCGAGGTCAGGGACTTCTCCATTCTGTCAACGGTGATGACCATAGCCGTAACGTCCACGTCTGCGGCGCTTTTCAGCTTGGGCAGCGACTCGCGCAGAGCCTTGCCGGAGGTCATAACGTCGTCGATGATGATGACCTTCTCGCCGTCGGAGAGTTTCTTGCCCACAAACATACCGCCCTCGCCGTGATCCTTTGCCTCCTTGCGGTCAAAGCAGTAGGAAACGTCAACATTGTACTTCTCGGAGAGCGCCACCACCGCCGATACCGCCAGGGGGATGCCCTTGTAGGCGGGTCCGAACAGGGTCTCCACCGGGATCTTGTTGTCCATGATGCAGTCGGCATAGAAGCCGCCCAGCTTGGCCAGCTGTCCGCCGGTCTTGTAGTTGCCGCAGTTGATGAAGTAGGGAGCCTTTCTGCCGCTCTTGAGGGTAAAGTCCCCGAAGGTCAGCACGCCGCTGTCTGCCATGAACTTGATGAATTCTTCCTTGTAGGTCATTGTGATCGTCCTTTCGTTTACAGTATATCGAGCCGCAGCTCGCCGTTTTCTGCGGTGAGGCCGAGAGCCGTAACGCTGCCCTGGCCTTCGTCGATGAGCTTTTCAGCCACCTTGTCCTCCACGTTCTCCCGGATATAGTGCCTGATGTCCCGGGCGCCCAGCTTGCCGCCGTGGGTCTTCTCGGCGATGAGAGCCGTGGCCTTGCTGTCATAGGCGAAGGTTATGCCGTTCTCGGAGAGGGGCTGCTTCATCTCGTCCAGCATAAGGCCGGCGATCTTGGCGTAGTCCTCCTGGGTCAGCGGCGAGAATACCACTACCTCGTCCACTCTGCCTAAAAACTCCGGTCTCAGGAAATCTCTAAGTGCCTTCATGGCGCGTTCCTCCGAGATCTCGGCATCGGTCTTGTTGAAGCCCACGCCGGATTCCTTGGAGGTGGAGCCCGCATTGGAGGTCATGACGATCACGGTGTTCTCGAAGGATACGCTGCGTCCCTGGGAATCCCGGAGCCTGCCCTCGTCGAGTATTTGCAGCATGATGTTCATAACGTCGGGGTGAGCCTTCTCGATCTCGTCGAAAAGTATCACCGAATAGGGTCTGCGGCGCACCTTCTCGGTGAGCTGTCCCGCCTCGTCGAAGCCCACATAGCCCGGAGGCGAGCCGATGAGCTTGGAGACTGAGTGCTTCTCCATATACTCCGACATATCTATCCTGATGATAGGCTCGGTCTCGTCGAAAAGCTCCTCGCCCAGCACCTTCACCAGCTCCGTCTTGCCCACGCCGGTGGGTCCCACGAAGATGAAAGAGGCGGGTCTGCGGCGCTTGGAGAGCTGTACGCGGGTGCGCTTGATAGCCCTGACCACCTTGTCAACGGCGGCGTCCTGGCCGATGATGCGGCGGCTCATGGCGTCCTTCAGGCCGCGGATCTTCTCGTACTCGGTCTCGACGATCTTGTTGGCGGGGATGCCCGTCCACATCTCGATGACCTTGGAGA
Source organism: Ruminococcus sp. (assembly GCA_017529875.1). Taxonomy (GTDB): domain Bacteria; phylum Bacillota; class Clostridia; order Oscillospirales; family Ruminococcaceae; genus FB2012. The sequence continues at coordinate 12,982 of JAFXNC010000053.1, read as the reverse complement.
TATCCCCGTCGGTGACGCTGACCTTAGCCAGTGTCCCCTCCACCTCCTTGAGGCGGTTCTCGATGCGGGAGATCTCGGATTTTTCCTGCGCCAGCACCTCATAGTTGGGGTCGGGGCCCTCCTCATGCTCGGCGAGGCTATCGCGGTGCTTTTTCAGCTCGTCGTTGAGCCTGTCGTACTCGGCAAGCTCCGGAGTGGCGATGCTGCGGCAGGCGCAGGCCTCATCCAGCAGGTCTATGGCCTTATCGGGCAGGAATCTGTCATTGATATACCTCTCGGAGAGGATGGCGCACATCCTCAGGCAGTGCTCCGAGATGTTGACCCTGTGGTGCGCGGTGTAGTACTTGGATATGCCCTTGAGCACCTCGATAGTGTCCTCCACCGTGGGCTCCCCTACCGATACCGGCTGGAAACGCCGCTCCAATGCGGAGTCCTTCTCGATATACTTGCGGTACTCCTTGAAGGTGGTGGCACCGATGACCTGTATCTCGCCCCGGGAGAGGGCGGGTTTGAGGATGTTGGCGGCGTTCATGGAGCCCTCGCTGCTGTCGCCTGCACCCACAAGGGCGTGTACCTCGTCGATGAAAAGGATGATGTTGCCCTCGTTCTTGACTTCCTCCACAAGACCCTTGCAGCGGCTCTCGAACTGGCCTCTGAACTGGGTGCCTGCCACGAGAGCAGTCAGGTCAAGGAGATAGATCTCCTTGTTCTTGATGCGGAAGGGCACATTCCCTGCCACGATCCTCTGGGCGATGCCCTCGGCTATGGCAGTCTTGCCGACGCCGGGCTCACCGATGAGGCAGGGGTTGTTCTTCTGCCTGCGGGAGAGTATCTGTATCACTCTTGCGACCTCGGTATCTCTGCCGATGATGTTGTCAAGCTCGTTGTTTCTGGCCTTCTCGGTAAGGTTGGTGCAGTAGTTGCTGAGGAATTTCAGCTCCTTCTTCCTCTCCCGCTTTTCACCCTTGAAGCGGCTGCGGGGGTCCCGGGGATCTCCCGGCTTGGGTCTGTCGGACTTGGGCACGGGAGGCTCTCCGCCGCCGCCGCCGAAAAGCTGGCTGAGGAACCCCGGCATGGTGCCGCTGCCGCCCATTTCAAAGTCGTTGCCGTCGTTGAGCTCCATGAGCTGCTCGGTCATGTTCTTGATCTCCTCGTCGGAGATGCCAAGCATCTTCTTGAAGTCCTCGGTCTGAGATATGCCGAGCTCGCAGGCGCACTGCAAGCACAGCGCCTGATGCTTTTTCTCTTTGGGATTATTGGGATCGACCTGGGAAATAAACATCACCGCAGGGCGTTTCCCGCATTTTGAGCATAATACCTGTTCCATAGTGTCCCCTTTCTGTCAGTAGAAGATCCGGAAGAATATCCCGAATATGTGGCTGTCGTCGAAGGTCTGCGGATCCATGATCTGATCCGTCTTGACTACCGCGGCGCAGATGCCTGCGACAAGCAGTACATAAAGCACGCCCTTCAATATACCCAGCATGAGCCCCAGGGTCTTGTTGGCCCCGGAGATCGCCGGAAGATGATCCAGCACTCCCGCCACACGGAGTATGACTGCCATGATTATCTCCAGTATTATCAGTATCACCGCGAAGAGTATATACCGGATTATCGAGGTCAGCAGGCCGTCGATGACGTTGTACACCAGATAGTGCACGCCTGCCCGGTTATCCTCGCCGGTGGCAAAGGCTCTCACCAGGTCGTAGGCCTTGCCCGCCGAGAGCTGTACCCGCTCGCTGACCGCCTGTGGGTCGTCCATGCCGGCGGCCTCGGCGATGTCCTTTACAAAGCCCCCGCCGCCGAAGTAATCCTCGGTCTTTTCCCGCAGGTCGGCGGCTTTCTTCTCGCCGCTGCCGGAGTTTAAGGCTATCCGCTCGAAGGCCGAAGGCAGGCTCCCGGAATCCGAGAGGGCCTTTTTGAGCTGTTTGTCGTCGAGAGTGACCTCTGCGCCCATTTTGTTCAGAGCAGTCTTCACCTCAGAGGTGATGCTGAAGCTGCCGAACTCGTTTACCAGAGCGTTTTCCACTCTGGGCGCCACAATGCCGCTGTACACGGCGCCGGCAAGGATGTCGGAGATTATCAGCGCCGCGATGACGCAGGCCACTGTCCCCAGCATCTTTACCACCGATCTTACGAAGCCCCGCCGGTAGCCGATGAACGCTGTCAGCGCTACAACGGCGAGGACCATGATGTCAAGTACAACTGACATAGCTGTTCCTTTCTCAGGTCTTGAATATTACCTTGCTTATCTCTTGTCTGTCTATGAAGTAGGCTGCGTTCTCGCAGTATACGAAGTCGCTGTGGTCATCGGAGACCTCGGACGTAGATATAAGGCTGCCGTCGGAGGCGTAGGCGTCAAGCTTCTTGCTGCCCAGCACGAAGGCCATGCCGTCGAAGCAGTGCACCTTCTTGATGCGGTCGTTCTCGGCGGTGATCGTGTGAGGTGTGAGGGCCTTGTCTGTGCCGTCGAAGATATACACGCTGGTGCCGCCGCCGATCTCGTTGACCGCCGCCACGGCGCAGCTCTGGCTCAGCTCAAAGCTCTCGGGAGCCAGCTTGAACATATACTCTCCCAGCAGGCTGCCGGTCTCGGAGAGCATCCTCAGGCCGTCCTCGCACATTACCCAGATGCTGCCCTCGGAGGCCTCGGCTGCTTTGAGGATGATGCCCTCTATGGGCTCGCTGTCCAGCACAGCGTTGCTCTTGGTCATATCTATCCTGTGTATCACCGAGGTGAGCTTGCCGTCCTTAGCGCCGAAGCCCGCCACGATGAGCCCTGTGCCGTCGGCGGTGAAGGCCGCGTCGGAGATACGGTCGCCGTTAGTCCACTTGTAGAGGTCGGCGCCGTTCTTGTCGTAGACGCTGACTGTTACATTATACCGGCTGTCCTCCCAGACTATGAGCACGTTGCCGTTTGCGGCAAGGTCGCCCAGCAGGACGGTGCCCTCGATCTGCTTTTCAAAGACCTGACCGCTCTTGCCGTAGAGCCGGAAACCTGCTCCGCCGAAGTTGAAGCAGAGCATCCTCTTGCCCACAGAGCGCACCACGGGGCTGCCGTAGCTGTGGTATACGGTCTCTCTGAGCTTGCCGTTGGCCTCGTAGGTGGTGATGTGGCTGCCGTCCACGGTGACAAGGCTGCCGTCAAGGCTGGTGATCTGCTTTACCGAGGCGTTGCCGGTGTTCAGAGGGAAGTTGCCCGCCTGCTCGGTGCCGTCGTTGACGATAGTTTCATGCTTTTTGTCAAGTATGCCCTCCAGCTTGGGTATCCACAGGTTCCTGGTGAAGTATACCCCCGCCGCTATGCCGGCGATGATCAGCAGTATTATCAGCCTTTTCAGGCGCTTTCTGTTTTTGAGCTTGTTTCTATCCCGGCGGAAGTCCTCCATGTCCACCGTGTCCTCCATGGGATCCGGGGCGGGCTTGGTCTTCTCGGGCTTGGTCTTTTTGGGCTTCTCGGCCTTCTCGGGCTCGGGTTTCTTTTTGCCCTTGTTTTTGGCCTTGGCGCGTTCCTCGGCGTGAGCCTTCTTGCGTGCGGCGATCTCCGCAGCGGTGAGGGTGATGTTGCTGGTGTGCTCGATCATCATTCTGCGGCGCTCGGCGGCCTCGTCCTCGGCGGGCTCGAAGTCGTCCCCCTCGATATCCTCCGGGGTATTATCGTACTCAGGTATATCCTCATGCTCCGGGGAGGGGTAGTCCTCATAATGCTCGAACTCCGCGAAGGTCTCCCCGGCGTAGCCCGGCTCGAAGCCCTCGTCCTGCTGTTCTTCCTCCGGGTCGGGAGCCTCGTCAAGGATGCTGAAAATATTCACAGGCTCTTTTTTCTGCTCGGCCTCGTTCTCCGGCAGGATGTCCTCCGGCTCATCCGGCTCCTCCCGGACATAGGCGGCTGCGGACAGCTCCTCCGGGGCAGGCTCCTCAGGGTCGTAGTCTTCTTTGGGCAGTTCCTCGGGCTCCTCCGGGTCGGGATACTCTATGAAGGTGTCCCTGAAGTCCCCGAAAAGGTCTATGACCTCCTGGTCATCGGCGGAGCCGAGGGAACCAAAGATATCCTCATGCCTTTTCCTGTCTTCCTCGGTGACTCCTCTGGCAAAGCCGCTGCTGGCGGTCTTTTCCTTTGCACGCACCTCAGCGGGCACCTCGAAGCCCTCGTTGCCGTCCTCGAGCAGGGCGCGGCGGAGCTTCTTTTTATCCTTGCTTTTCAAGTGTCATCTTACCTTCTTCATAAAAAACTCTGTTAAGGTACAAGCCCTGGGGCTCCACCGTCTTCCCGGCGAGGGTGCGGTCACGGGCGGCTATCAGTCCGGGGATGCAGCCCCGCGCAAGCTTGCCGTCGCCGATGTAGAGCAGTGTGCCCACCATTATCCTCACCATGTTGTACAGAAATCCGCTGCCCGAAACGGTGAACCTGACCAGCTCCCCGTCTCTGCGGACATCGAATGAATATATCTCTCTTACGGTATTTTCCTTGTCGTTGTCGGCGCAGCAGAAGCCCTTGAAATCGTGGGTGCCGATGAAGGCCTTGGCCTCACGGTCAAGCAGCTGCGCGTCTATGGGATGCCGCCAGCGCATGGCGGTGTCCTTGTAGAAGGGGTTTTTCAGTGCGCTGTTGTGGACTATGTAGAGGTACTCTTTGCCCTTGCAGTCGAACCTTGCGTGAAAGCCCTCCGGCACCTCCCTGCACTCCCTGACTGCGATATCGTCCGGGAGCTTGTCGTTTACGCCGATAATGAGCCCCTGGGGGGGTATCGCATTCTCCGTCTGAAAGGTCAGGCAGTACATATTGGCGTGGACGCCGGCGTCGGTGCGGGAGCAGCCGTTCACGGTCACATCCTCCCCCAGCAGCGCCGAGAGGCCTTCCTCTACCGCCTGCTGAACGGTATAGGCGTTATTCTGCCGCTGCCAGCCGTGGTAGGCAGCGCCGTTGTAGGCGAGGGTAAGAAAGAGGTTCCTCATAGCATCTCACTTTTTCACGTAAATATTCACCAGCACTACCCCTGCGATGAAGGCCGCCACATACAGCGCGGCGATCAGATCCACAAGGTGCATTTTCAGCTGTTTGAGCCGCGTCCTGCCCTCGCCGCCGTGATAGCAGCGGCACTCCATAGCCAGCGCCAGTTCCTCGGCGCGTCTGAAAGAGGACACGAACAGCGGTATCAGTATGGGCACCAGCGCCTTTGCACGCTTGATTATGGAGCCTGTCTCCATGTCGGCGCCTCTGGCCTTCTGTGCTGCCATGATCTTGTCGGTCTCCTCAATGAGGGTCGGGATAAAACGCAGCGCTATGGTCATCATCATAGCCAGCTCATGCACCGGCACCCGGATCTTTTTGAGGGGCGACAGCAGCTTTTCAAGGCCGTCTGTCAGGTCGATAGGCGAGGTGGTGTAGGTCAGCAGGGAGCTGCCGACGATGAGGCAGATTATCCTGACCGTCATGAACACCGCCGTATCAACGCCGTCTGAGGTTATCTTGATTATCTTCCACTCCCAGTAAACGTCCCCCGTCCGGATGAACAGCAGGTTCAGTATGGAGGTGAAGATGAGTATGGGCATGATCGGCTTCAGGCTTTTGAGGATCATCTTGAACGGTATGTCCGATATCAGATAGGTCACAAGCGTGAATATAACGCCGATGCCCAGGCTGTACATATTCTTCGCCAGAAACAGCATCACGATGAACGCCACGGTCAGCAGCAGCTTGACGCGGCTGTCCATGCGGTGTATGGGTGACTTCCCCGGGAAGAACTGTCCTATGGTAATATCCTTTAACAAGGCAAATACTCCTTTTGGGTCAGGTCTGATCGACCCGATCGTGTTCTTGCTGCTCATGCTTCTCCAGGTCTGTGAACATCAGCACGAATACCGCTATGAGCAGTATTATCACGAAGATAAGTCCCGAACGTTCCAGCGCCGAGCAAAGCAGGCTGCCTATGATTACTCCGAGTATGAAAAACGCGATTATGCCGTAGAGCTTCAAAGCGGCTTTGAGATGCTCGGTGTCCTTCTCGGTGAGGTACAGCGAGATATGCTCTGTGGCGGTGCGCAGGTTGCCGGTACACATGGTGGTGGCAAAGCTTATGGAGTGGACCTTGCGGAAGCTCTCCACCTGTAATGAGCATACGAACGATATCATGGTATTAGCTATCAGGTCGAAGCGCTCGTTGCCCTCACCCGCCGGCAGGAACACCACTCCCACCAGCACTACGGCCTCTATGAGTATGATGTGCTGCCGCCAGTGGAGGCTTGAATTAGCCAGCTTGACCCTCATCCTGTCCGCCAGCAGCACTCCTGCCACGAACATGACTATGGGCAGCAGGTACTTGGCGCAGGCCAGCCAGTCGCGCTCGAAGAAGTTCATCCCCAGCAGCACTATGTTGCCGGTCTGAGCGTTTGCAAAGACGTGTCCGCGGACTATGTAGCTGTATGCGTCGAGGAAGCCCCCCGCCGAAGCAAGTATCGCCGCCACCAGATAGGTCTCGGACATCTGCCTTTTAGTCGTCACGGTTCTCCCCCCTGTTTTTTCCTCAGCGAGTTCAGCAGCAGCTCTTTGCCGTAGCCCACGGTGTAGACCTCGTCGCCGAGATCGTGACCCAGGGCTTTGAGCCGGTTGAACACCCTTGTGATCTGCGGCACCGCAAGCCCCATGCTCTCCAGCTCGGAGGCTCTGCCGAAGACGTTAACCGGGGTATCGTAGCAGAAGATCTTGGCGCTGTTCATCACCAGTATACGGGAGCAGTGCTTGGCGACGTCCTCCATTGAGTGGGACACCAGCATTACGGTGTTCTTCTTCTCCCGATGATATTCCCGGATCAGCCCCAGTATCTTGGAGCGGCCCTTGGGGTCGAGGCCGGAGGCAGGCTCGTCGAGGATCAGCACCTTGGGCTCCATAGCCATAACGCCCGCTATGGCTACACGGCGTTTCTGTCCGCCGGAGAGCTCAAAGGGGGACTTCTCCAGCATAGCGTCGCTGATGCCGAAAAGCTTTGCAGTCTCCCGCACCCGCTTGTCGATCTCCTCCTCGCTAAGGCCCATGTTCTTGGGGCCGAAGGCTATATCCTTGTAGCAGGTCTCCTCGAAGAGCTGATACTCCGGGTACTGGAAAACCAGCCCGACTTTAAAGCGTATGGCTCGCAGCCTTGCCTTGTCCTCCCAGAGCTTTTCGCCGTCGATGTATATGCTGCCGGAGGTGGGCTTGAGCAGGCCGTTGAAATGCTGTATCAGCGTACTCTTGCCGGAGCCGGTATGCCCGATGACGCCGATGAACTCCCCTTCCTCTATCTCAAGGTCAACGTTATCCACCGCAACCTTGCGAAAGGGCGTGCCCTCGCCGTAGACATAGGTGAGAGCCTCTGTCTTGATTACTGACATTTGTTCTTTTTCCTTACTTTCCTTGATATGTTACGCAAGCTCCACCGCTTTGAGGTTGAGCTCATGGAACTTCCGGGGTATGCGCTTTACTATGGCGTTTTTCAGCTCATCCACAGTCATGCCCAGCTCGCCGGTCTTGGCGGCAGCCGCCAGCAGCGCGATGTTCAGCACCTTTGTGGAGCCGCACTTCTCGCAGATATCGTCGCCGTCCAATATGCGCAAACGGCTCACGTTCTGTTCAAGATACGCCAGCGCCTCGGAGCCGTCATAGGAGGAGCCTGTCAGCGACGCTGTTACGGGCTTGACAGCCTTCTTGTTGACTATGACTGTGCCGCCCTTACGCAGATATGAGATGTTCCTCACTGCCTCGGCGGGCTCGAATGCTATGATGATATCCGCCGAGCCCTTGGGGAGCATGGGGGAATCTATATCCTTGCCGGCGCGGACGTGAGATACCACGCAGCCGCCCCGCTGGCTCATGCCTATGGTCTCGGAGGTGCGAACGCTGTCCCCACGCTCCATAGCGGCAAAGGCTATCAGCTTGGAGGCAAGGACAGTCCCCTGCCCGCCTACTCCGCATAAAAGTATGTTGGTCATATCGTCCCGTCCTCCTGTCAGTTGTTTATGGCCTTCACCGGGCAGACCTGTGCGCATACTCCGCAGCCGAAGCAAAGCCCCGGTTCTATGGTAGTTTTGCCCCCGGTGAGGACTATTGCGGGACATCCCAGCTCCCGGATGCACTTCTTGCAGTTGATGCACTTGTCCGCATCCACCGTGTAGGTCTGCTGAGGCTTTGTGACGGCAATGCAGGGGGACTTCATGATGATCGCCCTGACGCCCTTCATGTCGGCGGCCTCCTTAACAGCAGCCTGCGCCGCCGCAAGGTCAAGGGGATCGACCGTCTTCACATAGGAGCAGCCCACGGCGTTCAGTATCTTCTCTATGGAGACCCTGGTGCTGACCTCCCCCATCATGGTGATTCCGGTGCCGGGGTGGGGCTGATGACCGGTCATGGCGGTGGTGGAGTTGTCCAGCACTATGAGGATGATGTCAGTCTGGTTGTAGACGGCGTTCACCACCCCGGTGATGCCGGAGGCAAAGAATGTGGAATCGCCGATAAAGGAGAAATTCAGCGTGTCAGGCTCCACCCGGTGTATGCCCTGCGCTATGGTCACGTCAGCGCCCATGCACAGGCAGGTGTCCACCATGTCAAGGGGCTGGGCGTTGCCGAGGGTGTAGCAGCCGATATCGCCGCTGAACACGGCCTTCCTGCCCTTGACGGCCTGCTTCACCGCGTAGAACGACCCCCTGTGGGGGCAGCCCGCACAGAGCACAGGCGGCCTTACCGGCAGCTCCGGGGGATGCGGGAAATCGGCCTGCTCGTACTTCAAGTCCAAATACTCGGACAGTACATCTCTGACAGACTCTACTGTATTCTCACCGGCGGGCTGAACTGTGCCGTCCAGCTTGCCGCGTATCTTCACGTTAAGGTGATGCTTGCCGCAGACATAGGTCAGCGCCCGCTCTATCACCGGGTCAAGCTCCTCGATGCAGACCACCTCGTCGAGGCCGTCGAGAAATCCCAGTGCCAGCCTCTCCGGGAAGGGGTTTGGGGTGGAGACCTTGAACAGCTTGTATGCGCTGCCGCAGTCCTTGAGGGCATCATTGGTGTAGGCATAGCTGATGCCGTGGGTGGCGATGCCGATACGCCCGGAGCCTGTGACGGTATTGAAGCGGTATCCCGAAAACTCGTCGCCGAGGACGGGGTCGCGCTTTTCTATCTTACAGTGATTGAGATAAGATGTGCGGGGGAAGATCACCCAGCGCATGGTGTCCTTGACAAAGCCCTCAGGCTTGTGGGGCTCGAAGCTGTCTTTCACGTTCACCGAGGCGCAGCCGTGGCAGACCCTTGTGGTAGGCCGGAACAGCACCGGTGTGCCGTAACGCTCGGAGCATTCAAAGGCGTCCTGTATCATCTCGTAGGCCTCCTCGGGGGAGGAGGGGTCGAAGACCGGGAGCTTGGCGAACTGGGCGAAGTGCCGGGTATCCTGCTCGGTCTGAGAGGATATGGGGCCGGGGTCGTCGGCGGAGACTATGACCATGCCGCCCTTAACGCCCACATAAGCGAGGCTCATGAGGGGGTCGGAGGCCACGTTGAGACCCACCTGTTTCATAGTAACGAGGGCTCTTGCGCCGGAATAGGCGGCACCTGCGGCCACTTCAAGTGCGGCCTTCTCATTGACCGACCACTCGACGTAGACGGAGCCGTCCTTGTTGTTCTTGGCGACAGTTTCAAGGATCTCGGTAGAAGGGGTACCGGGGTACCCGGAAACCACATTAACGCCGGCGTGTACGGCGCCGAGGGCAATAGCCTCATTTCCCATAAGGAAGCGTTCAGACATAGCGATACCTCCGAAGCACACAAATATACTATTTTATTATATCACTTTTCGATGATAAAGTCAACCCTGAAACAGTAAAGGGAAAAATCGAAAAAGCAAAAAAGCAAAGGAAAAACGCACAAGCCGTAAAAGCTAAACGCGGAGCGGTCTGGAGTCCCGGGTGGGCTCGATCCGCTCCGCGTTCGTTTGTTTCAGCTTGCTGCGTTTTTACAGCTCCTTGTTCTCATAGCACTCGAATACCTTGTCGTAGTACTCCTGATCCTCTTTCTTGTTCCTCGTGATCAGGCTCACTACCGGCACAAGTATCAGACCGAACAGCATCGTGATCGCACCGGCGTTGATAGCCGAGTGTATCGACAGGCCGCCGATGGTCAGAGTGCGCTTGCCGAAGGTGAAGTAGAACATATGGGCAAGGGTCAGTCCCACGCCGCTGATAAAGCAGGCCATGACTGCCGCCTTGGTGATCTTCCTGCTGTACAGACCGTACAGGTAGGGTGCCAGGAAGGCTCCCGCCAGTGCGCCCCAGGAGATCGACATGAGCGTCGAGATGATCGTGGTGGGGTTCTCCAGGGTGAAGATCGCAATAACTACCGAGATCAGCAGGAATACGCCGATGAACAGCCTCATGATGAGCAGCTCCTGCTTCTCGGTCATCTTCTTCCTGAAAGGCTTGATAAGGTCTATGGTCAGCACCGAGCTGGAGGTAAGTACCAGCGAGGACAGGGTGGACATGGACGCTGAGAGCACCAGTACGATAACTACGCCGAAGAGCAGCTCCGGGATAGCGTTCATCATCTCGGGCACGATGCCGTCAAAGCCGGTGACAGGTGCGCCGGCGGCGTCTGCGTCAACGAACAGTCTGCCGAAGCCGCCCAGGAAGTAGCAGCCGCCTGCTACCACTACCGCGAATACGGTGGATACGATAGTACCGGTCTTGACAGCCTTATTGTCCTTGACTGCGTAGAACTTGCCCACCATCTGAGGCAGTCCCCAGGTACCGAGGGAGGTCAGGATGACAACGCCCAGCAGGTTAACGGGGTCGGGTCCGAACATATCTGCGAACTGGCCGTTCTCGCCGGCGGCGTTGGTGATCCGGGACATCTGGTCAACAGAGGAGCTGAGGCCGCCGTGCTTGTTGAGTACTGCGATGACCACCGCGCTGATACCCACCAGCATGAAGATGCCCTGAATGAAGTCGGTGAGGGCTGTGGCCTTGTAGCCGCCCAGGATGACATAGATCGCGGTGAACACTGCCATAACGATGATGCAGTACTTGTAGGGTATGCCGAAGCCTTTCTCAAACAGTCTCGACAGGCCGTTGTACACCGATGCGGTGTAGGGGATAAGGAACACGAAGATGATAAGTGCCGAGATAGTTTTGAGCCACTTGGAGTTGTAGCGTTTCTCAAAGAACTCAGGCATCGTCTTGGCGCTCAGATGCTTGGACATGATGCGGGAGCGCTTGCCCAGTATGAGCCAGGGCAGCAGCGAGCCGATGACGGCATTGCCGATACCCACCCATGTTGAGGACACGCCGTAGCTCCAGCCGAAGCGTCCTGCGTAGCCCACGAAGATGACCGCGGAGAAGTAGCTCGTGCCGTAGGCGAAGGCAGTGAACCAGGGTCCCAGTGTTCTGCCGCCCAGCACGAAGTCTGTGACGTTAGCGGTCTTGCGTCTGTAATACACGCCTATGCCCACCATGAGCACCAGATAGGCGATAAGTATGATCCACATTCCGACCATTTTCTTTTCCCTCTCTTAATTTAGTGATTTAATGCTTTTTGGCTTTTAAACTTTGACAGGTTAAAGCACCAATTCCTATTATATTACAGGACAGCGGTTTTGTCAAGTGTTTTTTCATATTGATCCGGGAAGGCTGTCCTGCGCCTGTCGCCGCCGGTAAGATCTGCGGTCATCACGGTACTTCTCCCAGCCTCCCCGCAGCAAAGCAGGCCGTTCTTCCCGGTGAAGTCCTTCTCTCCCGGAGGGTCGTTCGCCAGTGCGTTGCGTATCAGTTTCTCAAAGACCTCTTTCATCATCATCCATCACCTCAAATACTGTTCTTGTGTCCCATTCGAGCCCTTTATTCTCACGCTTACCCCCGCCGTCGTTTCTCTCCCACGTTCTCACAGCCGCCTTCCAGTCCTTCATGGGATTCCTGCCGACTTTCCAGCCGTTAGAGGTATAGTAGTCGATGAACCGCTGAGCGTCCACGCGGTTATTTCGCTCCCGGCAATAAGCTCTGACTTCTTCGAGGGTGGGTGGCGCAAAGCGCTTACAGTCATTAATTCTTTCTTCTTTTGTATTCTTATAAGATGTAGGGGCGTCTATTTTTTGGATAGGGGGTATCTCTTTTTTGGACAGGGGTATCTCTTTTTTGGACAGGGGTGTCTCTTTTTTGGACAGGGGTGTCTCATTTTTGGATAGGGGTGTCTCATTTTTGGACGGTTCCTCTGAAAGGTATTCACAGCAGACGTGGATATATCTTTGCCCCTGCTCGTTACTTTCGCTCTTTATAAGCCCAAGTTCTCTGAGCCTACGCAAAGCATCCGCAGTTTTAGAAATCGAATACCCGCAGAACCTCGCCAGATACTTATTCGTAGCGTAGCACCCCTTGCCGTTATCAAGAGCGGAAATGCGTGCAAACACCACCTTTTCAAACAAAGTCAGCCTATCATCGAACCATATCTCCCGAGGTATCCACAGCCCCCTGAACCCGCAGTCCGCACGAGCCTCCCTCAACCCGGTCTTTTCTTCACTCACGCTATCACACCCTTTCACTTATAGCCGGAAAAAGCAAAAAAGTTGCACGCGAATGTGCAACTTTTCAGAAAAAAGCAGAATAATACCGAACAAGAGGGAAAAATAACGCACAGGCGAGGAGGGGCTTTTGGGGCAGCAACCCCCATTTAGATAGCGCCCCGCCCTCCTGCCTCACCGGACGGAAATTCGCTCGCGGACGCTGTCCGCTCGGCTCTTTCCTGTGAGTGCAGGAGGACAGCTTTTCGGCGCTGCGTCTTGGTGCGCCCATACAACAAAGAGGAGGCATTTTCACTTGATGCCCCCTCTTTTATTATGCGCAGCGCCGGGTGTACTGTTTGCGCCTGTGCTATGAATTTACTGCTTTTGCGCCTTGACTTGGGGGCGCTGCCCCCAAACCCCCGCCAGGGGGCTAACCGCGCCCCCTGGACCCGCGGTAAACGCTCCGCGAT